>DYBN01000009.1 GCA_019418605.1 Sutterella sp. | reverse complement strand
GAGATGTGTATAAGAGACAGGCTCAGGGCTTGGCCGATCACCCGAAGACGACAAAAAGATTTATGAACAACGACTTCTTGCGCCTCCTGCAGCGGCTATTAACAGACGCAAGGAACTGCGGTTTCTGGCCGACTCCAAGTGGTTGCAGCCATGGCCGGTGGACACAGGTGACTAAGATAGCCACTTAACGTAGAAAGCGGAGGAGTTTAGGCCATGAATCTCGGTGATCGCGGCTGCGAAATGTGGTATCTGTACGTAACGGAACCCGCTGAACGCTAGGGTATTTCTATTCGCCGCGTACTAATTTATGATATGACGGTCGCATGTCGGGCGCAGCAAGAATTCCGAGGACCTGTACTGAAAGAGCTCTCTGACCATTTGACAAAAAAGTTCGGCAAAGGCTTTTCCGTTGGAAACTTAAAAAACATCCGGCAGTTTTGCAGTGTTTACTCTGAGGATCAGATTGGCGAAACAGTGTTTAGCCAATTTGGCAACCTGCCTGCTGTCAGTACTGGGCGGAAATCTTTCCTGAGCTGGTCGCACTATTTGAGGGCGCTTCTAAATTGCCGCACCTGCACGACCTCATTCCCTACGAGCAGATTGAACCACATCTCAAGCACGGCTTCCTCGCGGAGTCTATCTTCCGCAAGCGGCTTCAGCGCGAAGGGCTGGTCTACGAAAATCTGACTTTACTCTCAACTCAAAGCCCGAGAATCTCCCGGGCCTTGCACGCATCAGCGGCAATGGCGTCTTTTAGAGCTGTCAGAGACTCAAATTTCCTTTCGTCTCGAAGCTTTTGCACGAACTCCACCTGCAGCAGCTTTCCGTATGCGTCGCCCGCGTAGTCAAAGACATGCGTTTCAAGAAGCCAGCGCTTTTCGTTAGTTACCGTGGGCTTGTAGCCCATGCTCGCCACGCCGCCGCAGGGAACGCCCTCGGGCTTGAGTCCGCGGATGCGCACGGCAAAGGAGCCGTGCAGCGCACAACCGGCCTTGGAGCCCTGCGGGGTAAAGGCCATGTTAAGCGTCGGAAAGTCCAGCGTGCGCCCTAGCTGCGCGCCGTGAATCACGTGCCCGGTGACGGTGTAGGGGCGCCCGAGCAAGGCGGCAACAGCCGCAAGGTCGCCAGCCTGCATGGCGTCTCTCACGCGCGTGCTGGAGATGCGCTCGTCGGCCTCGAGCACAAGCGGCGTGCAGACGGCCTCGGCCCCGCAGGCCGCCGCCAGGGTTTCAAGAGCCTTGACGTCGCCCGAGCGGCGTGCGCCGAACTGAAAGTTTTCCCCAACGGTCACCCAGCGGCAGGCAAGGCCACCGCATAGAATTTTTTCAACAAAGTCCTTTGCAGAGAGTCCCGCAAGAGCCGCATCGAAGGGAAGGATATAGACGCGCTCTATGCCGCAGGAGACAATGGCATTGACCTTGTCGCGCAGCGTGCTGATGCGCACAAGGCTCTCGTCGCCAAAATATTCTCTCGGGTGCGGCTCAAAGGTGAGCACGGCGCTTGCAAGATGCCTTTGCCGGGCCGCCTCGCAGACCATCTTGAGCAGCTGCTGGTGACCGCGGTGCACGCCGTCAAAATTGCCGATTGCCAAGGCACAGTCAACTCTTTGATGGGAAGCGGGGAGTCCGCGAAATACGTGGCGCATCTGCTCTGGGTGGCTCCGCAAAAAGGCTTGAGGGACGGATAAAAACGCAAAGAAAGCGGCAGGAGCGGCATGCGATAAAGAGCACGCTGCCTCAGGCTGCCGTCGCGAATCGTCTGATTATAAGGAGAGAGGGCCTCTGAGGGAAAAGCGTGCGTGCGTCCGCAGGCAGGCTCAAAAGCTCTCGTGAAACGAAAGGGTGGGACGCGCTTTTCATGCGCCAGGCCGTGACCTGCGCGAAGGATGGCGGGACAAAGGGACGCTGTGAAGCGTCCGGGTGATGCGCCAAGCCGCTTCCGTGAGACGAGGCGCTTTTGGCGGAGCGGCTTTAAAGGCGCCGGATTATTTGTCAATCAGGCTCATCTGCGAGGCGCCGTAGCGGTCTCCCTTGAGCACGACGGCGTCGATTTCGCGGCGCATCTCGGCGAGCTCATCGGGCGTAAACGACACGTCGCAGGCGCCGGCATTTTCTTCGAGCCGGGAGACTTTCTTTGTTCCCGGAATCGGCACGATCCAAGGCTTTTGTGCAAGAAGCCAGGCAAGGGCAATGCGCGCGGGCGTGGTGCCCTTGCGGCGGGCGAAGTCCTGCACGAGAGCAACGAGCGCAAGGTTGCCCGTGAGATTTTCCTTGGAAAAGCGCGGAATGCTGCGCCGGAAATCCTTTTCAGGGAGATTGAGTTCCTGTCCGGCCTTGAGCGCCAGCGCGCCTTTGCCGAGCGGGCTAAAGGGCACAAGGCCGATCCCCAATTCTTCAAGAAGCGGCAGGATTTCCTTTTCGATGTCGCGGTACCAGAGCGAGTACTCGCTTTGCAGCGCCGCCACGGGGCAGACGGCGTGCGCGCGGCGAATCGTGGCGGGGGAGGCTTCTGAAAGCCCCCAGGCAAGGATCTTGCCTTCGTCGATGAGACCCTTCATGCAGCCCGCCACATCCTCGATCGGAACGTTCGGGTCAACGCGGTGCTGGTAGTAGAGGTCGATGTGGTCCGTCCCCAGGCGCTTGAGCGACCCTTCAAGAGCTTCTCTGATGTGCTCGGGGCGGCTGTTGAGCTGCAGGCTGTAGCCGTGCGAGTCGGTCTTCGTTGCCGAGAGGTTAAAGCCAAACTTCGTGGCAACGACCACCTCGTCGCGGCGCCCGGCGATTGCCTTGCCAAGAAGCTCTTCGTCCTTAAAGGGCCCGTAGACCTCGGCGGTGTCAAAAAACGTCACCCCCAGATCGATCGCCTTGTGAATGAGCGAGACGGCTTCCTCTTCGGTCGGAAACGGCGGGTAGCTCTGCACGAGGCCCATGCAGCCAAAGCCGATTTCAGAGACCGTCAGGCAGCCGAGTTTGCGCGTCTTCATCATTTTCGATTGTGCTCCAAAGTGCTGTAACGGCTGCGAGTGTAGAAGGCCGGGGGCCTCATTTTGCGCACCGTCCCCTTCCTGACAGAAATAGGCAAAAGCAAGGACGAATTCAGGCATCGATTGAGGACTGCGGCAATCTATAAAGATCATCAGAGAAAGACCGCCGGCGCGTTTTTTAAATAGCGGCGGGCGCAGCCCCGCCCGGAAGAGTCCTTGCCGCCTGAGGCTTTCTTTTAGCGAAACAAGTTCACGAAGACCATATTGGAAGGATTGCCATGACCACACTATCACGCAGAGAGTTTCTGCAGACCATCACCGCCGCTCTGGCGGCGGGACCGGCTCTGGCTTCTCATGCAGCCGAGGGGGCAGCCGCAGCCTCCGGCGTTCCCGTCGTCTACTGGACGCCCGAACTTTCAAGCGCCGCGCTGCTTCGCATGTACCGGCTCATCAACAAGGACATCACGGGCCGCGTGGCGCTCAAGCTGCACACGGGCGAGCCCGACGGCCCCAACATTCTTCCTCGCGACTGGGTGCGCGACCTGCAGGCAACCGTTCCGCAGAGCACGATCGTTGAGAGCAACGTGCTCTACAAGAGCCCGCGCCAAACGACCGAGGGCCACCGCAAGGTGATTGCCCAAAACGGCTGGACCTTCTGCCCGGTCGACATCCTCGACGAAGAGGGAGACCGGCCGCTGCCCGTCAAGGGAGGCCTGCACTTGAAGGAATTCATGGTGGGCACGCACTTTTTCAACTACGACTCGATGGTCGTGCTCACGCATTTCAAGGGGCACGGCATGGGCGGCTACGGCGGGTCTCTGAAAAATATCTCCATCGGCTGCGCTTCGGGCGCGCACGGCAAGGCTCAGGTGCATGCCGTCACGCCCGACGGGCAGTGGACGCGCGGCGAGAAGTTCATGGAGTGCATGGCCGATGCGGGCAAGGGCATTGTCGATCACTTCGGCAAACACATCGTCTACATCAACGTGCTGCGCAACATGTCCATTGACTGCGACTGCGCGGGCAAGGCTGCCTCCCAGCCCACGATGCCCGATCTGGGCATCATGGCATCGACCGATCTGCTTGCGATCGACCAAGCCTCGATCGACCTCGTGTACGCGATGCCCGACTTTATGAAGCACACGCTTGTCAACCGCATCGAGTCGCGCAAGGGCCTGCGGCAGCTCTCGGCCATGAAGGAGATCGGCATGGGCGACGGCAAGTACCAGCTCGTGCGCATTCTCGATAAGAAGCCCGGCCAGCGTCCGCTTGAAGACGGAACCGACAGCTAGCAGCGAGGCTGGTATCGAGGCCTCCTCTCATTGCAGGCCCTGAGGCTTTCTCAAGGTGCAGTCGAGAGGGAAAATTTTGGCGCAAAGGAGAGCAGGGGGACTCACGATCCTGCAGGTTCCTTTGCGCTTTTTTTCGCGCCGCTCTTGGGTTTGTCAGGCGTTGCGTCTGCAGGGCCAACGGGAGGCACAAAAAGGCTGGGGAAGCCTTTTCGGGCTCCAAGGGCCGGAAAGAGCCGGCAAGTGCCCGCAGGAGTTTGCCAAGGCGCCCGTCTTTGCGGGAAAAAGACGGCAAAAACACGCTTTGCTCCCTAAAATGAGCACCTAAAAGCAGGCTCATTTAAGAAAAGCCGCGCGCATGCGGCAAGCAGCGCGCAGGGCTTTTAGCGGCCTGCTTCATCCGCATTTTTGCCGCACGGCCGGCGCTCTTTTCAATATGAGCGCCATCTTTTCGTGCGGCCATCCTTTTCCCCAACCATGAAGAAGAACATCGTCGTTTTGATTTCGGGCCGCGGCTCGAACTTTGTCAGCATTGCCGAAGCGGCCCGCAAGGAAAACTGGGCGGCCGAAGGCATCGAAATCGCCTGCGTCATCAGCAACCGTCCTCAGGCCGCAGGGCTTGCCCGGGCGTCAGAAATGGGCATTCACACCGAGGTGGTCGACCACAAGCTCTTTGATACGCGCGAGGCCTTTGAAGACGCTCTGATGGCGATTATCGACACGTACGATCCTGCCGTCATCGTGCTTGCGGGCTTCATGCGCGTGCTCACGAACCACTTCGTGAGCCGTTATCCCGGCCGCATCCTCAACATTCATCCCGCGCTGCTGCCGCTTTTCAAGGGCCTCGACACCCATGCGCGCGCCATTGAAGCCGGCGTGCGCGTGCACGGCTGCACGGTGCACTTCGTAAGCCCCGAGCTCGACTCGGGCGCAATCATCGGGCAGGCCGTGGTGCCGGTGCTGCCTGGCGACGATCCCGATGCGCTTGCGCACAGGGGGCTTAAGCTCGAGCACATTCTCTACCCCAGGGCCGTGCACGCCGTGGCAACGGGGGCCGTGCGCCTGGCAGACGGCCGCGCCGTGATGGACGACGCGACGGCGCTCTCGCTTGCCGTGATGGACCCGAGCGCCTAGGCAGGCAGCCGTTCTTCCTAATTTGTTTGATCATGAAGGCGCAAGGCGAAAACGCCCCGGCGGCCTTCAGACGGGAAATCTTTGCATGACTCAATCTCCCTTTAAAAAGGACGGCAAGACGAAGTCCGCCTCCAAAATGCCGTTTCGTCCGGTGCGCACCAAGCGCGTCAAGGATGAAAAGGAAAAGCACATGACCGAGCGGCAGATCGCAGCCCGCCGCCGCCAGCTGCAGGAAAACCGCCAAAAAAAGCAGGCGGGGTCTGTTTCTGCCGGCTCTTCCTCGGGAGGCCTTCTTGTCAAGCGCGACCCGGAGCGCGTGCGCATCACAAATCTCATTGTCGATGAGCTCGCGCGGGCCTATGCCGTCATCCTCAAGCTTGACGGCCCGGCCGATCGCCTCATGAAGGCCTTTTTCAAGTCCAACCCGAAGCTTGGAAGCCGCGACCGCACGATTCTTGCCGAGGCGATCTTCTACGGCCTGCGGCACCTCGCAGGGATCCGCCACCGCATGCATCCCGTCAAGCCCGAAAAGGCGCCGCGGGTGGCCGCGCTCATCACGCTTGCTTTGCAGTACGGGCGCGAGGCGCTCATCGACCAGGTCCTGGGGCGCGAGAAGGGGCCGGTGACCAACATGCTTGCGGTTGACATGGCCAAGGCCCCGGCTTGGGTTGCGGCGGAAATGCCGCAGTGGCTCTATGAGCGGATCACGGCGCAGTACAAGGACGAAGCGCCCGCCATTTTCGAGGCAAGCCTCAAGGGGGCGCCGCTTGACCTTCGCGTCAATACGCTCAAAGCCAAGCGAGAAGACGTGCTCGAAGAGCTCGCGGCGCACCACGTAGAAGCGCAGCCCATGCGCTTTTCTCCCGACGGCATCCGGCTTCTGGACAAGCCCGGGCTCATTCGCTGGCCCATGTATCAGGAAGGGCGCATCGACGTGCAGGATGAGGGAAGCCAGCTCATCGCAAGGCTCTTGAGCCCCAGGCGCGGCGAGATGATCTGCGACTTCTGCGCCGGAGCAGGGGGAAAGACGCTTGCCGTCGGAGCGCTGATGCGCTCCACCGGCAGGCTCTACGCCTTTGACATCAACGAAAAGCGCCTTGCCGCGATCAAGCCGCGCCTGCGCAGGGCGGGGCTCACCAACGTGCACCCGATTGCCATTCGCGACGAGCACGACAATCACGTCAAGCGCCTGCGCGGCAAGTTCGACCGCGTGCTGGTCGACGCGCCCTGCACGGGCACGGGCACGCTGCGGCGCAACCCGGATCTGAAGTGGCGCTTGTCGCTCGAAGAGCTGCAGCGCATCAACGCGGTGCAAAAGTCGGTGCTGGAGGAGGCTTCCAAGCTTGTGAAAGCGGGCGGCCGTTTGGTCTACGCCACCTGCTCGATGCTTGAGGAGGAAAACCAGGCGGTGGTCGACGACTTCCTTTCCCGGCACCCCGAGTTTGAGCGCATCAACGCCACCGACGTGCTCGCAAAGCAAGGCGTGGCGCTGCCCGCCGACCAAAAGGCGCTTGCGGGAGATGACTTTGTGATGCTTCCCAACCGCGACGACACCGACGGGTTCTTTGCGGCGGTGTTGGTCAAGAGCGCCGCAAATCCGCAGAAGGCTGAAAAGCCCGACAACGACGAGAAGGCGCAAAAGGCCGACTAATCTCTCCGGGCGGGCTTCAAAGCCATCAAGAGCTCCCCGAGCCCGCCCGCATCAGAAATCGGCACGCGCAGCTTGTGCGAAAAAGCCCCGGCGAAGTGCGTCTTCGCCGGGGCTTTTTAATGGATAAGACTTCGACAGGGCGTTGGGGCCGCCCGTTGTCGTCACAGTCCCGTGTAGTGAAGCGTTTCGAGCTGCTTGCCTTCAAAGATCACGGGCTTGCGCAAGGGCTTGCCCTCGGCGGTCTTGGGAAGGTCTTTGACCCAGGCAACGCGACGCGGGCACTTGTAGCTTGCAAGCTTCTCGCGCACGGCTCGTGCAAGCTCCTCACTCTTCATGGGGGCGGCGCCTTCGGGCGCCACCAGAAGCGCACCCACGATGACGCCCCACTTGGTGTCGGGGATGCCGGCCACAAGCGCGGCTTCAACGCCTTCGATTTCGGAGAGCGCCAGCTCCACCTCGGCCGGGTAGACTTTTTCACCCCCGGTGATGAGCACTTCGGACTGCCGGGCCTTGATGCGAAGTCCCCCGTCGGCGTCCATGTCGGCAATGTCGCCCGTGCGGTGCCAGGAGCCTGGGGAAATGGCCTCGCGCCCCCAGTAGCCGTTCATGAGCATGGCGCCGCGCACCTCGACTTCATTCTTCTCTGAAAGACGGATCTCGGCCCCGGTCAGGGCGCGGTCGGCCGCAAAGTTGTCCGTAAGGCAATCCTCATAGGGCGACATGGCCACGCTGCTTGCCGTTTCCGTCATCGCATAGGTTGTGACGATGGGAATGCGGTGCGCAAGCGCCGCGCGGCGCAGGCGAACGGGGCAGGCCGAGCCGCCCACGAGCAGGAGCCTGAAGTCCTTCGGAGGCTCCCAGTCGGGGTAGTGGTCAAGCACGTCGGTGAGCATGGCGGGCACGAGCGAGGCAATCGTCACCCGCATGTCGGCAAGTTCCGAGACAAAGCCCTGCGCGGAATATTTGGCTCCGAGCGCCACGCCGCTGCGGCAGGCAAGCGAGCGCGTGAGGATGCCAAGGCCTCCGACGCGCGCAGCCGAAAGCGACAGCAGCCAGACGTCGTCTTCGGTCATGTGAATGTGCCGCGAGACGGCGAGCGCATTGGCGGCAAGCGCACGGCGCGAAAGGACGGCGGGCTTGCTCGGGCCCGTCGTGCCCGAAGTAAAGATGACGACGGCGGCCTCGTCCGTCAAGGGCTCCTTGATCGCGCTTGCGGCCTTGAGGTAGCTTGCGGCTTCGCCCTCGGTGAGCTTGGGCGACAAAAGCAGCATCGGCACGCCCGCTTGCAAAAGCGCGTAGAAAGTAAGAAGCGTCGGCACGTCGTTGGCTGCGCGCAGCACATACGGGCGCCCCTTGGGGGGCAGCACGAGCGAATTTAGAATGCTGCGCGCGCCCCTTGCAGCCTCGGCAAACGTGATGTCGTGCCCGGCAATGCGCAGGCACACGCCCTCGGGCCGCTCCCGGGCGGCCTCGTCGATGCTAAGGCTCCTTTCGGGCTCCTGCGGATCAATGACAACGGTCATGGCAGATATCGACAAACCAATCGATCCAAAACTCTTTTCTCTCGTTTCCTTTGCAAGAGGAAATCTCAAGGCAGGCGCTTGAACTTGCCGAAGTCCGGACGGCGCTTTTCAAGGAACGCCTCCTTGCCTTCGCGGCCTTCCTCGGTCATGTAGTAAAGAAGCGTGGCGTTGCCCGCAAGTTCCTGCAGGCCCGCCTGACCGTCGCAGTCGGCGTTGAGCGCCGCTTTCAGGCACCGGATTGCCAGAGGCGAGTTGGCAAGCATCTCGCGGCACCACTGAATCGTCTCGCGCTCGAGGTCTTCTAGCGGCACCACCGTGTTGACAAGACCCATCTCGAGGGCTTCCCGGGCATTGTAGAAGCGGCACAAAAACCAGATTTCGCGCGCTTTCTTCTGCCCCACGATGCGGGCCATGTAGGAGGCGCCCCAGCCGCCGTCAAAGGAGCCCACGCGCGGGCCCGTCTGCCCGAACATCGCGTTTTCCGCGGCGATCGTGAGGTCGCAAATCATGTGCAGGACGTGTCCGCCGCCCACGCACCAGCCGGCTACCATCGCCACCACGGGCTTGGGGCAGGTGCGGATTTCGCGCTGAAAGTCAAGGACGTTCAAGCGCGGCACGCCGTCGCCGCCCACGTAGCCGCCGTTTCCGCGCACCTTCTGATCGCCCCCCGAGCAGAAGGCCTTCTCGCCCATGCCCGTGAGGATGATGACGCCAATGTCGGCGTCCTGCCGGGCGTCGGCAAGGGCAAGGCTCATTTCGTGCACGGTAAGCGGCCGGAAAGCATTGCGCACCTGCGGGCGGTTGATCGTGATCTTGGCGATGCCCTCATCGCACTTTTCATAGATGATGTCGGTAAAGTCTCCTGCTTTCTTCCATTCGGGAACGGGCGGCAGGTGCGAGGTGTCAAGCTGCGGCTGCATGTGTAGGGTGTCCTGTTTGAAAAGAGTTGTTTAAAACCAAAAGGGTTGAATCTTTTGTCCGTTCGGCGTCCTTCCTGATTCAGGCAGGGGATTGGCGGCCGTCGGAATCCTCAGGCGGAGCAAAGGTCTTCACGAACCGCTCCCAGCGCGGCGCTTCGAGCGCAATGAATTGGGAGAATTCCTCCCGCGTCATCGGCATGGGCTCGGCCCCGAGGCGCGCAAGGCGCTCCTTGATTCTCTCGTCGGAGAGCACGCGGCCGGCAGCCTCGTGGACCATGTTGACCATGTCCTCAGGCATCGTCTTGCTTGCCATGAGGCCGTCCCAGGCAAAGAGATTGAAGTCTTCAAGGCCGCGCTCGGCCATGGTCGGCACGTCGGGCAGGAGCGCGGAGCGCGTTTTGGACGTGACCGCAAGGGGCTTTAGCCTTGCGTCGCGCACAAGCGGCAGCACGTTGGGGGCGACGTCGATGAAAAATGGGATGCGCCCGGCGAGCACTTCCTTGGCTGCCGCAGCGCCTCCGGCGTGCGGGATGTGGTTCGTTGAGATGCCCGAGAGTTTCTGAAAGATTTCGCCCGCAATGTGGCTTGTGGTGCCAACGCCCGCCGAAGCCCAGGCAAGCGCACCCGGATTGGCGCGGGCATAGGCAAGAAGGCTCTCAAAGTCTTCGACCCCGGCAATGGCGCGCGTATTGAGAGCCATCACGAGCGGCATGCGGGTGAAGGCCGCCACGGCCTTGAGTTCAGCGACGGGATCAAAGGGCGCGGCGTCCCTGGTGCCGTACAGATGGGGATTGACGCACAAGATCCCGTTCGTTGCATAGCCAAAAAGAGGTTCTGCGCCGCCCGCGCGGGCAACGGCGCGAGTGCCGACGTTGCCGCCTGCGCCCGGGCGGTTGACAAAGACAACCGGGCGCGAGATGAGCGGTTCAACGGGCTGCATCACAAGACGCGCAAGCACGTCGCCGCCGCCGCCCGGGGCAAAGGGCACGACCACCGTCAGAGGCTTTTTCTGGCTGCAGCCGGCAAGGACTGCGCCGGAGGCCAGTCCGGCCGAACACATCAAGCGAAGAAAAGTGCGGCGCTGCATGCTGGATCACACTCGTGCGGCGAGGATTAAAAATGATGAGAAGGGGAAAGGCGTGCGGCCTGATGAGCTCAGTGAGGCGCGCTGGTCTCAAGGTGCCCCGACTATTTTCAATTGCCAAAGGCGCTTTGCCTTGGCAATGACTGAGTTTTAAAACTGTACTCCATAGTACAATTTCGGAGTATACCCGATTTGGTACTGACGCGTACACATTTTGCGCGGCGCGTGCCAAAGCCCCCGCAAACGACAAACTCCGCCAAAAGAAACCCAAGCCGTGCAACCCAGGGAACACATGCTGCGCAAGGCAGCCAAAACGCAAAAAGGGCGCGAGCGCATCCGTGCGCTTTTGCTTGAAGCCATCGACGTTTTCGTCGCCTGCGGCTACGAGGGCGCCTCGGTTGACCGCATCATTGAAAAGGCGGGGGGCTCCAAGGCCACGGTCTACCGGACGTTTGGAAGCAAGAAGGGGCTTTTTATCGCCGCCCTCGAGATGATGGCAGACGACCTCTACGAGGCCTGCGTGGCGGGCTACCGGCCCGGGCGGGGCTTGGTCGAAGACCTTGAATCCTTCGGGGGCGTATTCCTGCGCGGCATCCTTGCGCCGCGGTCGGTGGCCGTCATGCGGCTTATCTACGCCGAGTCAGCGCGCCTTCCCGAAGTGGGCGCCTGGTTTTACGCTTCGGGCATTGAAGCAAGCTACCACGGCTTTGCCAAGGTGCTTGAAAACCACATCGACGCGCCCATGGACGAACTTCAGGAGACGGCGGTGCATTTTCTTGAAAGCCTCAGGGGAAAGCTCTTTCAAAGAGCGCTGTGCCTGCCTGAAGCCTCTTTTACCGACGAGGAGATCGAGCGCGAAGTGGCCTGCGGCGTTGCCTTTGTCATGGCCTACATCCGCGAGCACTACAAAGGGCGCTTGATCGGCGGGTAAACCAAAAAGGGGCAAAAAGGGGGCTCCTTCAGCCGAAGAGCCCCTTGCGTTTGCCGGCTCTTTAAGCCGACGCGGCCGTCTTGGTCTGCGCCGTCACGAACTGGCGCGGCGGCATGCCGAAGGTGCGCTTGTACTCGCGGCTGAATTGATTGGGGCTTGCGTAGCCCACTTCGTAGGCCGCCTGCGTGGCGCTGTAGCCCTTGGTCATCATGAGGTGCTGCGCTTGGTACAGACACTGCCGCTTGTGGTACTGCAGGGGCGAGAGCTTTGTGATCGTCTTGAAGTGCCGGTAGAAGGTCGAGCGCGTCATGTGGGCCATTTCGGCGAGCTGATCAATGTCAAAGGGCTTGCCCGTGTTTTGCCTGATCCAGTTGATCGTCTTGTTGATGCGGTTGGCCGTGCTGTTTTGCGTAAAGAAGTGCGTGAGCGCTCCTCCCTGCGGGCTCATCAAAAGCAGGTAGGCAAGTTCCCGGGAAATAAGCGGCGCTCTTGCAGAAATCTGCTCTGGCGTATCCAAAAGCCTGAAGAGCCGGGTAAAGCACTCGATGACGTCAAGCGTGCTCGAGGAGACCGTAAAGATGCGCGCTGCGTGCGCGAAATTCTGCTTTCCGTGCTTTTCAATGATCTCGGGCTGCGTCTGCACCAGGTCGCCGATTAAAAGGGGATCGAGCTGCAGCGTGCAGGCGACGTAAGGTTGCTCGGGCGAGGCTTCAAGAATTTCGTAGGAGGAGGGGGTGTCGGCCGCCGTTGAAATCCACGTGCACCGGCCGTATTCCCAGTTGCGGCCGTCGACCTGAACGCGCTTGGCGCCCTGCAGGATGATGCCCGTTGAGAGGGTGTTGAAGCAGTTGAGGTCTTCAATCGGATGCTCAAAAACATGAAAGGTGAGCTTGGGAACCGCAAGCTCGGCAATGTTGGATTCCGGGTGCGCCCGCCAGTAGTCAAGAACATGCGTCTTGAGCAGGTCGTTGGCAAATCGAATTTCTTCAGAAATGGGCATATTGAGCATCAAAACCACCAATAATTCGCTTTTTTAACATCAACTTTGAAAGATTCAGGCAACTGAGGTTATCACAAAGAAGTCTGCCCCTGCAAACGCCGCAGGGCCTCGGCGAGCCTCAGCTCACAGCACTTCTGAAAGATATTTGCCCGTGATGCTCTCCGGGTTGGAGACGATAGCCTCGGGCGTGTCGCTTGCCACGATGCGGCCGCCGTACTTGCCCCCGCCCGGGCCCATGTCGAGAATCCAGTCGGCGTTGGCAATCAAGTCAAGGTCGTGCTCGATGACGATGACGGTGGCGCCGTGGGCGACCAACTCATCGAGCACCTCAAGGAGCACCTTGACGTCAAGCGGATGCAGTCCAATCGTGGGCTCGTCAAAGACAAAGACCGCATCCTGCTGGCGGCGCCCCATTTCCGAGGCAAGCTTCAAGCGCTGCGCTTCGCCGCCCGAGAGCGTGGTGGTCGACTCGCCCAACGTGAGATAGCCAAGCCCCAGGCGCTTTAAAACGGCAAGTTTTCCGCGCACGGAGGGCACCGCGTCAAAGGCTTCGAGCGCTTCGTCGACCGTCATTGCCATGGCGTCGACTATCGAAATACGGTCAAGGTAGCGCACGGCCTTTGCAGAATCTGCGTAGCGCGCGCCGCCGCAGCTCGGGCAGACGATGTCGACGTCCGGCAAAAACTGCATGTCAAGCGAAATCGAGCCCGTGCCGTCGCACGCGGGGCAGCGCAGCTTTCCCGTGTTGTAGGAAAAGTCCGCTGCGGCAAGCCCCTGGGCCTTTGCCTGCGGCAGTCCTGCGTAGAGTTTTCTCAAGTCATCGAGAACGCCCGAGTAGGTCGAGACGGTTGAGCGCACGTTCACGCCGATGGGCGTGGAGTCAATGAGGTTGGCCCGCGCAATGCCGGGCGCCTTGATCGAGACGATGTGTGCGGGCGGCGTTTCCTTGTTGATGAGGCTTGAAAGAGCCGGCAGCAGGCACTCGAGCACCAGCGTTGTTTTGCCCGAGCCCGAGACGCCCGTGACCGCAATAAAGCGCCCGCGCGGGATGCTGACCTCAAGCGCGCCCACGGTGTGAAGAGGGCGCGTTTTAAGCTCAATCGCGCCTTTGTCAAACATCTCGGCTTCGGGAGTGCGGTTTCTCACGCGCACCTTTTGGCTGCCGCTTAAAAAGGGGCCGATGATGGAAGACGGGTTGCGCGCCACCTCGTCAACCGTGCCAGTTGCGAGAATGCGCCCGCCCGCTTTTCCCGCCTGCGGCCCCATTTCGATTAAAAAGTCGCTCTCGCGCAGCACCCGCACGTCGTGGTCGACCAAAACCACGGAGTTGCCGTCGCTCAAGAGGTCTTCGATGACGCCAAGAAGCCCCTCGACATTGCTCGGGTGCATGCCGATTGAAGGCTCGTCGAGCACGTAGAGCACGCCCGTCGTGCGGCTTCGCACGGCGCGCGCCAACTGCACGCGCTGCCGCTCGCCGGTTGAGAGCGTCGGGCCCGAGCGATCGAGGCTTAAGTACCCCAGCCCCAGCTGCAGCAGGCGCCGGGCGATTTCGTTGAATTCCGCGATGACGCTCTCGGCCATCGGCTGCATTTCTTGTGGCAGCGACTGAGGAATGGTCTGCACCCAGGCCGAAAGTTCGTCCAAGGGCATTGCACAGGCCTCGGCAAGGTTCTTTCCGTTGAGGATCGAGGCGCGGGCCTTTGCGCTCAGGCGCGTGCCCTCGCAGTCGGGACAGGGCATGAGCGTGTAGTACTTGTTGAGCCGCTGCACGCTTTTTTCGGTGGCGGCCTTCTTCATGGCCTCCTGCACGGCCATCCGGGCGTTGCGGTAGGTGGCGTTGAGCTCAAAGAGCTTGCCGTTTTTGGACGGGATGTAGATGACCCGCTTCTCGGCCGGGCCGTTGAAGACGATGTCCTTTTCCTTTTTCGTGAGGTCCTTGAAGGGGACGTTGGTCCTCACGCCCATTTCTGCGGCCACAAGCGTCATCCAGCGGATGCCCGTCATGCGCCAGGGCTCGACGGCGCCTTCGTCGAGCGTGAGCTCCACGTTCGGAACCATCGCCTCGTTGTTGAGCTCGCGCACGATTCCGGTCCCAAGGCAGCGCGGACAGGCTCCGTCGCTGTTAAAGGCAAAGGATTCCGCCCCGGGAGGCGCAAAGACGGCTCCGCACACGGGACAGGTAAGAGGCTGGTCGGCTGCGACCGCCATTGTCGGCGGGTGCAGGTGCCCGTTGGGGCAGGGGTGGGAGGCAAGGCGCGAAAACATCAGGCGCAGATGGTTGAGCAGTTCGGTCGACGTCCCGAACGTGCTGCGCACGCTCGGCACCCCCGGGCGCTGGTGCAGCGCGATGGCCGCGGGCACGTGCAGCGCTTCGTCGACGGCCGCCTTGCCTGCTTGCGAAAGACGTCTGCGCGTAAAGGTTGAGAGCGCCTCAAGGTATCTCCTTGATCCTTCGGCGTAGAGTACGCCAAGCGCCAAAGAGGACTTCCCGGAGCCCGAGACGCCGGCAATGCCCACGAGTTTGCCCAGCGGAATATCGACGCTGATGTTTTTGAGATTGTGTACGCTCGCGCCGCGAATCTGGATGGCCTCGGGAGATTGAAATCGCATGATGGGTCTCTGCCTTCAATACAAACCGGCAGTCATTGTAGGCGCGCGCGCCTTTTGGGCCGGGAAGGGCTGACGTCGTCCGCCCGGGCGTAGAGGGAGCTTCAAGTCTTCTCAAGCCGGGTAGCCAAACGCCTGTGCAAAGACTACCATTCAGGTCGTCATGGACGGATCGGGGTACAAATAAGAAGCCTCCCGGAATTCACGTGACTTAACGCAAAAGAGAAGGAGAACATGAGCAGACCGATCGCAGCGCGAATCAATATTGAGGCCATGCGCGAGAACCTTGCCCGGGTCAGAAGCGCGGCGCACGGGCGCACCGTCTGGGCGGTTGTCAAGGCCGATGCCTACGGTCACGGACTTGAAAACGCCGTCAAGGGGTTTGAAGAGGCCGATGGGTTGGCGCTGCTGGAGCTGCAGGAGGCGGCAAGGGCGCGCGCCGCCGGCTGGAGCAAGCGCATTCTTCTGATCGAGGGGTTCTTCGACGTGGCGGAAATTGCCGAAATGATCCGCCTGGGAGCCGAGACTCTCGTGCACTCGCGCTGGCAGATCGAGGCCCTCAAAAATGCCGCACGCATCCACGGCAAGGCCTCGATCAAGGCGCACATCAAGGTCAATTCCGGCATGAACCGTCTTGGCTTTTTGCCGCAGGAGGCTGCCGTCGTCAAGGCCGAGCTCGAGAGCATTCCGGGCGTTTGCGTGGTCGACATCGTCACGCACTTTGCCAATGCCGAGAGGCCTGCCGAAGGGGCGGGGTACGCCACGGTCAACGAGCAGCTGCGCCGCATGGCGGGCCTTGCCGGCACTGCCGAGCTTTGCATGGCCAACTCCGCGGCAACGCTCATGCAAAAGAAGGTGGGAGGCGCCGCCGTGCGCGCCGGCATCGTGCTCTACGGCGTGAGCCCCGATGCAGCGGTGCCTGAAGAAAAGCTCTCTCTTTGCCCCGTGATGACGCTTGCTTCGAGCATCATCGCCGTGCGCGACGTTGCTCCCGGCGAATTCGTGGGCTACGGCAGCCGCTGGAAGGCCGAGCGGCCCTCGCGCATCGGCGTTGTTGCCTGCGGCTACGCCGACGGCTATCCCCGGTGCATGCCCGACGGCGCTCCCGTTTGGGTGGAGGGCGCTCGGGCGGCGATTGCGGGTGCGGTTTCCATGGACATGATCACGATTGACATCACCGACATCCCCGAGGCACACGTCGGCAGCGACGTCGAGCTTTGGGGCGAGCACGTCTGCGTCAATTCCCTGGCCTCGCTTTGCGGCACGATCGGCTACGAACTTCTCACGTCGGTTGCCAAGCGCGTGCCGCGCGTTGCTTGTTAAAACAGGCCAAACGGCAAAAGAAAACCGCAAGAAGGGCGCATCAAACCCCCGCAGCCAACAATAGGATTATCGGAAAAGTTCTTTTCGAAAATACTTTCCCGGTGGTTGCTCGCGCTGAAAAGAAAGCAGGGGACAAAAGCGAGCGCGATTGCACAGGGCAGAGACGGTGGCTTTAGCCCGCGCACGCGGCAAAAGGATCGTTGTCGGCCTCAAGATTGGGGACATACTCCATGCGCCGCGCGATGGCCTGCGCTTTTTGTGCGCCATAAACGTCCCGCACGAAGGCAAGCGCCATATCGGTGCCTGCGGCAACGCCTGAGGCCGTGTAGAACTTTCCGTCTCGCACCCAGCGCGCGCAAGGCTTCCAGTGCACTTGCCGGCCAAATTGCGTGGCCCAGCTCCACGAGCGCTTGTTGCTTGTCGCGGCTCGATGCTCAAGGCTTCCTGCGGCGGCAAGCAGGGCCGATCCCGTGCAGACGGACAAAACCCAGGAGGCCAGATCGGCAAGGCGGGAAAGTTCTTCGAGCCAGGCCGTATCAGATACAAGAGCCCGAGTGCCCATGCCGCCAGGCACAAGGAGAATGCCGCCCGCGTCGATTGCCGCAAAGGGCTGCGTCATGACGCGTGCGTTCTGCCGGCAGCCTGAAAGGCCGCCTTCGGCCGAGTAGTACCTGAGGGCACAGTCTTCGAGGTCTCCCAAAACTTCGACGGGGCCGAAAACGTCGAGCGGCTCAAAGCCCTCGAACAAGATGACGTTGATCGGAGTCGGTTGTGCTGCTGCCATGCTGATGGACCGGTCTGGGTTGGTGGAAGCGTTGCTGGCCATTGTAGTTGTCCCGCCGCAAGAGGCTGCGGCAACGGCACCGTCAGTGCCAGGCATTGCCTTGGTTGGAGGGCCAGGCGCAGACAAACGGCCGAAAACGCTGGAAAAACCGCATTTTCAGGGCTTTAGATTACTCAACATAATAGCAGTTATGTTGAATAGAGCCTGAAAATTTGCGTTTTCGGTCGATTTCTCGCATCTCGCTGTCGCCGTGCCAAACGGCGCGCGCCTGGTTCGCAATCTCTGCCGACGCTGTCCTGGTCGGCTGCCGCAAGGCACGCTGCCGCGCCGAGCGCACGCTGTCTTGGCGGTCTTTGCCTGCATCGGTTCGATTTGGCGTTGCTTGCGGCCGGCGTTAAGGCCGCATGCCGAATCCCAAGCGGCTTGCCGTCGCCTGCTGTAGAAATTCGACAGTGGCTGCTATAGAGTTTTGCCAAGGTCTGTTGTAGAAATTTTCCGCTTTCGGCTCGAGCGACTTGGCCGGCGCGGCGTCGCGCACTCCTTGTGCGGCGTCTCCGGAGGCAGGCATGCCTTCAGGATGCTTGAGCCCGCCGCTCAACAGCCGAAATTCCCGACCACGCGCAACGGCCAATCGACTCCTCCCCTTTTTTCCCGATCCTGCAGACATCGGCGCGCCATGAGTGAAAATTTCCTGATTGAGCGTTGGGCATTGCGAAAGCTCAAAAACGAACTGGCAAATAAGCGCATTGCCGTCCTTATTGGTCCCCGGCAATGCGGGAAGACCACGCTTGTCAAAAAAGCCGGCATTGCCAATGCAGCCGTGCTGTCCCTTGAAGAAGAATGCACGCTTGCATCGGCGCTGCAGGATCCGGCATTTCTGATTGAGTCAAACAAAGACAAATGTTTGGTGGTTGATGAAGTCCAAAAAGCACCTTCTTTCCTTGCCGAAATTAGGCGTGCGCCTGACGGCGGCTCTCAATTAGGTCAATTCCTTTTGATCAGCTCATGCGACTTGCGAAAACTTTCTCCTGCTTTGAACGACGCAGACGCTGCTGGTGATTTTGTGCGGTTAAGAACATTAACGACCGCCGAACGGCTTGGAGCAAAACCCCATTTTCTCGAAAGGATTTTTCAGGGGAACTTTGCGTTTAACATAGACAAAGACACCGCTAACAAAAAGTATACTGTCACGGAGGCAATCAAAGGAGGATTCCCGAAGTTTATTTTTGAATCGTCTAAAGAAGCGCGCAGCGCATGGCTCACAGACTATGTCGATCACCAAATTGTCGCTGACATGAAAAATCAGTGGTCGATTCGCCGTAAGGAGCTGCTCAGCACATTGCTTTCCTATTTGGCGGAAAATTCAAGCAAGCCGCACAATGCGTCGCAAATGGCAAAACAATTGGAAAAAAATTGGCAAACGCTCCTTAAATATGTCAATGTGCTGAAATCCATGTTTCTAATCGACGAAATCCCCGCTTGGTTGGACGAGGACTTCGATCGAACAACAAAGCGGTCGAAGCTTTTTATGGAAGACTCCGGCTTGATGGCCCATATTTTAAACAAAACGAATGCTGATTGCGTGTTGCTCGACTATTCCCGCGAAGGCGTCGATTATTTGGAAAGTCTTGTTAAAACATGGTGCTGCAGCCAGCTGTCGGCTGAAATCGATTTGCATCCGCTTTGGAAAATTTTTCATTTCAAAATAAGAGGAAGATCAATTGATTTTCTTCTCGAAAATGAAAACAAAGAGCTTCTCGGCATTGAAGTAAAGTCAAGCCAGACAATTCATGCAGAAGATTTCAAACATCTTCACTGGTTTAAAGACCGCATGGATCAAAAAGGAATTTCCTTCAAGGGAATTGTTTTGTATTCGGGACCCAGCGTACTGTCCTTTGGAAACGGCTGTTATGCGGTTCCGTTCGCTGCAATGTGGTCGTGCTGAAACTGTGCTAGGATTTCTGCCTGCGGCGCTTGCCTGAGGGCTGTTCCGAGAACTTGGCAACCTCCTGTAAATATTGAAAAAGATGATATTCTCACGTAAAACTTTGCCCCCCCCCAATAAGCAATATTCTTCCTCGAGCCCTTCTGGCTCAATAGACTTTCAGTTCCGGCTCCTTTACGCCATTGCCATCGTCTTTGTGGTGGCGGGCCATGCCGGCAATGGCGGCGTCAACATTCTCTTTGACTGGTTCACGCCGTACGCCTTTCACCTTGGAATATTTGCCTTCGGTTCGGGATATTTTTACAAGGTCGTCAACGCCGACAAGCAGTTCGACTATCTCAAGCGCAAGGTTTTGCGGCTCATCGTTCCGTTTTATCTCTGCAATCTCTTCTACGGAATTCTCGTTGCTGCTCTAAAGCCCTTTGGCATGGCAATTGGGGCGGATCTGAGCTTTAATTCCCTCATCATCGAGCCGTTGCAGCACGGGCACCAATTCATGTACAACCTCGGCACATGGTTTGTGGTCCCGTTGTTTGTTGTTGAAATTTTCAACAACATTCTTCACAAACTGCTGGCATTCCTTAAAAACCACAGAACCTGGGTCATCTTCCTGATTTATTTGGGGCTCGGCGCACTTTCGGTTAGTCTTTCCCGCCACGGCTACAATACCGGATGGTACTTGCTGCTTGCGAGAAGCATGTTTTTGCTGCCCATGTTCGGGCTCGGCATGCTCTATCGCAAGTATCGCATGTTTGATTCCGTCAATACGTGGATTTTCCTTTTCGTCGTCATGTCGCTGCAGTACCTGCTGCTTCTTTACTATCGCGGTCCTGTCGGCAACGACATTGCATGGATGAGAGGCTTTCGCGGCGGCGTTCTGCTTCCATTTTGCCTGGAATTCCTCGGCATCTTCTTTTGGCTGCGCGTGTGCGCGGTATTGACGCCGATCGCAGAGAAAAGCAAAGCCGTTGCATTGGTGGGCGCGCATACCTTTGAGATTATGACGCACCACCTCCTTGCCATGGTCCTTGTCAAGGCCGCTTGCGCGATCGTGACATTGTGGCTTCCCATCAATTTCAATTTCCACGAATTCACGCACAACATCTGGTACTACTACTGTCCGAAAGGCATCTGGCAGACGCATTTCTTTTACGCTGCGGCCGGCGTCACCCTTCCCATTTTGTACGTGATGTTGAAAAAACGTCTCTTGACGGTAATTTCAAATCGGAAAATCAGGGCTTCAAGCTAAAGGAATTGAGCAGGAAAATAAGTCAAAAAGAAATAACAAAAATCTTATAAATATGCGCTATTCAAGATAACTGCTATTATGTTTAATTAAAAATCAGGCAAATTTTTACAAATTTTCCTTATTTCGACAAATTTAAACGGATTTATTGCAAAAGATTTTTGCATTCCGTCCTTCAAAGACCGGCCGCGGCTGCGGCTGCGTTCACGGCGGCATTGACAACGGCGAGCGGCACCCTCTCCTGCTCAAGCCTCAGGCCGTTGGCGTTGAGGGCCTCAAAAAGAGCCAGCTCGTTGGGCGTCAGCCGTTCGGGCGCCTTTGCAAAGCGCTTGTTGGGGTCGGGCACGGCAAGCGCGCGCCAGGCTTCGAACGTCGCAGGGGCCATCAGAAACGACCGGGCCTGAGGAACAATGGCCCGCAGGCTTGAGAGGATGTCGAGCCCGTGGATGTCCAAATCGCCGAAGTAGAGCACCGGCACGTCCTTGATCCAGCGGATTTCCGAAAGAATCTCAAGGCCGTACCCCATCCCCATCAGGACGGGGACGTCGGCGGGCGCTTCGAGGCTCAACGCCGTCTGGACGTTTTCCACGATGAGCACCGCCCGCGGCTCACGAAGGTTGAGGACGGCCGGGCTCAGCTCCACCATCGCCTCGGCAGGAATCCCGGCCGCAAAATTGTTTGCGTGCCGCACGCGCACGGTCAAGGGAGGCTTCTTAAATGACCAGGCCTCAAGGAGGCAGGAGGCCTTGATCTCTTCTCCCGTTTCAGCCGAAAGCGCCCGGGACAGTATCCCCTTGTGCCGCTCAAGCCACTTGGTGTCAACGCCAAGAACCGGCACCTCGCGCACAAAGCACCCCGCGGGGCGGTGCGCAAGCATCCAGGAAAGAAGATCAAGAAAGCGCTTGAAGTCCGCCTCGTCGGCTTCAAGCAGAAAGTGCCGTTCATTGGCAAGCGCTGCGAAAGCACCGGCCAGGCCAGCCTCGCGCGCCAGCACAAGGCGCAAAGAGGCGCGCTCCCAGTCGCGAGCCTCCTTGGGTCCGGCAAAGGCGAAAACGGCCTCGGGAGAAGAAAACCTCACTCGCTCGGGAACCTCCCTTGCTCCGCCCATGCTGCGCCACGTCACCGTCGCGGTCACAAGGATGGCCCCGGCGGGAAGCTCCTTTTGCCGCCACTCACGCATCCACTTTTCCGTTGCCACAACGGAATCTGTCGCCTGACGCTCGGTCGGAATGCCGATTGAAATCTCAAGCGGAGTCTCGGGGCTCGGAGAATTCTCTCCCTTGAGCCAGGCGGAAAACTGTCTGCCTGCGCGCGTTGCCGCGAGCGCCCTCACCTCGGCAATCGAGCGGCCTGCGTTCTTTGCAATGCTCACGAGAGCGCCTCCTGCGGCGCCGGTCCCCGCTCCTGCGGTGCATCCTTGGCTGCAAAGCTCCCAGTTTTGGAGTCGTAGACGATGTTCAAAACCGAAGACGTGTTCCTGTTGCGGCAGCTCACAAACGTTGTTCCGCCCACATAGGGATCGAGCGTCATCACCGACTTCTCGGGCGTTGCGATGATGAGCTGGAAGTGAAAGTCCTTGAAGATCGTAAGCGCAATGTCGGTAAATTCGCTGTCGGCCTTGTCGAAGGCCTCGTCGAGAATCACAGGCGCATAGCGCGGATAGTCGCTGTCCTTGCCGCCCAACTGATAGCGCAGCGCCGCTGCAAGGCAGATGACGGTGAGCTTTTGCCTCTGGCCGCCCGACTTACCCGCCCCGCTCTGATAGACCTCGACGACTCTCTCGCCGCCCTCGTCTTCGCGCTCGAATTCCACGCCCTTGAATTCCACGTGCTGGCGCACGTCGAGCACGCGGTCGCGCCAGCGCAGCTGCGCGGGATCCTTGCTGTTGGCGTTGAGCTTTTGCACGAGAGAATTGATGCGCTCGAAGTAGCTCTCGGCGGCCTCGGTGTCGCGCGTGTCGATCTCGCGGCCCATGATCGAGCGCTGGATGCTCTTGAATTCCTTCACCTCGGGAAGGTTGCGGTCTGCAATGGCAATTCTCAAGTACGAGGGCACGCCGCCCGTGCGGTTAAAGACCACGCGCGCCAAGGACTTGTTGACCTCGCGCAGACGCTCCTTGATGAGATTGCGCTCGTCGTCGATCTCCTGGTAGAGGTCGGTGAGGTTTTGCCTTGCCTGGTTGTTGAGCAGGTCCTTGAAGCGGGCCTCGAACTTGGGCAGGCCCTCGCGCTGCAGGTTGTCGAGCTTTTCAAAGAATTCGGGCGCGCTTTCAATGCGGGCGTCAAGCTGCAGCGCGGCATCGGGCCAGCGCTGCTTGAAGGTCGCAAAGACGTTGAGCAAGGCGGTGAGCTCTTCGGCAGCTTGGTTGGCAAGCTTTTCTGCAGCTTGGTTCAAGCGCCCGAAAAGGCGCTCTCGGGTTTTGGTGAGCGTGGCAAGCGTCATGCCAAGCTCGAGCTCGGCGGCCTTCTGATCGATGCGGGAGATGAGGCTGCGGTCGATGTCGCGGTTGTCGATCTGACTTTTGTATTCCTCAAGCTCGTGGGCGAGCTCGTCAACGCGCATCTGTGCGGCCTGCCATTTGCTGTAGGCGCTTTCCTTTTCAACCGAAAGCGTGCGCAGCCGTGCGCGCGTCTCCTCCTCCCGGGCCTTGATGCCGTTGAGGATTTCGTCGTTTGTCAAAAGGGTCTCGAGCTCATTTTTGAGCGCAAGAACGCTTGCGGCAAGCGACCCCGTGTCAATTTGCTCCCACTCAAAGTCAAGCGCGCGCTGCGCCAGGCGCACGAGCGAATGGATGCGCGTCTCTGACTTCTCAAGGCCCGCAATCTTCTTTTGGTGCTCGCTGATGGCTTGGGCGAGAGCCCCCGCCTTGTCCTTGTAGACGGCGAGCTTTTCCTCGTTGGAAAAGCCCAGCACCCAGCGCGTGCGGTCGTCGATCCCGTAGCGGTCGTCCTTTTCATGCCGGGTTTTGTTGTGCTTGACCTGGCCTGCGGCGGTCACGGCGCGCTCGGCTTCCCTAAACTCGGCAACGGACTCGACGCACGCATAGTCAAAGCGCTGGGCAAGCTCACGCAGCAGCCACGGCGCCCAGCGCCCTTCCTTGACGTCAAGCTTTGTGACAAGAGAGCGGGAGCTGACGACGGGCTTCGGGCCCGAAACCTTCTGCACGCGGTGGTAGACGAGTCTGCCGTGCAGATCGAGCCGATTGACGAGGGCGGCAAACTGCGCGTAGAGAGAGTCGTCGACCAGGATTGAAAGCGCGAAGTTGTGCAGCACGCGTTCAATGGCGCCCTGCCAGAGCGCCTCTTCGTCCTTGACCTGCAGCAGTTCGCCTGCAAAGGGAAGATCCTCGACGTCGACCTCAAGCGCCGCAGCAAGCTTTTCTCTTAACTGCAGCTGTCGGGCGGGGATGTTCGAGGGACTCTTTTG
Organism: Sutterella sp.; assembly: GCA_019418605.1. Taxonomy (GTDB): domain Bacteria; phylum Pseudomonadota; class Gammaproteobacteria; order Burkholderiales; family Burkholderiaceae_F; genus Duodenibacillus. Next base: position 54,456 of record DYBN01000009.1, on the reverse strand, counting down.
CATGGCCTCGATTTCTTCGCGAAGCGCCTTGAAGGCCACCTCGTTGTCGTGGCGGGAAGCGACGAGCTGATCGCGTTCCTCTCTCAGCGACGAAAGTTCGCCTGTGGAGGTTTCGATTCTGTCGGAGAGCGCGGCGCCCGTGCTCTGAAATTCGTCTCGGGTGATGGGGGCGGCAAGCGAGAGCTCGCTCAGGATGTCCTCGTAGCGCGCCCGCGCGCTCTGCGCCTTGGAAAGCGCCGCGCTGTCGCGCTCAAGGTCGCTTTGAAGCCGAACGATCCGATCCCCCCCTTTTTCGTAGTACTCGCGAAGGAGCGCATTCAAGGTCGTTTCAAGCGCTTCACCCTCTTTTTGAAGCCCCTCGTAGGCGTCGCGCTCGCGCTTTTCGGCCTTCTGCGCCCTGGGCATTTCCTTTGAGATGAGATCGACCATGTGAAGCGCCCGCCAGTCGTCGAGCAGCTCGATCATTGCCTCGTTGGTGCGCTTTTCCTGCTGCAGGGCCAGCATGGCGTCGTTGTGGCGGCGCGCCTCGGTGAGCACCGCCACCTGATCGCGCGCCTTGACGACCGACTCGTGGGCGGCGTAGAGCTCGGAGAATTCGTTGACAAGGGTGTCGGCAACCTCGAACGTGCCCGGCGTATCGAGCATGAACTTGCGCAGAAAGTCGTTTAAGTCGCCCAAGTTTCGCGCCGACTGCGCCTTGTGCAGGAGCTTGAGGACCGTGTCTTCCTCGATGCCGAAGATTTTGCGAAAGTACTCGCAGTACGGCGCAAAGCGCGGAAAGGACTTCCCCTGCCCGATCTCCTTGCGGATGAAGCGCCAGTCGTAGTCGTGTTCGGAGAAGGGCTCAAGCCGCTTGATGTCGAAGTTTTCCGGAATGACGTAGTAGAAGCGGTTGACGCGGGCGTCTTCGTTGCTCGCGCCCCGGATGATCGCCACGAACATGAGCGTGACGACCTGAAAGTCATTTTTGTAGGTAAGCGCAATGGCGCTCCAGGTCGAGAGCTTTCGCAGGTACTGCGTCACGGCCCTGCCCTCGTCGTCTTGCTGCGTGGTCCAGGCGCCGCGCATGTAGGAGAGCACCGTGCGGTCGGACTTCTTTTCTCCTTCGCGGGCGGCCGCGTTGAAGTTGATCTGCCCGGGCGTGAGCAGCACGCTCATCGCATCAAGAAGCGTCGACTTGCCCGAACCCGAGCCGCCGATAAAGAGCTGTCCCTCGGGCGAAATGGCGATGTCGTGCAGGCCGCTGAAGGTGCCCCAGTTGTAGAGCTGAAAGCGCACAAGGCGAAACTGCTCGGCGGCTTCGCCCGCAAAAAGGCTGATGGAACTGTTGCTCATAAGGCTTGCATCAAAGGAAAGTTCAAATCGTCACCCGCTTCAGGCCGGATCGTCGCTGTCGTCGGCTGTGTCTTCAACGAAGGCCGAGCTCTGCGCATCCTGATTCTCGGAGGCCGCGCCGCGGCTTCGCTTTGCGCGGCGCGCCGCGGGCCCCAGAGCTTCGCTAGCCTCAAGATCGCGCACGGCCTTGGCCGCATAGGCCTCCTTTAAGGAGCCAATCTCTTCGGCGTTGAAAACAAGCCGCAGCACGGGGCTGATCTCAAACATGTGCGACTGCCCGGCCTTCTTTAAAAGGCGCCGCTCCTGCAGGCGGCTCAAGACGGCGTTGACGTGCTGCTTGAACTGCCGCTCGTTCGTTCTCGAGGCGGCGTCGAAGGTTTTCAAAATCTCCTCGATCGAATCCATCGAGATGATGCCGCGCTCGCCTCGTTTCTCGGCCTCGGAGAGCCTCTGGCGCATCTCGAGCAATAGCACGGAATCAAGGTACGTGAGGTGAAATTCCCGCAAGAGCTGCGGCACCTGCAGATCGCCCGCATCGGCCTGCCGGCAGAAGGCGATGCCGAGCTCTTCGTCGAAGACAAGCGTCAAAAAGAGGTTGTTGAGCATCTCTTCGATGCGCTCGCGGCTCATCACAAGCGTGTTCCAGACGTGCGGCCGGTCGGCCTTGAGCAGATACGGGCCGCGCAGCAGGAAGACAAGCAGCTGCCGCTGATCGAACGTGAGCGTGCCCTGATCGCCCTCAAAGAGCGGCTCAAAGCCTGCGGCCTCGGAGAGCACAAAGGGCTCTTCAAGGACGGAAGATTCTTTCTTGCTAGCCATGTATTTTTTCTATGAATTTTTCTCGTTTTCGCGCAAAAAGAGAGCGGATTTTGTCTGCCTTGAGAGCTTTTCCTTCGTTCTCGCATCAAAAAGCAGCATCGGGATGTGTGCCTTGACGCTCTGCCCGAGCCTGTCGACCCAGTGCACGGCAAGGCTCTGTTCGGGCACCATGACGCCGTAGCGCAGCGCAAGGCTTACCAAGCCCACGACGCTTGCAAGCCCCTGATTTGCCGGGTGCGCCTCGAGCACGTCGGCCACGCTTGCGCATTCGCGGGTCTCGAGCACGTCGAGAATGCAGGATTTAAGCCACGGGTAGTTGATTTCGGCAGCCTGCACGCGCCGGGCGAGCTCTCCCAGGTCGACTTCGGCTTGCGTGGCCGCAAGCATCGACTCGTAGGTGGCTTCGGTGAGAGGGTCGTAGAGATTGAGGCTTGCCGCGCTCGTGACCTTGACCGAGCTGCGCGGCAGCACGAACACGCTCTTTTGGGGATTGACCTCCTCGCGGATGTCGAGAGCCTTGCGCCGGGCTTCATTGATGAGCTGCGCGACGCGCCGGTTTTGCTGATAGTCGCGGCTTTGCACAACGTGCTTTAAGGACGAGGCGAGAAGCCGCATGACGTTTTGCGTCTCCCGCGCGCGCAGGTTCAGGTTGCGCCGCATGAAGGCGATGTCCTTGCGGTCCTTTTCGTTCATGAGGCCGCCCCAGAAGTCGCGCTCGCGCAGCGCGTCGACCGACTCTTCGATCTGGGCGACGGCCACCGGGTTGTTGAGGAACGTGTAGAAGGCGCGGAACGTTTTCCCCTCCTCGCTTTCCGAAATGCGGTCGTAGCCCGCGAAGAACTCCTCGAGAATGCTGCCTGCGGTGCCGTCGTTGCGCATGATGTCTTCGTGCAGCTCGCTTGAGAGCTCCCGGAAGCGGTCGCGCACGCGGTAGAAGTCGCCGTTGAGATTTTCGAGCATCTCCAGCAGATCGTAGATCTGGGCCTTGACCTCCGCGTCGCTTGCAAGGCTCACCTTGCCCTGCCTGAGATCGGCAATCTGCTCGTCGATGCGTCTGCGGTCCTCTTCGAGTATCGCCACGCGCTCTTCAATGTTGACGTCGGTGTCGAGCACGAGCTTGCGGATGGCGTGAATGACAAGCTCAAGGCGGCTTTCGGTGGGCGAGACGCGGTTGCCGCGCTGCCCGGAAATAAAGCGGATCGCCTCGTGCGCGGCGCTCGTGAGCTCATAGACGGGCTCATCCTGCCCCTCGGTGTAGCGGATGACGAGCCAGCCGCTCTTTCTCCAGTTGTTGGCGCGCGCCGAAGCCTGCGCCGCCTCGACCGTTTCGTTTGAGATTTGATTGAGAATTTCGGTGAGCCGCGTGATGAAGACCGAAGCCGGCAGACTCTTTTCATCTTGATAGAGGAGCGTCTGCAGGATGGCAAGCGTCTCGGGAGCCGTGTCCGAGGCAAGCAGCGTCCACATCGGGCGCGAGCGCATGGCTCGGTAGTTTTCAAGCGTGGATAAGACGGCCATTGAAGCGCTGCGTGAAATAGTTGTGTCAAGTCGTTCAAGCGGCTTTGCCGGGCAAGGGTTTCCTGGTGGGAAAAAGCCGCTTGAAGAAATTTTCAAAGTGTCCCTGCGCCGCCGCAAGAGGGCGCAGAAGAAAGGGAAAAAGGCAAAACTGACCGAAGCTTACATAAGCCGCGTCCATTTGTCCGAGGATTGGCCGGCCTCGGGCGCCGCCTGCGGGGCCTGAGGCTTCTGGAGCTGGCTGTCCTCGTGGGGCGCCGACGCTTCTTCGGAGAGTCCTTCCGGGGATTCGGAGGCAGGCGCGCCGGAGGCGGGCTGCGCTGCAGGCGCCTGACTCCCGTAGGCCGGAGCACTCATATCTTCAGTCGTTTCCCCGCTCTTTTCCCCTCGCCTTTCGTAGTACGCATTGACTTCGCGCCAGTCTTCTTCAGCGGCGACCGGCACGCGAAAAGAGGCAAGCTCCGCGGCATCGAGCATGCGCAGCTCCTTGGCCCGGGCCGAGAGACCTGGCAGGCGGTACTGCACGTAGAACATGCCGACCAGCCGATAGTCGAGCACGTTCTTGTCGGCGTCGCAGAGCACCTGCAGCTCCTTTTTCACCGTGGGCGTGCAGTAGGAGCGCACCGACTTCTTGGCGTGAAACGAGGGGCGAAAGCCCATCCACTCCCAAACGGCGACGCTGTTTCCCTCTCTTGAAGATGCAAAGGTGCGCGTGGAGTCGCCGTAGAGAGCCGAAACCTCGGCCAGGGTGCGCACGCCCTTGAGCCTTTCGTCGACGCCGGCGGGCGTAAAGGCCGCGTCCGGCGCCGCGGCCGGATTTTCAAGCACCGGCGCACAGGCTGCCAGCACTCCTGCAGCCGCAGACAGCGACAAGCCCTTCAAGGCCATCACAAAAAGCTCTCGGCGCTTCATTGGATTCTCAGGGTTGGGGCGGTTTCAGCATGCGGTGCGGCGCCGGGGAAGACATTGCCGCTGGCATCTCCCGCAGGGGACGAAACGCCGGGATCGACACCATTGGCGGCATGGGCAAACTGAAGGGGCTGTCCTTGGGGCTTGCCGTCGGATTGAGGCGTGGGTTTGGCTTCAGCCTCCCCCGCCGAGTCCTGCACTTCAAAGGCAACCGAATTTTCAGGCTCCGCCGCCAGGTTTTCCGGATTTTCCTTTGCCGGATTTACCTTGTCCAGACCGTCCGCGTCGGGCGAGCTCTTTTGTTCGGTCTGTGCGGTATCGGTCGGATCGACCAGATCGTCGAGCTCTTCGGGCGTCAGCACCCGGAAGCTGTGCGCGCTGTCGGTGCCGATCCAGGGGCGGCGGTAGATGTAGTACACGCCCGAGAGCTCATGGCGGGTGACGACGCCCTCCTTGTTAACCCAGACGCGCAGGGACTTCTTCGTGGTCGGATACTCGGGCACGAAGTTAAAGGGAATGACCACCAGAGGCGACGGACTGCTCTTGACCCAGTAGAACTCAAATGTCTGCACGCCGTCGGCGTCGGTGACGGCCGCACCGGGCTCGCCCAGCCTTTCGATGAGCGCATGCAGCGTCGTTTGATTGTCCACGACAAGGCGCGAGACCTCCGAGGCGGTCATGTCCTTGATGCGCACGTTGCCGTTGGCGCAGGCCGCAAGGACGATCACGGCCGCACAGAGCGTCAATATGAGCGAACCACGATGAGATGTCTGCATGAGCCTTGCGCCTTTTTAGAGTTCTACTGCGCCTTCTCCTGCCCGAGGAGTTTGTCGGCAAGGGTAATCCAAAGCCGCACGCCGTTTGCAAGGTACTGCGTCTTTAACGTCATGTCGCGCTTGTGCAGTCCCGGGGCGGCGCCGACGCCGACCCCGAAGTACGCGGTGCGCACCGAGGGCTTTTCAATCTTGTAGAAGTGAAAGTCCTCCCCGCCCCCGCCGCTGGCGGAAGCAAGCTTGTCTTCTCCGAGCTCTTCGACGATGCTCTGCCGGATCATCTCCACGAGCTCCGGATCGTAGTCCGAGGCCGGGCAGTAGTCGATCTGCGTCCACTCAAGCTTTCCGCCGAAGGCAAGCGCCGTGCTCTGCGCCATGGCTTGCATGCGCTCGAGCATGGCCGTCAGCAGCGGATTGGTCTGCGCGCGCAGGTCAAACACCACCTCGCACCAGGCGCTCAGGCTGTTGGTCGCGCCGGGCTCGCCCGTGATGCGCGTGGCCTTTGTGGACCAGCTCGCGTTGGGGTCGAGCCGGATGGCGTTGACCATCGAGATGTAGCTTGCGGCCATGTCAATCGGATTGACGCCCTGCTGCGGGCGGGAGGCGTGGGCCGTCGCGCCCTGAAAGCGCACGCGAATCGTCGCACAGGCAACGTGCATCACCTCGGGCGTCATGTAGCCCGCGGGAATGTCGGAGGCCGGCCGAATATGCGCGCCAATGGCGATGTCAACTCCCTCGAGGACGCCATCGCGGATCATGGCGAGCGCCCCGGTCAAGTCTTCTTCGCCGGGCTGAAAGACGAGCTTTAATTTCCCGCGCTTGACGACATCCTTTAAAACCGGCGCGGCGGCAAGAAGCATCGAGCAGTGCGCATCGTGCCCGCAGGCGTGCACGGCCGTCATCGAGCCGTCGGCATTGGCGTAGGGCAGCGCATCCATGTCGGCGCGAAACATCACGCCGGGGCCCGGCTTTCCCGAGTCGATTTCAGCCACGACCCCGTGGCCGCCCACGCCGCAGCGGCAGGCGATGCCGAGCTTTTCAAGCGCGGCGGCAATAAAGCGCCCCGTACGCTCTTCCCTGCCGCTTACCTCCGCCAGAGGGTGCAGCGCGTTGTAGTAGGCGACGGGGTCGCCTGGTTTCTGCAATGAATTTGTCGTGGTCACGGGAAAATCTGTTCCTTGGGTTAAGCAGTGCAAAACGAAGGCCGCTCAAAATCATGAAAGCGCGCTGCAGCCCCGGCAATGCACGATTGAAATTTATTCCGACTTCACCACCACGGCGCCCGCAAGATCCTCGGCCGAGATGTCTCCGTTGAGAATGGCCGTGATGTTGATGCGGCGCGCCTCATTGATTTCGTCGATCGTAAGCCCCAGCGCCTTTCTTTCCTCTTCGGGGTTGCGGTCGGTGTTGCGCGCGCCGATTGCCTGCGTGAGCAGCATGTAGCGCAGCGCCTTTCGCGAGGTTTCGGTGCCGGCTTCGGAATCCCGCACGCAATCGCTCAGACCGATGGCGGCGGCTTTGTTGCCCTGGCGCACGGAGGCGGCGTAAAGCGCGCAGGCGCGCTTTTTATCTTCAGGCGTGGGCGAAGACTTCATGATGAGGTTTGCCTTTGCCAGCTCCTCAACGCCGGGTTCGGGCTTGGGTGAAAACTCAAGCCACAGCGCCCAGAGCAGAAAGCAGACGAAAAGAATCTTGGCGACTTTGTCGATGTCTTTGGACGAAACCTTGTTGGTGCGCTGCATGTGGTGGTGTATCCGGCGTTACAAAGAAAAGCCCCGCGGCTAGAATCCGCATCATAGTGCATCCGCCCGCGGCGTGACTGCGGGCGCAATTGAAGGCACTTTCCAAGCGTCAAGGGTACCGGTGCGTAATCCGCGCGCTGGTTGAGAGAGTCCTTAGAACCTGATCCGACTAACATCGGCGGAGGAAACGCAAGGAATCGTCAGGCGCGCGACGTCTCCCGCCGCATGAAGGACGGGCGGCTCGATTAAAACGCAGCCTTGCCGGCACGCGCGCCTGCGCCCTTTCCCACCCCGCCGTCATATGCATGGTGAAGCGATGACGGATAAAACGATCCCCATCTCCCCGGCGGCGTCTGACGCCGCAGTCAAGAACATCATTCCCGATGCGGCCGCCGCACGCCGCTTCGTTCCCCCGTTTCCCAACTCGCGGCGCGTTTATGTTCAAGGCAGCCGCCCCGATCTGCGGGTGCCGATGCGCGCCGTCGCGCAGGAAGACACGCTCAAGCTTGACGGCACGCACGAGAAAAATCCCGACGTGTTCATCTACGACACCTCGGGCGACTTCGGCGACCCCGCGCAGGAAGTCGACATCCGGCGCGGGCTCAAGCCCCTGCGAAGCGTCTGGATTGCCGAGCGCGACGACACCGAGCGGCTCGAAGAGCTCACAAGCCGCTACGGGCGCGAGCGCGCCGCGGACGCCGCGCTTGATGCGATCCGCTTTCCCAACGCCCGAAAGCCCCTGCGCGCCAGGGCGGGCGCCAACGTCACGCAGATGCACTATGCCCGCGCAGGCATCGTGACGCCCGAGATGGAGTTTGCGGCGATTCGGGAAAACTGCAACCGCAGGGCCTATGTCGAAAGTCTTGCAGCACTCGACGAGCCGGTGCGGCGGACGCTGCTCTCGCAGCATGCGGGATATCCGTACGAAGCGGTTTTTGCCAACGAGGTGACCGGAGAGTTCGTGCGCAGCGAAATTGCATCGGGCCGCGCCATTTTGCCCGCCAACATCAACCATCCGGAAAGCGAGCCGATGGTGATCGGCCGAAACTTTCTCACCAAGATCAACGCCAACATCGGCAACAGTGCTCTCACCTCGAGCATTGCCGACGAGGTCGAAAAGCTTCTGTGGGCCACGCGCTGGGGCGCGGATACCGTGATGGATTTGTCCACAGGCAAACACATTCACGAAACCCGCGAATGGATCGTGCGCAACAGCCCCGTGCCCATCGGCACGGTGCCGCTTTATCAGGCCCTTGAAAAGGTGGGCGGCAAGGCCTCGGACCTCGATTGGGAAATCTATCGCGACACGCTCATCGAGCAGGCCGAGCAAGGCGTGGACTACTTCACGATTCACGCGGGCGTGCGCCTTGCGCTGATTCCGCTTACCGCGCGCAGGCTCACGGGGATCGTGAGCCGCGGCGGCTCCATCATGGCCGGCTGGTGCATGGCGCACCACGAGGAGAGCTTCATCTACACGCACTTTGCTGAAATCTGCGAGATTCTCAAGAGCTACGACGTCGCAGTGAGCCTGGGCGACGGCCTGCGGGCGGGATCAATCTACGACGCCAACGATGCGGCGCAGATGGCCGAACTCGAAACGCTCGGGGAGCTCACGAAAATCGCCCGGAGCCATGACGTGCAGGTGATCATCGAGGGGCCCGGCCACATCCCGATGCAGGGCGTGATGGTCAACGTCGAAAAGGAACTTGAGCTCTGCGACGAAGCCCCCTTCTATACGCTGGGCCCGCTGGTTGAAGACATCGCCCCGGGGTACGACCACATCACGAGCGCCATTGGTGCGGCCATGATCGGCTGGCGCGGCACGGCAATGCTCTGCTACGTCACGCCCAAGGAGCACCTGGGGCTGCCGGTGAAGGAAGACGTGCGCACGGGAATCGTCACCTACAAGGCGGCCGCGCATGCAGCCGACCTTGCCAAGGGCTTGCCGGGGGCGCAGATTCGCGACAATGCGATCTCAAAAGCGCGCTTTGAATTTCGCTGGAATGACCAGTTCAACCTGAGTCTCGATCCCGAGCTCGCGGCGTCCTATCACGATGAAACGCTGCCCAAGCCCGCCATGAAGCAGGCGCACTTTTGCAGCATGTGCGGACCGCAGTTCTGCTCGATGCGCATCACCGAAGACGTCCGCAAATGGGCAAAGGAGCACGGCATGAGCGAAGAAGACGCACTCAAGGAAGGGTTGAAAGAGCAAAGCCGCAGGTTTGTTGAAGGCGGCGAAGAAATCTACAAGAAGATCTAAGGTTCGCCTTGATTGTTGAGCCGTCGGCGAGGACGGCCGTTGGCCTGAGGCCCGCGCCTCAGGCTTTTTTGTGCGCTGCGAAGAAAAAGTATTTTCAGATATCCGTTTGTCGATTGTACTTTTCGCCTTTGAGCCGTTCGGCCATGCACGAGAAAAGACGAAAGGCCAAATCTTTGAATCTGACAATCATTTTCATTATCGGGATCACTGCGCAGGTCCGGCGTGATTTTGATAGTCGCAATCAGACAGGCATGCAGGCGCGCAGCAGGCGAGGAGCAATGTGATTTTGATAACGCTCTTCAATAGGTATAGCCAATCGATCAAGAGAAGTAAATTCCGAGAATACGGCGGGCATTGGACTACCTGGGGCTGATGCACAACATTTGAGCACCTGTCGCATCAACACCAAAATTCTCGATGCATTTTGTCAGGATGGAAAGTTGATAACATAGCTTATTACAATTGTTATATCGCTATATCGTTTCAATCGTGTTGTTTAAAAATTCCATGGATGCCCCGGGACAGTGTAAAGACACATGATTTCCCATCGATCCCTTCGGCCGTGGACAGAGCCGGGTTTGGGTGACATAATTAACATAATCATAACGGTTACGGACTTTTATCATCGGGATTTGAATGTTATGAGACCCTCCCTTGCTGTTGAGCAATCCTTGGAAGCGCTTGGCTACAACCTCAAAGTGGCCCGATTGAAGCGCCGCCTCCCCCAGGCCGTTCTGGCTGAGCGTGCCGGCATCGGGCTCTCGACATTGGTGAAGATAGAAAAAGGCGATTGCGGCGTGGCCATCGGTTCGGTGGCAGCCGTCATTCAGGCCCTCTCTCTGGGCACCCCGTTTTCCGACATTGCGCTCGCCGACCCCTTGGGCGACGCCTTGGAGGCGGAATCGCTGCCCAAGCGCATCCGCATGCCCCGGGCAAAGACACCGTCTTCCGACGGCGCCTGATCGGTGACGAAAACTTCAAGCCCCTGACACCTGAACGCAAAAGTCATGCCTGAAATCATCCCCATTGGCTTGAGGACGGCCGAGCGCACGATCCCCGTTGGGCAGCTCGTCGTGCAGTCCGACGCCCCCCAGCGTGCGTCGGTCGGCGCGCCGCGCTCTGCCATGGCGTTTCAATATGACGATGCGTGGCTGCGGCACGGCTTTTCTCTTGGCGCCGACCTGCCGCTTGTGAGCGGCGTGCTTCGCGTCCCCCAGGATGTCGGCGATGTCGACCCGGTTTTGAAGGCCCGGGCCGGCCGTTTTGGATTTGTGTGCGACCACGCACCGGGAAAGTGGCTCTCAAGGCTCGTGGAGTCCGTGCAAATAAATGGCCTCAAATTGGATTTGGATGAGCTCCCGACCGCTCCAAGCCAATTGTGGGCGCGCGCCGGGCACGCCGGGCACCGTTTTTCCTCTCTTGCCCTGCCCCTAAGCCCTTCAAATCAAACGACTTTTTCTCCCGTTTTGTTGGATGCGCGCAAACAAAAAGAGCGCATGAAAACCGCCCGGGAACTAGCCCGCGCCTGCGAAGTTCTCGCTTTGGGAGGCACTCTTCGCACGTCTCGGGAAGCCGAACTCCTTCTTGCGGCGGCCTCTGACATCGGCGGCGCATCTCCCAAGGCGCTTGTCGCCATGAGCGCCGGGAGCTATTCAGAGCGCGTGCTTCGTTTTTTCCAGCCGTCTTCAGGCGACATCGCCCCCGGAGGCTTGGGACTGGATCCCTGCGTGAGCGTCGTTGCGGGCGCGCTTGCCGCAAGGTGCGGGATCAAGGTTGTCGGGTCCGAACTTCTCTCCGACATCGGCTTTTTGGAAGAGCGCTTTGACCGGACGCCCGAGGGCGTCCCTCTGCTTGCGCTTTCGGCCGCAACGCTTGTTTCCCGGCGCCGCACCACACGGGCGCGGCCTCGCGCCTATCCCGCGGGGTATCTTGACGTGGCGGACATTCTCAACCGGGAGGGCGCGCATCCGGCCGACGATCTCAGGGAGCTCTTTGCAAGGCTTCTCTTTAACAGCCTCGTCGGCAACCGGCGCGATCGGCTTGATCACTTTTGGTTTACGCGCGAGGCTGCGGGCTGGAAGCTTTTGCCCATGTACGCGCCGACTGTCTGCCCGGCGTTATCCGGCAACCGGTGCCGGCAGCTCTCAACGCCGCTTGCGGGCTCCAACACCTTGGTCGCTCCGGAAGACGCCGTTTCGCTAGCCCGCTACTTCGGATTGAAGCCCGCGCAGGCAAAAACCATGTGTTTAGAATTCAGGCACGTCGTCTCCGGCTGGCGCAGCACGGCTCAAGAGCTCGGCATCGATTATTTGTCGCTTGCCCGGATGGCGCCGATCTTTGAACAGTGAGTATTTTCCAATATCAAACATTTGAAAATACTTTATCGAGAAAAGCTTGTGGAGACGCTTTCATGGATGTGAAAAAAGACAACGCGATGTACATGCAGATCGCGTTGATTGCAGCGCAGCGCAGCTACGCGCAGCGGCTCAAGGTGGGCTGCGTCATCGTCAAGAACAACTCCATCATCAGCTTCGGCTGGAACGGAATGCCCACAGGCTATGACAACTGCTGCGAAATGGAGGTCGACGGCAAGCTCGTCACCCGCCCCGAGGTGCAGCACGCCGAGCTCAACGCCATTGCCAAACTTGCCTACAACGGCTACTCAAGCAAGGGCGCGAGCATTTTCATCACGCACAGTCCCTGCATTCACTGCGCACTTCTCATTCAAAAGTGCGGGATCGAAGCGGTCTACTACCACGACGTGTACCGAGACGACGCGGGCATCAATTTCTTAAAGAATGCCGGCATCCATGTTGAGCGGCTGTAAGTCTCCGTCTCTCGCCGCGCGATTGGCTAAGCTCAATGGCTTAACTCAAGCGGCTTTATCGTCTCAGAAGAAAGAAGAAGACCTCTGCGCGCTTTGCGTCGTGTTTTCGCCCGAGGAAAATCTCTGCCTCGAGGCTGCTGAAGAGCACGATGACCTCTTCTTGAAGGACCTGCCCGAGGCGGTGCTTGCGCGTGCGCGCAGCTTTCTAAGCGCCAAGCGCCGGCGGGAGTTTCTCTTTAACCGCCTTCTTCTCTACAAGATGGCAAAGACGCTGGACCTGCGCGTTTTTGAAGACCCTCCCCGCTCCCCAAGTTTGGTTAGCGTCGATGGAGCGCCGTTTTTCGCGAGCATTTCGCACACTTCGGGCGCCGTTGCCCTGATGATTGCCGAGAGCCCCTGCGCGCTGGACGCCGAAGTCATGATTCCCGCGCGCGCAACGCAGCATTTGACTGCCCGCGTTTTTGGGGAGGATGCCGTTTCAACGATCGCGGCCGACCCCGTGCTGGGCTTTTACACCCTTTGGGGACTGCGCGAGTGCGCCGTGAAGATGCGCGCACGCTTTGTCAAACCGCAAAAGGACCAAGGGCCGGCGATCTTGCTCTCAGAGCAAACAAGTGCCAGGCAAAGAGAAGGCTCTGCTCCCATCGTCTGGACGCGGCATATTCTCAAGCGCCCCGACGATTCCGTGCTGTTGACGCTTGTGCTTGCAGCAAGCGCGGGGAGCGCGCTTTTGGCGACGGCGCACTTCAATGACGGCTCGTTTTCCTTTGCTCCCGCCGCAAACCTCACCTTCAAGGCTTTGTAAGGAGCACGACGGCCTGCGTGCTCACCCCTTCCTGCCGCCCCTCAAAGCCCATCCCCTCGTTGGTCTTGGGTTTGATGTTGACCGCCTCGGGCGCGATGCCGAGAATTCCGGCAATGCAGGCTGCCATGGCGGGAACATGTGGATTGAGTTTGGGCTTTTGCGCCACGATCACGCAGTCGAGATTGGCCACGCGCCAGCCTTCGCGCGAGACGACGCGCCAGGCTTCTTTTAGCAGCGTGCGGCTGTCGGCCCCTTTGAAGGCCGGGTCGGTATCCGGAAAAAGAATGCCGATGTTGCCTTTGCCGGCCGCGCCAAGGATGGCGTCGGTGACGGCGTGCAGCAGCGCGTCGGCGTCGCTGTGCCCGGCAAGACCCTTTTCATGGGGAATTTCAACGCCGCCCAGGATGAATTTGCGCCCGGCCTCAAGCCGGTGCGAGTCGTAGCCCAGGCCCACGCGCAGGGAAAAAGCGGGGCGGGTTCCGGCATTTCCTTGAGATGCGGTGCAAGAGTCGCGCAGCTGTCTGCGCGCAAATTCAAGGTCCGAGGGCGTCGTGACCTTGATGTTGTCGGGACTGCAGGCAATGACGGCCACCCTGCCTCCCGCAAGGCGCACGGCGCTTGACTCGTCGGTGACGTCCGGGTGCGCCTGCAGGGCATCCAAAAGAGCCTGGGCCTCAAAGCACTGCGGCGTTGCGATGCGCCAAAGCCCCGTCCGGTCGACGTCCTCAACGAGAAAGCCCTGGGCGTCGGCGCGCTTGACGGTGTCTGTGACGGCAACGGCAAGCACGGCACCGTCGGCCGTCCCTGCTGCAAGGTGCGCGCAGACGGCATCGGCCAGCGCCCGAACTTCCTTGGGGTCGACCAAGGGGCGCGCCGCATCGTGCACCAGCACTAGGTCGTGCGGTGCAATTTTTCCTTCCTTCAAAAGAGCCGCGAGCGTATTGGTCACGGTTGCCGCGCGCGTGGCCCCGCCCGTGCGCATGACAGAGGCGCCTCCGAGATCCACGTCGTCAATCCAGGCATCCTCAGGACTCGCGCCCACAAAGACATGATCGGCGCCGACCACTTTCGCAAGGCGCTCGGCCGCTGCCGCGAGCATTGTTTTGCCCGGGGCGACCTCAAGGTACTGCTTGGGCAGAGCGGCCTGCATGCGGGAGCCGACGCCGGCGGCGGGAATCAGTGCGGCAATGGAGCGGGAGGTCATGGCGGGAGAATTCCTTGATGGCAAAAGGAAAAAGTTGAGGCCATTGTAAACAAGCCAAAACGCCCCGGCCGGAACCCGTCCGGACGAGGCGCTTGGTGTTTGGGAGATAGTTTTAGGCTTGATTAGAAGCGGTGCACAAGGCCCACGAGGGCGCTGAAGGTGCGCTCTTCGTCAAACTTCTCGCCGTTGGCCTTGGCCCAGGCCTGCTTGTAGGCAAGGCCGATGTAGGAGAAGGTCTTCGGGCTGAAGGGATACTCGTGCGCGAGGATGGCGTTGAAGTTCTTGTACTTCTCGCCCATGGAGTCGTTGACTTCCAGGTCGCCGTAGTAGACGGCCGCACGAAGCGTGCCGCAGGGCAGCGGAAAGGCCGCGCCGAGACCGAGGGTGTAGCCGTCGCCCGTGCCGTCTTCACCGCGCTCATACTTGTCGCCTTCCAAAGTTGCCTTCTGGATGGTGCTGTCAGACAGGAAGAAGCTCTGGGTTTCGTTCTTGCCGTACTGGGCGCCGAAGTAGAGCGTCATGAAGTCGAAGTCGTAGCCGACACCCAGGCTCACCGCCATGGCGTCGTCAAGGTTTTCATTGAAAGGCTTGCCGTCATCCCACTGCTTGCGCATGATCGTGTCAAGAACGAGGACGGTGCGCAGCGGACCGTTTTCGTAGGAAAGGCCCAAAGCGGCGTAGCGGTTCTTGTCGCGCTCGCCGGGCGTCGCGTCATCACTCTTGTCAAGGCTGTTGGTGCCGAAGGAGTACTGCAGATAGCCCGTGAAGCCCGCCATGTTCGGGGTCACCAGGGTGATCATGTTGTCGTAGCGGTCGCGACCGAGCCAGTTGTTGATGTCCACGGCATGATTCCAGCCGCCGTCGAAGCTGTCGCCGTAGTACTGGAAGATGTCGTAGGTGCCCATGCCGGCCGTCAGGGCGCCCATGCGGCCCATACTGATCGTGCCGTAGGGAGTCTCAAGGCTCAGGCGCGCTTCACGTCCAAAGAGACGGCCGCCCTGGCCGAGCTCGCCCGTGTCGCCGCTAAAGCCGTTTTCAAGATAAAAGCTTGCGGTGTAGCCCGCGGAGAGCTCTTCAGAACCCTTGAAGATAAAGCGCGAGCCGTTGTGGTTGCCGAAATCCTCGGTAAAGGTTTCCGTGGTCCCCTGCCCCATGCGGTTGACGTTGTTGTAGGCGAAGCCTCCGTCGATCAGGCCGCCGATTTCGACCTGCGCAGCCATCGCTCCGGTGCTGGCCAGCGTCGCGGCGGCCAAGGCGATGAGAGTCTTTTTCATTTAACTTATTCTCCGGTTTGAAATTTTCTTCCTGCCGCGGACTGCCGGCCGCTGACAAGTTTGCGCATTATCCCTTGCAGAGACGTACAAAAACAATCAACACCGCGCAAATCTTGAAAAAAGGCGCAGGCTGCAGCGCCCGCAAAGCGCGTCCGGAGAATGCCTTCGCTGCCCTGCAATCACTTGAAACAAAGGGAAAAGCCCTGCAACAGCGCCGTGAAAAAAGCACGCGATTCGCGCCGTAGACGCACCCGGCGCAAGTGTCACCAAATTTGCAACAAAATCCTACCTCGTCGGTATTCTTGTGCAACAAATGGGATCCATTAGGCAAAAGACTGCAGCGGTGGTGTCGGCAACGTCCCCAAGGGCCTGCGGCTTGTTTTCACCAAAAGAAATTAAAGATGAAGCAGTCTGCGCCCGAAGTCGTCTATCGGGCGTCAAGGCCTTCGAGCTCGTCGCCCGCCACGATTTCCTTGACGGGAGAAAAGCTCTTGCGGTGCACCGGCAGCACGCCGCAGCGGCGGATGGCTTCGATGTGCTGCTTGACGCCGTAGCCCTTGTGCTTGGCAAAGCCGTATTCGGGGTAGCGTGCATCGAGCTCGACCATGGCCGCGTCTCGCGTTGTTTTGGCAAGAATTGAAGCCGCCGAGATGGCGGGGATCTTGTCGTCGCCCTTGACCACGGCGTTCATGCGCAGGTTCATTTTTGGGAGCCGGTTGCCGTCGACAAGGATCAAATTGGGTTCAATCTTCAAGCCCAGAATGGCCCGCTTCATGGCAAGCAGCGTTGCCTGCAAAATGTTGAGCGTGTCGATCTCCTCCACGCTTGCGTGCGCAATGCTCCAACAGAGCGCCTTTTGCTTGATTTCCTGGGCGAGCTTTTCGCGCACGGCAGGCTTGAGCTTTTTGCTGTCGCGCAGCCCCTCAATGGGATTCATGGGGTCAAGGATCACGGCGGCCGCCACGACGGGGCCGGCAAGCGGCCCCCTGCCCGCTTCATCAACGCCGGCAATGAGATCGCCGCTGTCAACGAGCATCTGGTCGTTGAAAAGATCCGGAGAGGCGCGCTTGACCTCGCGTTCGGCCGATTTCGAAAGCCGCGGCTTGGATAAAGTCATTTCGAAAGTGTTTATTTTGAAAATACTTGGGCTTGACGCAGGTTGTCCGCGCCGCCTTCATGCGCCGCTTTATCCTGCAATAAGGGGCTCATCGGGCACCCAAACGAGGCGAACGCGCTCGGCGACGAGCTCTCGGTCGGCGAACTTGCGCACGTCCGCGCCGAGCCCGGCGGCAAAAATAAGCGAGCCGTCAAGCCACACAAGCGGCAGGCGCGAGCGCTCAAAGGCGGGAATCTTGGCCGCCTGATAGAGCTGCTTTAGGTTTCTGGACGGACGCAGGCGGTGCAGCTTGATTTTTTCTCCCCCTTTTCGAGGGCGCACTTCGAGCCTGCCTTCGCGCAGGCGTCTGCCGTCAATGCCGTCTTCGTTTGCGTCGCACGGTTCAAACCGGAGAACGCCGCCCCAAAGCCCCAGGCTCAACTCGGGCTCACCCCTCCAATCAAGCGTCATCTGCAAGGCGTCTACCGCACGAACCGGAGCCGGCACGTTGACGAGCACAAGATTTTCTCCCCACCTGCGCACCTCTTTGCCGCCCACGAGAAAGCACATGCGGCTTGTGCCGTGGGT
Organism: Sutterella sp.; assembly: GCA_019418605.1. Taxonomy (GTDB): domain Bacteria; phylum Pseudomonadota; class Gammaproteobacteria; order Burkholderiales; family Burkholderiaceae_F; genus Duodenibacillus. The sequence continues at coordinate 37,309 of DYBN01000009.1, read as the reverse complement.
CTGCCGGATCTGGCGGAGCATTTCATCGAGCCTTGCCTTGGAGGGCGCCTTGATGCCTGCGTGCGAGAGCCACGCTCTCACGCACATCGCCTGGCGCTGTACGGAAAGCTTGAGTAGCCTGCTGATGTTGATCGCGGCCGGGTTGCTACCCGCACAGTAGGCGAGGTCCTCTTCTCCAATGCTGCTGATTAACTGCGAGGCTTGCGCGACGAGGCTCACCGAGCGGGCCGCAGCGGCTCTCCACCCAGGGCGCGCCTTGTCCAAATGCGGCAACAGCTCCTGCCGAATGAGGTTGCGCAAAAACCGCGTGTCGGTGTTGGATTCGTCTTCAACCCAGTCAAGCTGCGCCTGACGGGCATAGCGGGCGATCTCCTCGCCCGAGACAGTAAGCCAGGGGCGCACGAGCACGATGGGAAGAGGCCCCTGCACCGACTCAAGCGTGCGCACGGGGCTCATGGCGGCCAGTCCCTCGGGGCCGGCTCCTCTAAGCCACTGAATGAGAAACGTCTCGATTCTGTCGTCCTGATGGTGCGCCGTCATGATGATGTTGGCGCCCTCTTTGCGGGCCACGCGCAGCAACACCCGATAGCGGGCCTGGCGCGCTGCCGCCTCAATGCCTTCGGCTGCGTGGGGATTGACGTAGACGCGCTCAACGACTAGAGGCAGGCGGCGCTCTTTGCAAAACTCTCTTGCGTGCTCAACCCAGGAGTCGGCATTGGGGCTTAAGCCATGGTGCACGTGCACGACGGTGAGCGCAGCGATGCTTGTCTGCCCCGGCGCGTGAAAGATGCGCGAGACGATGTCTAAAAGCGCCGTCGAGTCGCGCCCGCCTGAGAAGGCAAAAACAATGCGCACGGGACTGACGGGCTCAAGGGAAAACGCCGCATCCGGGCGCGCCGCCCGGCGCTCTCGCACGCTCTCTACGGCCTCTTCAACAAGCGCCTTGAGGTGGTGGCACGTGCTCGAGCGCAGCGCCTTCACGCGGCCTGACCGGGATTTTGAGGCCCTCGTGGTCTTTGCGGGCTTTGCCGCCTTTGCCGCCTTTGCCGTCGCCTCTGTCTTGGCTGCCTTCAGTGTGGTCAGTGGACGCTGCGACGCCGCACCGGCCTCGGGCGCGGCGAGCGCAGAGTCTTTGTCGCCCGCCTCGGAAGAGGCGGCCGCAGCGGACATCGCGAAGGCGCCCTGGCATGCCCCCAGGCCGCCCTCGTCCTTTTGTGCCGGATTGGCCATAAACCGGGTTATTTGTTTTCTGCCGCAGCAGGTGCCTCGGCCGGGACTTCAGGCGCAGCTTCAGGAGCCGTTTGAGGTGCGGGCTCTTTTTCGCCCGCAGCCGCCGGTGCGCTTTCAACGGTGTCGGCCGCCTTTAAAGCCGCAACTTTGCGGCTCTTTGCGGTCGCCGACGTCTTGCGCTGCCTCTGCGAAGGCTTTGCGGGCGCCTTCTTTTGGCTTGCCGCACCAGCCTGCGCTGCTGCCGCAGTCTCCGAGCCCTTTGTCTGCTCTGCCGCACCCGAGTCCGAAGCGGCTGAGGAAGACGCGTCGCTTTGGGCGGCCAGGGGCGCTGCGGCCGCCTTTTTGCGCGGGCGCGAAGGCGTCTTGCGCGCGGCCGCAGTGGTGCGGGCGGCGCTCTTTTTGCCGCCTTTGGCCGCGGCGCTCTTTGTCCGCGCGCCTGCTGCAGGCTTCTCTTGCGCAGCTTCCTTCGCCGCCGGCTTGTCTTCAGAGGGCTTTTCGTCCTTGTCGCCAAAGAGGTTTGCGATGCGCGCGGCCGCGTGCGGTCCTTCGCAGGTAAAGCGCCCGTAGCTCAAAAGCCGCATCAGGCGCCTTTCGTGCAGCTCTTCGGTCGTGAGGCTCTTGACGATTTTGAGCTGATCGACCAAGGCTTTCTTCAAGGTTGATGCCATGAGCTTGGGATCGCTGTGCGCGCCCCCGATGGGCTCGGAAATCACCTTGTCGACAAGTCCGATTTTCTTGAGCATGTCGGCGGTAAGGCCCAGCGCCTGCGCGGCCTCGGGAGCCTTTGAGGCGCTCTTCCAGAGAATCGAGGCGCAGCCCTCGGGGCTGATGACCGAATAGGTGGCGTACTGCAGCATAAAGACCGCATCGGCCACGGCAATGGCAAGCGCGCCGCCCGAGCCGCCCTCGCCGATGATGGTTGAGATCACCGGCACCTTGAGCTTGGTGAGTTCGAAAATGTTGCGGCCGATCGCCTCGGACTGATTGCGCTCCTCGGCGTCGATTCCGGGATAGGCCCCGGGGGTGTCCACGAAGGTAAAGACGGGAAGATTAAATTTTTCAGCAAGCTTCATGAGCCGCAGCGCCTTGCGGTAGCCCTCGGGCTTGGTCATGCCGAAGTTGCGCTTGGTACGCTCGCGCGTATCCCTGCCCTTTTGATGCCCGATCACCATCACGGCGTGCTCGGCCAAGCGCGCCAAGCCCCCGACGATGCTCTGATCGTCGGCAAAGGTCCTGTCGCCGTGCAGTTCGTGGAAGTCCTCAAAGATCGCATTGACGTAGTCAAGCGTATAGGGGCGGTTCGGGTGCCGGGCCACGAGCGCCGTCTGCCAGGGCGTGAGCTCGCGGTAGATCTCAGCCGTGCGCCGCGCCTTGAGCCTTTCGAGCTTTGCGATCTCCTCCCGGTTCGATTTGCCGCCGTCGAGCTCTTCGGTTTCGAGCTTTTCAATCTTGGCGGCAATGTCGCCCAAGTCTTTTTCGAATTCAAGAAAAACGGCTTTGGCCATATGTGTTTCCTTCGTTTTTATATGCCGTGCTCGAAAAGCGCGGCGCGGCTTGCGGACAAATGCCCGAAACAATGCGCCGCCCGCTCATTCGCGCGCGGATTTTCAGTACTGTACAGGAGTTTGCGTGATGCTGCGCCACAGCAGCCATGCCGCGGCCGTGCGGTAGGGCGCAAACTCTTCATGCGGGCCCGGGACCATGTCAAGGGCGGCGAGAGCCTTCTTGATGCCGTAGTCGCCTCCGGGCCAAACGTCGGGCCGCCCGAGCCCGAAGATCAAAATCATGTGCGCCGTCCAGGGACCCACGCCCTTGACGGCCGTGAGGCGCTCGGAGATTTCATCGTCTGCGGCCGCCGCGCAGGCCGCCTCGTTGATTTCTCCGGATGCGTAAAGTGCCGCGAGAGCGGCAAGCGCCGCAGCCTTGCCTTTTGATAGTCCGCAAGAGGCAAGCCCCTGCGGCCCCAGGTCAGCGAGGCTTCGCGCGAGGTCAAGCGAGCGCGCGCCGCCGGCTGCGGCAAGGACGTTTCCCGCAAGTTTCATTGCAACCGCGTTGCTCACCTGCTGCCCGCAGACGGCGCGCACGATGCTTCGCATCAGATCGTCGCTTGCAAGAAGCCCCTCGCGTTTTTCGCGCGAGAGCGCAATGAGTCCGGCAAGGGGCTGTGCCGCAGGCCGCGACTCAAGAGCGCCGAGCGCCTCGTCCCACCAGGAGACGAGGCTTGCCTGCGGCGAAGTGGTCCTCGAGCTTTGCTTTTGCATCGTGACGTGCGTGCCTCAAGCCCTGCGCCAGCTTGAGCCCTGCGGGCCGTCTTCGACGATGATGCCCATGGCGCCGAGCTCGTTGCGGATCGCGTCGGCCCTCGCCCAGTCGCGGGCCTTCTTGGCCGCGGAGCGCTCGGCGACAAGCGCGTCGATGCGCGCCTCGTCAAGGTCTTCGGTCGCGCCCTTGAGAAAGTGCTCGGGCTCGATCTGAAGAATGTTGAGAATGCCGCCCAGGGTCTTGAGCGTGCAGGTAAGCTTCTCGTCGTTGGTGCGGTTCACCTCAGCCGCAAGTTCAAAGAGCACGCTGACCGCCTCGGGCGTATTGAAGTCCTCGTCCATGGCCGCCTTAAAGCGCGCGCACCAGGGGTCGTTCCAGTCAAGGGGAACGATTTTGGCGCCGCGCCCCTTGAGCGCACTGTAAAAGCGCAGCAGCCCCTTGTGGGCGTCTTCGACGAGCTGGGAGCTGAAGCTGATCGGGCTTCTGTAGTGGGTGCGCAGCAGGAAAAAGCGCAGCACCTCGCTGCCGTTGCCTTCGCCAAAGCGCGCATCGGTCTCCTTGAGCGCGTCGCGCACGGTCCAGAAGTTGCCGAGCGACTTGCTCATCTTTTCTTCCTTGCCCGAGGCCGAGCGCACCAGAAGCGAACCCGTGTGCATCCAGAAATTGGCAAACGTGACGCCGCTTGCGCCTTCGCTTTGGGCAATTTCGTTTTCGTGGTGCGGAAAGACAAGATCCGGGCCGCCCCCGTGGATGTCGAGCGTCTCGCCCAGGTAGTGCCGGCTCATGGCCGAGCACTCAATGTGCCAGCCCGGGCGTCCCTTGCCCCACTTGGAATCCCAGCTCGGCTCCCCGGGCTTGGCCGCCTTCCAGAGCACGAAGTCAAGAGGATCGCGCTTGCTTGAGTCGACTTCGACGCGCGCCCCGGAGAGCATCTCGTCGATGTTGCGCCCCGAGAGCTTGCCGTAGGAGGGGAACTTGCGCACGGCAAAGTCCACGTCGCCGTTGCCCGCCGCGTAGGCAAGCCCCTTTTCCTCGAGCTTTTCAACAAGTCCGAGCATGCTGCCGATAAACTGCGTCGCCCGCGGCTCATGCGTGGGCGCAAGACACCCGAGCGCGAGCATGTCTTCCTGCATCGCGCGGGTGAAGAACTCCGTGAGCTCCAGCGTTGAAATGCCTTTTTCCGCCGCACGGCGGATGATCTTGTCGTCGACGTCGGTGACGTTGCGCACAAAGGTCACCTCGTAGCCCGAGGCCTCGAGCCAGCGGCGGATCACGTCAAAGGCCACGAACGTACGTCCGTGCCCGATGTGGGTGTAGTCGTAGACGGTGACGCCGCAGACGTACATGCCGACCCTGCCCGGATGAATCGAAACAAAGGGCCTCACGTCCTTGGTGAGCGTCGAATAGATTTGAAGCGCCATGACAAAAAAGTGGAAAACTGTAACAGTGTGCACGTGCGCATCGACGAGCGCAAAACGCGCGCGGCGCGCCCGCACGCCGGGCTAAAGCCTTGCCGCCCGCGTGACGAACTGATGCATTTTTGCGCGCCGCCGGCCGCCTCGGGCCGCGCGAATCGATGCTATACAATCAGCGAAGTTTATCAAAGGCGCGCTTGCCGACAGCGATGGTTTTCGCGCACGGCCGCCCTAGGCCTGCGCCTTGTTCGCCTTGCCGCCCGCTGCAGTCAAACGCCCGCGCCTTCGCACTTGCCCATCCAACACCGACCAAACCGCCATGAAAAGCACTTTCGGCACCATTGCGCGCGCCCCCCTTCCCGCCCTTTCAACTTTCGTCGTTTCGGGCCTTCTTGCAGCCTCGCTGCTCTTCGCTCCCGCCGCGCACGCCGTCATCGTCGACCCGGACAATCCGTCGGAAGCCGTTGCGGCCGATCAGTACCCCGCGCTTGTCGACAAACTCATTCACCGCGGTCAAACCCGCGAGGCGCTCGAGATTATCGACGAGGCGCTCTCCAAGAACCCCCTTTCGGTGCAGCTGCGCTTTCAGCGCTGCGTGGCCTACGAGCGCATGGGCGAGACGCAGCGCGCGGCCGAACTCTACGAAGACTTCATCACGCGCTACCCGGAGGTGCCCGAGCCCTACAACAATCTCGCCTCGATCTACGCCAAGACGGGCAATCTTGACCGCGCCCAGGAGCTCGTCGAGCGCTCGCTTGCCCTGCGCCCGTCCTTTGCCCTGGCCTACGCCAATCTCGGACAGATTCATCTGGCAAAAGCTCGAAACGCCTTCGCCTCGGCTCTCTCAAACAACCCCGGCGACAAGGCCGCCCAAGCCAAGTTAAAGGCGATCGACGCGCTTTTGAAGTAGCTCAAAAGCCAGGTCTTCCCCCTTTTTCCACTTCCTGCGCCGACCGTTTTCATTGATTTTTTATTGAGGACACGTCACCATGATTCGTCTAGCCAACCGCATGCGTCTTGCTCTTTTTGCTCTTGCCCTGGCGCCTTTCTCGAGCGGGGCCTTCGCCCAACAGGGGCCTGCCACGGGCGCCGTCATCGAAACGAGCATGGGCACGATCGAAATTCGCTTTGAGGCCAAGCGCGCACCGCTTGCCGTCGAAAACTTCGTGCGCTACGCCGACGAGGGGCACTACGACGGCACGATCTTTCACCGCGTCATCGACGGCTTCATGATTCAGGGCGGCGGCTTTACGGCCGATCTCAAGCAAAAGCCCACGCACGAGCCCGTCATCAACGAAGCCCGCGGCGGCATCTCCAACAAGCGCGGCACCGTCGCCTTTGCCCGCACAAGCGACCCGCATTCGGCCACGAGCCAATTTTTCATCAACGTCGTCGACAACGACTTCCTTGACGCAAGCCGCGCCCGCGACGGCTGGGGCTACACGGTCTTTGCCCGCGTCACCAAGGGCATGGACGTGGTCGACAAGATCGCCCGCGTCAAGACCACCGTTCGCCGCGGCATGGGCGACGTGCCTGAAAAAGCGGTTACAATCACTTCCGTGAAAATTACGCGTTAACACTTAAGGATTTGGAGCAACTCTTCTAGACCATAGCAACGGCGTGAATATCCCAAGGGAAAACGCGGGGGTAAACTACGTCGTTTGCGGCTTCAAAGACGCAAGTGCACGTGCAACAAAAGATCCATGCTGCATGGTCCATTTCGACGGAAACGGAAACTAGACTGATGATTCGCTTTACGACAAATATGGGCGTCTTCGACGTGGAGTTGAACGAGACGGCGGCCCCGAAGACTTGTGAAAACTTTCTGGCCTACGTGCGCGAAGGTTTCTACAACGGCACGATTTTCCACCGCGTGATCGCGGGCTTCATGATCCAGGGCGGCGGCTTTGAGCCCGGCCTGGTGCAAAAGCCCACGCACGATCCGATTGAAAACGAAGCCTCCAACGGCTTGAAGAACGACAAGTACACGATCGCCATGGCCCGCACCAACGAGCCGCACTCGGCCACCAGCCAGTTCTTCATCAACGTCGTTGACAACGATTTTCTCAACCACACCGCTCCCACCGCGCGCGGCTGGGGCTACGCCGTCTTCGGCAAGGTTGTCTCCGGCACCGACGTGGTCGACGCCATCGCCCGCGTGCGCACTTCGACGCGCAACTTCTACGGCGACGTTCCCGTTGACGACGTCGTGATCGAAAAGGTCGAGGAAATTTAGTCCCTCTGCCGGCCTGCAGCTCCCGTTTGGGCGGCGCCGGCACTGCTAGACTACGAAGGCCGTGATGCCGGCAAGTCCCTTTTATGAGGGCGATGCGCCGGCCTTGCGGCCGTTTTTTTAACCCTGCGCAGATCCTGGTTGTCCGCCTGCGGGATCCGCATGCCGCGGACTCGGGTTTCAAGGGTTTTTTCCTTCACCCAAGTCCTTTTTTGGTCTCACCCGCCCTTCGACACGCAATGCCTCTTACTGGACTCACGCTGGCGCGCCCGCTCAAAGCTCCCGCCATCAGCGGCACCGACTGCGTCGAGGATGTCCGCCGGCCCGTCTTCATTGCCGACTTGCACCTCTCGGGCAAAAGCAAGCGCACGCTGCTGTCCTTTTGGTGGTTCATGCAGACGCGCGCCAAGCGCTACCGGGAGCTTTTCATTCTCGGAGACTTTTTTGAGTACTGGATCGGCGACGACGCCTGCTCGCCCGCCGAGCCCATTGCGCGCGTGCTCAGAAACTACGCCGCGGGAGGGCGCCGCATCTTTTTGATGCAGGGCAACCGCGACTTCATGATGGGCGAGGATTTTGCCAGGCACTGCGCAGCGCAGCTCATTAAAACGCAGGTCGTGATCACCGTGGGCGGCAGGCGCATTCTTCTCTCGCACGGCGACGAGTGGTGCACGCTCGATGCTGACTATCAGGCCTTCCGGCGCGAAGTGCGAAGCCCCGCCTTTCAGGTAAGGGGCCTTGAGATGAGTGTTGATGAGCGCATCGCCTTTGCCAAGGAGGCCCGCGCGCAGTCGCTCAAAACTAAGACCGTGAAGTCGGCCGAAATGATGGACGTGGTCGACGCGGCGGTCGCCCAGGACTGCAGGCGCCACGACTGCAGCCTTGTCATTCACGGGCACACGCACAAGGCGGGCCGCAGCAAAACGGCCGACTTCGAGCGCTTCGTGCTGCCCGACTGGGATTTGCACGGGAAAAATCCGCACCGCGGCTGGATTGATCTCGACGAGAACGCCTGCCCGCGCATTCACCTGCGCCGCGGCGTCCTCTGGTAGGAACCGCAAAATCAAAAAGCCCTTTCTTTGCGCGGGAAAACGAGGCTGCCCCGCGCGAAGACAAGCGGCGCCCCCCAAGGCACGCACTGATAAAATGGTGCGCCTTGAAACCCGACAGCAATCTTTTCCACGCATAGGAGAGAGCGACTTTGCCGCGCTATATCGATGAATACCGCGTTCTTCCCGAAATGCTTGAACGCACGGCTCGTCTGTACCCGGATCATGAAGCGTATCGGTGGTATGACTACTGCACCAACAGCTGGATTGCTCTGACCTGGCGCGACTTTTCCGAGCGCGTGCTGCGCTGGCGGCGCGCCTTCGTCAAAATGGGGCTCAAAAAGGGCGATCGGGTCGCGATGCTCCTTCCCAACGGCATCGACGCCCTCACCTTTGATCAGGCGGCGCTCGCCAACGCGCTCGTTCCCGTTCCCCTGCACGCCATCGACACGGCGGGCAGCTCCTGCTTTATTCTCAACAACTCGGGCGCGAAGTTTCTCGTCACCGTCAACTACGCCCGCTGGAATTCTCTTGTGACAAGCGGCACGCCCTTGACAAGCCTCAGGCAGGTGGTGCTCACGGGCGAGACGGACTCGGGCACGAGCGAGGGAAACATTTCCTACTGCGGGCTCGAAGAGTGGCTTGCCACGGGCAACGACGTCGAAGAACTGCCCGAAGGCCCCGGCGAAGAGGACCTTGCGGCCCTCGTCTACACCTCGGGCACGACCGGCCGCCCCAAGGGCGTGATGCTCACGCACAAAAACGTCGTGAGCAACGTGCGCCAAATCAACGGCTACATGAACGTCACGGAAAACGACCGGTACCTCTCTTTCTTGCCGCTGTCGCACACCTTTGAGCGCTCGGCAAGCTACTACCTTGCCGTCGCCACCGGCGCCTCGCTTGCCTTCTGCCGCAACGTCTCGCACATTCTCGACGATTTAAGCGACGTCAAGCCCACCATTTTGTGCTCGGTGCCGCGCGTACTTGAGCGCATCCACAACCAGGTGATGAGCGTGCGCCGCAAGATGCCCAGGAAAAAAGGCGTCTTCTTTGACTGGGCGCTCGAAGTGGGCTGGAGGCGCTTTTGCCGCGCCAACGGTCTGCCCGTGGAGCACGCCGCGCGGGAGTTTCTCGACGTTTTCGTCGCGAACTACCTGCAGCGCAAGATCGGCAACCACATCCGCAACCTCTTTGGCGGGCGCATCCGCATCGTCTTTGCCGGGGGTGCGGCACTCAACTATTCGGTTGCCAAGTTCTTTTGCGCCATGGGCGTGCCGATTCGCCAGGGCTACGGCTTGACCGAGAGCAGTCCCGTCATCTCGCTTTGCGAGGAAAAAGGCAACCACCCCCTCACCGTCGGCAGGCCCTTGAAGGGCGTTGAAGCCCGCATCGGCGAAAACGACGAGCTGCAGGTGCGCGGTCCCCAGGTGATGAAGGGCTACTGGGGGCGCGAAGAAGACACCCGCCGCACCTTCACCGAAGACGGGTGGCTCAAGACGGGCGATCAGGCCGACATGAGCGACGGCGGGCGCATTCGCATCAAGGGGCGCTTGAAGGAAATCATCGTCACGAGCGTGGGCGAAAAGGTAAGTCCCGTCGACTTGGAATTTGCCATTCAGGAAGACCACCTCTTTGATCAGGTGATGGTGGTGGGCGAAAACCGCCCCTACATCGCCGCGCTTGTGGTCGTCAATCACGAGCGGTGGACGGCGCTTTGCAAAGACATGCAGCTCGACCCCAACGATCCCTCCACGATGGGGTGCCGCGACATCCGCAGCGCCGTCTTAAAGCGCGTGCGCGCGGCCACCAAGGACTTTCCGCGCTACGGGCAGCCGCGCAACGTCTGCATCCTGCCCGAGGCCTGGACCGTGGAAAACGGCCTTCTGACCACCACGATGAAGCTGCGGCGCCGCCAGATCGCCGAGCGCTTTGCCGCGGAAATCGATGCGCTCTACACCGGGCACGGAGCGTAAATGGCGCAGTCGTCAGCTCAAAGGATCGTGACGCAGCCCCCGGCTGCCTTCGGCCCCCTTTTTGACTCGCACTCGCACATTCACGCGCCCGAATTTGCGGGCGACAGGGCCGAGGTCGTCGCCCGCATGCAGGCCGCGGGGCTCACGGGCGCCGTGGTCGTTGCCTGCGACAGGGGTGAAGAGCACCCTCTTTTTGAGACGCTTGCGCTTGCTCCCGACATGCTCTTTGGCGCCTGGGCCCTGCACCCGGAGTACGAAGACAGGCCCGAGCCCGATGTCAACGAAATTCTTCGCATCTGCAGCGACCCGCGCATTGCCGCCGTGGGTGAAACGGGCCTTGACTACTACTGGTGCAAGGGGGACCTGACTTGGCAAAAGGAGCGCTTTTGCCGGCACATCACGGCAGCCAGAGAGCTCGGCAAGCCCCTTATCGTGCACGCCCGCGAGGCCGAGGCCGATGCCCTTGACATTCTTGTTGCCCAAGGCGCGCGCGAGTGCGGCTTCGTGCTGCACTGCTTCGGCGCCGATCTCGCCACGGCGCAAAGAGCGCTTGACGCCGGGGGCCTTGTTTCCTTTACCGGCGTGCTCACCTTTAAAAATGCGGAAAATCTGCGGGAAGTTGCGCGCGCGCTGCCCCTTGAGGGCCTGATGATTGAAACGGACTGCCCCTACATGGCGCCCGTTCCCTGGCGCGGGCGGCGCTGCGAGCCCGCGCTTGTCGGAGCCGTTGCGCGCACGATTGCCGCTCTCAAAGACATCGATCCGGCCGAGGTTGCACGGACAACGACGCAGACGGCGCAGAAATTTTTCAAAATCCAACGTGACGTTGCATGAACAACGGGGAGAATCAAGACATGCTGCATTGGACGAAGTGCACTTTTTTGGCGGCTGCCGCGGCTGCGGCCCTGATGGCCGCCGGCTGCTCGAGCACGCCCGATACGGGGGCCACCGAGGCTGGCGCCGTGTCGATGGCGGGCCCCGAGGAGAACTGGAGCAACTTTGCAAACGCCGTGGACCATGACCGCGACGACGTCGTGCAGTACATGCTTGCGCAGGGCATGAGCCCCAATACGATCGTCAAGGGCGGCGACCCGGCCCTTGTGCGCGCCATCCGGCTTGAAAACGACGAGGTTGTCGAGGTTTTGCTCAACGCGCCGGGCCTTGAGGTCGACACGGCAAGCGAATTCGGAGAGACCGCGCTGATGCTCGCCTCCTTTAAGGGCGACATGGAGCTTGTGCAGACGCTGCTTGCCAAAGGCGCAAGCGTCAACCGCGTGGGCGGCTGGACGCCCCTGCACTACGCAGCAACCCAGGGGCACGATGAAATCGTCAAGCTCCTGCTTGAGAAGGGCGCGCGCGTCAACGTGCAGACGGCCGCGGGCGTCACGCCCCTTTACATGGCCGCCCGCAAGCCTTCGCGGCAGGTGGTGATGACGCTTTTGAAAGCCGGCGCCTGGCGAGACCTTTGCAACGACAAGAACCAGTCGCCTGCCGACGCAGCACGCAATGCGGGCGACGAAGAGCTCGCGGAGTACCTCAAGGTCGACAAGTGCGCAGCCCCCGTCACGCCCTACGCCAAGACGGTGCCTGCGGCAGGCGGCCGCGCCGCACCGCGCGCCAAGTAGCCGGGCCCCCGAAGAGCACTTCGTTTGCGCATGTGACGCGTCCGAGCTTTTCTCATGAGCGAAGCCTTCGAGAAACTGGAGCTTTTGGCACCCGCGCGGGACCTTGAGGTGGGGCTTGCCGCCATCGGCCACGGCGCCGATGCGGTCTATATCGGCGGGCCCGCGTTCGGGGCGCGCGCCGCGGCGGGCAACTCCATGTCCGACATCGAAAAGCTCGTGCGCGCCGCGCACCGCGTGCACGCCCGCGTCTTTGTTGCGTTAAACACAATCTGCTTTGACGACGAAGTCGATCAGGCGCTTGAAGTTGCGCGCCAGGCTTGGAACGCCGGCGTTGACGCGCTCATCGTGCAGGATCTGGGCTTGCTCAAGGCGGGGCTGCCTCCGATTGAAATTCACGCCTCCACCCAGTGCGACATCCGCACGCCCGAAAAAGCGGCCCTCATGGATGCGCTGGGGTTTTCGCAGGTCGTCCTTGCCCGCGAGCTCACGCTCGCAGAGATCGCCGCCTGCCGCCTGGCGATGCCGCGCGCAAGGATCGAATTTTTCGTGCACGGAGCGCTGTGCGTGAGCTACTCGGGGCGCTGCTATCTGTCGTGCGCGCAGACTTCTCGCTCGGCCAACCGCGGCGCCTGCGCCCAGCCCTGCCGCCTGCCCTACGACGTCTTTGATTTGCAAGGGCGCGAGCTTGCCCGCGGCAGGCACGTCTTAAGCCTCAAGGACAACAATCAGAGCGCCAATCTCAAGGCGCTTGTCAAAGCGGGCGTCTCAAGCTTCAAAATCGAGGGGCGCCTCAAGGACGCCGCCTACGTCAAGAACATCACGGCCTTTTATCGGCAAAAGCTTGACGACGTCATTGAAGAGCTTGCAGGGGGCTGTCAGCAGCAGTCGCTTGGGCGCACCACATTTTTCTTTACGCCGGACCCCCGCAAGAGCTTTCAGAGGGGCGCAACCGACTACTTTGTGAACGGCCGCCAGCTCATGATCGCATCGCTCGATACGCCAAAGAGCACGGGCGAGCGCATCGGCACGGTAAAGACGGTCAAGACAAGCGCGCCGCAGTCCGTGGACATCGAGACGCAGGCGACGCTCTCAAACGGCGACGGCCTCATCTATTTTGATCATCGCCGCACGCTATGCGGCCTTAACGTCAACCGCGCCGAGCCTCTTGGCGCCAACCTCGTGCGCGTTCACGTCCGCGACGGCCTCAGGCACCACCCGGACTTAAGGCCCGGCACCGTCATCGGCCGCAACAAGGACCGCGCTTTCGAAAGAGCGCTTGAGGGAAAAAGCGCCGAGCGGCGCATTCCCGTTGACTTTGTCCTTGCGGCTGATGCGTCGGCCGTGACGCTCAAAGCCCGCGCAGGAGGCGTTTTGGTCCAAGAGAGCGCCCCGTTTGAAGTTTCCCTCGCCAAAGACCCCGCCCGGGGGCTTGCGTCCATTAAAGGGGCTTTGAAGAAAACGGGCGAGACGGGCTTTTCCTTTGCCTCGCTTGCCCTCGAAGGCACTGACGGCAACGCCGACGCCGTTCCCTTCGTGCCGGTTTCGGTGATGAACAATCTGCGCCGCGCCGTGCTCGAAAAGCTCGAGGCCGCCATTATCAAGAGCCAGCCCGCGGGCACCGTCGCCGTCCCCGACTTTGAGCGCGCGCGCAGGCTTGCCCCCTTGTGCGATCTCTCGGGGTTCGGCGCAAACGCGGCCAATCACTTCACGCGCGAGCTTCTCTCCGAGCTTGGCGCTGCGGGGCCGCTTCTTGCCTTTGAAGTCGACGGGCGCAAGGCCGACCTTTTTACCGCCGAGCTCATGCGCTGCCGGCACTGCGTGCGGCACACGCTTGACCTGTGTCCCAAGCGCGTCAAGGGCGATCCCGCCAAAAAGGAAGCCTTCAAGCGCGCCAACGGCGGAAAATTAAAGCCCCTGCCCCTCATTTTGGTCAACGACAAGGGCAGGCGCCTCATTGCGCGCTTTGACTGCCGGCATTGTGAAATGACCATTTCGCTCGTTGAAAACGACGAGGAGCTCAAGGCCCTTGAAAAGAGCCTCGGGCCCGCCCGATAAGCCCAATGCCGGCGCCTGCAGGTCAATTGCGTTAGGATTAGGTGCTCCGGGCACCTTGTGCCGGGCGCGCCCCATCGATAAGAATCACAACATTTTCAGGCTATGAAATCGTTCGTTGCCAAAGCTCTCATGGAAGCCGTGGTCCTCACGGCCTCCCACACGCTTTCCGCAAAGACCTTCGCGGCTTTCTGGAAGCGCGTCTCCCCGCGGCTGCAGGAAGGCGTGAGCTACATCGATCGCCACGACGATGAAGGGCTTGAGGTGGAAAAGACGCTGCTTGAGGCGATCACGTTCCGGGATCCGGAAATTACGCGCATTGTCGACGGGTGCCTGAAGGAATTTCTGCACTCGGACATCCTTGCCTTGATCGATCAGGTGCAGCGCATTGAAGACGGCATCAATGCAAGGCGCGAGCAGATCAACGCCTGGAAGCTTGCCTCCATTGCGGCGCCCGCGACGTCTCTTGTTCCGCTCAAGGCTACGCGCGCGAGCCTCAACCGACGCATTGCGCGCGAGCGCAAGGCCATTGAAACCGACCAGGCGCGCATTGAGCGGCTCAAGAGCGAGACACTTGAAAAAATGGCCGCCCGAGGCCTCTCGATGCGGCCCGAGCAGTTGGACGGCCTTCTCTATTCGGCCGAAGGCAGCGACCTCGCGCAGGTCATGGCCGTGGCGGAAAACATCCGCGCCATTGAGCAAAACCTCAGTGCGGAGCTCAAGGGGCCCGACGCCACGAGCGAGCAGGTGCGCGCCTACACGGGCTACGTGATGATGAGCTACCGCGTCTACATCGCGGCCATCGAGCGCGCGGCAAAGACGATCGAGACGGTCTACATCAAGCGGCTTGAAGACATCATCGCCGAAGCCACGCGCGAGATGCTCAAGGCCGACAGCTTGAGGCAGAGCCTCGGAAAGCACTCCGACGTGGCGATGAACAACCTTGACTTGAATTCGCGCACGATCGATCTCGCCGATCTCTACGAAAAGCACCTTAAAAGGCGCCTGGAGGATCTCGAGCGGCTCTCGTCGGAGATGAAAATCAACTACGAGCTTGCGCGCAACACCTTCCGCACCGTCAAGGTCGGAGGCGACCTGGTCAACGTGATCCGCGCGGGACAAAAGGATCTGCAGAGCATCTTTGAGTTCGAGCCGCCCAAGCTCGAGGCGTTCTACGACAAGAAGCTTCGAGAGGATTTCGACGCCCTCACCGCGCAGCTCAAGCACCCGGCAAAAAGCCGCCGGTGAGGCTGCGCTCTTCCCCCTTTTGGACTGCGCTTAGGCTTTAAGCGTTCTCTTTTCGTCTTTTTTCAAACACCTCCCAGCCGTGCGCGCGCAGCCGGCAGGCCGGGCACTCTCCGCACCCGTACCCCCAGTCGTGCAGCACGTCGTGCTCTCCCATGTAGCAGGTGTGCGTCTGGGTGCGCACGACTTCGACGAGCGCGTCGCCTCCGAGCTCCAGGGCAAGCTCCCACGTCTCAGACTTGTCAAGCCACATGAGAGGCGTTTCAATCACAAGCGGCTCGTCCAAGCCAAGCGACAAGGCCACCTGAAGGGCCTTGAGCGTGTTGTCGCGGCAGTCCGGATAGCCCGAATAGTCCGTCTCGCACATGCCGCCCACAAGCACCGTGGCTCCCCTTCGGTAGGCAACGGCCGCCGCGTAGGAAAAAAACAGAAGGTTGCGCGCCGGCACGAACGTGTTGGGCAGCCCGCTTTTTTCAAAGGCAATGGCCTTGCTGCTTGTGAGAGCACAGTCGCTGATCTGGCCGAGAGCGCGCATGTCGAGCATGTGGTCCGGCCCCAGCCTCACGGCAAATTCTTCCTTGATCGTGCGGATTTCTTCGAGTACCTTCGAGCGGCACGCAAGCTCAACGCTGTGGCGCTGCCCGTAGTCAAAGCCCACGGTCTCCACCTCGGCATAGCGCGAAAGAGCCCAGGCCAGACACGTCGTCGAATCCTGCCCGCCGCTAAACAAAACGATCGCCTTCTTGTCCTTCGTGCCTGCCGCGGGCATTGTGTCCTTCGTAAACGTCATAAGATTATTCAATCAAATTAAACGAATTTTGTATGAAAACGGGCTTTATTAGAGCAGATTCAATAGAGAGTTCGGATATAGGAAACCATTTTGCGCCCGTGCTCTTTGCGGTGCACCCGACTCCGTTCATGCGCGCAGCTGCCGCCGCGCAATGACTTGCCCGCTTTTCAAAGCGCCCTCATTTTCACACATCGCGCACGCGACCGCACTTGAAAGGCCCGCCCTTGCAGGGCGATTCTGCTTGATTTTTGATGCTTGCCTGCCGCCCGGGCGCCCGGCTAGACTCGCTGCAAGCCGGCTTCGGCTTGTTGATTCAAAGTACCCCTCGTCTTCAACCCATGAGCACAGAACAGTCTTCAGCCTCGATCAAGGAGGCGCCGCAAGCGATCGACGGCGTCGAAAGCAAAATCCGTGCAAAGCTCCAAGAACTTGGCATCGCCTTTGAGCGTCATGCGCATCAAAGCATCATGACCGCGGCCGAGGGAATCGAGATTTCCCGGCGCACCGGCGGGCTGTGCATGAAAAATCTCTTTCTGCAGGCCAAAAAGGAAAAGCGCTTGTACCTCTTGATGCAGCCTGGCGACAAGCGCCTCTCCTTTAAAGCGCTGGAAAAGGAGCTCGGACTCAAGCACCTGCAGTTTGGCAGCCCCGATGACCTTCAAAGGCTTCTTTGCACCTACCCGGGCGCCGTCACGTGTCTGGGACTGCTCTTTGACGCCGCAGGCGAAGTCGAGGTGCTCGTTGACCGCTCGCTTGAAGGCGTTCGGCTGGTCGACTGTCACCCGTGCCGCAACGACGTCTCCTACACGATCGCCTTTGAGGACATCCTCCAAAAGTGGCTCCCGGCGACGGGCCACGGCGCCTATCGCTGGGTGGGCGCCGATTAAGACGGGCGGCGGGACGCCGGTTTGCAGCCGCCGGTTTGCAGCCGCCGCTCTGCGGGCGCGGCGGAACTCTTTGCACATTGGGCACGCTTTGAGGGCCGTTGTCCCTTGTAATGGCCTGGCCCTTGGTCCGGGCCGAAATTTCAGCACCCGGTCAGTTTTTATTGATTTACGGGTATTCAGGGGTTTATTTGGCTATAATCAGCTCCAAGCACCTCCCTGAGGAACCCGCCATGCACCTCATTTCCCGCCCCAACAACAAAGTCCGCTACCTCTACCTGATCGAGTCCGCGTATTGCTCCGAGCGCCGCACCACGATCAAGAAAGTCGTCAAAAACCTGGGACGCTTTGACGCTCTGCCAAAGGCAGTCGCAGCGATTTACAACGATCCCGAGCAGAGGCAGCTTCTTGCCGCCAAGGCCGAGGAGCTGTACCGCAGGCAGCAGTTGCAGGCGCCGGACCCGGAGACCCCGGCAGCGCCGCGAACGAGAGCGGACAAGGCAAAGGAGCGGCAGGACTTTCTCACGGCCGTTCTCCATGCGTACGAGGCTGAAATTCAGAAAAAGGCGGCCGAAAAAAGCAAACCGCAAGACAGCCGCTTCAATCGCGCATTATTGCTTCGCTACGGGCATCTTCTGGTGAAGAACATTTGGCAGGACGAATTGGGGCTGACCTACAAAATTGACTATTTGCAAAAGAACAAAACAGACATCTCAACATGGCGCCTCAATGACCTGCTCTTTTATATTTGCGCCTTGAATCTTATCGACCCGCAGTCGTTTCGCAGCGCGTACGCGCAAAAGAGCAATTTTTTATACTGTCCGTGGAACGGCATGACGCAGGACAATTTCCATCGCGCCTTGAATTTTGTTTGCGATCATCGTGAAGAGCTTATCAAGCATGCCGTCAGGCAGCATCAAAAGAAGAGCAATACGAAAGTCGAGCTCGCCTTTATTTATTGCACGAACCCTTGTCCTGAAATGACGGCGGCATTGGCCATTGATCAAACGGGATTTCCCATCGACTGCAAAGTCTTCCCCGGAGGCCGGTCGGAAATGGATGCGATTGAGCCGGTCATCACTAGCCTCAAGGAAAAGTACAACGCAAGCAGCGTCTGTTTCGTTGCCGGTGGCGGGCGCGATTTCACCGCACCGCTTGATGCGCTGCAAAAACACAGACAGGGATTCGTCTTCGCTCAGGAAGTCAGCAGGCTCGAGCCTGAGATGAGATCCGAAATGCTCAGCCTCGAAGGCTACCGCAACTACCGCATCGACGCGGCCGGAGAAGTCATTGCGCTCGACGTGAGCCTTGGGAAAGAGTCTGCCCGCTTTAAAGCATGCGAATTTGTCAAAGAAATTCGAATTGAAGATTCAAATGCCGGGTTGACAAAAGAGGGAAGCAAGAAAAGCCATCCGGTTCTCGTCAAAGGTCAAATAATTTTTATCTTCGATCCCGAACATAAAATGGAGGACGCCATCGCCGAACACAAAGAAACTGCCGGTTACAGCGCCATTGTGTATTTGCCTCCGTGTTCGGAAGGCGATGAGGAGTCCCCCGAAAAACTTCAGCCAACCCAAGTGCTGTCGACTTGCCGCAAGCTCGTCAATATGAAAGAGCGTTTTCAAGTCATGAGCAGAAATTTTTCAATTTGCCCAGGCTATATGCCTTTGCGGTCTGAAATGACAGCACACTGCTCTTTGTGCGTTATTTCCCTTATGATGCTCAGATCCCTGCAGGAGAAATTGTCGTCCATCGGCGTTCAAATGTCTTTGCGGAGAATTTTCACGGCTCTCAAAAACGCACTGTTGCTTCCCCTGCCCTCGGAAGAAGGCATACAAGGGTTCTTCAATGCGGGAATGGCCGAAATATTTCACACGCCGGACAAAAAGGGAGCACCAGAAAAAATGCACGGCGGTGAAAACGAAGCAGCAGACAACAACGCCGGCTGCTCGAAGCTTGAGAAAGAGCGCACGTCCGCCGCAGGCGACGTAGATTTGATCATGCAGGCAGCCGGACTCTCGCCGCTAAAGTATTTCAGCACGATGGGGCAAATCAAGAAGCACTTCGGCCTGCACAACCTGCCCGACGCGTCGATCGTCTCTTTCGATCACGTCGAGTACAACAAGCGCCTCGCGGCATCAGCCGCGCAGAAATAGTCCCGTGACTTGAGATTCACCGCTCAAGCCCCGCGGGCCAAGGCAAGCCGGCTTGCCGCAGCGACGCCGCCTGTCAGGCCGCCTTTAAGGGACGTTCTCCACAAGCGGTCTCCCGGCGACAGGCAGCGGCGCCTGTCGCTCGGGGTGGCCCGGATTGAGACGGGCGCGGCTTGCCTCGCCTATTTCAGATAGGTGCGGTAAAACTCTTCGATCTGATCAAAAGGAATGACGTCCATCTGATCGTAGAGGTCGGTGTGGCTTGCGCCGGGAACAATGAGGCGCTTTTTGTTGTCGCCCTTGAGCATCTTGAAGGCGTCTTCGCCAAAGTAGCGCGAGTGCGCCTTCTCACCGTGTATCACGAACACGGCGCTGCGGATTTCGCCCGCGTAGGACAAAAGCGGCATGTTCATGAACGAGAGAGCGGATGTGGTGTTCCAGCCCTGGTTGGAGTTGAGCGAGCGCTTGTGGTAGCCGCGCGTGGTCTTGTAGTAGTCGAAATAGTCGCGCAGAAACTGCGGTGCGCCGGCCGGGAGCTCATCGGGCACGCCGCCCGCCTGCCGATAGGAGCCGCGGTTGTAGTCCTCGGTGCGCTGTGCGCTCAAGGCTTCCCGCAGCTTGTAGCGCTCCTCGGGCGTCATGGCGTCGAAATATCCGCGCGAGGTGACGCGGCTCATGTCGTACATGGTCGAGGCCACGGTCGCCTTGATGCGGGTGTCGTTGGCCGCGGCGTTGATCGCCATGCCGCCCCAGCCGCAGATGCCGAGAATGCCGATTTTGTCCGCGTCAACGTCCTCTCGGTTGGAGAGGTAGTCGACGGCGGCCGAAAAGTCCTCGGTGTTGATGTCGGGCGAGGCGACGCCTCGCGGAGATCCTCCGCTTTCGCCCGTAAAGGACGGGTCAAAGGCGATGGCAAGAAACCCGCGCTCGGCAAGCGTCTGCGCGTAAAGGCCCGAAGCCTGCTCCTTGACCGCGCCGAAGGGACCGGAAACGGCAATGGCTGGAAGCTTCCCCTTTGCATTTGCGGGCACATAGAGATCGGCCGCAAGCGTCACGCCGTAGCGGTTGGCAAAGGTCACCTTGCTGTGGCGCACCTTCTCACTTTTGGCAAAAACCTTGTCCCACTCGTCGGTGAGCTCGAGCTTTTGGACGACGACGGGAGATTCGTCGGGGATGGAGGCCTTGACGACGTCATAGGCTTGCGCCGCGGCGCCGGAAAGCCCCAGCACGGCGCCAGCCGCGGCAGCTGCAATGGTCTTGTTCATGCGTTGGTTTCCCAGAGTTGTGTCGTGAAATCCGTGCGCGCCGGCAACAGGCAGAACTGCACAACGAGCTCTTGAGGAAAGCGCCTCGATTGTCGCCCCGCTTCAAGGCCGGTTGCCGCGCACCCTTTGAGAAAGAGTCTACGAAGGAAGTTGACAAACAACAAATACCTTTGAGTGCAGGCTTAACATGCCTCTAAAGCATGGAGCCCCGCCCGGGCCGACCGTGATATAAAAAGAAGTCGTCTGATCAAACTTCTTTCGTACTCCTTGATCTCAGCATGAACGTTCGGACACTGAAGGCCTTTCTTGCCGTCTGCCGCTGCGGCAGCATCACAAAGGCTGCGGAGATGATTCACCTCTCACAGCCCGCCTTAAGCCGCAAGATTCAGGATCTTGAGGCTGAAGTCGGCGCCGCGCTCTTTATGCGCAGCTCCCGGCGCACTCTCGAATTGACCGACGCGGGCGTCCTGATGCAGGCGCGCGCAGGCGAGATCATCGAAATCGTCGAGCGCACGATGGCCGACATTTCGGCCGCGGGAGAAAACCTCGCGGGCAGCGTGCGGCTTGGCTGCGTGGAGTCCTCTGCCATCGGCTTCGTGCTCGAAGCCCTTCGAGACGCCCGAAGCCGCCTGCCGCACGTTCAGTTTGAGCTTTACTCGGCCGACGGCGACGACATTCGCCTTGCGCTTGACGCCGACCGCATCGACATGGGCGTCGTGCTCGAGCCCATTGAAACGGCAAAGTACGAAAGCATTGCGCTTCCCGTGGCCGACCGCTGGGGCGTGGTCGTCAAGGCCGACTCTCCGCAAGCCGCACTTGAATCGATCTCCTGCGAGCAGACGGCGGCCCTGCCCCTCATCCTGCCGCGGCGCGGCATCGTGCAGGACGTGGTGGCGCAGTGGCTTGGCGTTCCCGTTGAAAAACTCAAGGTCGTCATGCGCCACAACCTGCCGACGCTCTCGATTTGCTTTGTGCGCGAGGGGCTCGGCGCCCTTTTGTGCGTTGAGGGCTCCTACACGGCGCGCCCCACCGAGGGCGTGCGCTTCGTGCCCATTGCGCCGCAGCGCCTGGCCCGCCACGTGCTCATCCGCCGCCGCGGCAGAAAACTGGCCCGGGCGCCGGAAAACTTCTGGGAGCGCCTTGCGCTGCGCGCGGCCGGCGACGCCCCCTTCCCTTAAAAGCTCTTTCTCCTCTTGAAAAAGCCCTGCCGGGAACGGCCGCATTTGCCGGATCCTGACTTGAACTGAATGCGGTCTTTTAAATGCAAATCCTGCATGTTAAATCATTAAAAATAACTCTTTGACATGCCTTGGGCAAGCTGAGATCATTTCCTCACGCAGACATCAAGCACCCCCTTGAGGACCGCCTCCCCGGCGCACCGCTGCAGCAAAGCATAAGAAAGCCGCCCGGCGCCCGGCCTCTTCAAAACGTCCGATTCCCCCGGGGTTTTTCTCTCAGAGGCCGCAAGTACAGGCTTGAAGTTGCCGCCGCTTCCGTCGGCCTTCCTTTTTGAGGCGCTCGGTCTGCCCCACGTGTTTGATTTTGTACGCCGCATCAGCGTCAAGGAGAAAATTTATGAGCGCAACGTTTGATTTTTCAGGAAAAACCGCCGTCGTCACTGGTGCCGCAGGCGGCATCGGGCTAGCCGGAGCCAAGGCCTTTCTCGAGGCTGGTGCAAACGTCATGATGGCCGACAACCAGGCTTCGCTTCTTGAAAGCGAATGCCAAAAGCTCAAGGCCCTTTACGGAGCGCGCGCGGCAGCCTTTGCGTGCGACGTCTCGAGCCGCGAGAGCGTCGCGCAGCTCTTTGCCGAAACCCGCCGGCTTTTCGGGCCGGTGGACATCGGCTTTAACAACGCCGGCATCCAGACCCCTCAGATTCCCGCGGGCGAACAAAGCGAAGAGGACTTTGACAAGACGATTGCCGTCAACCTCAAGGGCATCTGGTACTGCATGCGCGAAGAGCTCAAGGACATGACCGCGCGCAAAAGCGGCGCAATCATCAACACCTCGTCGCAGGGCGGCATTACGGGCTTTCCGGGACAGGCCGCCTACATCGCAAGCAAGCACGCCGTCATCGGCCTGACGCGCACGGCCGCGCTTGACTACGCCCAACAGGGCATCCGCATCAACGCCGTCTGCCCCGGCGTCATTCTCACGCCCATGTGCGAGGCGCTCGTCGAAAGAAATCCCGCCGTCAAGCGCTCCCTTGAAGAGTCGATCCCGATGGGACGCCTGGGCCGCAGCGATGAAATCGCGCAGGCCGTGCTCTGGCTTGCCAGCCCCGCGGCAAGCTTCGTGACCGGCCAGCCGATCGTGGTCGACGGCGGCTTCACGGTTCGCTAAGGCGCAGACATCCTCTTTTCAAGCTATTTACGGAAGTTCCGATCATGACAGCAACATTCGATCGCCGGCAGTTTCTTTTCCGAGGCCTCGGCTCGGCCCTCGCCCTGGGCGCCGCGGGTCCTTTGAGCGCCGCGCAGCCCGCGGCCGGCAAGGCCGCAGGCAGCCTCAATCCGAGCTCTGCATCCATCTCCACAATGCGCACGCTCGGCACGGGAGCGGCCGCCATGCAGGTCACCGCGCTTGGCTTTGGCTGCATGGGCTTGAGTTACAACCGCGGCGCCGTGCCGCCGCGGCCGATGCAGATTGCCTTGATTCGCGAGGCCTATGAGCACGGCGTGAACTTTTTTGACACGGCGCAGATTTACGGCCCCCTGGTCAACGAAGAGCTCGTGGGCGAGGCGCTCGCCCCCTTCAAAGGCAAGGTACAGATTGCGACCAAATTCGGTCACCGCATTGAAAACGGGCATTACTTCAAGGGCGAACTTGACAGCCGCCCGGAGAACATCCGCCGCGTCTGCGACGAGTCGCTCAAGCGCCTGCGCATCGATGCGATCGACCTTTTCTACCAGCACCGGCTCGATCCGGCCGTGCCGATTGAAGACGTGGCGGGCACCGTGGCCGATCTTATCGCCCAGGGCAAAGTGCGGCACTTCGGTCTTTGCGAAGTGGGGCCCGAAACGATTCGCAAGGCGCACGCCGTCTGCCCGCTTACGGCCGTTCAAAGCGAATATCACCTCATGTGGCGCGCTCCCGAGACGACGGTCTTTCCCGTTCTTCGCGAGCTCGGAATCGGCTTTGTGCCCTACAGCCCGCTCAACCGCGGCTTTCTCGGGGGACTTGTCAACGAGTACACGCGCTTTCTTGAAGGGCGCGACAACCGTCAGACATTGCCGCGCTTTACGCCGCAGAACCTGCGCGCCAACTACCGGCTTGTCGAGGCGCTCATTGAATTTGGCCGCACCCGCGGCATGACGCCCGCGCAAGTGTCTCTTGCCTGGCTTCTTGCCAAAGGCCACGACATCGTGCCGATTCCCGGCACGAGCAAGCTCTCGCACCTTGAGGAAAATTTAAGAAGCTGCGGCTTTGAGGTTTCTGCCGAGGACTGGAAGACGCTTGAAGCCGAGCTTGACTCCATCGGCATTGCGGGCGACCGGTACCCGGCAAGCGAAGCCGCACAGGTGAGCACAAAGTAAAGCGGCCCGCGAAAGGGCGGCGCCGTAAAGCCTGATCGGCGGCCGTCAGGTTGACGAGCCGAACGCGGCCGTTGAGCTCTGAGGCGCGCTGCGAGGAAGGGCAGCCCTGGCCGAAGAACTTCTGGATGCCGGACTCAAGCCGGGCCATGTAGGTCGGCTTGGCGGTGAGCGCCGCGTGCATGCCGAGGTTGAGAATGCCCATTGTGTCCGAGATGTCGTGGTTAAGCACGCGGGCGATGTCCTCGACCATGCCGGATTCGTAGAGGATCTTCGCTGCGAGAGCAGTAGCGCCGACGCC
This sequence comes from Sutterella sp., assembly GCA_019418605.1. Classification (GTDB taxonomy): domain Bacteria; phylum Pseudomonadota; class Gammaproteobacteria; order Burkholderiales; family Burkholderiaceae_F; genus Duodenibacillus. The sequence goes on along the minus strand of DYBN01000009.1, from coordinate 13,296 downwards.
GCAGAAGAACTCGCCCTCTGCCTCGAGGCCGAGCTTCTTCTCCGGGCGCTCATTTTCAATTCGCGCCTTCTCCTCGGCCTTCTTGACGCGCGCGCTGGCGCTGCGCCAGGTTGCGCCAGTTCTCCGGCGGTCGGTTGTCGCGAGTCGGACGTTTGGTGAGGTAGTAGGCGTTGGGGATGCATTTTCGCAAGCGCACGACGCCGAGGTAGTCCCGCTCCTGGTGCTTGTCGCCGGAGGCGTCGCGGAAGTTGTACGGGAAGTAGACGGCAGTGGTCTGGCTCTTGTCGTCGTTCTGGACGTGCGCCCCTTTGGGGAGGCCCTCCACCATGTCGCGACTTACCTTTTCGTATCCCTCGGCCATTTTGATACCTCGATTTATTTTGCCCAGAGTGCTCCTTCAAATCCTTCGTCTTCCGTCGATTCCGGTTCTTCCTTCGCAGCCTTGGCCAGCAGGGCCTTATCGCTCTTTGCGAGAGCGGCAGCCAGTTCCGCGGCCCTCATTTCCGCCTGCTGCGCCGAGATGCCGAAGGCTCTCAGAATGATCCTCTGTGTCTTCGTGATGCCGTAGTCCATCTGATAGGTCGTCCGATTGATACGCACCACGGCAAACTTCTCAAGCTCCTTGATGGCCGCGGGCACAGTCATGTAGTTCTCGCGAACCGGCAGCTTGAGCATTTCGTTCTTGAGCAGGTTGTAGATCCTGTTGCGCACGACAAGCGCGACAAACTCGGCGAAAACCTTTGCTGTCAAAGACTCTTCGGAGTGCACCCGCATGCTCTTGCCACCAAGGAAGGTCTTGGTTGCTGCAAAAAGCTTTTCCGAGACATCTCGCCCCGTGTACAAGTCGTAGGCCTCTTGCGCGGTCATCTTCTCAGAGGTGACGATGCAGAAGTAACCCAGTCGTCTCATCATGGCGCCGATGGCTTGATCCCTGACAACGGCGTGCAGCAAGGTTCCGTTCTTGTCGTACAACAGTTCAAAGAACTCCTCGTACTCAGGCGCCAGAACCAGCTTTGTTCCGACGGCCTTGGCGATTTCCTGATTCATCCTGCAGACCTGGCGGTTGAGTTCCTCCCATTGTTGGGCGTGCTTGTAAGGGTTGAAATACAAGTGGAAAAAGCGCTTTTTCTCATCCCCCGGGAACAATTGTCTTTCAGTGGTGATTCCGCTGAGCCGGCTGTTGGTCAGCACATGCGAGGGAGCGTCCTCAAAGCGCCCCTTGAACTCATCAATGAGACCTGACACGAGAGGCTTGCAGCCCTTGACCATCATGATGAACTGATACCCGTGCTCGTCCATGTACTCAATGTTGGCGCGGCTGAAATAGCCCCTGTCGATGATGAAGCCGATCTTCCTGTAGTTGAAATTCCAAGCCTTTTCAACAACGTACTGCAGTTGGCTGACGTCATTGATTGAGCCGGGATACTGCTCGTAAAACAAGGGCACCTTGTTGAGGGCATCGAAGGCGACGGCGATGTTGAAGAAGCGCTCGCCGATATCAACCTTCGCCTTCCCGAACTCGAGCAGATCGACGTCTCCGGCCTGACAGTTCTTGTTGGTCGAGTCGTAGGAAATGTAGATGCGCTGGGTGTGGTCCTGCTTCTCGTTCCAATCATCGAGGAAGCCGCGAATTTGGTCGACGGTGACATTGGAGAAGAACTCGGAGATGCTTGCGTCGCTCAGGGGGCGCATGCCCGTGGTGAAAAGCGGATGTGTGTAGGCGTAGTCCGGGTAGTGCTGTCCCTGGTTGCGCGATTCCACGATCATGTAGGAGATCCAATCGGCAAGAAAGCCGGCATCCTTGCCGAAATGCTTGTGAAGCAGCTTGTCGAGGCCGGATTCCTGGAGCACCTTCTCAATGACGATGTAGGGCCCGATTTGGATGTTGGCGCAACGCACGGCCGCGTCGCGCAACTTGCGCGGAGTGCTGGGGAACAGTTCAAAAAAACGCTCATTGGGCAGCATGAGGTCATTGTCGTCGTCATGGAGCCGACCGATGAGCACGCGCTTGGGAACGGTGAACTTCTTTTGATTGTCATAGACGCGCTCGAGCACGTAGTGGATGTAGGTGCCGCTCTTGGTTGTCTGACGGGAAATCCTGCCTTTGATCGAGGGAATCTTGACGGGGTCTTTGTAGTACATAAACAACTTACCTAGAGAGTATCTATTACTCTCGAATTTTACAGAAGCCCGGATAGAAAATCAAGTTTTTTTTCAAGAAAATCAAGGGAAAAAGAGAGGAGAACGGAGGCGAAGGGGGCGAGAATCAAAAACTGCGGAAACTCAGGTTGTGGTAAGCTTCCCGAGCTTTGAGCGTTTTCTCTGCTCAAACCCCCTCTGCAGGACGACCTGCAAGTTGCTTTTCTTCATCGGGGACGGCCCCAAGTAGGAGTTATTCCATGGCTTGGGTTTACGTTCTCTTCGCCGGCATTCTCGAAGTCGTCTGGGCTTTTGCACTCAAATCTAGCCACGGCTTCACGCGGTTGGTGCCTTCTGTTACCACCGTTTTCTTCATGATTTTGAGCTTTTTCGTGCTCGCACAGGGCATGAAGTCGCTCCCACTTGGCACTGCCTACGCGGTATGGACAGGCATTGGTGCGGTAGGAGCAGCGCTCGTCGGCATTGCCGTCCTCGGCGAATCCGCTTCTTTCATGCGAATTCTCGGCATTGCCTGCATCGTTACCGGCATTGTCATACTGAAACTCGCAACGGATTAGCTCTGTTTCGGCCATCTCCGATGGCCGCCTCGTCAGAGAATCCGCTACGAGCAATTTCGAATTGACACATCCGCTTCTCTGTTCGCGCAAGAAAGCGTTAATCCTTCCCTCACCAGCAACTGTTCCATGCCTTTTATTCGAGGAAACTAAGAAATGAAAATGCGCCGATTCTTTTATCTGTCATTACTTACCGGAGCCGTTGCGGCCCATGCCGCCCCGCTCGTATCTAATCCGATCAATAGCTCGGAATTCAAATCTCTATTCCCGGTGCAATATGAACGCTGGACGGCTTCCAAATCCATCGATCAAACGGAAGACGTCACGGCCACCTATCCTGAGCAGGTCATTCTTCGCGCCGGAACGGGCGGTCCTTCGGGTCCGACACTTCTTGGACTTCGCGGACACTATTACGCGTGGATTGACGCCGCAGAAACGGACGATGCGGGCCTTCCGACCGGCAATGATAGTGACACGACGACATCGCGCTGTCTTCTTTGCCACAGCACCGTGGGCGTCGCTATGATTGAAAAAGAAGGCGAACTCGAATTTGCTTCGAGTACCTGGACCAAGTACGGGAACCTCGGGCCGCACTCGATCGGTTGCATTAATTGCCACAATCCCGACAATATGTCGCTTCGTATCGTTCCACAATGGGTCGATGTGGAACTGAAAAAAGCAAATCTGAAAACATTCAGCGAAGCAAGCGCACGGGAAAAGCGTTCGATGCTCTGCTTGCAGTGCCACTACGAAAATTATTCGACTACTAAAGTTTGGATCGACCAAAACGGCAAGAAACGAGAGGCCACTGTTTCCAACGGCCCCTGGAAAAACGGCTTCTCCGTTGAGGCGATGGAGTCGTTCTACAACGACGGAAACAATTTTGAAGATGGAAAGCCGCTCGTGGATTGGGTTCATCCGATTTCAAGAACGCCCATGCTCTTTTCAGAACATCCCGACTATGAGCTCTTCAAAATCGGCAACCACGGCAGGAGTGGCGTCGAATGCACGGATTGTCACATGCCGGCGATGAAGACTGAGGCAGGGCAGTCTTACACCGAACATAAAATCATGCGGCCGATTGATAATATTGATAATACGTGCCTCGTTTGTCACAAGGGACAAACGGCTGAGTCAATGCGCAGCTTCATCCTGACTCAAAAGAATCTGGCTGAACAAAAGCGCGTCCGCATAATGAAGAATTTGGCCAAAGCGCATTTGGAAGCAGGCAAAGCCTGGGAAGTTGGCGCGAGTGAAGCAGAAATGAAGACCGTTCTTGCCGACATTCGCAGCGTTTACTTCAAATTCAATTCCGTTGCACGCGCGGCCTATTTCCATTCGCCCGAAGAAACGTTCAAAGTGCTCGACGATGCTGAAAAGAAAATCGAAAACGCTAGAAGCCTTCTCAAGGAAATTCTGACGACCCACGGCAGCGCGGATTACGTGGCGCCCGAGTTCAAGACAAAGGACGAAGCGATAGCCTATCTCGGACTTAAACTCCGTGAGAAAGGCATTGAAGATAAGTGTGAGGCGATTCGGACCGTCTTCCCGCAATGGGAGGAAGCGGCTAAAAAGGCCGGCACCTTTGACCACGATCACGCCTATCCCAAGGATATGGAAAGCTGGAGAACGCGCATGTGCCAGTCAGGCGACAAGCAGTAATTTTTTCGGAATCAGTTGAGCATGCTGCAAAGCCCAAAGTCCGTAAGTTGCCCATAGACCTTCAGGCCCAAGAATAGGGCGTAAAAAAGCGAGGCCCTGCGTGCAGGACAGCCTCGCTTTTTTGTGAGCCTCAGTGCCGGCGGCTATGCGTCCGGGTTTGCGGCCTTGTAGTTCCACGGCAGCCAGGGCGTGACGTCAAACGCTTCGAGGGCTTCCTTGCGGCAGCGCTTGAGCTTCTTGTCCGGGGCTCCATCCGCGGCCTGCAGCGTCATCGACTAAAAGAACCGCAACTAGTCGAACTATGGAGGGTGTCAGCTGATAACTTTCCGAGGACGTCCACGCGGCCTTGGAGGACCAAATATTATCGGACGCACACGGGGGCGTCCCGGCTTTCTTGGTGCGTGCACTTCACCCGAGGCGGCTGCCTGGAGGGCCTTCCGTCCCGTCGCCTTGGCAGTCTTCTTCTCTTCCTTATTTGTGCTGACCGCCAATCCCAAATCAACCAGAAGCTTCGAGTCGCATCTCAAAAGCCGGTTTCACAGGTCATCGTCAACGTCGGGCACCGCGGACAAGTCAGCTTTTCTGCTGCGCCAGCATCTTCGCAAGGAATCAACCACATCGCCAAACGTGTCCTTGTCGAGTGCCCCGGCTTTTGACATTCCCTCCACAATCCTGTTCGTCAGAAGCGTTGCGATGAAGTCTACGGATTCGGAGCCGCAGACAGAATAATCGGATTGCACTAGTCCATTGTTTTCAGGACCTGCGCTCAATTTGTTTGCCCCAGGCGACGGGACTTTGGGTTGCTAGCCCGGACGCGCCTGCTCATCCTTGAGCAGCGCGATGAGCCTCTCGGCCGGGCGGGAAAGCCTGCGGCCTCGCTCCCAGACGACGGTGATCTCGCAGGTGAGCTTTGGCGCAAGCGGCAGCCACATCAGGCCCGAGTCCGGTCCCGGGTTGATGACGCCTCCGAGGGCGAGCACGTGTCCGACATCGGCTTCGGCAAGCAGGCACGCGTTGTACAACAAGTTGAACGTGCCCACGATGTTGAGCTGCGCGCCCATGGCGCTCAACCACCCGTCAAGCTCGTTGCGCTCATAGGACTGCCGCGACAAAAGAAGCGGCACGCCCGCGAGGTCCCTGCTCTCGATGCTCGACTTTCCTGCAAAAGGCCCGTCTTTTTTGGTGAGGATGCCCCAGACGTCCTTTTCCTTGAGCTTGATCGAGCTGTAGCCCAGCGTATCGGCCGCTCCCACGAAGACGCCGAAGTCGGTCAGGCCCGCGTGCAGCTGCGCCTTGACCTCGGCCTCGGCGCCGCTTACCAGGTGGCAGCGCACCTTGGGCGCCTCGAGCATGAGCCGCTTGATGGCGCGGGCCATGCTGCGCAGCGCCGGCGTCTCTCCCGCCGCGATGTGAATGTCGCCGCTCATTTCGTCTTCGGCGCGCATCTCGGCGCTTGTCATGTCGCACAGCGCCACGATCGCTCGGGCTCTCTCGTAGAAATGCTCGCCCTTGGGCGTCAAGCGCAGCTTGCGGTTGGTGCGCACGAAGAGCTTGTGGCCGAACTCCTCTTCAAGTTCCATGAACTGCCGCGAGAGCGTGGGCTGCGTCAGGTGCAGGCGCTGTGCGGCGCCTGAAATGCTCTCGGCCTGTACGGCCGCCAGAAAGTAGCGCAAAACGCGAATGTCCATCGAAAACCTTCCTCTTTTTAAAGGAGAGCGGCTGCTAAAGAGGGCAGCAATGCTTTTTTAACTGCAGTGCCTCAAGCCGGTGCCTTGAGCCATACCTTCAGGGCATGAGCGCGCATCCGAAATAAGTATTTGACTCACCCGGCCATTATTGACGATACTTTTTTCAACCGCAATTCAAGGACCAAGCCCATGACAAGCCAGACCATCAGCCGCCGCAGCGTTCTGTCGGCCGCGGCCGTCACCGCAGCCGCCGCTCTTGCCGATCCGGGGCTCTCGGCTCCCCTAGCGCCGCACGCCTCCAGCACCGGCCAGTCCTCGCCTTCCCCCTCTTCTTTTCCTCCTTCGGTTTTTCCTTCTCACCCGCCGTTGGGCCGCGGCATTGGCGTCATGCCCGGGCGCGTCGTCTGGGCGCACGATCCCGCCTCGGTCAACTGGGACGGCCGAGGCTACTGGTGGGAGACAAAGCACTTTGACGACGCGCGCGTGCGCACCATGCTCGATCGCGCCGTCGTTTCGCTTGCGGGCCTCTCCGTCCCGGCTCAGGGCGCCCCGGCAAACGAGACGCTCAAAGAGGCCTGGCAGAAGCTTTTTGCCAACTTCAACCTGCGCGCGCACGGCAAATCCAGCGGCTATGCCGCAGGAGAGAAGATCGCCGTCAAGGTCAACATGAACGGCGCGGGCGCCTACACGAGCACGTCGCCCGAGAAAACCGAAGAGAGCTACGGCAACGCCGTCTTGATGCGCGCCCTGCTGATGTCTCTTGTCGAGGGCGCCGGAGCTGCCCCCGAAGACATTGTTTTTTATGACGCGGGGCGCCTTTTTCCTCAGTTCATGATGGACTATGTCGGAGCAGCGCCCTGCGAGGGCGTCGCCTTTCGCCACCGCACGCCGCACGATCCCGCCCACGATGCGGCGGCCGACAAAGCGCACCCCGTCGTGTGGTCGGGGACGGTGCGAGGGGAGACAAGCGCCGTGCCCGCCTGCGTGGTCGGCGCCAACTACCTCATCAATCTTGCCAATCTCAAGGGGCACTGCTATGGCCTCACGCTTTGCGGCAAGAACCATTTCGGCTCCTTTGTCAACAGCGACCGCGAGAGAGCCCCGCAGGCGGCGGGCCTGCACGGCAACGTCGCCGGCGCCCGGCACGGGAACTATTCGGTTCTGGTCGACTTGATGGGCCACAAAGAGCTCGGCGGCAAAACCGTTCTTTATCTGCTCGACGGGCTTCTGACCGCCGTGGGCGAGAGCGTCTCGCTGACCGAACCGGCCGCGCGCTGGTCGATGCCGCCCTTTTCAGGGGGCTTTTGCGCAAGTCTTTTCGCCTCGCAGGACCCGGTTGCCGTCGACTCGGTCGGCTGCGACTTTTTGATGAACGAGCCCAACGTCACGCGCCGCAACAGCGCCTTGCGCGGCAACGCGGGAGTCGAAAACTACCTGCACGAAGCCGCGCAGGCCGACCATCCCCCTTCGGGCACGGCCTACACCAACAGCGAGGGACAAGCACTTTCTTCGCTTGGCGTGCACGATCACTGGAACAACCCGCTTGAAAAGCTCTACGGACGCAATCTTGGAAAGCCCGAGGGCATCGAGCTGGTGCGCGTTTAAGTCAACAAACGGACAAGGATCCATCACCATGTATTCGCGCCGCCACTGCCTGCAGCTTCTTACGTCGGGCGCAGCGCTTGCCTGCATGCGCGCCTTCGGCGCCCAAAAGCTCGACTTGAGCACGCTGCCCGCGCATCCAAAGATTCTCATCGTCTATTTCACCTGGGCCGGGAGCACGCAGACCGTCGCCCGGGAAATCGCGCGTCTTACCGGGGGCGACCTTGCCCGCGTCGAGCCCGTCAAGCCCTATCCGTCCGACTACAAGGAAACGGGCGAGGTTGCCAAGGCCGAGCTTGCCGCCCAGGCGCGCCCCGCCATACGACCGGGGATCCCCGACGTGCGCGGCTACGACATCGTCTGCATCGGGCACCCGATCTGGAGCGGACACATGCCGATGCCGGTGTACACCTATCTTGAGAGCGTTGATTTGTCGGGCAAGGTGGTGCTTCACTTCTGCACGCACGGCGGCAGCGGCCTTGCCGGGACGCACGAAGAATTAAAGCGCCTTGCCCCCAAGGCCGTCCTTCCCGAGGGGCTAGCCGTCTACGGCTGGCACGGCGTGCGCAACATCGAAAAAGTCGCGCAGTGGCTAAGCGCCCTGGGGCTCATCGAAAAAGATACGCCCCGCGCGCGCTGACAAAGCCGCGAGCCCGCAAGGCACGGACAGCAGGCGCGCAACCAATGCAGGTTCAATTGAAAACATCACACATAAGAGGAAGCAGCAATCATGATTTCACGCAGAACTTTTCTAGCCTCCACCCTTGCCTCGGCTGCAGCCTTTGAAGCGCATGCGGCAGCCCCCGCCCCCGCCGCTGAGACAGCGGCAAAGTCCGCATCGAATGCGCGCGCCACCGTTTACTTCACGCGCGACCTTTCCCCCGAGGGACTTTTAAAGCTCTACAAGAAGGTCAACGCCGGCATCACCGGCAAAACGGCTCTGAAGGTCCACACGGGCGAGCCGCACGGGCCCAACATCATTCCGCGCGAATGGGTCAAGGCCTTTCAAGCTGAAGTGCCCTGCACGATCGTCGAGTGCAACGTGCTCTACGGCAGCCCGCGGCAGACCACCGAGGGGCATCGCGAGACGCTCAAAACCAACGGCTGGACCTTCAGTCCCGTCGACATCATGGACGAGGACGGAGACACGCCGCTGCCGATCAAGGGCGGCAAGTGGCTCAAGGAGGTGCACGTCGGCAAGCATCTGCTTAACTACGACTCCATGATCGTGCTCACCCATTTCAAGGGACACACGATGGGCGGCTTCGGCGGGTGCCTCAAGAACATCGCCATCGGCTGCGCTTCGGGCAAGCTCGGCAAGCTTGAGCTGCACCGCGAAGGCACGCAGACCTGGGCGGGCGGCCCGCGCTTTATGGAGCGCATGGTCGAAGGCGGCAAGGCCGTGGCCGATCATTTCGGCAGCCGCATCACGTACTTGTCCGTGATGCGCCGCATGAGCGTGGACTGCGACTGCGTGGGAACGGCGGCCGAAGAGCCCACGCTCAAGGACATCGGCATTCTCGCCTCAACCAACCTGCTTGCCATCGACAAGGCGGCCATCGACATGATCTACGCGCTGCCCGAAAAGGAGCGCCACGCCATGGTCGAGCGCATCGAGTCCAGAAGCGGCCTGCGCCAGCTCTCCTACATGCGGGAGTTGCACATGGGCACGGATCAGTACGACTTGATTGAACTCTGAGGCAGGCAAAGCACCCGCAGCCTGCGCTTGCTCAGCGATTTCTGAGAAGCTCACAAACTGCACATGCTCGTAACCTCGCGTTGCCCGGCTGCCGCAGACGCGAGCAAAATCCTCGAAGGCGCAAAGTTTCCCCCTTTGCGCCTTCCATCAACAAAGGAGTGAAGAAAATGAACCTTCTGAAAGCCGGTCTTGCCGTTGCCTTGTCGGCTGCTCTCGCCATGGGCGCAGCTTTTGCCCAGGAGCCCGTCGATCCCCAGCCCGCGCAGCCCCTGACCTACTCCAATCCCGCCTACCACAAGGTCACGCCGGACGTCGCCAAGAAGATGATCGAAGAAGGCGTCGTTCTCATTGACGTGCGCAATCCCGAGGAATACGCCGAGGGCCACGTCAAGGGCGCCGTGAACGTGCCGCTCTCAGAATTCAAGGTCGGCATGCGCCTTGAGGCCGTGCCCAACGTCAACGACAAGGTTCTCGTGCAATGCCGCAGCGGCGTGCGCGCCGAAAAAGCCTCTCAGATTCTCATTGAGTCGGGCTACAAGAACGTCTACAACATGTACGGCACTCTGCAGTGGAAGTACGGCCTTGTGAAGTAGGTCTGCCGCCCTCTTGAGAAGAGCGCGCAGCAAAAGCCTCTTTAAAGCCCGCCTCCCGCACGGGAGCGCGCGCCGCAAAGAGGCTTTTTCTTTCCTTGAAATCTGCAGGGGCCGGTCACCGGGCCCGCGCCTTAGCGCTCCTTTTTGATCGGGCGCCCCCATTCGATCAGGTTGCCGTCCGGGTCCCGGAAATAAATCGACTCAATCGGCCCGCACGCTCCGGGCCTCACGACCGGCCCCTCGATCACCTTGACGCCGTGGCCTTCAAGGTGCGCGAGACGCACGGCAAGCGCGTCGCCCGAAACAAAGCACAAATCCGCCGATCCCGGCGTCGGCACGCGCGCGTGCGGACTTCTTTCCTTGCCCTTTTGGTGCAGGTTGATCTTGATGCCGCTCAAATGCAGGCTCACCCGCCCGGCCGCATCCACCTCGCGCCGAAACCCCAGCACCTGCTCATAAAAATCAAGCGTCCGGCCAATGTCGGCGCAGGTGAGCACGAGATGATCAAGCCGCAGGGAAAAGTCCCGCACGGGCACAGCCCTCCTGTCTGCAGCGGTTGTGGTCGAAGTAATCGGCATGAAAAGAAGCGCTTGAAAAACGAAATAGTGTAAACCCCTGACTTTGAGACAGAGAAATGCTCTCAGTGCCAAAAATCAGAATAAAGCGATAATAAAAATCTATCGTTTTAGACAAAGCATCCTGCGCCGGAAAAAAGCTTTTCCCTTGCGCAGGATGCATTTCCCCTCAAGCCCCCGGGCTTCTTGGCCCGGGAGTTGGAGCGGTTAGAAGAATCCCCGCTTGTCTTCGGAGAGCGAGACGTAGATGTTCTTGCACTGCGAGTAGTGCGCGAGCATCATCTTGTGCGTTTCGCGGCCGATGCCGGACTTCTTGTAGCCGCCAAAGGGCGTGTGAGCGGGCAACTCGTTGTAGGTGTTGACCCACATGCGGCCCGTGCGCACGGCGCGCGCCACGCGCAGCGCGCGGTTGATGTCGCGCGTCCAGACGGCGCCGCCCAGACCGTATTCGCTGTCGTTGGCCATCGCCACGACCTCGTCTTCGGTCTCGAACTTGATCACCACGGCGACGGGGCCGAAGATCTCTTCCTGCGCCACGCGCATGTCGTTGGTGACGTCAACGAGCAGCGTGGGCTGCATGAAGGCGCCCTTTTCGAACCCTTCGATCACGGCGCGCTCGCCGCCCGCGAGCACGCGCGCGCCCTCCTTCTTGCCGATTTCGACGTAGCTCAGGATCTTTTCGAGCTGCTTTTGGTTGATCTGCGAGCCCATCTGGGTCTGCATCGACATCGGGTCGCCGACCTTCACGGCCTTGAAGGCTTCGGCCAGGCGCGAGACGAACTCATCGTAGATGCCCGCCTGCACGAAAATGCGCGAGCCTGCGCAGCACACCTGCCCCTGGTTAAAGAGGATGCCGATCTGCGCGCCTTCAATGGCCTTGTCCATCTGGCAGTCGTCAAAATAGATGTTGGCCGACTTGCCGCCCAATTCAAGCGTGGCGGGAATGAGTTTCTCGGCCGCGGCCTTGGCAACGCTGTAGCCCACTTCGGTCGAACCGGTGAAGGCAAGCTTGTCAAAGCCCGGATTGTCGAGCATGGCCTGACCGCAGCCCGAGCCGCGGCCGGTGAGGATGTTGACAACGCCCGCGGGCAGGATGCTGTTGAGAAGCTCTCCCAAGCGCAGCAGCGACAGCGGCGTCGTCGACGAAGACTTGATCACGAGCGTATTGCCCGCGGCAAGCGCCGGCGCGATCTTCCAAGCGCCCATCAGAAGCGGGAAGTTCCAGGGGATGATCTGTCCAACCACGCCGATCGGCTCGTGCAGAACCATCGATAGCGTCTTGTCGTCGATCATGACGGCCGAGCCCTCTTCGGCGCGCAGGCACCCGGCGAAGTACCGGAAATGGTCCGAAGCAAGCGGTACGTCGACCAAGGTCGTTTCGCGAATCGGCTTGCCGTTGTCGCGCGTTTCAATTTCGGCGAGTTCGGCAGCGTGCTCATCAATCAGATCAGCGGCCTTGAGCAGCAGCGCCGCGCGCTCCTGCGCGGACTTCGCGGCCCATGCAGGGAAAGCGGCGCGGGCGGCGTCGACCGCCTTTTGTACGTCGTTGGCCGAAGCATTGGCGCAGCGGGCGAGCACCTCCCCGGTCGCGGGATTGGTGGTCTCAAACGTGGCGCCGCCTTCGGCCGCCACCCACTGTCCGCCAATCAACAGCTTGTACTCCTCAGCAAACTTGTAGCTCATTGAAGATTCCTCCCAAGTTTTGCAGCGGTTCCTTGGCCGCTGCACAGTCGTCTCAAGCAGGAATGAGAGAGGCTGCAAATGCTTGATTTCGCCTCTTTTTCCTACTGTTGAGAGTCATTATCAAATACAGAGGATTTCAATGGGTATAGTTCGATCGGACAAAATGGATCGGCTATTGGTATTAGACCGGCGCAAGACCTGCGAAGGAGCGCGGAGGAAAACGAGGAGAAGCCAACAACCCGCGCGGCATCGCACAGCCGGTCAATTGCAACGAGAAAAGGAAACGGGGCTGCAGGGCCCCGAAGACGCGGCAAGACTTTTGCGGATTCGCTAAAGTCTTGTGCTTTTTGACGCAACGGAAACGTTTTTGATTTGCTGGCGGAAGGGGAGGGATTCGAACCCTCGGTGCCCTATTGGACACGCCGCCTTTCCAGGGCGGTACATTCAACCACTCTGCCACCCTTCCGGCCTGGTTTCCATTGACCGCGGCTTTGTGAACCGCCGCGAGAGTGCGCATTCTATATCAAACGGTCTCGATCTGTAAAGGCCGCCGGAAAAAGGCTTCAAAAACGGTTCATCAGCGACTGCCCGCTCCGCGCAGCGAAAAGGTCCTGAAGCCGCCCGCCCTTGCCTTGGCGCACCTTCAGCGCCTTTTTCATCAGCAGACTCAGTAGATCTTGGAGGCGTCGGACTGCGCGAGCAGCACTTTGAGAATTTGCCAGGCGGGCATCGTATCGAAATGTTCGCCCACCGAGGCCGACGGAGCAGTTGCCTCCCCGCAGGGCAGATAGTCGACAAGCCGTTCGTCCTCAGGCGAGAGCTGGCGCCAGAGGGCGTTGAAGAGCTGCTCGTCGCCTCCCGAAGCGATGTCGCTGCGAATTCTTTTAATGAGCGCACGCGTGCCGGCTGTCATATGGGTCTCCTCAAGGCTACATTTGTCCGTCCTTTAGTCTAAGAACCCGGCCGGCACCTGAAAATACTGCTCTTGACGGAAGCTCCTTCGGCCAAAGGAAGAAGAAAGGAGACATTTGACTTTCTGCGGCCCTCCCGCCCGGAAAAGAGAGCAAAAGAGAATTGCGA
>DYBN01000008.1 GCA_019418605.1 Sutterella sp. | reverse complement strand
GGGGAGGAGGGGGAGGAGGGTTCGACGCTTCCTCCCGTCTCGGGCAGATACAGAGGGCCCTTGAGGCCGCAGGCCGACAAGGAGAGCAGGCATACAATTGCGGCGGTTGCGCTCAAAGCGCTGCGCAGGGGGCGCGGCGAACGGTGCGGCATAAAACTCGAGGGCTCCTCAAAAAAAGACGGGTCAACACGGCCGGAGCGGTCTGCGCGAAAAGGAAAAAATTCGCCCTTTGTCAACCGTCGCGCCGGCCGCCTTCAAAGGCAATAGCGAATTATGAACGAAACACAATTTCTTGAGGCAACGCAGCAGCTGATGGACCAAGTCGAGGAGGCGCTCGCGCGCGCAGGGCTTGACGCCGACGTCGACCGCGAGGGCAACGTCATGACCATTGAGTTTGACAACGGCGAGCAGGTCGTCATCAACCGTCACGGCCCCACGCAGCAGATGTGGCTTGCAAGCCGCCGCGGGGGGCTTCACTTTGCACTGACTGACGGCGCCTGGCGCTGCACGCGCACGGCCGAAGACTTCTGGCCGGCCTTAAGCAGAGTCGTGAGCCAGGCCTCGGGCGCAGACGCGGCGCTCTCCGCGGCCTGACAAAAGAAGAGCCCGAAAGAAGGCCGCGCCTAACCCCTTTTGCCCCGAAAAACGGGGCTTCGTAACGGGGCTTCGTTTTAGAAAATCTGATCGCGCAGGATGTCGCGGTCGATGTTCTTTTCCTTGATCTTGCCGTCAAGCGGCACGTCTCTGACCGTCTGATCGATGCTGTCGGCGTAGTAGTAGGTGCCGTTGATGAGCACGACGCTTGCGGGCTGCTTTCTTCTGTAGAGGGGCTCGCCCTTGAGCACGGTCTTCATGTAGTCGATCCAGATGGGCAGCACGAGGCCGCCGCCGTACTCGTTGTTGCCAAGCGTTCGCATCTGGTCGTACCCGACCCAGCCCACGGCCGCGATGCGGCCTGCGTAGCCCGCAAACCAGGCGTCGCAGGAGTTGTTCGAGGTGCCCGTTTTGCCGCCCATGTCGGTGCGCTTAAGTTCCCGATAGGCGCGCCGCGCGGAGCCCTCGCGCGTGACGCCGTTTAGGAGCGTGTGCATGATGAAGGCATTGCGCTCGTCGATGGCGCGGATCGCCTCGTTGCCGGCTCTGGGGTTGTTGGCGCGCATGATCACCTTGCCCTCGGCGTCGGTGACGCGGTCAATGAGATAGGGCTTGACGCGATAGCCCCCGTTGGCAAACACCGAGAAGGCGCCCGCCATCTCCCAGGGCGTGGTCGAGCCTGCGCCCAGAGCGGTGGTGAGCTGCGCGGGCGTGCGCTCGGGCGGAAAGCCGAACTTGGCCACGTACTGCTGCGCGTAGCGCGCGCCGATGGCCTGCATCACGCGAATGGAGACCAGGTTCTTGGATTTTTTAAGCGCCGTTGCAAGCGTCATGGGGCCGTCAAAGCGCCCGTCGTCGTTTCTCGGCTCCCAAAGCTCGCCCCCGGTCAGACGCGGGTCGATGAATATCGGCGCGTCGTTGATGATCGTGCCGGGATTAAAGCCCTTGTCGAGCGCCGCAGAATAGATGAAGGGCTTGAACGACGAGCCCGGCTGCCGCAGCGCCTGCGTGACGTGGTTGAACATGTTGAGGTAGAAGTCAAAGCCACCCACGAGCGAGCGCACGGCGCCCGTTTCAAAGTCCACGCCGATAAAGCCCGCCTGCACCTCCGGAATCTGCGCCAGCGTCCAGCCGTCCTTGACGCGCGAGATGCGGATGATCGAGCCCGGCTGCAGGCGCTTGTCGGCGTCCTTGATCTTGTTGGTGAGATAGCGTCCCGCAAACTTGCGGCTTTCCTTGTCAAGCGTCACCTCGACGAGCTCCTTGCCGTCGAGCATCTTGGCCTTGATCTCCTTGTCGTTGAGAGTCGTGATGACGGCAGGCTCAAAGTTGGGCGAGGCGGTGGCGCGCCGCACGGCCAGCTTGATGTGCTCGTCGGCCGTCTGCGGGTCGGCGATGTCGATGCGCCCGCTCGGGCCGCGGTAGCGGTATTTGCGGTCGTAGGCAACGAGGTGGCTTCTGACGCTCTCCCAGGCCGCGCGCTGATCGGTGTCGTGGATCGTGGTGTAGACGTTCAAGCCCCGGGTGTAGGTCTCTTCGCCAAAGATGTCGTACATCAGGCGCCGGGCCATTTCGGCCGCGTACTCGGCGTGAATCGTCTTGGAGGGCTTGGCGGTCTCGCCCGTGAGCGCAACCGACTTTCTCGCCGTCACAAGCGGCGCGTTGGTCTCGGTCTCGTACGTCTGCTCGTCGATGTAGCCAAGCTCGTGCATGCGGCGCAGCACGTAGTTCTTGCGCATCGTGGCGCGCTGCGGATTGACGATCGGGTTGTAGGTCGAAGGCGCCACGGGCAGGCCCGCGATGGTTGCCGCCTCGCCGATCGTCAGTTCATTGAGGTTTTTGCCAAAGTACGTGCGCGCGGCGGCCGCAAAGCCGTAGGAGCGCTGTCCGAGGTAGATCTGATTGAGGTAGACCTCAAGGATTTCGTCCTTGCTGAGGTTGCGCTCGATCTTGTAGGCCATCGCAATCTCATAGAGCTTGCGGGTGTAGGTGCGCTCGGAAGACAAGAAGAAGTTGCGCGCGACCTGCATCGTGATGGTCGAGCCGCCCTGGCCGCGGCGGCCGGTGATGAGGTTTGCGATCGCCGCGCGGGCGATGCCCGCAAACTCAATGCCCGAGTGTTCGTAAAAGCCATTGTCTTCGGCTGCGAGAATGGCGTACTTCACAAAGCCCGGGATCTCGTTTAAATGCACGAAGGCGCGGCGCTCTTCGCCAAATTCGCCCAGCAGCGTCCCTTCGGCCGAATACACGCGCAGCGGCACCTTGGGCCGGTAGTCGGTGAGCGAATCAATCGGCGGCAGCCTTGAGTACATCACCGAGAAGATGATGAGGAAAATGCTGACGGCCGCAGCGGCCCCGGCAAATCCGAGGCCGGCCATCCAGCCGACGATTCTGAGCCAGAGCCGGGAGCGCGGAGAGCGGGTTTTCTTCTTGGTTGTCGTCACGGCAAACACGCCTCGCCCGCTTCCTCTTTCTTTGCCGGGCCGTCAGGGCGGCAAAAAAGGAAAAAACGGGCGGGAAAAAATTGAATCAAAACAAGCGGGTGCCCGATTATAGAAGTCAGATGGCGGCCATCCCGGGCGAAGTCACAAAGCTTTGCAAAAGCTCGACGCTTCCCTGCAAGGAAACAACGAGGGCGCAAGGAGGGCGCCCAAGGACGGCCTCTTGGGCCCGCGCTCGGGACTCGCGCGGCCCGGCCGCATTTAGAGCACGCGCTTTAAGAAGGCGCGGGTGCGCGCCTCCTGCGGGCGCACGAGCACGTCTTCGGGGCGTCCCTGCTCGACGATGACGCCTGCGTCCATGAAGATGACGCGGTCGGCGACCTCGCGGGCAAAGCCCATCTCGTGCGTGACCACCACCATCGTCATGCCGTCGTCGGCGAGGCTTTTCATCACGGCAAGCACCTCGCCCACAAGCTCCGGGTCAAGGGCCGAGGTGGGCTCGTCAAAGAGAATTGCCTTGGGGTCCATGGCAAGCGCCCGGGCGATGCCCACGCGCTGCTGCTGTCCGCCCGAGAGCCGCACGGGGTAGTCGTCGGCCTTGGCGGCAAGCCCCACGCGCTCGAGCGTCTGCATCGCCTTGGCGCGGGCTTCTTCGCGCGAGCGGCCGCTTACCACCATCTGGCCCAGCATGACGTTTTCAAGAACCGTCTTGTGCGGCCACAGGTTAAAGCGCTGAAACACCATGCCGAGGTGCTCGCGAAGCCGGTTGAGGTTCGTGCGGCGGCTCGTGACCTCCACGCCGTCGACAAAGATCGAGCCGCTGTCGGGGACTTCAAGCGCGTTGATGCAGCGCAGCATCGTCGACTTCCCCGAGCCCGAGGGGCCGAGCACGACCACCTTCTCGCCGCGGTGCACGTCGATGTCGATGCCCTTGAGAACGTGCAGGTCCCCGAAGCTCTTTTTGAGCTGCGAGATGCGGATCATCACGTCGTCTGCGGCCTTCTCGGGCGAGGGGGCCGCTAAGTTTGTCTGTGTCATCTGTCGTCTCCCTTGCCAAGGCGCTTTTCCAGAATGCGGATGAGCCAGGCAAGGCCGAGCGTCATCACCCAGTACATGACGGAAATGGTGAGATAGGGTTCCCAGTAGCGGGCCGAGGCGCCGGCCACGGTGCGCGCGGCGTAGGCAAGTTCAGTAAGGCCAATGGCCGAGACAAGCGAGGAGTCCTTGAGAATGGCGATGGCGTTGTTGCCCAGAGCGGGCAGCATGCGGCGAAACGCCTGCGGCATCACGATGTGGCGCATGCACTGCCACCAGGACATGCCCACGGAGCGGGCCGCTTCGCTTTGCCCCTTGTCAAGCGACTGGATGCCGGCGCGGAATACTTCGCTCATGTAGGCGCCGGCATTGAGGCTGATCGCCACAAAGCCAGCAAGAAAGGCCCCGTAATTGCTGCGGATGTCGCGGGCGAGTTGCCCGTCGATCAGAAGACCGTCGACGGGGTGCACGAAAATCGGCAGCACCGCGAAGTACATCAGGAAGATCTGCACGAAAAGCGGCGTGCCGCGAAAAAAGCTCACCCAGATCGTGACCGGCCAGCGCACGCCGTAGTAGAGAATGCTCTTCCACGGGTTATAGCGGGCCTCCGACATGCGGGCCATGCCAAGCAGCATGCCGAGGATGATGCCGCAGATGACGCTCGAGATCGTCAGCGCGATCGTCATCTTCAGGCCTTCCATGAAAAGCGGCATGTACTCGCTTAAGACGTCAAAGCGAAAAGCGGACATCGAAAGGAAATCCTGTAAGGAGGTAAAAAGTCAGCGCAAAGGCTTGAAAAACAAGAGGGCTCTTGCTTGAGGCTCAGCACCCTGCCGCGGCGGGATGCGAAAAAATGCAAAAAGCCGGGAAACGCGTGCGCGGGCAGTCTGCTTGTCAGGGCAAAGAGCGCGCGCCAGGGGAAAACAAAGGACTCGAAAAGGGCGCGAAAAAGGGCGCGAAAAGAACAAGGGAACAAGGCGCGGGCGGAATCTGAGGGCGGGCTCTTGGGGCCCGCCGCAAGAGGCGTCCGCGCACGGCCTTTTTTTATTTCGCGCCTTTTGGGACAAGCGCAGGGTTACTCCGGAATCGGCAGCTTCGGCACGGGGGTCTTTTCGCCGAACCACTTGGCGTAGATCTTGGCGTAGGTGCCGTCCTTGATCACTTTCTTCAAGCCCTCGTTGATGTCGTTGAGAACCTTGGTGTTGCCCTTTCTGACGGCAATCCCGAAGTACTGGTCTTCAAAGCTCGCGTCGCGCGCCTGATTGAATTCCTTCTCGGGGTTTTGCAGGGCGTAGTAGGCAAACACGCCCACGTCGCCCACGGCGGCGTCAACGCCGCCCGCCGAGAGCTCTTCGAGCGCCAGGGGCGTGTTGTCAAAGCGCTTGATGTTGCTGCTTGCCTTGCCAAAGACCTTGCTGCAGGCGATGTCGCCCGCGGAGTTGGCGACCACCGCCACGTTTCTGCCCTTCAAGTCGCTGATCGAATTCACCGTCAGGTTCTTCTGCGTGAGGATGAGCTGGTGGGCGGCAAAGTACGGATAGCTGAAGTCCACCGACTCCTGGCGCTGCGGCGTGATGGTGATGCCGCTCATGATGATGTCGCGGTCGCCGTTGCGCACCGACTCGAAGATCACGCCCCAGAGCGTGTTGACGAACTTCACCTTGAAGCCCTGGGCCTGGGCGATTGCCTTCATGAGGTCGATGTCAAAGCCGACGATTTCCTTGGTGGCCGTCTGGAACTCGAAGGGGCGGTAGGTGGCGCCCGTGCCGACCGTATACTCCACCGGTTCGGCCGCAGCGGCGGTTCCGGTCACAAGGGTTGCGGCGCAGGCCGCAGCCATCAGAAGCTGCTTGATGGACATGTGAAATTCTCCACGTGGCTGTGATTTTTGTTGTTGTCGATGTTTCGCGCGAGAGGGCCGTGCGCTGCGGCGCATTTTTTTGCGCGGGGCGCGCAAGGCCCTCCGGGCCGCCATGGACGGCGCCGAAAACGGCGCAAGGCGGCCTCCGGGCACGAAAAAGCTTCCCGACACAGGAAGACATGCATCCGGATGCGAAGGTTCAATGGCGTAATTTTGACGCAAATTGCGCTATTGCGGGGGCGCGGCCCTTGTAAAGGGGAAAAGAGAAGGCCGAGTGCATCAGAGGATGTTTGGCCGCCGTGCGGCCAGCAAGGGGCTCTTCAAGCCTCGCTCTCGGGCGAAACGTCGGGCTCTTCGGGCGCGGCCGCAAGGCGCTTGAAATTGGCAAAGTCGTAGAGCGCCTTGTCGGCAAGCTGGGAGCTTGCCACCCGCGTCGTGCTCTTGAAGATGTTGTAGATGCGGCTGTCGTACTTTTTGTCCCACTCGGCCATGAGCTTTTTGATTTCCTTGCGCTGCAGGTTTTCGCCGGCGCCGCAGAGGTCCTTGGGAAAAAGCGGATAGCCGCAGGCCTGCGCCCATTTGGCAAGCTCGTGCTCGCGCAGGTAGATCAAGGGGCGGATGACGATGTTGCGCTTGTCGTTGCTGCGCAGCACGGGCGGCATCGCCTTGATGCCGCCGCCGTAAAAGAGGTTGAGCAAGAGCGTGGAGACCACGTCGTCCATCTGGTGGCCCAAGGCAATCTTGTTGCAGCCAAGTTCCGGCGCGATCCGATAGAGGATGCCGCGGCGCAGCCTCGCGCACAGCGAACAGACGTTTTTGCCCGACGGAATGAGCCGCTCGATTACGGAGTGCGTGTCCTGGTGCTCGATGTGGTAGGCAACGCGGCGGGTTTCAAGCCAGTCGACAAGCTTTTGCGTGGGGCTGCCCGGAATGCCCTGCGCGACGTGCACGGCAAGCACGTCAAAGTGAATGGGCGCCCGGGCCCTGAGTTTTAAGAGGGCGTCTAGAAGCGCGTAGCTGTCTTTTCCGCCGCTCATGGCGACCATCACCTTGTCGCCCTCGCTGATCATGCCGTAGTCCGTGATCGCCTGCGCCGTAAGCCTGACGATGCGCTTTTCGAGCTTGCGAATGGCGGTCGAGGCCGGGATGTGCCGCCCCGGGGCGACTTCGATGAACTTTACGGCCTGAGTCCGTGCGGGGCGGGTCTCGCCCGAAGACGGGCGGACGGCGTCGGCGCTCTGGGGCGGTTCCTGCGAAATTTTGAGGATGTCGGAGTCCATGGGCGTGAGGGAAAAAGAGTCAGAAAGTCAGGGAAAGGACGGCGAAAGGGCGGCGGATGTCGCCCGAGGCGGCGCTACAGGCCCGGATTTTTTGCGCGGAAGGTCTCCACCGAGACGGACTCGGCCGCCTCGCAGGCCAGGGGCTTGGCGGTGCGCACGCGCACGGCGCGCACGCGCTCGTCGGCCATCAGAGCCGTGATCACCTGATCGACCAAGTCCTCTTGCAGGTCAATGTGGCCTGCGGCGGCAACGCGCTCGATCGTTTGCGCAATGATCGTGTAGTCGTAGACCTGATCCAACCGTTTTTGCTCGCCGAAGGTGTACTTCACCCACACTTCGGTCGTGACCGTCACGGGCTGGGCGGCCTTTTTTTCATGCTCGTAGGCGCCGATGCGGATGGTGGTGTGATAGTCGTTGAAGGTGAGCTTGCGGCAGGTGAGCGACAGAACCTCGAAAATTGATCCGGACATGAAAGAAACAGGTGTGGGCCTTTTGGGAAAAAAACGCTCTTTCCTGTTAAGGGGAGCGGATTTCCGCGGGCGTTGAGATGAAGACTGCTTCGAGGGGCTGCCAGGGCTGTGCTTCCCGATGGCCGTCCAAACGAAGTCAGCCGGTTTTTCTCTACAATCTGCCGATGCGCTGGATTCTTACCATTTTGATTTCGCTCATGGTGCTCATGACGCTCGTGCCCTGGCTTTCGCGCTTTGGCCTGGGGCGGCTGCCGGGCGACATCAACTTCACCATCAGGGGCCGCCGCATCAGCATTCCGATTGCCAGCACGATTCTGATCGTCATTGCGGCCTTTCTCATCGGGCGGCTCTTTTGAGAAGCGTTCGCATCCCCGCCTTCATTTTCCCTTTCTTCCCCTTTTTGTCTCCTGCCTTCTCTTGACGCAGGACGGCGCAGCCCGCGCCTTTTGCAGCAGCAAGACGATTCTTCCCGCCGCTGAAGTTGACTGCGGGCAGTCGAATTTCTCCATCAAGCTTTTTTTTGCGCGGCCGCACTTTTGCATGGCCGGGTTGTTCGCCCGGCCGTTGTCTGGGGGAGCAGACGTTTGACGCTGCGGCCGTGCTTCCTGCGCAACAGTTGGCTTGACATTTCCCGCCGGGGGGGGGGTAGATTCAACCGCGAGGGTGAGTCAGGGCCCCTGAAAAATCAAGGTTTTCAGCAAATTGCGGCGGCATTTTAGCGCGGCGCTGAAAGCGCGAATTCACCGGGTCCGGGCGAACGCTCCAGGAAGCATGAGCATTCGTTTCGCAAGGCTCCTCACGATGAGATTCCTGCAAAAGAAGGCCGGGCGCGGCCGCCGCTTTTTGGCGGCGGCCCTGCGCGGGCCTTTTGCCGTATCAATAGTTATCGAGAAAGAAACATGAACAAGACATTCAAAGTGTTCTTCAGCAAGATTCGCGGCAGCATGGTCGTTGCCAGCGAAGCTGCCTCGACTCCCCGCAAGAAGGGCGCGAAGACGGTGATTGCTGCAGCGCTGACGGCGATGGCCGCGGGCGGCGCGATGGCGCAGGAGGCTGCGCTGGATCCGGAGCCCTCCTACGCGGTCAAATCCTACGTCACGATCTCTGGCGGAGAAGTCGTCTACAACAAGCAGACGGAAGACGGCGGCATTGACGCAGCAACCTACGGCGAAGCCGCGCAGTTTCAGAGCGCGGCAACCGTAAACGAAGAGGGCACTGAACTGACTCTGTCGGGCGGCTCCGTGAGCAACTTCACCGGCGCCATGAGAGCGGAAGGCGCGCAGGGAGCCAACGTCGGCTCCATCGTGACCGTAGAAAGCGGCCAGACGCTTGTCATTGACGATGTGGATTTCATCGGCAACATCTTCCCGGAGCTTGGCGACGGCGAGGGCAAGGTGCAGGAAGGCTCCCGAGGCGTTGTCTCCGTGATCCGCACGGAGGGGACTGTTCGCAACAGCCGCTTTGAGGGCAATCACAGTGCCATGGCCGGCGCGCTCGACGTGTTTCTTGGTCAGGTAAGCGTGACGGACACGGATTTTGTCAACAACGTCTCCGATGCACACGCCGGTGCGGTCAGAGTCAACGGCGGCTATGACGGCAAGGAGGAAGGCGAAGTTGAAGGCTCCTTCACCAACGTGAACTTTGAGGGCAACAAGGCGCGTCTGACGGGCGGCGCCCTGCAGGTTCAGAATGTGGCGAGCGTCAATCTTGAGAACGTTCAGTTCTCAAACAACGAAGCCAACACCTCCGGGACGTTAAAAAACAAGCACGTTGGCGGCGCGGTCATTGTTGACGGCGAAGGTCAGTTGACCGGCGAGCGCGTTTTCTTCACCGGCAACAAGGCCAACGGCGGCAATGGCGGCGCCATTGCGACGGCCGAAGCCAACACCGCGGCCGTGATCAATTTGAAGACGGGCTCTTTTGAGAGCAATGAAGCGGCGGGCGGCGGCGCCGTGGCGCTTTTTGGCGGCAATGCCAGCTTCACGGACTTTGACTTCACGAACAACAAGGCGACCGGGTGGGGCGGCGCGGTCTTGCTCGACGACAGTGCTTCCATCACGATTGCCGCCCAGGATCGCGACGTCGTGATTTCCGGCAACACGGCCGGGGATGCGGACAGCTGGACGGGCGCGCGCTACAACGGGTACACCGGCGGCTTCATGCACCTGAAGGCAGACAATACCTCGGCCGCCTTTGACGTTGCCGACGGCCGCACGGTCACGATTGGCGTTGCCGGTCAGGCAAGTCAGAAGAACGTGGACTCGATTACTTCGGAAGGCGCGAACACGACCATCACGAAGACGGGGGCCGGCGCGCTCGTCGTCAACAGCAACATGGAGGCCTTTGAAGGCACGCTCGACGTGCAGGAAGGCTTCGTGACGATGGCCACGGGCTTTGGCACCTACAGCATTCACAATCAGAATGCCGTCAACGGGGGCAAGTCCGGAGCCGACGTCGCCTCCGCTCTCAAGGTCGGCGTTGCGGCAGCCGATGGCGCCGCGGCAAAGACTGCGAGCGTTGAGATCACGGATGCCTGGAGCGTCAACGGCACGATGGGCGTCACCGTCAACGAGGGGTCGAGTCTGACCACGCGCGACGTGACGGTTGGGAAGGTGACCTACACCGATCTGGTTGAGCCGGCAGAGACGCCGTCGACCTACGAAGCGGTCGGAAAACTGACGCTGACCAACAGCGGCACGACCACGGTCAACAATCTCACGGTTGCCGACGGCGCGACCCTGTCGATCACGAACACCGGGAGCCTCTACATTGACGGCACGGTGAATGCCGGTGAAGCGGAAGGCGGGGCAACTTTAACCGTCAACAACGCCAACGGCACGATCTACACCGACCTTGCAAACTTGGGGACGTACGAATTCAAGGACAAGGTGCTGACGGTTGATAGGACCGCTTTTGGAAGTGCGTTGAATCAGGGGACGGCCGGCCGAATCGTCGATCAGTCCGTGGAAGGCGAGATGACGCTGGGGCAATACAGCGCTCTGACCGGAGGCACGAGCACCAGCGGATTTGAAGGCTATACCGGAGAAGGGTTTGCCGGCCTTGTCCTTTCCAAGGTGACGGTTGTCAATGAAGACGGCAGCAGTTTGGATGTGGACCAGATTTACGGCATGGAACTTCCGAGCACGACGGTGCTCGGACCGCAGCCCGGAGAAGATGGTTCCGTGACGCTTAGGTTGGACGAGAATGCTTCCGCGGTGGTGGATACCCAGACCGTCGTGGCGAATATCGACACAGGGACGGCCACTTCCGTTACCGTCGACTTCGGCTCGGCCGGCCTCACGCTTGCAGGCACGGGCGGTGCGCTTTTCGGCGACTCCGTCACGGAAGTCAACGTGAAGGGAGAGGCGGGCCTGACGCTCGGGTCTGACGCCGTGAGCAGCTCCGGCACGCTCGCCAACGTCAACGTGGGCGATGAGACGTCACCTTCCGTGCTGACGGTGGCCCATGGCGACTTTACGGCCAACAACGTGAATCTGTCCGAGGGCTCGACGCTCGGCGTCAATGAAGGTGCGGCCCTTGCCGTCGATGAAATTTCCGGCGGCCAGACCACTGTTGACGGCTCTCTTGCGGCCAATGTGGTTGCGGCCACGAACGTCGCGGCCAACGGCACGCTTGTGATCGGCGCACGAAAGGCCGATGCCGAAGGCAACCTCAACTCCCAGGTCAACGGTGCGGTCAATGTCGACGTCGGCGCCATGATATCGACCAATGCGGCCGCCGCAGGCGACTACAAGCAGGCCGACAAGGCCGTGCTCTACATCGACCGTCAGATCGCCCTGGGCGAAGGCGCAAGCCTTGCCGTCGGCGTTGATTCGGCCGACTCGCAGGGCATCATGCTGCTTGCGGCTCCCACGAGCGACGGCACGACGATCGGCGCCAACGGCCTGGCCGTCGTTGACCTCGCGTCCTTTGCCGACGGCGAGCAGCTCCTTGTCAACACGGCCCTCGCGCTCGATGAAGGAGCGCAGGTGCAGGTTCTTCACGTCGACAAGCTTGCCTCCTACGTGATCGCAGACAGCGTCACCGGGACGGTCAACGCGCTCGAAAGCGACAACCTCTTCTTGAACGTTGCGCAAAACGAGACAGACGCGAACATGCTCGACGTCGTCTACAACCAGGCGGCAACGGGCGAGAACACGCGGCTTGCCAACGCCGTTGAGAGCGTCTACCAGGGCGGCAACGCCAAGAACCTTGCCGTTCTCTACGCCATCGGCAGCAGAGCCGCGGCGGCGGGCGACACCGCGCTCTCGGCCAACGATCAGCGCGCCGTGAGCGAGTACTTCACCGCTCCTGTGACGGCCGGTGCCTACAACGTGGCCTACGACTCGGTTGAACTCATTTCGAACACGATCATCGGCCGCAGCCTTGAAGCCGGCCGCGGTCTGGGCGTGTGGGCCGACGTCTTCTACGGCTCGACCGAAGCCGATGAAATGTACGGCGCCTCGGGCTACAGCGCCGACATCTACGGCGGCATGCTCGGCGTTGACTTCGCCTTTGGCGAGGGCGCCCGCGCAGGTCTTGCTCTCTCGATCGGTTCGGGCGACGCCGACAGCGAAGGGTCCGTCTCGAAGTACAGCAGCGACGCCGACTTCTGGGGCCTGTCGGTCTATGCCGGCAAGGACATCGGCGCCTTTACGATCACGGGCGACATGTCCTACGTGTGGTTTGACAACGACATCAGCGGCACGGTGGCGGGCGTTTCCGCCTCCGAGTCGATTGATTCGAATGTCTTCACGATCGGACTGCGCGGCGACTGGAGGGCCTATGAGAACGACGTGCTGCAGGTTGTGCCGCACATCGGCGTGCGCTGGGCCTCGATCGACGTGGACGACTACCGCGGTCTTGACATGGAGCGCATGGACGTCTGGGAGCTTCCGATCGGCGTGACCGTCAAGGGCGTGATCGATACGGCAAGCGGCTGGACGGTTCAGCCCGCGTTTGACTTCACCGCCACCCCGCAGCTGGGCGACAAGGAAGTCTCCACGCTCGTGGGCGACGTGGACGTGATCGACAACCTCTACAACGCCTCGATCGGGGTGTCTGCCGGCACCGACACCGTGCGCTTCGGCCTGTCCTACAAGTACGGCTTTGGCGGCGACGGTCGCTCCGACAACACCTTCAACCTGAAGGCGAGCTACATCTTCTAAAAGAAGCTTGTCGCAAAACCTTCCGCTTCCTCAAAAGACACTGTGCTTCCGGAGGCGGAAGGCGCCGTCAGACCCGTGAGTCCCCTGCCGTCGGCGCTCTTGCAAAAGAGAGTGCCGGGGGAGGGGATTTTGTTTTTGTGACGCGCACAAAATTTGCGTCGCCGCCAACAGACGCGGCGCTCTCTTTTCAAAAGGCGCGTCGAAGCGCCTCAATTTTCAAAAGGCGCGTCGAAGCGCCTCAAGGCGCGCGGCCTGCACGGCTGCGGCGATGGTGCGCGGATCTTTCTGGGCGCGGGCGACGGCGCCTGCGTCGACGCCGCACCAGGCTTTTGCCAGACGCTTGACGCGGGCGGCGTCAAAAGCGGGCTCCATGCACTTCTGCGCGGTCAGCAGATACGCAAATCGCTCGGGGCGGCGCAGAACGTCGCTAGCCTTAAAAACGTCGGCAAAGGCTTCGGGCGTGCCGGCCTTGTGAAGATCCCCGTGCACTCTCTCAAAGAGCTCGGCCAAGGAAATCGTCTGCGCACTTGCGCGAAGACGCTCCAAAAGAGAGGCGGCCGACTCTTTTGATCCGGCAAAAAGAAGCGCCGCGCGCACGTCCAAGTTTGCCTTCAGGGCGGCGGCGCGCGTGAGGGCCTCATTTTTGTCCGGCGTCAGCGCAACCGCAGCAAAGGCTCTTTCCCAATAGCCGCAGGCGGCGAGCACCTCAAGCATGCGGCAGGGCGCTTTTTCACACAACCCCCGCGAGAGCTCCTTCCAGACGCGCTCGGGCACGAGCGCATCCGCTTCGCCCTCGTCGACCATGCGGCGCGCAAGCGCCATCGTTTCAGGCGCAACTGAAAACTCGGGCAGCCGTGCGGCAAAGCGCGCAAGCCTCAGGATGCGCACCGGGTCTTCGGCAAAGGCGGGGCTCACGTGCCGCAGCACGCGCGCCTTGATGTCAAGCGCCCCGTGCCAGGGGTCGATCAGGCGGCCGTCGGCGTCTCGGGCAATGGCGTTGATCGTGAGGTCGCGCCGCTTGAGGTCTTCTTCGAGCGTCACGTCGGGGCTGGCGTAGAAGCGAAAGCCGTGATAGCCCCGGGCGGTTTTTCGCTCCGTGCGCGCAAGCGCATATTCCTCGTGCGTCTCGGGGTGCAAAAAGACGGGAAAATCCGCGCCCACGGAGATAAAGCCGTGCGCAAACATCCACTCGGGCGTGGCGCCCGTCACCACCCAGTCGCGGTCGCCCTGCGCAATGGCAAAACCCTCCTGCCGCAGCAGATCGTCGCGCACGACGCCGCCCACTTCATAGAACTTCACTTCGTCAGCCATTGCTTTCCTCACGCCGGGGAGTTTTTGCGGAAGTCTTTTTTGCGGCTTTAGCCTTTCTTTTTGCAGTGCTTTTTGGGACTTT
This sequence comes from Sutterella sp., assembly GCA_019418605.1. GTDB lineage: Bacteria > Pseudomonadota > Gammaproteobacteria > Burkholderiales > Burkholderiaceae_F > Duodenibacillus. The sequence goes on along the minus strand of DYBN01000008.1, from coordinate 8,625 downwards.
CAAGTCCTCTTGGGCCGCTTCTTTCTTTTCGGCGTCTTCGGCCTTGCCGGTGTCGTCTGCGTCAGCCTGAGCCTTGTGCGAAGAGAGGAACTCCTTGAGCGCGCGTCCCGTGGGAGTGTCCATGCGGGAGGCGTCGGCGGGCTCTCCCTCAAAGAGCACTTCGCCGCCCTCGGGGCCCCCTTCGGGGCCAAGGTCGATGAGCCAGTCGGCTTCGGCCATGACGTCGAGATTGTGCTCGACCACGAGCACCGTGTTGCCCGCGTCGACCAAGCGGTGCAGCACGTTGACGAGCTTTTCCACGTCGGCCATGTGCAGTCCCACCGTGGGCTCGTCGAGAATGTAAAAGGTCGCGCCCTGCCGGCGCATTGCCGCTGGCGAGAGCGCCTTGGCAAGCTCCGTGACAAGCTTGATGCGCTGCGCTTCGCCCCCGGACAAGGTCGAAGAGGGCTGCCCCAGGCGCAGGTACCCCAGGCCCACGGCTGCAAGCAGCTCAAGGGGCCTTGCGATGCGCGGGCTTGAGGCGAAAACCTCAAGCGCGTCGTCAACAGAGAGGTTTAAAACTTCGCCGATGCTCTTGCCCTGCCACTTGACCGAGAGCGTCTCTTCGTCAAAGCGCATCCCGCGGCAAGCCTCGCACAGGACCTTGACGTCGGGCAGAAAGCTCATCTCCACCGTCACTTCGCCCTGGCCCTCGCACACCGGACAGCGCCCCTCGGGCGTGTTGAAGGAAAAGCGCGTGGCGCCGTAGCCGTGCGCCTGCGCCTCGTTGGTGGCGGCATAAAGGTCGCGGATGTGGTTGAAAAACCCGACGTACGTCGCAGGGCACGAGCGGGGCGTCTTGCCGATGGGGCTTTGGTCGACCTCAAGCACGCGCCCGAGCGCTTCAACTCCTTCGATTCTCTCGCAGTAAAGCCCTTTTACCGGGCCCGTGGCGCGCGAAGCGACGGCGCGCTTGAGTTCCGAGAGCAGCACGTCGCGCGCAAGCGTCGACTTTCCCGAGCCCGAGACGCCCGTGAGCACGATGAGGCGCCCAAGCGGAAAGCGCACCGCGATGCGCTTGAGGTTGTGAAGCATCGCTCCGGCAATCCGGACCGACGCCGTCTCGGGCGCGACCTTGCGGCGGGCGATCCCCGTGTGCTGCAGGGGAGCGCGCAGCATGCGGCCCGTGATGCTCTCAGGCGCCGCTTCAACCTCATCGATCGTTCCTTCGACAAGAAGCCTTCCGCCGCGGCTTCCCGCGCCGGGGCCGATGTCGACGATATGATCAGCCCGCCTGATCATCTCCTCGTCGTGCTCGACCACGATCACGGTGTTGCCCTTGTCTTTGAGCTGCGCGAGCGTGTCGATGAGCCGCGCGTTGTCGCGCGGGTGCAGCCCGATCGTGGGCTCGTCGAGCACGTAGCACACGCCCTGCAGGCTGCTGCCTAATTGGGAGGCAAGGCGAATGCGCTGCGCTTCGCCCCCGGAAAGACTCGGCGCGTCGCGATCTAGCGAAAGGTACCCCAGCCCCACCTTCTGAAGAAATTCAAGGCGGCTGATGATTTCCTTCAAGGCGTCGGCGCCGATCGCGGCGCTGCGGCCGACAAGGCGCACGGCCTTCATTGCCTCAAGGCAGTCGTCGACGGAGAGCGCCGTCGTCTCGCAAATCGAGCGCCCTTCAAAGTACACCGCACGGGCCACGGGGTTGAGCCTTGCGCCGCCGCAGTCCGGGCAGAGCGTGCTCTCGGCGTCGCGCCAGGCGGCTTCTTCTCCGGTTTGCTCGGCGTCAAATCCCTTGATGATGCGGCCCGTTCCAAAGCACGTCGGGCACCAGCCGATCTTGCTGTTAAAGGAAAAAAGACGCGGGTCGGGATCGGGGAAGCTCGTCATGCAGTGCGGGCAGGCGCGCTTGGTGGAAAGAATCTGCGACTGCGGCGCAACGGGCGAGGGCGCATCCGTCAGGGCAAAGGGGCCCGTGAGAAGCACCATCACGCCGTGCCCGTGGAAAAGCGCCTTCTGCACGGCCTCGGCGAGCGCATGCTCATTTTTGGGGTCCACAACGAGCGTGGCAAGCGGCAGCTCAATCGTGTGCTCTTTGTAGCGCGCAAGCTTCGGGAAGGGCTTTGTCGCGGCCCACTCGCCGTCGACGCGCAGGTGCCCGATGCCAAGCGTCTCGGCTGCCCACTCCGCGAGATCGGTGTAGATGCCTTTTCGCGCCACGACAACGGGAGCGGCCACCGTCACGACCTCGCCGCGGCGGGCGGTCATGATCTCCGAGATGATCGCCTCCTTGGAGCGGCTTGTGACTTCGGCTCCGCACGCCGGGCAGTGCTGCATGCCGAGCTTCACATACAAAAGCCGCAGGAAGTGCTGGATTTCGGTCATCGTCGAGACGGTCGACTTGCGGCCGCCGCGGCTTGTGCGCTGCTCGATGGCAACCGTCGGGGCGATGCCGGTGACTTGCTCGACGTCGGCGCGCGTTTCGGGCTGCGCAATCGAGCGCGCGTAGGCGTTGAGGCTTTCAAGGTAGCGCCGCTGTCCTTCGGAAAAGATGATCCCGAAGGCAAGCGTCGATTTTCCGGAGCCCGAGACGCCGGTGACGACGGTGAGCTCCTTTTTGGGGATCACCACGTCAATGTTCTTGAGGTTGTGCTCGCGTGCGCCGAAGATGCCCATGTCGCCGGCTCTCGCTCTTTTCCAGACGCTTTGAAGCGAGCGGCCCGCGGCGCGGCGCGAGGCGAGCGCTGCTGCGGGACGCGTTTGCGGCGCGGCTTCCTCAAAGACGCCCTGCATGTCCGATCCCTCGGGGCCGATCACGTCGTGGTAGGCCGCAAGGGCGCGGCCCGTGTAGGAGCCCGCCGCGGTTTCAAGCTCGGCGGGCGTGCCTTCGGCCACGATCGTGCCGCCCTCGTCGCCCCCTTCGGGGCCGAGGTCGACGATCCAGTCGGCCGAAGAGATCACGTCGAGGTTGTGCTCGACCACAAGCACCGTGTTGCCGCGCTGCACGAGGCGGCGCAGTGCGCGCAGAAGCTTTTCAATGTCGTCAAAGTGAAGCCCCGTCGTGGGCTCGTCAAAGACGTAAAGTTTCCCGGCGCCCGCGCGCCTGGGATTTTTTTGCGCGAGGATTTCGGCGAGCTTCAGGCGCTGCGCCTCGCCCCCGGAGAGCGTCGAGACGCTCTGCCCGAGCAGGACGTAGTCAAGGCCCACGTCGGCCAAAGGCGCCAGACGCGAGGTGATTGCGCCGTCGCCCTTGAAGTAGGCAAGGGCCTGCGCCACCGTCATCTCGAGCACGTCGGCGATGCTCTTTTCTCCGCGCCCGGCGAAGTTGATCGTTACTTCAAGCGTCTCGGGCCGGTAGCGGCGCCCGTCGCAGTCCGGGCACTTTAAAAGCACGTCGCTTAAAAACTGCATCTCGACGCGCTCAAAGCCCGCGCCCTGGCAGGTGGGGCAGCGTCCGGTGCCGGAGTTGAAACTAAAGGTCCCGGCCGTGTAGCCGCGCTCGGCCGCGGCCGGCGTACTCGCAAACAGCTCGCGGATGCGCGTAAAGGCCCCGACGTAGAGCACGGGGTTTGAGCGCGAGCTCTTGCCGATCGGAGACTGATCGACGTAGACGACGTCTTCGAGCCCCTCGGCGCCTTCTATCGCATCAAAGGCCCCGGGCGTGGCGGGGCGCCCGAATTTGCGCGTTAAGGCGGGCACGAGCACGTCGCCCACAAGAGTCGACTTGCCCGAGCCCGAGACGCCGGTGACGGCTGTGAGGGCCCCGAGCGGAAAGCGAAAGTCAATGTGCTTGAGGTTGTGCTCGGAGGCGCCCTTTAGCGTGACCCAGCGGCGAAACTGCGAGGGCCGCACGTGGCCTGAAGGCGAGTCAACCGAAAGCGCGCCGCTCAAGTAAAGGCCCGTGAGCGTGTGCGCCTTGCGGATTTCCTTGGCGGGCCCGTCGTAGACGATGCTGCCGCCCGCGGCGCCCGAGCCCGGTCCCATGTCGATGATGCGGTCTGCGGCGAGCATCACCTGCGGGTCGTGCTCAACGACCACCAGCGTGTTGCCCGCGTCCTTGAGCTTTTTCATCACGCCGTTGACGCGGTCCATGTCGCGCGGATGCAGCCCCACCGAGGGCTCGTCGAGCACAAAGAGCGTGTCGACGAGATTGGTGCCTAGCGCCGTCGTGAGGTTGACTCTCTGCACTTCGCCGCCCGAGAGCGTGCGGCTTTGCCGCCCGAGCGTGAGGTAGCCCACGCCCACGTCGATGAGGTAGTTAAGCCGCGTGAGGGTCTCGTTGATCACCAAGGCCGAGGCTTCGTCGCGGGGCGTTTTGGCGAGGTCTTCAAAAAAGCCCTTGACCCGCGCCACGGGCAGATCCATCAGGTCGGGGATGGTTAGGCCGGGGAGCGTATCAAGCGCTGCGCGCGCGTCCTCCCCCATGCCGCAGGGCACGAAGCGCTGATAGGTTCCCTTGCGCGAGATCCCTTGTGCATCGGAGAGCCCCAGCGCCTTGTCGGCCGCCTCCCTGGAGCCCAGCCTCCAGAAGAGGCTCTCAGGCTTGAGGCGTGCGCCGCGGCAGGCCGGGCAGAGGTTGTAGCTGCGAAAGCGCGAGAGCATCACGCGCACGTGCATCTTGTAGGACTTGCTCTCGAGGTAGGAGAAAAAGGCGCGAACGCCGTACCACTGATGCCGCCAGTCGCCTCGCCAGCCGGGTTCGCCCTCGATCACCCAGGACTTTTCTGCCGCCGTGAGGTCTTTGAAAGGAACGTTTGTGCGGATTTTGTCGCGCCGGGCAAAGCGCATCATGTCGTCCTGGCACTCGCGCGAGACGCCCGTGCCCTGCCAGGGCTTGATCGCTCCCTGGGCAAGCGTGAGGTTTTCGTCGGGGATTACAAGCCCCAGATCAAGCCCGATGACGCGCCCGAATCCGCGGCATGTTTCGCACGCGCCGACGGCCGAATTAAAGCTAAAGCGCGCGGGCGAGGGCTCGGCGTAGGTGCGCAGGCACTTGGGGCACGTAAGGCCCGCCGCAAAGAAGCGCTCGTGCGTTGCGCCAGCCTCATCGACGGCCACGATCGTGACGGCGCCCGTGCGCGTCTGCGCGAGCGCCTTTTCAAAGGCCTCGACGCCGCGGGCCTGGCTGCATTTGGAAAGACGAAACCGGTCGCAGGCCACCGTCAGGCGCGTCTCGCCCCGCGCGCGGCCCTTCTTCTGGACTTCCTCCTTGACAATGTGCGTAAAGCCCTGCGCCGAGAGTCCCGCGCGGGCCACTTCAAGGTCAAGCGAGGCGGGCACGACAAGGGTAAAGCACACCGCAATGCGCGCGTCTTTAAAGGGCGCCGCCCAGGCCTTGAGTTCGTCAAACATCTCGCGGGCGGACATCTTTTTGACGGGCGTGCCGCAGGTGCCGCAAAAGAGCTTGGCGTCGCGCGCAAAGACGAGCTTGAGATAGTCGTTGAGCTCGGTCATCGTGCCCACGGTCGAGCGCGACGTGCGCACGGTGTTGCTCTGATTGATCGCGATGGCAGGCGGCACGCCGTCGATGCGCTCGACTTTGGGCCTGTCGCAGCGTTCAAGAAACTGCCGCGCATAGGGGCTGAAGGTTTCCACGTAGCGCCTTTGCCCCTCGGCGTAGAGCGTATCGAAGGCCAGAGAGCTCTTTCCCGACCCCGAAGGCCCCGTGATGACCGTCAGAGTCCCGGGCGTGATGTCCAGGTCGAGATTTTTAAGATTGTTTTGCGAGGCGCCGCGAATCTCGATGGCGGTACCAGGGGCGCGTGCATCGCGCCCGGGCCCTGCGCGAAAGGCTTTGCCTGCGGCCGAAGCGTCGTTGGCGGAAGTGGTCTTGGGCATAAGATCAATGAAAAATTGTCGGCGGCTTGGTTTAAGAGGCCTCACAGCCTCGTAATCGAGTGCGGCGAGATTGGTTTTGAAGCCGCATGAAAGACGGCGGCGGTCAGGCGCCTTTTGGCGTCACCTCTCGACAGGCTTCCTCAAGAGAAATTCCAAGAGGACGCACGAGGCCGCCCCGTTTTGGGGAAGGCCTTAGCAGCCCGGCGGCGCCCACTGCGGGCACTGCTCGGAGTAGATGCGCCCGTCCGAGAGGCGGATGGCCGTGAGCTCGCCGCCCCACAGGCACCCGGTGTCGATTGCCACCACGTCGGGGCGAATGAGCAGCCCGAGCGTGGACCAGTGGCCGAAGCAGATGCGTTTATTAACCTTTCTCGGGCAGTCAAACCAGGGCTTGAATCCCTTGGGGGCATCAGAGGGCGACATCTTGGGGTCAAAGTCAAGGCGCCCCTTTTCGTCGACAAAGCGCATGCGGGTGAGGCCGTTGAGAATGCCCCGCATGCGGGCCGAGGACTTCTTTTTGTCGACCTTGTCCTCGTTGCCGTACATCTCGTGCAGGTACGCGCGCCAATGATCCGACGAGAGCTCGGCGCCGGCTTCGGCCGCATAGGCGCGCGCCTCCTGCAGCGTCCACTCGGGCGGGATCCCCGCGTGCACGAAGACGGTTGAGTCGGTTTCAATCAAAAGAGGCTGGCTGCGCAGCCAGTCAAGCAGTTCGTCGCAGTCGGGGGCGTCGAGAATTTCCTTGATCGTGTCCTTGCGGTGCATGCGCCCGGAGCCTGCGGCAACGGCCAGAAGATGCAGGTCGTGGTTGCCGAGGACGGTGCCAAGCGCGCGTCCCGAGACGCACAGATCGCGCACGAGGCGCAGCGTGGCAAGCGAGGAGGGACCGCGGTTGACAAGGTCTCCGACAAAGACAATGCGGCCCTGCTGCGGGAGCTGCTCCAAAAGCCCCTGAAGGCTCTCAAGGCACCCCTGCAGGTCGCCGACGGCGTAAAGGTTCTCGTCCATGGAAAAAAGGGGGATGTGACAGGAAAATGGGCAAGGGGCTAGGCGCCCCGCCTGCGTCAAAGGAGCACCAATTGTAGAACGCCAAAGGGCGCCTTCCTCCAAGCCTCGCCCGCCCGCAGGAGCCCCTTGAGAAGCCCCTTGAAGATGGTGACCGATCGTATCCGCGCAAACAGCGGGGAGGCGATTTCGTTTAGCATTAGCGGCGCGAAAAGCGCGAGGCTTTTCGCACAATGTCTTTTCGGTTTTTCTCTTCAAAAAGAAGGCGGGGGCCGCCCGAGCGGGGCACGGGGTGTCCTGGCGCAGCACCGGTTTTCCGCCAAAAAAGGTCTATGAAGCCCGTACGCAAGGTCGTTTTTCCCGTTGCCGGTCTCGGCACCCGTTTTCTTCCGGCAACCAAGGCAATGCCCAAGGAGATGCTGCCGGTGGTCGACAAGCCCCTCATTCAGTACGCCGTTGAAGAGGCGGCCGCTGCGGGCGTCACCGACATGATTTTCATCACCGGCCGCTACAAGCGCTCCATTGAGGATCACTTCGACAAGAGCCCCGAGCTTGAAAGCGATCTGGCGGCCAAGGGCAAGACGGAGCTTCTCGATCTCGTGCACTCGATTACGCCCGCAGGCGTCAATTTCATCTACATCCGCCAGCCCGAACCCCTGGGGCTCGGACACGCCGTGCTCTGCGCGCGTCCCGTCGTGGGCGACGACCCCTTCGGCGTCATCCTTGCCGATGATCTCATCTACACCACGGGCCGCACGGCCCTGGGGCAGCTCATCGACGCACGAGCCTCCGTGGGCGGCGGCAGCGTGCTTGCCGTGCAAAACGTCCCGCACGATCAAACCAACAAGTACGGCATTGTCGATGTCGACGACGAGATGAAGTCCACAAGCTGCGTGCGCGGCATTGTGGAAAAGCCCTCGGCCGACAAGGCGCCCTCGGATCTGGCGGTGATCGGCCGCTATGTGCTCGAGCCCGAAATCTTTGATGCGCTCGAGCACGTCGAGCGCGGCGTGGGCGGCGAAATTCAGCTCACCGACGCCATCGCGGCTCTTTTGCCGCAGGGCCGCACGTTTGCGCACCGCTTTGAGGGCAGGCGCTTTGACTGCGGCAGCAAGCAGGGCTTTTTGACCGCCACGGCGCACTACGCGCGGCTTGCGGGCTACGAAATTTAAAGCTGCGCCAGGATTTGGCGCGCACAAAAAGGGACGCATCCGGCCGGGTTCCGGGCGCGCCCCTTTTTTGTTGCTGTCGTTTGGCAGCAAAGAGACGAACTATTTGCCGCGCACTTTCTTTAACAGCGCCGTCGTCGAGCGCTGGTGCTCGAAGGCAATCGTGACGGTTTTGGCGCCCCAGCCCGCCACAAGGGCGGCCTCGGGCAGATCCTCGATGCGGTAGTCGCCTCCCTTGACGTAGATGTCGGGCCGGGCGGCGGCGATGACTTCAAGCGGCACCTTGTCACTGAAGATCACGACAAGATCAACGGATTCAAGAGCGGCAAGCACGGCCGCGCGGTCTTTTTCGGCGTTGATCGGGCGGTCGTCGCCCTTGCCGAGCATCTTGACCGAGGCGTCGGAGTTGACGGCCACGATGAGGCTGCCGCCGAGCGCGCGCGCTTGCGCAAGGTACGTGACGTGCCCGCGGTGCAGGATGTCAAAGACGCCGTTTGTCATTACGACGGGCCCTGGCAGAGCGGCGCGCCGCCGCGGGAGGTCTTCTGCGGCGACGATCTTGGATTCAAAGGCGGGAGGCGGAAGGTGCGTGCTCATGGCTTTTCAATGGTTTCTCAAACAAAGGGCTTGGGAG
>DYBN01000007.1 GCA_019418605.1 Sutterella sp. | reverse complement strand
GCCGATGAATCAAAGTGCGAGTTCATTCTCGTCATCGACAATCAGATGACCGCCACGGCGCGCTGGGCCGATCTGATCCTGCCCGACGTCATGCAGCAGGAAATCAACGACATCGCAGCCGACGGCTACGCCACCGGCACGAGCAACTTCATGGTCGCCCTGCAAAAGTGCGTAGAGCCCCAGTGGGAGCAAAAAAGCGGCTACTGGATCTGCTCTCAGATTGCCAAGCGCTTCGGGATCGAAGACAAATACACCGAAGGGCGCTCGCAGGAAGACTGGGTGCGCTGGTGCTATGAACAAACCCGCGCCAAGCACCCCGATGCCATGCCCGACTTTGAGACCTTCTGGAAGCAGGGCATCGTCAAGGTGCCGGGATTGGGGCGCGGCAAGACCGTGGTTTTGAAGGCCTTCCGCGACGATCCGGAGAAAAATCCTCTCAAGACGCCCTCGGGCAAGATTGAAATCTACAGCGCCAGGCTTGCTGAAATCGCCCGCACCTGGAAGCTTGAAAAGGGCGACGTGATCACGCCTCTGCCTCAGTTTGTGAGCACCTGGGAGATGCCGGGCGACGCGCTGCAAAAGAAGTACCCCCTGCAGTGCTACGGCTACCACGGCCACGGCCGCACGCACTCGACCTACCACAACGTGGCATGGCTTCGCGAAGCACACCCCGACGAACTTCTCATCAACCCGATCGACGCAAGAGGGCGCGGTCTCAAAACGGGCGATACCGCCCTGGTCTACAACGACCGCGGCCGCGTGCGCATCCCCGTGCATGTCACCTCTCGCATCTTCCCCGGCGTGGTCGCCTTCCCGCAGGGCGGGTGGTTTACGCCCGGCTCCGACGGCACCGACACGGGCCCCTCGATCAATACGCTCACCTCTCTGAAAAAGAGCCCGTTGGCGAAAGCCAACCCGCAGCACACCAACCTGGTTGAGGTCAAGAAACTTTAAGGGAGAGACAAAATGAGCAAGCAGTATGGATTTTGGATCGACGCGGCGCGCTGCACCGGATGCAGAACCTGCGAAGTGGCCTGCCAGGACAAGAACAACCTGCCCGTCGGCATGCATTTTCGTCACGTCCTGTGCTACGAGGGCGGCTCCTGGCGGCAGGACCGCGCAAGCGGCGCCTGGCACACCGACGCCTTTGCCTACTATGTATCGGTAAGCTGCAACGAGTGCACCGACCCGGCCTGCGTCAAGGTCTGCCCGACCAAGGCCCACTTCAAGCGCGCCGAGGACGGCCTCGTTCTCATTGACCGCGACAAGTGCATCGGCTGCGGCATGTGCGCCAAGGCCTGTCCCTATCACGCCCCGCAACTTGACTCTGCGGCCAAAAAGATGACCAAGTGCAACGCCTGCGCCGACCGCCTTGAAAAGGGACTCAAGCCGGCCTGCGTCGAGGCCTGCCCGCAGAGAGCCATCGCCTTTGGCGAAATGAAGGATCTCATGAAACTCTCGGCCGAGACAAAGCACATTGCGCCGCTCCCTGATCCCTCGATCACCAAGCCCAACCTTTTGGTGCGCGCGCCGCGCAGCGCCAAACCCGTGGGCGACACGAGCGGAACGGTTTTCGGCGCCGACAGATAGGCCTTTGACGGCCTCGCCCGAAAGTCTTCGGCAAAAGAGAGCCCTGCTCTTTAAAGCGTGGAGACGATCGGGCGGCAAAACTTTGTGCGCCCTCAAGGCGCCCTGTGCCGCCGGCCGGTGTTTTTGGATGCCTGCCGGCGGTTTTTTGCGGCCCGGGCGCGGACTCGCCGGGCTCGACGCCTCTGCGTGCCGTTTCGCACCCTAGGGTTTGCCCGGATGCCGCATGCGGACCTCGGCGGAATATTGTCAAGCTCCCTACAATATCCGGACCATCTCCATACGAGGCCGTGGTTTGCGCGCTTATGACGAGGAAACGACGGCTTTTCCCAGACGATTTAGGAATTAAAGAAAACTATGCGAATCACCAAACTCCTTTCGCTTGACAGCGCCCCGGCTCAGAGCATCGTGGACCGCGCAAAGAGCATTGCGCTCACGATGGCCGAGCGCGTCAAACTCCCGGAGACGTTCACGGCCGCCGGTGAGACGGTTGAAAACGCCCTGGGAGAGGTGCGCCCTCTCGAAGTGGGGGACATTCTGGTCGACGAGAAAGGAGGCTTCTACAAGATTGAGGCCGCACCCGAGGATATTCTCAAGGTGACGGGCGAAGCCTCTCTCATGCAGGAGGCCGTCTACGCCTTCTCCGCCCGCGGTCTTCGCGTTGCGCCGACCGAAGACGGCTTTGCCGTCGTCGCCATTGAGCAGCTGCGCCAGCTTCTTGAAAACGTCGGCCTCTCCGTCACCGAAGCCCATGAGCCCTTCATTCCCGTGCCCCTGCCCCGCCACGGCGGCTGCGGATGCGGCTGCGGCGGAAACGGTCACCACCACGGCCACGGCGAGGGTTGCGGCTGCGGAGGCCATCACCATCACCACGATGAGGACGGGTGCTGCTGCGGCGGCAGCCATCATCACGAAGAAGGTGAATGCGGCTGCGGAGGACATCACCATCACCACGATGAGGGCGAGTGTTGCTGCGGCGGCGGCCACCATCACGAAGAAGGTGAATGCGGCTGCGGGGGCCACCATCATCACGATGAGGGCGAGTGCTGCTGCGGCGGCGGCCATCATCACGAAGATGGCGAATGCGGCTGCGGCGGGCATCACCATCACCACGATGAGGGCGAGTGTTGCTGCGGCAGCGGCCATCATCACGAAGATGGCGAATGCGGCTGCGGCGGCCACCACCATCACGGCGAGGGCGAATGCGGCGGCGGCAAAAAGGAAGGATGAGCCTACCTATTTTGAGTTAGAATGCACGCTCTTTTGAGGCGGGAGTGGCGAAACTGGTAGACGCATCAGGTTTAGGTCCTGACGCCGAATACATAAGGCGTGTCGGTTCGAGCCCGACCTTCCGCACCACGACTAGGTTTCCTGAAGTTCCGCATTGTTTCAGGCAGTCACATGAAAGCCCCGAGTTTCGGGGCTTTTTTGTTTCCTGACGTTTCTCAGCATTTCCGGGGTGTAGATAATTTTCTTTGGTTTTAGACGGGTTTCGTAGCGTAGTGCTCCCGAACCAAGGGTACGACTTCCGTCTCCCATAAACCGCTTTCGACTTTTGATTTCAAAGTCAGCAGGTATTGAGCCGTTTCAGGCTCCCAACGCATGCCTGCCTGCTTGAGCCTGCGTTGCAAAACCACCTTGTTGCCGCTTTCAATGGCCCCGCTGCCGATGAACAGCCCCTGCTTGACGTAGGAGGGATAGTCGATGTGGTCCTGATGGAACTTGATGTAGCGGGGCAGGTCCACGCATTTTCGCTCTTTTGGCAGAGGCCGAGCCTCCAGCTCCTGCAAGACTGCGGCGCTGCGGCCCTCGCGGAGCATTTTGCAGATGCGCTCGGCCCACGGCGTGTACTTTTTCTCGTCGAGGCCAAACAACTCCTTGGCGTACGAGTAAACATTCTCGCAAAGGTGGAAAAAGTCCAGAATGTGAATGGCCCCGGGGAACAGTTCTTGGGCGGGCCTGGCAATCCAAGTTGCTCCGTCGCTCAGAACGACGGTCTTTTTAAATTTGCCGTATCCGTTTCTCAGCGCACAGCGCAGCAAATGTTTTTTAAATTCTGTGACGCCGCCAAGATAGGCCACATATTCCCGCCGCTCGAGCCGGTGCTGGAGTTGCCCGCTTTTGCTGTGGCGGTAGTAACGGATGTCGTTCGAAGAGAAGACGATGCCGAGCTTGTTTTCGCGCCATGAGGAGCCCTCGTCGTTGCGGTGGCGCGTGTTGAGCGCGGCGCCGTCAAGCTCAATGTAGAGAACGCCGTTACGGTTGCGTGGAAAGGAAATTCTGCAGGCATCGTATTGCGCGAGAGCCTTCTCGGCTTGCCGACAGTCATTTTCAAAAACGATTCGTCCGATCTCGTTTGTGACGAAACGGATGGTGTCGTCGTTGATGCTGAGCCCGAAGATGCGCTTGATAGTCTCTTCAGCCGCTTGGTAGGAACTCTGGTTCTGCGCCCAGTAGGCGCACTCAAGCATGAGTTCCACGGACATCTTGAAGGGCAAAGCCGCAATGCCGATGTATTCGTCGAGCGGAGCGACGCTTTTGCAGCCGTGAAGCTCCTTGAGCTTGCGGGCTGACTCCTGGTCCGCAGGAATCAGGATGTTGCGCGAGAGAAGAACCTTGCCGCGAAGCGTCAGGAATTCTTTGCTGGCTCGCCTGTTGGTGCGCAGCTTGATGCCTTGCGAGGCGTACGCCGTTTTTTTTTGCGAACAAGTTCTTTCTCGTTGACCTTGGCCAACATTGACCGAACCATGTCCGAATATACAACTTTGGTGTTTTGCTCCAAATCTCCCCAGAGCTGTTCCAATTCAGACATTGTCAAGAAATTATCCGGGTCCTTGGTTCTGGCCTCGAACTTGCTCTTGAACTCGTCAATCAACCGTTCAACTCGAGAGGTTTCAAGCGACTTGTCGGTCATGACAGGCTCCCTCCTGGTACTGAGGGAAGTATAGCCGATCAAGAGCTATTTACCAATGTTTTTTATCTGCACCCCATGGTCAAACCCATAAAAAAAAACCCGCATCTGCGAGGCTGTCAGTACATATGAAAAAAGCCGCCCGGAGGCGGCCATAGCTATTTTTTGTCTTTGTCCCTTTACCCCTCGGGAAGAAGGCTGCGATCAAAGATGCAGTCGGGACCGCGAGGAAGCACACGACGATTGTGTCGCTCTTTCCTAACCAAGCGAAGAAAGCAGCAGCGAAGATGCATAGGAACGTGACCGCGGCACCGATCCATTGCCCCCTGGTTGTCATCTTCTGATTAGAGTTGCTTTCAGAGTCTGCGATCTCCAGTAGGCGGGCCTTGGCCTCGGAGTCTTTCTTTACAGAGTCAAGCCGAGCCCGTTGCTCTGCTTCTGCCATCGATACGATTCTTTCTGCCAGACCGGGAGGATTTTTTCATACTGTTGCAGGGTTTCCGGATGAGGAAGAGGCCCGGCAAAAGCTTCCGACTTTTGGGTGGCTACCACTTGAGGGCCGGGACCGGAAGTTGCAGCGACAGCATTAGCGATCGGTTTTGGTTCTGGCGGAAACTTCTTCTTCTGCATGGGCAATGGCCTTGTCAAAGTACCTCTGGATGTTTTTTTGATCCTCGTCGGCCGGCCTATAGGTAGGCTCAAGAACCTCCGGAGGAATTTCGGTGGAGACCAAAGGCGGATCGAACGCATACCGGGCGATGCCCATGCCATCAAAAAGCCCTGTCAAAAAGGCGCTGGCCATTACGATTGTCATCCTTTCTTTTGGCGCGAAGAACTCGCAACGAGTAAAGTTTACCGAAGAGGACTGACTTTGTTTCTCAACGTTCCATGTTGTTTCACAGTAAGTTCCCCATAGCTGAAAACGCCCTTTCCCAGCAGTTGCTAAAACCCGGATACACACACCGCCGTATCCGAGGTTTCCATGAGCAGAATCGAACTCAACTGGCGGCAGCTCTATGAGAGCTTCCGCGCATCGGGCCTGTCACTTAAAGACTTTGTCGCCGAGTGCAGGAGCAAAGGCCCCTTTCCCTCGCAAACCACCCTCGTGCGCCGCTTCAAGGAACTCAATGTGAACGACGCGGCCCCGGACAGCGCCCCTGCTGTTGGCGGACGCGAGAATTGCCCCACTTTGGACGCGTATTCTTGACCCGCTTTT
>DYBN01000066.1 GCA_019418605.1 Sutterella sp. | reverse complement strand
CTCATCAAATGTTGTTTTCACGCCACGTGACTTTCACACACATCCACGAAGAGCCCTTTTCCTGCCGGGGCGATTAAAGAGGCTTTAGAGGGGCTTTCTCCAACCCCAGCGCGCCTCTTCAAGAAGCGTGAAGTCTTCGATAAGCGCTTGAATGCGGCGGTCAAAATCAGCCGGGTCTTTTGAGCGGTTGACGGCCTTCATGGCGCGCGCAAGGGCCGCAGATTCTTCCTCGGTCCCAAAGAGGCAGCTTTGGAAAAACCAGTACTCCTTCATGCGCATCATCGCGTTGCGCCGGCTCTCAAAGAGCTTCTCGTAGGCATCAAACAGAGCCTGGTGAAAGGCAAAAATGGAGGCCTTGTCGGCCGCAGGCCCGCCTTTGCACTTGCGAAACAAAGCGGGATCGGCCATAAGCGCACGCCCGACCATGATTTCGGAGAGGCCCGCGGGGGCGCAGGAAAATCGTTCTGCGGCGCGCAAAAGGTCGTATTTTGTGATCAAGTCTCCGTTGACGCCAAGAGGGGCCCGCAGGTGCGGCACTTCGCGCGCAAGGGCGTCCCACCGGGCGTCCCCCTTGTAGTAGTCGCTTCGAATGCGCGCATGCACGATGACGCGCGAAAAGGGATAGTCGTTAAAAAGCGCGACAAGGTCCGGGAACTCCTCTTCGCTTTTGAGCCCCAGGCGCGTCTTGACCGACACGGCGATGGGAAGAGGGCGGCCAAAGACTACGTCGAAAAATTCGCGCATGGCTTCGGGTTCCCCCAGAAACCCCGCTCCTTTTCCCTTGGCAACGACCGTCCCGGCCGGGCACCCGCAGTTGAGGTTGACTTCCTCATAGCCCATGTCGGCAAGCGCGCGCACCGCCCAGAGGAAATCCTCGGCCCTGCGCGTGAGAAGCTGCGGGATGACGGCTAGCCCCGCGTTTGATTCGGGCGCGACTTCGCGCAGCTGCCGCGCCGTAAAGCGCGGCTCGCGCGTGGGCGTGACAAAGGGCGTGTAGTAGCGGTCGGCGCCGCCAAACATGGCGGCATGAAGCCTGCGGTAGACAACAGTGGTAAGGCCCTCCATGGGAGCCGCGGAAAGCTCGGGGATTTCGTGCATAAGACAGAGTGTCGGGTTTTGTGCGCGGGCGGGTCTTTGCGCTTGAAGAAGGAGCGACATCATAGCGGCAGGGCGGGAAGCAGGAGGGGGACAAAAGAGGGGGCAAAAGCGAAGACGAGCGGAGCCGCGCGTTTGCCGGGCGGCAAATCGAGGAGAGGGCAGATGTCGGCAGAAAAATAGAAAATCACTATCAAAGGAAATTAAAAATAGTATTGGACTATCATGCAACCCCTCTATAGACTTCCTCTCAACAGATCAACAAAGTTGATCACCTTGATTTGAAAGGAGAAAAATCATGACCTGCTGTGAAAAGAACATGGCCGCCGGCGCCTGTGAGATGAATGCCGGCAATGCTGACAAGGCCGCTTCCTGCCCCTTCCTTGTCTATCTTGCCAATCTTGCCGTCTGGAACGTCAAGCTTCATAACCTGCACTGGAACGTGGTCGGCAGCGCCTTCGTTCAGGTGCACGAGTACACCGAAGGGCTCTATGACGAAGTCAACGAGCAGTTCGACGCCGTGGCCGAAGCCTGCAAGATGCGCGGCAAGTTCCCGGTGGCGCGCATGGCCGACTATCTCAAGATGGCCACGATCAAAGAGATTGAAGTGCGCGACTATCCCGTGAGCGAAGTGCTGCAGATCGTCGAGAGCGACATGCGCCTCATGCAGGCCCTCGCGCAGGAAATCCGCAAGGGCGCTGACGAATTCGGCGACTACCTGCTCGTCTCGCAGTTTGAGGACTACCTTGCCAAGTACGCCAAGGATCTGTGGTTCTTGAGCGCCATGCAAAAGAGCTGCTGCAAGGCCAAATAAGGACGTCTTCTCAAAAGAAAGCACGCCGAACCGGGCCCCCTCGCGGGGCCCTTTTTGCGCTTTCTGCTTTTTTCGTTCTTCGCATACGCCGGCGCTTGAGCCTTTTGCCAGGCCCGCAGCCTCCCGCGGGGCTTGTTTTGGTTCACAATCCATCCTTGAACTCAAACAAATCCGCAGCAAAAAGAGGATATTCCATGAAAAAGGCAGTGATTGTCGGCGCCACGTCGGGCATCGGTTATGAAGCGGCCCGGCTCTTCGTGCAGCGCGGCTGGCGGGTTGCCATTGCCGGGCGGCGCCGCGAAAAGTTGGAGGACCTGCAGGCAACGGCGCCCGATCGCATCTGCATGCGCGTCATCGACGTCAGGGCCGAAAACGCTGCAGAAGAGCTCGCCGCGTTGATCGATGAGCTCGGCGGCATGGACGTCTACGTGCACAGCTCGGGCATCGGCAGCCAGAACGTGATTTTGAACGCTGGCATTGAAGAAGACGTCGTCAAAACGAACGTGGCGGGCTTTGTGCGCATGATCGACGCGGCGTTCGACTACTTCGCCCGAAAAGGAGGCGGGCACATCTGCGCCATCACCTCCATTGCAGGCACCAAGGGGCTTGGCGCGGCAGCCGCTTATTCGGCGTCCAAGCGCTTTCAAAATACCTATCTTGAGGCCGTCGAGCAGCTCTCCTACATGCGCGGATGCCCCATGCGGATCACCGACGTGCGGCCTGGCTTTGTCGATACACCTTTTCTGCACGACGGCAAGCGCTACCCGATGATGCTTTCGGCCGAATTGGTTGCCCGGGCGCTCGTTGACGGCGTTGAGAAAAATAAGCGCGTCGTCACCGTCGACTGGCGCTACCGGCTTCTTGTCTTTTTCTGGCGCCTTGTGCCGGGCTGGGTTTGGAAGCGCCTTCCCATTCGAAATTAAAGCCCGGCGCCCTCACGCGCCGGCGCGTTCCTGCCCGAGTCGGCGGGCGGGGCAAAACGCGCGGCTCTTTTCGCCGTTAGAATATGTTGGCTTGTGCTCGGGGCGCGGGCGGCGAAAGCTGCTTGTGCGGCGCTTTGATTGCTGCCTCTCGTTTGCGTCCCTCGTTTTTTGGCGCTTTTTTATCTGAGCCCGAGCGCACCGTTTCCGGTTTTTTCGAGATTTACCCATGAGCTGGCTCACACGGATTATTCCCAGTATTTCTTCCCGCACCCCGTCTGCCTCCGAACCCAAGAAGAAAAGTCCGATCCCGGCGGGACTCTGGATGAAGTGCCCGCACTGCGATCAGGTGCTCTACAAGGAGGAGCTGCAGGAGTCGTTGCGCGTGTGTCCCAAGTGCGGCTACCACATGCGTCTGAGCGCCAGGGACAGACTGCAGGCTTTTCTTGACTGGAAGGGAACGCACGAGGAGATCGGCTCTGACATCAAGCCCGTGGACCCGCTTGAGTTCGTCGACTCCAAGCCCTATCCGGAAAGGCTCGACGCGGCCGGCAAAAAGACCGGCGAGAGCGACGCGCTCGTGGTGATGAGGGGCGAGTTGCGCCGGCAGCCCATCGTGGCCGCGGCCTTTGAGTTTGGCTTCATGGGCGGCTCGATGGGCAGCGTCGTGGGCGAGCGCTTTGTGCTGGGCGTTGAGCGCTCTCTTAAAGAGCACATTCCCTTTGTGACGTTTACGAGCACGGGCGGAGCGCGCATGCAGGAGGGACTCTTGTCTCTTATGCAGATGGCAAAGACCAACGCCGCCGTGGGGCTTTTGGAGCGCGCCCGCATTCCTTACGTGTCGGTTCTCACCGATCCGACCATGGGCGGCGTTTCCGCCTCGTTTGCCTTCATGGGCGACGTGGTGATTGCAGAGCCCCACGCCTTGATCGGCTTTGCCGGTCCCCGCGTGATCGAGCAGACCGTGCGCGAAAAGCTCCCCGAGGGCTTTCAGCGCTCGGAGATGCTCCTTGAGAAGGGGGCCATCGACATGATCGTCGATCGGCGCGACCTGCGCGCGGTCGTCTCCGAACTTGTGGCGCTTTTGTGCGACAAGCCGACTCCTTCGGTCTGATGACGCATTTTTTAGGGAGATAAGACAATGATTCAGGGATCTTTGGTGGCGCTGGTGACGCCCATGCACGAAGACGGTTCGGTCGACTACGAGGCGCTTGCGAAGTTGGTCGAGTGGCACGTCGAGTCCGGAACCGACGGCATCGTGGCCGTCGGCACCACGGGCGAGTCGCCCACGCTCACGGTTGAAGAGCACAACGAGGTGATCGCCTTCGTGGTGAAGACGGCCGCCGGGCGCGTGCCGGTCGTGGCGGGCACGGGCGGCAACTCGACGATGGAAGCCATTGAGCTCACTCGCGAGGCCAAAAAGGCCGGCGCCGACGCTTCGCTTCAGGTTGTTCCCTACTACAACAAGCCCACGCAGGAAGGGCTCTACAGGCACTTTCGCACCATTGCCGAGGCCGTCGACATTCCAGTCATTCTCTACAACGTGCCCGGCCGCACTGTGGCGGATCTTAAAAACGACACGGTGCTGCGGCTTGCGCAGATTGACAACATCGTGGGCCTCAAGGACGCCACGGGCGACATTGCGCGCGCGATCGACCTTCTGCGGCGGCTTCCTGCGGCAGCAGGCGGCAAGGAGTTTGCCCTTTACTCGGGCAACGACGACTCGGCCCTGGCGCTTATGCTCGTGGGCGGCAGCGGCGTGATTTCCGTTACCGCCAACTTGATGCCGCGCGAGATGCACGAGATGGCCTCGGCCGCGGTGGCGGGCAACGCAAGCGCCGCGCGTGCGCTCAACGACCGGATGATGCCGCTGCACCAGAAGCTCTTTTGCGAGCCCAATCCGGTGGCGCCCAAGTGGGCGCTCTACCGCATGGGCCGCATCGGCCCGGGCATCCGGCTGCCGCTGACGATGCTCTCGGAGGCGAACATGCCCGTGCTTGAGGCCGCCATGCGCGAGTCGGGCGTCATCTTCTAACACGGGGTTTTAATTTCAAAGCGCGCCTGTCTTGGCGAGCCGGCGCCTCAAGTTGCGTCCGTGCGACTTGTTTCAAATTGCAAAACAAGACGCGGGCGCGACTTTTTTTGTGACAAATGGCGCCTTTGCAAGCCACTCGGCCCGGTTTCTGCCCGGGAAGGCTTTTGCTAAACTTGCGTGACTCTTTATTTGCGCCTGCTGCCGGCCGGGTTTGCCCCGGTTCGCGGGAGGCGCTTTTTAGGATTGACATCGAATATGGTTACACACGCTTTGCGTGCGGCTGCTGCAGCTTCCGTCGTGGTTGCTCTGTCGGGCTGCTCGGCTCTTGGAATTGACTTTACCGACGAGAAGGTTCAGTACGAGTCCTCCAATTCACGTGCTCCGCTTGAGATCCCGCCGGATCTCGACCAGATCTCGCGTACCGACCGCTACAACATCCCGACCCGCCCGCAGATCGTGAGCGCCAATGCCGAAGCCGCCAAGGCGCAGCAGCAGGCAATCGCAAACGGCGAAGTTCCGAGCGAAGTGCTCCCGCAGACCGAGGTGGCAAAGGTTGTGCGCGAGGGCGCCGTGCGCTACGTGCATGTAAACGAACCGCCCGAAAAGGTCTGGCCGCTTCTGCAGGACTTCTGGGCGACCGTGGGGCTTATCGTCAAGAGCCAGGACTCCACCACGGGCGTCATGCAGACTGAATGGGCGGAGAACAAGGCCAACCTCCCCAAGGACATCATCCGCGCCACGCTCGGCAAAGCCATTGACTTTGTCTACGACACGGGCACGCGTGATCAGTACCGCGCCCGCATGGAGCGCGCCGATGACGGCACGACCAACATCTACATCACGCACCGGCAGATGGTGGAGGTTCTCAAGGGACCGCAGCAGGATTCGACCATCTGGCAGCCCGGCCCCTCGGACCCCGAGCTTGAGGCCGTGATGCTCACCAAGCTTGCCCAGCAGCTCGAGCACGAGTTCAATCCCTCGGCCAAGCCCCAGGAGCAGGTGCAGCTCGACGAACTCGAGGCGATCAAGTACAAGCCCATGAGCGAGGTGATCAATGACGCCGAGGGCAATCCCGAGTCGGTGCTCATCAGCGAACCCTTTGACCGCGCCTGGAGGCGCGTGGGCGTTGCGCTTGACCGCGCGGGCTTTGAAGTGGTCGACCGCGACCGCAGCCAGGGCGTCTTCATCATCAGCTATCTTGATCCCGACTACGAGGCGCAGAAGAAGTCCGAGCAAGGGTTCTTTGCAAACCTCTTCTCAAAGACCAAGAACGTCGAGCCCGTGCAGTACCGCCTGCGCCTTGCTCCCGAAGGCGACACGACGCGCGTGACCGTGCTCTCGGTCGACGGCCGCGCCGACGAAACGGGCGTGGCGCCGCGCATCCTGACGCTTGTGGGCGAGCAGACGCGCTGATTCTTTTTTGCCGGGCGCCGCAGGCTGCGCGCGCCCGGTGTTAAAAAAAGGAGAGGCCGGAGAAGTTTTTCTCCACGCCTATTGATTGAGAGCGGCGCGCCCGGGGCTGCGAAAGAAACGTTTTTTTCGCGCCCCTCGCGCCTTAGCTTTGTTTTGCAAGCACGCAAAGAGGAGTCATGAGCGTATTGAGCGACGCGCTGGTGCCGAGCTTTTCAGGCCGGATTCCGAGGCGCACGTACTGGCTGACGGTTTTTGTGACGCTCACGCTCACAAACGTCCTGCCGGCTGCCGTCTATCAGTACACGGACGCAGCCTCGTTTTGGTACTCCGAGGGCTTTGTCTTTGCGGCAAGCCTCTATCTTTTTGCCTGCTACCTCCTTTTCTTTTCCGCACTGGTGCGGCGGCTGCACGACGTGGGCCGCACGGGCGCCTGGGCGCTTGTCTTTTTTATCCCGCTCGTGGGGCAGGTCATGGCGCTCATCATGGGGTGCCTGTCAAGCGCCGAAGGCGCCAACCGCTACGGGCCCAACCCCGATGCAGCGCCAGACGGCAACGCTCGAGCGCTTTCCCTCTCCCAGGCCGCATCGAGCCCCGATCAAACCCTTGCGGCACTTGCTGAACTTGAGCGTCTTCTTGAAAAGGGGCTCATTTCGCGCGACGAGTTTGACCGCCAAAAGGCAAGGCTGCTCTCGAGCTGACCGGAAAAGCTGACCGGAAAAGCTGACCAGAAAGCGCCGGACGCTCTCGCCTTCTTTGGCCTCTTCTTTTGATTGGGCCGCTGCGCCCGCGCTCACTTTCTTTGATTTTTGCTAGCACCATGGACATTCAAAAGGACGCGCTCGTGACGATTCACGTGGCGATGTACGACCTGCAGGGAAATCTCCTTGAAGAGACCGACAAGGAGGGCGTCACGTACCTGCACGGGCACGCCGACATCTTCCCCGGAATCGAGCGCAAGCTCGAAGGAAAGAAAAAGGGCGATGCGGTTGAAGTCACGCTCGAGCCCGAGGATGCGTTTGGCGAGTTTGATGCCGACGCCATCTTTCTTGTTCCCGTTGAAAAGTTGGGCGACCCCGAGCTCATCGTGCCGGGTCTTGTGTTTGACCACGTGCCGGATCAGGCCGACGACGGGCGCAAGTACCGCGTTACCGACGTCGGCGGCGGCATGGCCGTGCTCGACGCCAATCATCCGCTTGCGGGCTGGACGCTGCGCTTTGTGGTGAAGGTGCTCGACGTTGAGGCGCCCCGCGGCGAAGCAACGGGCAGCGACGAGGTCGTCGTGCCGGGATTTTTGGGCTTTGCCGAAAAAATCATCGACGACGAGACGGATTAAAGCAAAGAGCTTTCCGCGCCAATTGGGCTTTTGGACGGCGCGCTGAATTTGCAAAAGGCGCCGCACCCCCGGCGGCTATAATGGGTGCGCTGCAGCCCGCGCGCGAAGACCGGCCGAAAAACGACATCCACAAACGCCGATTTTTTCTTCTTTTTTGCGCACAAGGTGTGCTTCATACTTCAAGAGAGGAACAAAGAGATGACCTTGCGTCAGGACGAGACCGATGTGAATTTTCTTGACATCAAGCCTGCCGACATGGAGCAGGCCGCGCAGATGTTGCGCGAGGAAGCGCTCGCAACGCGCCGCGCCTGGGAAAAAACGCATTGGACCATCGAGTACGCCAAGAAGACCTATCCTGACGACGCCCGGTTGCTCGAGGCCTTGGAGACGATCCGCCACTATCTCGAAAGACGCATGTAGGCGGCATGCTCCAAGCGCCCTTTTCGCGCCCGGTCTGATTTTTTGAACGTTGGAGACGGCATCTTGAACCGCATTTATCCTCATCCCTTCTTTGCCCGCGAAGGCTGGCCCTTCATTGCGATTGCGTTTGTTTTGGCGCTCATCGTCCAGATTGTCGCCGGCGGGCTCATTGCCTTTGTCTTCTGGGTTTTGTTCCTTTTCGTGACGCAGTTTTTCCGCGATCCGGCCCGCGAGATGACGCGGGACCCCGACGCCGTCGTCTCGCCCGTTGACGGGCGCGTCATCAAGATCGAAGAGACGGTCTGCCCCTACACGGGCGAGCAGACGAAGATGATTTCGATCTTCATGAACGTCTTCAACGTGCACAGCCAGAAGTCTCCCGTCTCGGGCCGCATCGAAAAGGTCGAGTACTTTCCGGGGAAATTCCTCAACGCCTCGGTTGAAAAGGCCTCCGAACTCAACGAGCGCAACGCAATGACGGTTGTGACCGCCGCCGGCGACAAGGTCTGCTTTGTGCAGATCGCGGGGCTCGTGGCGCGCCGCATTCTCTGCTACAAGCTCGTGGGCGAAGACATTGCCCGCGGCGAGCGCTACGGCTTTATTCGCTTTGGCTCGCGCGTGGACGTCTATCTGCCCATGCACGCTGAAATCTGCGTGACGATCGGCGAGAAGACCACGGGCGTTGAAACCATCATCGCCCGGCTGCCGCAGGCTGCATAAAAGAAAAGCCTGCGCAAAATTCCGATCGCTTTTTCAAGAGTCAAGTCCCGCCTGAGGGCAAGCGCGCAAGATTTCTTTTGCGCATCGCCCGCGGCGCAGGGGCAAAGCGCCGTTTTTGAAAAAAGGAGCCTTTGAAGAAAATGGCAAAACCCCGCATTCGACGCCGGCCGGCGCGTCAGCGCATGATCGAAGTCGGCCGCAGAAAGATCGACACGGTGCGCACGCACGGTCTTTTCGTGCTGCCCAACCTCTTTACCACCGCCTCGCTTTTCTGCGCCTTTCTTGCCATCGTGCACTCGATGGATCAGCGCTTTGGCTTTGCCGCGCTCATGATCCTGCTCTCGATGGTCTTTGACGGCATGGACGGGCGCGTGGCAAGGCTCACGCACACGCAAAGCCAGTTCGGCGAGCAGTTTGACTCGATTGCCGACATGACGGCCTTTGGCGTGGCGCCCGCGCTTGTGGTCTACAAGTTCTGCCTGTGGCACCTGGGGCCCCTGGGGTGGGCCGCGGCCTTCATCTACTGCCTGTGCGCGGGCATTCGCCTAGCGCGCTTTAACTGCAACATCGGGGTGGTGGACAAGCGCTTTTTCCAAGGTCTTCCGAGCCCGGCGGCGGCAGCTCTTCTGGCGGGCTTTGTGTGGCTTGTGGTCGACAACAAGATGCCGCTGGCTGTCGTGGCGCACCTGCCTGAGATCGCCTTTGTGCTCACGCTCTACGCGGGACTCACCATGGTGTGCAACGCGCCGTTTTTCTCCGGGAAGTCCAAGACGAGCTTTAAAAACGTGCCGTTTTGGGCGCTTGTTGCGGGCGCCGTGGTTTTTATCGTCGTTTCGAGCAACCCGTCGCTTGCCATCTTCGTGCTCTTTTGCTTGTACGCGGTGAGCGGCTACGTCTATCAGCTCTACCTCTTTTTCATGGACAAGCCCAATCCGGTCATCCCGGGCGAGGGGAAGCCCCTGCCCGAACCCGTGAGCGCCCTGCACGAGAAAAACCTCGTCAATGCCAACGCCAATGCCAATGCGGGGCAGGGCGCCGAGGATACGGGCGCGGGTGCCGGTGCCGGCACAGGCGAAAACGAGAAGACGTCCTGATTTTTTTTAAACAGCGCACTGCAATGCCTGCATGAATTTTCGCGGCGGCCGCACCTCAACTTTTCCTGAGGCGGCCGCCGTTTTTCGTTTTGCGGGCGGCCGCGTGCGCGGCGGTTTTGATTTTTTCTTTCTCTTTTTTTCTCCCTTCTTGGGAAAGGATGACCATCATGTTTGCTTTTGCTCCCGCCCCCCAAAGCGTGGTGCCCGTCTCGGGCTCGCCCGACGTGCTTTTCCCCGTGCACCGCATCTACTGCGTGGGGCGCAACTACGCCGAGCACGACAAGGAAATGGGAGGCACCGGGCGCGGGACGCCCTGCTTTTTTGCCAAGCCCGCCGACGCCGTCGTGGCTATCGACGCAAAGAAGACGGCCGAGGTTGACTTTCCTCCCATGACCGACGACCTGCAGCACGAGGTGGAGCTTGTGATCGCCATCGGCAAGGCCGGCGCAAACATCGCGCCGCAGGATGCCCGCGCGCACGTCTACGGCTGGGCCGTTGGGGTGGATCTCACGCGCCGCGACCTGCAGCGGCAGGCCAAGGACATGCGCAGGCCCTGGACCACGGCCAAGGGCTTTGATCAGTCGGCTCCGATTTCCTTTATCAAGCCTGTGGATCAGGCCCCCGACATGCAGGCCGCGGAACTTTGGCTTTACGTCAACAACAACGAGCGCCAAAAGGGGAGCACCGCCGACATGATTTGGTCGATCGACGAGGTGATCGCGGAAATCTCGCGCTACTGGGAGCTGCGCCCGGGCGACTTGATCTTTACGGGCAGCCCCGCGGGCGTTGCGCGCATTCAAAAGGGAGACGTCGTGCGCGCGGGCTGCGCAGGCGTTGGGACGATCGAATTCAAACTCGTTTGAAAAGGCCTTTGAAAACCTAGGTATTAACGACAATTTTTTGGGAGAGAGTCTCAGACAAATTTTCAGTATCGTTGCTCGCCGAACGCCCTGAAAAATCGGGCGCACCGACAAAACGATTTACGTCGGATATGCGGGCCGCGCGCCCGGGGCTTGTTTCAAAGAGTGCATCCCTGCGCCTTGATAAAGCTTTGCCGCGCGCGTCATTTGAGCACGATCCCTCGGGGGCCTTGCCTTTTTGGCAAGGCTAATCGTGCTTGAAAGCCTGCCCGTTGATAAAAACAAATCAAAGGAGTTGCACCAACATGCTGAGTTCACTTGAAGGCATCAATGCCGTCACGGTGATCTTTGCGGCGCTGTGCGTGTTTGCCATCGGATACCGCTTCTATGGCTTGTACATCGCCGCAAAGGTTCTCAACGTGAATCCGCAGAGACCGACCCCGGCCGTGAAGTACGCCGACGGTCAGGACTACGTCAAGACAAACAAATTCGTGCTCTTCGGGCACCACTTCGCGGCCATTGCCGCCGCAGGCCCCCTTTTGGGACCCGTGCTTGCCGCACAGTTTGGCTACCTCCCGGGGCTGCTGTGGATTCTGATCGGCTGCGTTTTGGCGGGCGGCGTGCACGACATGGTCGTGCTCTTTTGCTCGGTGCGCCACAAGGGCCGGTCGCTTGCCTACATCGCAAGCCGCGAAGTTGATCCGACGACGGGCTTTGTGGCGAGCTGGGCGGTTCTGGCCATTCTGATTCTGACGCTTGCGGGTCTTTCCATTGCCTGCGTCAACGCCATGCATGATTCGCTCTGGTCGACCTACACGGTGGCGGCCACGATCCCGATTGCGATCATCATGGGCCTGTACATGCACAACTGGCGGCAAAACGACGTTCTGGGGGCGAGCCTTCTGGGCGTGGTGCTGCTTTTCATCGTGATTCTCACCGGCCCCTGGGTTGCCGACCATCCCGAGTACTTCGGCTTCCTTGACATCGACAAGAAGACGATGTCGGTGATCATCCCGGTCTACGGCTTCATCGCTTCGGTGCTGCCGGTGTGGCTGCTGCTGCTGCCGCGCGACTATCTCTCGACCTTCCTGAAGATCGGCACGATCGCCGCGCTTGCCATCGGCATTCTCTTTGTGATGCCCGACTTCCAGATGCCGCCGATCACGAAGTTCATTCACGGCGGCGGCCCGATCGTGGGCGGTCCGGTGATTCCGTTTATCTTCATCACGATCGCCTGCGGTGCGCTCTCGGGCTTTCACGCCACGATCGGCACGGGTACCACGCCCAAGATGCTCGCCAACGAAAAGGACGTGCTCTTTGTGGGCTATGGCGCCATGCTCACCGAAGGGTTCGTGGCCGTGATGGCGCTCGTGGCGGCCTGCGTGCTCGTGCCCGCGGACTACTTTGCGATCAACGCCTCGGCCGACAAGTTTGCCGAGCTCGGCATGACCGTGCAGAACCTGCCGATGCTCGAAGCCGAAGTGCAGGAGAGCCTCGCGGCCCGTCCGGGCGGCTCGGTGAGCCTTGCCGTCGGCATGGCCTACATCTTCAGCCGCATCCCCTGGATGGAAGAGCTGATGGCCTACTGGTATCACTTTGCCATCATGTTTGAGGCGGTCTTCATCCTGACGGCCGTTGACGCCGGCACCCGCGTCGGCCGCTTCTTCCTGCAGGAAATGATCGGCAAGTACATCTCGCCCAAATTCAACGACAAGCACTGGGTGCCCGGCATCATCATCACCTCGGTGATCTTTACCGGCAGCTGGGGCTACCTTGTGTACTCGGGCGACATTTCAAGCATCTGGCCGCTCTTTGGCATTTCCAACCAGCTGCTTGCGTCCGTGACGCTGCTCATCGGCACCACGGTTCTTCTTAGAATGAACAAGACGCGCTATGCGTGGATGACGGGCCTGCCCGGCCTTCTCATGACCTGCATCACGATGTGGGCGGGCATCTGGCTTGTTGTCTATCAGTACCTGCCCAACGGGCAAAACCTGCTTGCTTTCCTCTCCTGCCTCGTGATGCTTCTGATGGGCATCGTGATGGTGGGAACGCTGCGCCGCTGGATGGTCCTTCTCAACATGAAGACGTTGGTGAAGGACGCCTACGGGGTGGAAGTCAAGGAAGTCGTCGAGGAATAAGCGCCTCGCAAGAAAGCCCCGTCTCTTTTTGCCGGAGCCCGCGGTTTTCATCGGGCTCCGAATAAAGACAAGGGCTTTGAAAGAAAAAACGGCATGAGGGCCGCGCGTTTGAAGCGCTCCTCATGCCGTTTTGTTTTCTGTGCCGCCGCCCCGGCGGCTGTGGCGGGCAAAGGGGGCGTCAGGCTGCTTTGCCGCAGGCTTCGATTTTTTCCGACACTTCAAGCCACCTGCCTTCGGCCTCGTCAAGAGCTGCGGCCGCCTCGCCCCGCTCGCGGGTGACCTGCGCCACTTCTTCGGGCTTGGCTTGCGCGTACCAGCCGGCATCGGCCATTTTGGCGTCGCAGCCTTTGAGCGTTGCCTGAAGCGCTTCCATTTCCTTTTCGATTTTGGCAAGTTCTGCCAAAAGCGGTTTTTTAAGCTGCGCAATGCGCGCGCGCTCCTGCGCCTGCTGCCGGCGCTCCTCCCGGCGGCTGGGGGAGGGTGCGGCGGCAGAGTCATCGGCCCGGGCTGCTTCGCGCTCGGCTGCAAGCACGGTTTTGCGGTGCTCAAGCACAAGACGCGCGTAGTCGTCCAAGTCGCCGTCATAGGCGGCAACGCGCCCCTCGTGCACGAGCACGAGCTTGTCGCAGGTGCTGCGGATGAGGTGGCGGTCGTGGCTAACCAAAATCAGCGCCCCTTCAAAGCTTGAGAGCGCCACGGCAAGCGCCTCGCGCGTGGCCATGTCAAGGTGGTTCGTGGGCTCGTCGAGCACAAGGAGATTGGGCTTGTCCCAGACGATCAAGGCAAGCGCAAGGCGCGCTTTTTCGCCCCCTGAGAGCGTGCCGATGCGGTGCTCGACAAAGTCGCCTGAGAATCGAAACTTCCCGAGATGGTCGCGCAGCGTCTGCTCGCGCTCCAGGGGCGCCTTGCGGCGCATCACTTCCAAGGGCGTTTCGCGCGCATCGAGGCTTTCGAGCTGGTGCTGCGCGAAGTACCCGATCGCAAGCCCCGTGCCGCGCAGCACGCTTCCGGCCATGGGCTTGACCGTGCCCACGATGGTTTTCACAAGCGTCGACTTGCCCGCGCCGTTGACGCCCAAAACGCCGATTCTGTCGCCCGCGCGCACCGTGAGCGTTGCGTGATCGATGACGACGTGCTCGCCATAGCCCGCGCGCACATCGTCGACAATGACAAGCTGCTCGGGCGTGCGCTCGGGTTTGTCAAACTCAAAGCGCCACTGATGCATGGCGCGCACGGGCTCGACCACCTCGAGCTTGTCGAGCATCTTGATGCGGCTTTGCGCCTGCCGCGCCTTGGTGGCCTTGTAGCGAAAGCGCTCAATGAAGGCCCGCAGGTGCGCGGCCTTGGCCTCATAGCTTTTGTGCATGGCGGCCTGAAGGCGCGCGCGCTCAACGCTTTGCGCCTCGTAGGCCGAATAGTTGCCCGCATAGCGCACGATCGTGCCGGCCTCCACCGACCAGGTCGTCTGCACGGCCCGATCGAGAAACTCTCTGTCGTGGCTGATGATGATGACCGTGCTTTTGAGCCGCTTGATCCAGGCCTCAAGCCAGATGAGGCTGTCCATGTCAAGGTGGTTCGTGGGCTCGTCCAAAAGCAAAAGGTCGGCCGGGCACATGAGAGCGCGCGCAAGGCTCAAGCGATTGCGCCAGCCGCCTGAGAAGGTTTTGACTTCCCGCGCGGCGTCGGCGTTGGAAAAGCCCAGGCCCGCCATGATGGTGAGGGCCTGCGCGCGGACAAGCCCCTCGTTTAGTTCGGCCAGCGCCGCGATGGCGGCCGCCTCCCGCATGGGAGAGCCGGATTTGCGCGCCTCGTTGAGCTCGGCCTTTGCGGCAACAAGCGGCGCGTGTCCTTCGATGACGTAGTCAAGCGCAAGGCTTTCGACTTCGGTCACGCTTTGCGCAACATGCGCGATGCGCTCAAAGGGCGGGGCGTCGATCTCGCCCTTTTCCGGGGAAATTTCGCCCAAAACGGCGGCAAAAAGGGTGGACTTGCCGCAGCCGTTTTCGCCGATCAAGGCGATGCGCTCGCCGTCGGAAGCCGTGAGCGTGACGTGTTCGTAGAGAACGTGCGTGCCGCGCGCAAGCGACACATCGTTGATTCGCAGCATGGTGTGCGGATTCTTTGGAAATACAAAACAAGAAGCCGGCTGTTGCAGCCGGCCGGGCATTTAGTTGTCGAGCACCTTGAGGTCCTGCGCGTGCACGGCAAAGACGAGATCGTCGCCCCCGCTTGTTGTGAGCCACGTCACGGGCAGGTCGGGGTAGATCGCCTCAAAGGCCTCGCGCCCGTCGCCGATTTCGATGACGGCAAGGCCCTCGTCCGTGAGGTGATGCCGCAGCTGCGGCATCATGCGGCGCACGATGTCCATGCCGTCGTCGCCTGCGCCAAGGGCCAGCACGGGCTCGTGGCGGTACTCGGGCGGCAGCGCACTCATCGCCTCCTGCGTGACGTAAGGGGGGTTCGAGAGGATGAGGTCAAAGCGCTTTCCTTGAAGGTTTTCAAAGAGGTCGCTTTGCACGAGCTCAAGCATCCCGTCCAAGCCAAAGCGCGTGCGGTTGACGGCCGCCACTTCAAGCGCATCGGCGCTGATGTCGGCGCCGGTCACTTCCGCATTGGGAAAGGTTTCGGCCGCGAGGATCGCGAGGCACCCGCTGCCTGTGCACATGTCAAGAACCGACGTCACGCTCTCCGGGTCCTCAATCCAGGGGGAGAGGTTTTCTTCGAGCAGCTCGGCAATGAAGCTTCGAGGAATGAGCACGCGCTCGTCGACATAAAAGCCGTGCCCGGAGAGCCACCCCTCGTGAATGAGGTAGGCTAGAGGCACCTTTTCCATCACGCGCCGCTCGATGGCCTGCGCTACGTCGTCGATTTCAGCGGGCGTGAGCTTTGCGTCCCAGAACGCTTCGAGCCGCTCAAAGGGAAGGCCGAGCTTGCGCAGCACAAGCGCCGTTGCCTCCTCCCAGTAGTCTTCGGTTCCGTGTCCGAGGCAGACGTCGTGGATTTTCATCTGCGTCATCGCCCAGCGGGTGAAGTCGCGGATGGTCAAAAGGTTGGCTGCACGGTGTGAGGAGGTCATGGCGGTCCTGCTTGAAGGAGAAACGAAAAGGAGCTCTGAAAAAAAACGAAGAGCGGGGTGGGGGAAAATTCAATTTAAAAGGAGCTGTGCCGGGCAGGCCCCGCGGCCTGCCGCAGCGCCTGCTTCAAAGAGCACGCTTGTCCGCGGCTTCGTCCGGGCAAAAGAGGCCTTCGAGTGTTCGGAAATAGATTTCTTCGAGGCCTTCGAGTTCATCGAGCCCCACGCACTCATTGATGCTGTGAATCGTTGCGTTTGTCGGCCCGAATTCTACGGTCTCGCCGCTGATCGTGCTGATAAAGCGCGCGTCCGACGTGCCGCCTGCGGTATTCATCGTCGGGGAGACGCCCGCGACCTCTTCAATGGCCTTTGAGAGCACACGGACCATGGCCCCGGGCTCGGTCACGAAGGGGCGCGACGTGCTGCGCCGCCAGGCAAATTCAACCGAGAGTCCCCTCTTGCGGGCCATCGCCTCGACTTCGGCGATGAGTTCGGCTTCGCTCCAGCAGGTGTTGTAGCGGATGTTGAAGGTGATGTCGACCTTGGCGGGGATGATGTTGACCACGCCCTCGCCCGCGTGAATGTTCGAAATCTGAAAGCTTGTCGGCGCGAAATCCTTGGTGCCCTCGTCCCAGATGCGGGTCGTGTAGTCAACCAAAAGGGGAGCGGCAAGGTGAATGGGGTTTTGCGCAAGCTGCGGATAGGCGACGTGCCCCTGCTTGCCGTAAACGGTGAGCGTGCAGTTTAAAGACCCCCGGCGGCCGTTTTTGATCGTGTCCCCAAAGCGCTTGCTGCAGGAGGGCTCGCCCACGATGCACCAGTCAATCTTCGTGCCGCGAGCCTTGAGGGTGTCGACGACGCGCATCGTACCTTCAAACCCGTCGCCTTCTTCGTCGCTTGTGATCAAAAGCGCAATCGTGCCCTTGTGATCGGGGTGCGCGTCGACAAAGCGGCCAAAGGAGACGACCGCAGCCGCAACCGACCCCTTCATGTCGGAGGAGCCCCGGGCGTAGAGCTTGCCGTCTCTTTCTGTTGGTTCGAAGGGGGGCGTGGTCCACGCCGAGAGCTCTCCGGGGCTTACCACGTCGACGTGCCCGCCGAAGACAAAAAGCGGCGCGCCCGAGCCGTGCGTGATCCAGGCGTTGGTGGTGCCGTTGGGCGTGTGCTCGACTTCAAAGCGAAAGCCTTTGCCGCGCAGATAGTCTTCAATGGCGGCAATGGCGCCCGCTTCATCGGGCGTGACGGAAGGGCAGGAAAGTAGCCGTTTGGCAAATGCAATAACGTCGCTCATGGCTGGTGCGGCAGGCCCGAAAGGCGCGCCGGAGGGCACGAAGGAAAGGATTGGGAAAGAGGGAAAAAGCGCAGAAGTGACCGCAAGGGACGAACGCAAGGCGTGCGAAAAGCCCTTTGCGTCTCATCTGCGCCTTCGTTTTCTCTTGATGCGGGCGGCTTGTGCTTGCATTAAGCCCCGGCAGGCCGCCCGCGGCGAAGTGCGCGGCCAATTAGTCGCGCAGGAGTTCGTTGACCGAGGTCTTGGAGCGCGTGCGCGCATCGACGCGCTTGACGATGACCGCGCAGTTGAGGTTGTACTTGCCGTCCTTGCTCGGCAGCGACCCCGGCACCACGACCGAGCCCGCCGGCACGCGGCCGCGGAAGATTTCGCCCGTGTTGCGGTCGTAGATCTTGGTCGACTGGCCGATGAAGCAGCCCATGGAGATGACGGAGTTTTCCTCGACCACCACGCCTTCGACGATTTCGCTGCGCGCGCCGATAAAGCAGTTGTCCTCAATGATGGTGGGGCCGGCCTGCACGGGTTCGAGCACGCCGCCGATGCCGACGCCGCCCGAGAGGTGGCAGTTGCGGCCGACCTGTGCGCAGGAGCCCACGGTGGCCCAGGTGTCGACCATCGTGCCCGAGCCCACGCGCGCGCCGATGTTGACAAAGCTCGGCATCAGGATGGCGCCCTTTTCGATGTAGGAGCCATAGCGCGCCCAGGAGCCCGGCAGCATGCGGATGCCGGCCTGGCCCAGCGCCGTGCCGTCGTCGCCCGAGAACTTCAGGGGCAGCTTGTCGTACCAGGTGGCCGGGCCCGCGCGCATCACTTCATTGTCGAGCAGGCGAAAGCACATGAGCACGGCCTTCTTCACCCACTGGTGCGTCACCCAGGCGCCGTCGATCTTTTCGGCCACGCGCAGGGTGCCGTCGTTTAAGCCTGCGACAACGCCCATGATGGCCTCGCGCATGTCGCCGGAGATGTTGTCCGCGCTCCAGCTCAGGCGCGACTCCCAGGCAGCTTCAACGAGCTGCTCGAGTTGGTTGTGATCCATTTTGTGTGTATTCCTACAAAAGTGTGTTGACAAAAAAATTCCGGTAAATGCCGCGCGCAGGCAATCAGCGCCTTTTGGCAAACTCAACAATGCGCTGCGCGGCTTCAAGCGCCTCCGAGGGCTCGGCCACGAAGGCAATGCGCACGTAGCCAGCCCCGGGGTTGCCTCGGGGCGTCTCGCGCGAGAGGTACGACCCGGGCAGGACCGTGACGCCTTCTTCCTTATAAAGCTCTCGGGCAAAGACCGTGTCGTCGCCCGGCACCTTGGTCCAGAGATAAAAACTCGCTTCGGGCATGGGCGCCTCGAGCACGGAATTCACCACGGGCTGGGCCGCGGCAAATTTTTCGCGGTAAAGCCGGCGGTTTTCCACGACGTGCTCTTCTTCGCTCCAGGCGGCGATCGAAGCGGCCTGCACCATCGGATTCATGGCCGAGCCGTGATAGGTGCGGTAGAGCAAAAAGGGCGCGATGAGACGCGCGTCGCCCGCAACAAATCCGCTTCGCATGCCGGGCGCGTTGCTGCGCTTGCTCAGGCTCTGCATGACGATGATGTTTTTAAAGTCATCCCGCCCGAGAAGTTTGGCGGCGGTAAGGGCCCCGAGCGGCGCCTTGCCTTCTTCAAAGTAGATTTCGCTGTAGCACTCGTCGCTGACGACGGCAAAGCCGTAGTTGTCCGACAGTTCAAAGAGCGCCTTCCAGTCGGCGAGCTTCATCGTGGCGCCCGTCGGGTTGCCGGGCGAGCAGACAAAGGCAATCTGCGCGCGCGACAGCGTCTCTTCGTCAAGTTCGCCAAAGTCGGGCAAAAACCCCTTTTCGCGGGAAAGCGGCAAATAAACGGGCTCGGCGCCCGCCAAAAGCGAGGCGCCCTCGTAGATCTGATAGAAGGGGCAGGGGATGAGCGCCGCGGGCTTTTTTGCCGTCACGGGGTCAATGTGCGACTGCGTAAAGCTAAAGAGCGCCTCTCGGGAGCCGAGCACCGGCAGGATTTGGGTTGCGGGGTCAAGTTCGACTTGATAGCGCCTGCCGCACCAGGCGGCAATCGCCTCGCGCAGGGCAGGACTGCCCGCCGTGCCGGGGTAGCGGCTCATCGCATCGATATTGGCCGAGACGGCCTTGCGGATGCATTCGGGCAGCGGGTGGCGCGGCTCGCCGATGCCAAGCGAGATGGGCTTGAGTTTGCCGCCTGCCGGTTCAATGCCGGCAAAAAGCTTCTTTAAACGGGCAAACGGATAAGGGCGCGTCAGATTCAGTGCAGGATTGGTCACGGTGCGTCAGCCTCTGTAGTTTTTTGGGGGAGCTTTTCTCACATGAAATGCCGCTCCTTTCGTTGGACGGCTTTCAGTGGAAGCGGCAAAAAGCGAGAAGTTAAATGAAAGGCGGCAAAGCCAAAAATCGGGCAGCCTCAAGCTGCCTCAGGCCCGGGCGGCCGCAGGCGCTTTAGTCGATTTTTCTCATCGGATCATTGGTTGGAAACTGCGGCAGCTCCACGACGGGCGAGGGCTCCCAGCCGGGCTTGCGATGCTCGGCGCGCACGGTCGTGTAGATGCCGCCTCTGACCCACCAGCGCGCCTCAAGGCGCATGAAGCGGGGATTGACCGCCTCAACGAAGTCGTCGAGGATGCGGTTGGTGATGTCTTCGTGAAAGTGCCCCTCGTTGCGAAACGACCACATGTAGAGCTTGAGCGCCTTGAGTTCGAGGTTCTTCTCATCGGGAATGTAGTCGAGGACAAGCGTGGCGAAGTCCGGCTGCCCCGTGAGCGGGCACAGGCAGGTGAACTCCGGAATCTCCATGTGAATGAGGTAGTCGCGCTTGGGGTTGGGATTGTCGAAAATTTCCAGTTTGCGGCTCGCGGCGGAAGACATGGCAGAAAAAAAGCGGTGAAGAAACTGTTTGAATAAAAGAGAAAAAATCGGCGCGCGGCGCCGGCTTAAAAATTTCATTATAAAGTGCGGGGGCAGGCGTTTTTAAGGGCCGCGCGATCCCCGCGGGCCCCGATTGGACGGTGCGCGGTGCGTTTTTGCTCCTTGCCGTCCGAGGTTTCTTCACTTTGGGCGCTCATGTAAAACAAAGCCCGCAGCCCGCCAAAGGGGCTTGCGGGAGAGGAAGCCTCAAAGCCTGCGCGCACAGGTGCTGCGGCGCTGCGCCGCTATACTTCGGCAGCCTCCTGCGGCTTGCCGCGCGGCTTGTATCCGGGCCCGGCTTCTTATCCAGACATTCTCAATCCCCGTGCGTCTTAAACAACTCAGAATCAGCGGCTTTAAAAGCTTTGCCGACACCAGCGTCATTGAATTTCCCGGGGCCGTCTCGGGCATCGTCGGTCCCAACGGCTGCGGCAAGTCCAACGTCATCGACGCCATCCGCTGGGTGATCGGCGAGGGGCGCGTCTCCGAGCTGCGCGGCCAGAGCTCGATGAGCGAGCTGATTTTTTCGGGCTCCTCCAACCGCCCGGCCTCTTCGCGCGCCTCGGTCGAGATGGTGCTCGACAACGCCGACGGCACGATCAAGGGCGCCTGGGGGCGCTATGCCGAGCTCTCGATCAAGCGCATCATCGCCCGCGACGGCACCAACATCTACATGATCAACAATCAGCAGGTGCGGCGCCGCGACGTGCAGGACATCTTCATGGGCACGGGGCTGGGACCGCGCTCGTACGCGATCATCAGCCAGGGCATGATCAGCAACTTCATCAAGGCCAAGCCCGAGGAGTTGCGCGTGTATCTGGAAGAGGCCGCAGGCGTGAGCAAATACAAGGAGCGCCGCCGCGAGACCGAAACCGCACTTAACAGCACGCGCAGCAACCTCGAAAAAGTGAGCATGCTGCAGGAAAACAAGCGCGAGGAAATCGAGCGGCTCACGGCCGAGGCTGAAGTCGCCCGCCGCTGGCAGGAGCTTGAAGATGCGCGCATGGACTCCGAACTCTTGTGGTACGTCGCACAGGAAGACGATGCGGCCGCAGCCGTCAACAAACTCAACGCCCGGATTGCCGAAAAGGAAAACGATCTCTTAGCCGCCCGCGGCGAGGCCCAGCAGCTTCTTGTCGAGATCGAGTCCTTAAAGGACGCCGCGCGCATCAAGCGCGAAGCGGCCGATGCCGCGCGAAGCATCGCCTGGCAGACGCAGTCGCGCGTCACCGAACTCGAAGGCAACATCCGCGTCATCATCGAAAAGAAGGATTCGCTCGCGCGCCAGAGCGCCGCTGAAAAAGCACGCTTGGATCGCGTGAAGCAGCAAAAGCTTGAGGCGAGAGCTCGCATTGAAGACATCGAGCGGGAAAAGGGCGAGCTTCTCGAAAAAGCCGCTGATTTGGAGGAGCAGGCCTCGGGCGTGGGCGAGACGCTCGCCGAGCGCCAAAGCGAATACGAGGAGCTCTCGGCAACCTACGAAGAGGCCCGCGGCAAGGCGGCCGAAGCGCAAAATCAAATCAGCGTCTATCAGGTGCAGATGCAGGCTTTAAGCCGCGAAATGTCGGAAACTGAGGCGCGCATCGAGTCGCTTGAAGCCGAATCAAACCCTTCGGCCGCTCCCGACGAGGAGCACTTTGAGGAGCTGACCGAAAAGATTGAGGAAAACAACGCCCTTTTGGAAGAGTGCAGCGCGCAGGCCGAGGACCTCGCGCAAGCCTTGGAGACGGCAAGGTCCGAGCTCGAAGAGACGCGCGCTGCGCGCGAAAAGACGGCGCAGAAGCTTGAGCGCACGACCGCAAGGCTTCAGACCCTTGAGTCGCTTCAAGCCAAGGCCGAGGGCGAAGGGAAGCTTCCCGCGTGGCTCAAGAAGATGGGCCTCGAGCAGATGCCGCGGCTTTTTGAGGGACTCGACATTGACGAGGGGTGGGCCGTCGCGCTTGAATCCGTGCTGCGCGAAAAGGCGGGCGCCCTTGCCGTGGGCGAACTCAAAAGCGCCGGGGGCTTTAGCTTTGATGCGCCTCCGGCAAAACTTGCCTTTTACAGCGCTCCTCAAAATGCGGGCGAGTCCCCGGCAATCGAGGGCGCGGGGCGCCTTGCCGAGCGCGTGCGCGCAAAGAACCCGGCCGCGGCAGGGGCCCTCTCAAGCTGGCTGTGGGGCGTGTATACGGCCCCTGACGTCGGCTTTGCCATTGATCACCGGCTTGAGTTGCCTGCCCGCGGGATTTTCGTAACCCGCGAGGGGCACATCGTTGACGCCGCCTCCGTTGGCTTTTGGGCCGAGGAGACGGCCGAATCGGGAATGGTCTCGCGCGCGGCTGAAATCAAGCGGCTGCACGCGCGGGAAGCCAAGCTTCGCGCGGCAATCGAAGAGTTCGACGAAAAACTCATCAACCGCAAGGCGCACGCGGCCGACTGCGAGCTGCAGCACCGCGCAAAGGTTGCCTTTGTGCAGGAAATCCGCAGCCAGACGCACGGGCTTGAGGTCGAGCACTCGGCGCTTGCGGCCGCCATTGAAGCCTGGCGGCGCCGCAGCACCAAGGTGGCCCTTGAGCTGCGCGAACTGCAGGTGCGTCTCGAAGAGCTCACGGCGCGGCGCGACGACAACGAGGAGCGCTATGCGCGCTACGAAGAGAACCTTTCCGTCGTGCAGCAGGCGGTCGCGCAGGCCTCGGCCCAGCTCGAGGAGCTCGAGGCCATTTTGGGCGACATGCAGGCCCAGGAGCGCGATCTGCGCTCGCAGGCCAAGCTCTCGCGCGTGCAGGCCGACTCGCTTGCCGCACGCGCAGGCGACCTGCAGCGCCAGCTCGAGAGCGCCGACGAGGAAATCGAGATGCTCGCAGGCAGCATCGAAGAGCTCGCCGCACAGGCTGCGGCTCTTGATGAAACCGCCGAGCGCGAGGGCTTAAGCCGCCTTCTTGAAGAGCTTGAAGACAAAAAGAAGGCCGAAGAGGCCGCGCAAAGCGAAAGCGCCGAAGCCGAAAACGCGCTGCAGGCGGCCTATGAGAGGCAGCGCAGCTTAAACGAGAACCAAACTCCGCTGCTGCAGGAGATTTCCGACATCAAGGTCAAGCGCGAGAGCTGGGTGACGCAAAGCCGGGCCTTCACCGAGTGGCTCGACCAAAACGGGGCCGACAGAACGGCCCTGCGCGCGCGGATCATTGAAGAAAAGCTCAAAACGTCGAGCCTGAAGGCGCGCATTGCGCGCTTTGCCGAACAGATCGCCTCGCTCGGGCCCGTCAATCACGCGGCGCTTGAAAATCTCACGGCAAGCCAAAAGGCCATGCAGGAAACCGAGCGGCAGGTAAGCGACCTTGAGGAGGCCATTGCCAACCTTGAGGCCACCATCCGAAGAATCGACGCCGAAACGCGCGAGCTGCTGCGCGCGACCTTTGATGCGGTCAACGCCAATTTCAGCGACATGTTCCGCGGGCTCTTCGGCGGGGGCAGCGCAAGGCTTGAGATGACCGGAGACGAAATTCTCGAGGCGGGCGTCGAAGTGGTCGCGCAGCCCCCGGGCAAGAAAAACCCGAGCGTGAAGCTGCTCTCGGGCGGCGAGCAGGCGCTCACGGCCACGGCGCTCGTTTTTGCCATCTTCAAGCTCAACCCCGCGCCGTTTTGCCTGCTCGACGAAGTCGACGCGCCGCTCGACGAGGCCAATCAGGACAGGCTTGCGCGGCGCATCGTGGAGATGAGCGCGCACACGCAGTTCATGATGATCACGCACCATCGCGTGACGATGGAGTACATGGGGCAGCTCGTGGGCGTCACGATGAAGGAGCCGGGCGTCTCGCGCGTGGTCTCCGTCGACATCAAGGCCGCAGCCGACATGGCCGCCTCCTGAGGCCTTTTGCGACAGTGCCCGCTCAAGCCCGGCCGCGTCGGTCGAGGCATCGGACTTGGGCTAAACTTCACCACCGGTTATCGACAACGGAGAGGCTGATGCCTGACATTCAACCCATTCATATTGGTCTCGTTATCTTGCTCATTTTCGGCGCGGCGGCGTGGTATACGTTCCGCAAGAACAAAAAGGGCGACGAGAAGGCGCTCCATACGGTGGGCAAGATCATGGAAAAGCCCGCGCCCGATGTTACTCAGCCCGCCAACGTGCTCGAAGCCGAAGAGCCCGAGGCCCCCACGCTCTCGCCCGAGGATCAAAAGCCCGACATCGAGCCCGTGCTTGCCACCGAGAGCAAGGCCGTTGCCGTTGAAGTGCCCGAGCAGCCCGAGCCCGACGATGACTTCAAGGTGGACTTCTCGCACATGGGCCGGCGCAACACGGATGTAGATTCCGCCGTTGAGGCCGTGGCCTACTTCACCCGCAAGCCCGAGATGACCTTCACGCGGCAGATGCTCACGAGCCTTGGCCGCATGGTCGAGGAAAATGGGCTCTCCGGGCGCGTGCGCTTTGATTTTTACGACGAAGACAGCGCGCTTTGGCACCACGATCTTGACAACGTCGCCAACTGCTCGCAGATCTACATGGCGATGCTGCTTGCCAACCGCGCGCGCAGCATCGACGACATCACGGCCTCGAAGTTCATCACGCTTGCCAACAGCATTTCGATCTTTCTTGACGCCGAGGTCTCGGTGCCGGACTCCAAGACGATGGTCGAGGGGGCCGATCGGGTCTCGCGCATCGTCAAAGCCTTTGACAACGTGCTCTCGGTGAAGATCGTCAGCGACAAGGACATCAACGAGACGGTGCTTGAATCGGCGGCCGTCGCCTGCGGCTTTGCCAAGCACGAGGGGCAGTACGAAAAAAGCGCCGACGATGCCTCCGACCCGATCTTTGTGCTCGCGCCCTCAAAGACATTGAAAAACGAAGTCGAGCTCAAGCTTGACGTGCCGCTTGTGGCCGCAGCCGACGATCCGCTGCCGGCGTTCTTCTCGCTTGCCAACGACCTGTGCTGCCGCATCGATGCGATGACGACCGACGCCTCCGGCCACCCGCTTGGGTCGGTGTCGGCCGCGCTCATCGACGAGCAGCTGCGCGAGGTGCACTCGGCCATGACCGCGCACGGCGTGCCCGCGGGCTCAAGCCGCGCGCTCAAGATTTTCTCCTTTGCCTGAGGCTGAAAGCCGCGCGCTGTTTGGCGTGCTTGTTCTGCCTCTTTTTGCCGCGTGCTCACGCGGCCCCAACAGACGGATGCCTTTAAAAACGCTTGATTTTTGAGGGCATCCGTTTTGCTTTGCGTAAAGAATCAAATCATTTTGAAAAGGTGCCGTCCGCATGACCTCAGAAGCTGATCTCAATGAAGCCCGCGCCCGCGTCAAGGAGCTCTCGGGCCTGCTGCACCGCTGGAACTACGAGTACTACGTGCTCGACGCTCCGAGCGTGCCCGACGCCGAGTACGACCGCCTCTTTGCCGAACTCGTCAAGCTCGAGGAGGCGTACCCGCAGCTCAAAAGCCCGTCTTCGCCCACGCAGCGCGTCGGCGGCGACGTGCGAAGCGATCTGCAAAAGGTGCGCCACGCCGTGCCGATGCTCTCGATTCGAACCGAGACGGACTTTTCCGACGCCGGCGCCTTTGCCTTTGACGCACGCGTGCGCCGCGAGCTTGGCCTGTCAGAGACCGACGCGCCCGTGGTCTACGACTGTGAATTGAAGTTTGACGGCCTTGCCGTGAACCTGCGCTATGAAAACGGCGTTCTCACGGGCGCTCAGACCCGCGGCGACGGCGCGGTGGGCGAAGACGTCACGGCAAACGTGCGCACGATCGGCTCGATTCCCCTTGTGATTGACGCAAACGCCGCGCCCCGGGTGCTTGAGGTGCGTGGCGAGGTGATCATGCACAAGAGCGACTTTGAAAGCCTCAACGCAAGGCAAAAGGAGCTTGGCGAGCGCACGTTCGTCAATCCCCGCAATGCCGCGGCAGGCGCCCTGCGCCAGCTCGACAGCCGCGTGACCGCCAAACGGCGCCTGCACTTTTACGCCTATGGGCTGGGGGAGGTGAGCGAAGCGTCCTTTGCCGGCTCCATGACCGAGCTCTTTGAAAAGCTCCGGGCGCTGGGCTTTCCCGTGGCCGGCATGCGCCGCACGGTCAAGGGGCCCGAAGCCTTGGCTGCCTTTCACGCCGATGTCCTCAAGGCGCGCGAGTCGCTTCCCTTTGAAATCGACGGCGTGGTCTACAAGGTCGACGATTTTGCGCTGCAGCGCGCGCTTGGATTTGTGGCGCGCGAGCCGCGCTGGGCCTGCGCGCACAAGTACCCGCCGCAGGAGGCGGTGACGCGCGTTGTTTCAATCGACGTGCAGGTGGGCCGCACCGGGCGCGTGACGCCCGTGGCGCGCTTGGAGCCCGTTTTCGTGGGCGGCGTGACGGTGAGCAACGCGACGCTGCACAATGTCGACCATATTGCCGAGCTTGGCCTCATGGTGGGCGACAGCGTCGTCGTGCGGCGCGCGGGCGACGTGATTCCAGAAATCGTGCGCGTGCTCCCCGAGCGGCGCCCCGTGGATGCGCATCCCTTTGTCATGCCCTCCGTGTGTCCGGTCTGCGGCTCGGCCGTCGTTCGAGACGAAGAGGAAAAGGACTCGCGCTGCACCGGAGGGCTCGTGTGCCCCGCGCAGCTCAAGCTCTCGCTTGTGCACTTTGGCTCGCGCCGCGCCATGGGCATCGACGGCCTGGGCGAGAAGATGGTCGATGCGCTCGTCGAAAAAGGGCTTGTCAAGAGACCGTCTGATCTCTATGCCCTGACGGTCGAGCAGGTGGCTGAGATTGAGCGCATGGGGCAAAAAAGCGCCGCAAACTTGATTGCCGCCATCGAGAAAAGCCGCACGACCACGCTGGCGCGCTTTGTCTTTGCGCTTGGCATCCGGCACGTGGGCGAGGCGACGGCGCGCGATCTGGCGCTTTTCTTTAAAACCCTGCCCGCGCTGCGGCAGGCTTCGCGCGAAAAACTCCTTGAGGTCAACGACGTGGGAGAAGTGCTCGCAGAGTCGATCACGAGCTTTTTTGCCGAACCCCACAACGAAGAGGAGATCGAGCGGCTTCTTGCCGCGGGCATCACCTGGCCCGAGGAAGACGCTGCCGCCGCAACCGACATCTTTTCCGGCAAAACCTTCGTCTTGACGGGAACGCTTGAGAGCTTGACGCGCGATGAGGCCAAGGACCGCATCATTGCCGCAGGCGGGCGCGTCTCGGGGTCGGTCTCCAAAAAGACCGACTATGTGGTCGCGGGCGCCGCCGCGGGCTCCAAGCTTGAAAAAGCGCTCGCCTTGGGCGTTTCCGTTTTGAGCGAATCCGAGTTTCTCGACATGTTCAAAAAGGGCGCTGAGAGTAAGGCGCAAAAGCCGCAGCCCGATGCATCGGATGAGGCAAAGACGCCCGGCGAGCCCGGGCCTGTTCCGGCCTATGAAGGCACGGGAGAGCTTTTTTAGGCAAAGCGCTTCGTTGTGCGTTTGAAGTGCTTTGAGAGGCTTGATTTTTCTTTGGAAATCAGCGTAAAATCGCACGCTTTCGGAAGGCTCGTCCGCGCGCAGGCAACCGTGCGGCCGGGGACGGGTTTTGCCTTTCGAAACAATCGTCAAGAACTCCTGCGCCTGGTACGGGCGCATACAAAGAGGAAAACACACACCATGGTTATTATTCGTCTGTCCCGTTCGGGCTCCAAGAAGCGTCCCTTCTACAACATCGTCGTGACCGATTCCCGCAACCGCCGCGACGGCCGCTTCAACGAGCGTCTGGGCTTTTACAACCCGATGATCGCCGAAGGCCCGCAGCGCCTCACCTACAACGCCGAGCGCGTGGCGCACTGGGTTGCCAACGGCGCCCAGATGAGCGACACCGTGGCCCGCATTCTGAAGGCTGCCCAGAAGGCGAACGCCGCCGCTGCCGCCGCCTAATACGGGAAAGAAGAGGGCGCATCCCTCTCTTATAAAGAAGCTTGGAGAACGCCGCCGCCATTTTGCTGCTTGTGAACCTCCCGGTTTATGCCGTGCCTCTCGTGTCTAAGCACACTTTGAATGCATGACCGGATTTCCTCTTTGCGAACAAGGTTCAGTATCTACCTGCAGCAAACGCGCCGGCCGGCGCTCAAAAAAAGTCTTCGTCAGCTTTGCGGATGCGCACCCCTTGGCAAGCG
The DNA here is from genome assembly GCA_019418605.1 of Sutterella sp. GTDB lineage: Bacteria > Pseudomonadota > Gammaproteobacteria > Burkholderiales > Burkholderiaceae_F > Duodenibacillus. The sequence goes on along the minus strand of DYBN01000066.1, from coordinate 9,920 downwards.
GTCTTCCCGACGGGGAGGGCCGTTTTTTTTTGTGTTCTGCGCTTGAAGTTTCAAGCCGTCGACGGATTTTCTTGGTAAGGCATGATTGACACCGATCACCTGCTCTGCGTCGGGCGCACCAACGGCGCCTACGGCGTTCGCGGCTCGATCCGCGTGGTTCCCTTTGAGGGCGGCGAAGTGCTCGCGCACGCCCGCCGCTGGTTTCTGACGCCGTTGAACGGGGAGACGATTGAACTTAACGTCACCTCCGTCAAGGTGCACGGCACGCAGCTGCTGGCAACCGTCGAAGGGTGCGACAGCAAGGAGAAGGCCGACCGTCTGCGCGGGCGCATCAGCGTGCGGCGCGAAGACTTCCCGGAACTTGCCGAAGACGAATTCTGGGCGGCCGACGTCGTGGGCTGCCGCGTCGTCAATCAGCAGGGGGTGGAGCTTGGCCGCATCACCGATATTGGCTCCAATACCGTGCAGGACATTTTCAAGGTCGAAGGCGGCCCGCAGGTCAACGGCCGAGACGCCGTCTACCTCATCCCCGACGTCGAGGAATACATCCTTGAAATCAACGTTGAGGAGGGCGTCGTCACGGTCGACTGGCAGCCCGACTGGCTCTAGGAGAAAAGGCAGCACCATGCGCTTTGACGTCGTTACGCTTTTTCCCGAGATTTTTGCGGCCGTCACCGACCAAGGCATCACTTCTCGCGCGCGCAGGAGGGGCTTGTGGAATGCGCACTTCTGGAACCCGCGCGACGTCACCCACGACGTGCACCGCACGGTCGACGACCGTCCCTTTGGCGGCGGCCCCGGCATGGTGATGATGGCAGAGCCCCTGTACCGCACGCTTGAAGTGATCCGAACGGCGGGCAACAACGGCCCCGTGATCGCTTTTGCCCCGGGCGGAGAAAAGTTGACCGACAAGCGGGTGCGCGAGTTTGCGGCCGCCCCCGACGGCCAACTTGTTCTCATCTGCGGGCGCTACGAGGGAATCGACGAGCGGTTTCTTGCGCACTATGTCGATGAGATCATCAGCCTCGGGGACTTTGTGCTCTCGGGCGCCGAGCTTGCCGCCTGCGCCCTGATGGATGCCGTCGTGCGGCAGCTGCCGGGCGCAATCAAGGAGCTCTCGGCCTTGGACGAGTCCTTTGCCACGGGCTTGGTTGACGCGCCGCACTACACGCGTCCCGAAGTCTGGCAGGGCGAGGCCGTGCCCGAGGTTCTTCTCTCGGGGCACCATGCCAACATCGCGCGCTGGACGCGCGAAAAAAGTTTGGAGGCGACCTGCAAAAGTCGCCCTGAATTGATTACAATAGCGCGTTCTCGCGGTCTGCTGACCGATCGAGATGAAAAGTTTTTGAAGTCTCTGAAGGACTCCGGTTCTTCGGGGAACTGATAAAAAAGTGGGACGTCCGGACAAAAGAAGGCGTCCTGTTTTCAATTTCCATCCTCTGGACGGCGCATACCAATCAGACATGCCGCCGCATGATGGTTTCGGAGAAAAAAATGAACATTATCCAGACTCTGGAACAAGAAGAAATCGCCCGCCTCACCGAAGGCAAGAAGATCCCTGATTTTCGTGCCGGCGACACGGTCAACGTTCTCGTCAACGTGATCGAAGGCAGCCGCAAGCGTACCCAGGCCTATGAAGGCGTGGTGATCGCCAAGCGCAATCGCGGTCTGAACTCCTCGTTCATCGTCCGCAAGATTTCAAGCGGCGAAGGCATTGAACGCACGTTCCAGCTCTACTCGCCGATGATCGCTTCGATCGAAGTCAAGCGCCGCGGCGACGTCTGCCGCGCCAAGCTCTACTACCTGCGCAGCCGCTCCGGCAAGGCCGCCCGCATCCGCGAGCTCCTTGTTCGCAAGGACACCAGCGCCGCTGCTGCTGCCGAGTAAGTCCGGCGCCTTTTTCCAAGCGTTTTTTTTAAAGCTTGCAAAGACTGCCTTCCGGTTTGAGGAGGGCGGTCTTTTTGTTTTTTGGCGTTTGATTTTTGATTGAAGCGGCCAAGGCTCTCGACTGGCTTCAACTCGGCTCGAGCGCTCCTTTTGTTGGCTTAACTGAAAAGCCAGGCAAGGGCGCAGGCAAGAAGAATGAGGTAGCCAGCCGCCGTGAGCCCGAGGTTGAAGCGCCCGCCAAAGTACTCGGACAATTTCGAGCGACGGCGCGCGCCCGCTCGAGTGCCCTGCGTCTGGGCGCCCTTCTCGGGTCCGGAGGGCTGCATGCACGCAATGGCCGGATCTTCGGTAAAGCGCACTTTTCCGATTTGAAAAAGCACCGCGTCGTTGACCTGCGGAGTCCAGTCGTCGGGCTCAAAGGCCGTTTGGCGCGAGAAGTAGCAGCGCCTGTCGTCATCGGCGTTGACCACGCCCTCGTACGTTTCGGGATCAAAGCTTGCAACCGTGCCGCGCAAGAAGGACTCGTGCGCGGCGGCTGCGCCCTGCGCGCTTTGACGGGGAGCGGGCGCAGTCATTTCTGCCGGTGTTTCGGACATCTTCGCGGGCCGCCCGGCTAATTGATGGCGCTGCTTTGGGCCGTGCCGGCCGCAAAGAGAAGCTTCACGTCGATTGCGTCAAGCGTGTAGGTTTTGCCGCAGAATTCGCAGCGCACCTCGATTTTGCCCTTCTCTTCGATGATCTCCTGGGCTTCGTTCTGGCCCAGGCTCTTTACCATGGCCTTGATGCCCTCAAGCGAGCAGCGGCAGGAAAACTTCGGCGCAAGCTTTTCGAGCACGACGGGATTGTCCTCCCAGAAAAGGCGCGTGGCGACCTCTTCGGCCTCAAGCGTGAGAAGCTCCTTGTCCGTGACCGTCTGCGCAAGCGTTGAGAGGTGCTCAAACCCTTCGGGGTCGATTTCGCCCTGATCCAAGCCGCCCGTGGCGGCAACGCGCTGCAAAAGGACGCCGCCGCAGGAAGCGTCGTCAGCGGCTAGCCACAGGCCCGTTCGCACCTGTTCGGACTGCGTCATGTAGCTGCAGATCGTCTCGGCAACCGAACTGCCGGTCAGCGGCACCACGCCCTGATAGGGGTGCTCGCCCGGGCGCCGGGAGGCCATGTCGAGAATGAGCGCGCACCGTCCGTTGCCGTTGGCGTTGACAAGCGCCTTGAAGTCGGCCTGCGGGTCGATGCTTGCGGCGGGCGTGCGCAGCTGCACGGTGGCGCGCACAAGCAGTCCCGTGCGCACTTCCACAATGGCAAGCTTCACCGGTCCGTCGCCTTGAATCTGCAGCACGAGCGCGCCGTCAAACTTAAGGCTTGCGGCAAGCATCACGGCTGCGGCGGAGAGCTCTCCCAACATGTTGCGAATGCTCGGCGCAAGGTCCTGATGCTCAATGATCTGCCGCCAGGCGTGATCCATGTGCAGGACCACCGCGCGGCAGCTTTGTTTTTTGAAGTGAAGCTTGACGAGTTTGTCGGACATAAGGCAATAACGTTGATTGGTTTTGCGGGGGTTTTGTAGTTTGAGGGGTTTGTCGTCGTTTGCAGGAGGTCTCCAGCAAAATTCCAGGCGGCGCGGTTCGCGCGGCAAGGAATTTGTAGGCCTCAGGCGATGCGCTTCAAGTCCTTTCGGAAGACTTCCTTTTGCTCGACGTAGTGCCGGGTGTTGCGCTTGATTTCCTCGACTTCCTCGTCTGTGAGCGTGCGCACAAAGCGCGCGGGGGTGCCCACCACGAGCGCGCGCTCGGGGACGGTTTTGTTTTCCGCCACGAGGGCGCCTGCGCCAACGACGGCCTCCCGCCCGATGCTGGCGCCGTTGAGCACGACCGCGCCCATGCCGATCAAGGCGCCTTCTTCAATCGTGCAGCCGTGAAGGACCGCGGCGTGGCCCACGGTGACGTTTTCGCCGATCGTGCAGGGCGTGTCTTCATCGGTGTGAACAACGGCATTGTCCTGCAGATTGCTGCCGCGGCCAAGTTCGATGTCGGCAAGGTCGCCCCGAAGAACGGCGCCGGGCCAGACGCTCGCGCCGGCCTTGATGCGCACGCGGCCGATCACCTGTGCCGATTCAGCAACCCAAGCCGAAGAATCAACCTGCGGGACGCGGTTGCCGAGTTGAAAAATTGCCATAATGAAAGCGTTTGATCAATAGGGTTTGTCAAAAAAAAGCCCGGTCCGCGTGGATTCTTGGGCGGGCGCAGAGCGCCCCATTCTAGCGGGTTCGGCAGGCGCTGCCGGCCGCTTGAGGGCGCGGCGTGCGGACGGCGCAGGCGGCTTTGTCCATGTGCCCGGCGGCAGGCAAAAGTGCTTTTTCATGCGCCGCTTGAAGTTTTTTTGAAGCGGGCGCGGGCGGGACAAAAGAAAAACAGATGGGGAGGGCAAGAGCCTTGCGCATGGATTTACACATGCATTCGACGGCAAGCGACGGGGCAAAGACGCCTGCGGAGCTTGTGCGCTACTGCTACGAGACGTGCGGCGTGCGCCTGATGGCGCTCACCGACCATGACACGGTGAGCGGTCTTGCGCAGGCCCGGCAGGCGGCGAGACTCTGCGGCATGCGCTTTATCAACGGCATCGAGGTCTCGACCATCTGGTCGGGCCGCTCGGTGCACATCGTGGGGCTGGGCGTTGATGATGAAGACGCCCTTTTGGTGTCGACCACGGCTGATCTGTGCGCCAAGCGCGACCGGCGAGCCGTTGAGATGGGCCGACGACTTGAGGAGCTGGGCTACCAGAACATGTTTGAAAAGGCCCTTGCAAAGACCCACGTCAAGGCCAACGTCTCGCGCCTACACTTTGCGCAGTGCCTCGTTGACGAGGGCGCCGTGGGCAGCATTCAGGAGGCCTTCGACAAGTATTTGAGCGAAGGCAAGCCCGCCTACGTGGCCGCGGCCTGGCCCTCGATTGCCGAGGCGGTCGACCTCATTCACCACGCCGGGGGCGTGGCGGTGCTCGCGCACCCCGGGCGCTACCGCTTTCAAAGCGACTGGCAGCTCGATGCCTTGGTCGAAGGCTTTGCGCAGGAAGGGGGCGAAGCCATTGAACTGGTTAGCGGCAGTCAAAGCCCCGCCTTTACCCCGCGCTGCGCGGCTTGGGCAAAGCAGCACCACCTCTACGGTTCAACGGGAAGCGACTTTCACCGCTCGGGCGGCGAGCGGCCCGAGCCCGGCGCACAAGGCGAAATGCCCGCCGGCATCCCCTCGGTGCTTGAGCTTTTGGGCGTCAAGGAAGAATAAGACGTCTAAAAGCTGCGCCCGCCCGACATTTTGACAGGCGGCGGGCAGGAGCGCCCTGCCGCGCAGAGGATGCTGGCCCGTCGTTTAAGAGATTACTTGCGGTCAAGCCGCTCGTGGCGGATGTCTTCGCCGATGAGGTGCAGGCTGTCGCCGCGGGACTGGTTGTGGCTGTGCTTGAGGATGACGCCGAGCATGCTCAAGGCGACGAAGGCGCCGTAGACGAGCATCGTGGCCTGCACGGAGAGGTCGGACTTGATGAGAAGCGAGTAGATGCCGAGCATCGTGAGAATCGAGAGATTCTCGTTGAAGTTTTGCACGGCAATTGAGCGCCCGGCGCTCATGAGCACGTGGCCGCGGTGCTGCAGCAGCGCATTCATCGGAACGACGAAAAAGCCCGCGAGAACGCCCACGACGATCATGATGGCGCAGGCGGCGATCACGGCCCAGCGGATTTCAAACCCAAAGATTGAAACCGCGCCCGGCAGCATCGTCTGATTAAAGTAGCTTGCCGCTCCCACGACCACGCCCATGGCAATGCCCATGGGCAGGACGACAAGCGACTTTTTCAAGGGCACCCAGATGGCTGCGCCCGTTGCGCCGAGCGCAATGCCGATGGAGACGACGGCCTGCAGGATTGCGCCCTGCGAAAGATTCATGCCAAGCGCCACGTCGGCCCACTTGAGCACGAGAAATTGAAGCACCGCGCCGGCGCCCCAAAAGAGCGTCGTCACCGACAGAGAAATTTGGCCGAGCTTGTCAAGCCAGAGCAGTTTGCAGGAAGCCGCAAAGTTGAGAATGCTTGCCACGGGCTTGAAGTCGGGCTTGGGGTATCGCGCGCCTGTATCCGGAATCGTGAGGTTGACGATGGCCGCAAGCACATAGACGATGACGACAACGAAGATGGCGGCCTCGGCGTCAAGCGTCATGCCAAGCGAGGAAAGCCCCAGCGTATTTAAAAGAAAGTGCGCGACTTCCGGGTGCACGAGCACGCCGCCCAACACCACGCCCAAAATGATGGAGACGACGGTGAGGCCCTCCATCCAGCCATTTGCGATTACAAGTTTTTCTGGCGGCAGGAGCTCGGTTAGGATGCCGTACTTGGCCGGAGAATAGGCGGCTGCGCCGATGCCCACGACGGCATAGGCCAAAAGCGGATGCGAGCCAAAGAGCATCATCAGGCACCCCACGGCCTTGACGGCGTTGGTGATGAACATCACGTGTCCCTTGGGAAGCAGATCGGCGAAAATGCCGACCCAGGCCGCAAGCAGCACGTAGCTCACCACGAAGAAAAGCTTCAGGAGCGGCGTCATCCAGTCCGGGGCCTGCAGGCTCGCAAGAAGCGCAATGGCCGCAATCAACAGGGCGTTGTCGGCGATGCTCGACAAGGACTGCGCGCAAAGAATGTTGTAAAAGCCGCGTTTCATGACAAACGAAAAAAGGCCTGTGCGCGAAGAGGCGCGCCGCAGGCATGGGCCGCAGGCAAAAAAGAAATTTGCGCCGCGGCATCGGGAGCAGGGAAGGCTTGAAGTCCGCGCCGCATCCGTCTTCAAAAATGGATCATGCACGGGGCCGCTGCTCGGGGTTTAGCTCTCGTTTTTGGCGCCTCGCAGTTTATCATTTTCGGCCGGCGCCAAAATTTTGAGGCTTTTGCAAGACAGGCTCGTGCGGCGCGCGGAAGGCCCCCTTTTTTCTCGTTATTCTCGACATTTCATTGCGCGGGGCGAGGCCCAGGCGCAGGAACGGTTCATGGCAAAAACAAAGCTTCACTACGTCTGCAGCCAGTGCGGCGGCACCACGGTCAAATGGCAGGGCAAGTGTCCGCACTGCGGCGCTTGGAATACGATGAAGGAGTTTCGCGAGCCCACGGGCTCGCAGGCGCGCTTTGGCAGCGACCGCCATGCCGCGCACGGACTGGTTGCCTCTACCGAGGTGGTGGATTTGGCGCAGGTGCAGGCAAGCGAAGTTCCGCGCATCCCGGTGGGGCTGTCTGAATTTGACCGTGTCATGGGCGGCGGCCTCGTGGTGGGCGGCGTGGGACTCATCGGCGGCGACCCGGGCATCGGCAAGTCGACGCTGCTGCTGCAGGTGATGCACCGGCTCGTGCGGCAGGGCATGCGCGCGCTTTATGTCTCGGGCGAAGAGAGCGCCTCGCAGGTGGCGCTTCGCGCCGCGCGCCTTGGAATCGATCCGGCCGGCATGCGGCTTATGAGCGAAATCGAGCTCGAAAAGATCGAGACTGCCATTGCAAGCGAAAAGCCGCAGTTTGTCGTCATTGACTCGATTCAGACGCTCTTTAGCAGCGAGCTTGACAGCGCCCCTGGGAGCGTCACGCAGGTGCGCGAGTGCTCGGCGCGCCTGACGCGGCTAGCCAAGGCCACTTCAACGGCGCTCATCTTCGTGGGGCACGTCACCAAGGACGGGGCTCTTGCAGGCCCTCGGGTGCTTGAGCACATCGTCGATACGGTGCTTTATTTCGAAGGGGACACGCATTCAAACTTCAGGCTCATCCGTGCGTTTAAAAACCGCTTCGGGGCGGTCAACGAGCTTGGCGTCTTCGCGATGACCGACAGGGGGCTGCGGGGCATTTCCAATCCCTCGGCCATCTTCTTGTCCGAGCATCGGGACAATGTGGCCGGCAGCGCCGTGCTCGTGACGCAGGAAGGAACCCGGCCGCTGCTTGTGGAAGTGCAGGCGCTCGTTGATCAAACGCATGCGCCGGCGCCGCGCCGTTTGTGCGTGGGGCTTGATGCCCAGCGCCTTGCCATGCTGCTTGCGGTGCTGCACCGCCACGCTGGCATGGGGTGCTTTGACAAGGATGTCTTTATCAACGCCGTGGGCGGCGTCAAGATCACCGAGCCCGCAAGCGACCTTGCGGTGCTGCTTGCCGTCGTGAGCTCCATGACGGACCGGGCTCTTCCCTCAGGGCTTGTTGTTTTTGGCGAAGTGGGGCTCGCCGGCGAAATCAGGCCCGCCCCGCGAGGGCAGGAGCGTTTGCGCGAGGCCGCGAAGCTTGGCTTTGGCCTTGCGGTCATTCCGCGGGCCAATGCGCCCAAGACCCCCATTGAAGGGCTCAAGGTTGTGGCCGTGGATCGCCTGACGGACGCTATTGCAGCGGTGAGAAGAGAGATTTGAGAGCCGGGCGTTGAAAAAAGAAAAGCCCCGAATTCAAGGGCCCTTTCTTTGGACCGGCGCTTCATTGATGAAGCACCGGGAAACACTTTTAAGCAAGGTCGCACCCAAACAGGTGCTTAACTAAAGGTGTTTTCCTTGTATGGGTTGTTTTTGATACCAATAGTTATACCATCCTGCTATTTTCTTTGATGCGAGAATGAAACACCTCGCCATTCTATTGGTCTATGGGCAACTTACTGATGAGGTTCATGTTCATCGGCTCAAGGGTTTGCCCCCAGCTTCTTTCAGCCTACGCCTCGCGACGCACGCCTTGCTCTTGGCTATGAGGTTGTCACTGCCGGCCCTTCTCGGGACTTTCACCCGTTAGATCGTGCTCATGCCGAGCAAACAAGAAAGAGCACCTGGCCTGAGATGGCCAAGTGCTCCTTCAGCCTTCGTTATGGAGAGACGAGGATTCAAACAGCTGAAACAGAAATGTCCAGCTGGCGGTTCAGAGCAGAAAGAGCGCGAGCAACAGTGTCAATTTTTGTTGCATGGTGCAGATCGGTAATTCGATTGACTTCTTGACGCGTTATGCCCATCTTCTTTGCAAGGTCGACTGGACGAGTATTTGTGTCAACCATTGCATTCAAAAGCAAGATTTTGACGATGACAGAAGGAGGAAGTTCTACGATCAAGTCTTCAGGGTGTGCTTCGGATGGCTTTGGAAACGGTCGCTGATCTTCGATGTAAAAATCGATGGCCGTAATAAGTGCATCCAACGCGTTTATTTTTAGTTCATCCATAGTCGCCGCTTCAGTCAAGGCTTCAGGAATATCCCTGAAGGAAGCGATATATCCACCATCGCCGTTTGGTTCAACTTGCGCGGGAAAGCGAAAAGCAGACGACACGGCCTATTTCCTCAATAAATAAATTTCATGGGTTGCATCGAGGGGAGCCGCCCCTCGATTCACCAACGAACTGTTAACAAGGTAACCCAAGTTGCCGTCTGATCTTCTTTGCAAAAGCGTCAGAGCTCCTGGCTCGGGTGCCGCGGGCAAGTGGCTTGCTTGTCCTTGTAGTAAAGCTTGAGGTGGCGAGTGCCATTCTCAATCCTTAGCCCTGCGGCCCTTAGTTCGTCGATGAAGGATTTATGCTCATAGGCGTCACCTCCAATAACGAACGTCACCTCTCAATGTAAACAATTTTGCCTACGCAGTCAATAAATTTGTTTACGTCGATCACAGCTTAACGGCTTTTGTGCGTCATCGCCCAGTGCTTGTTGCAGTCATGGTCTCTGACGGGAAATCCCAGTTGCGCGAGGTTGTCCTCGAGCATGGAGAGGTTGAGGTTGTGGATAGCGTCCCAAAGCATGCCGGCGTGCGGCGAGTGTATGAGGAGCATGAGCTCGATGAGTCTCTTGATCTCGTCGCGGAAGAGGTAGCGCAGGTAGTAGACGAGCAGTAAGCTGCCCATAGCCCTTCAGGCCCCAAAAGAGGGCACAAAAAAGTGAGGCCCTGCTTGCAGACAGCCTCGCTTTTTTCTGTGGGCCTCAGCGCCGGCGGCTATGCGTCTGGGTTCGCGGCCTTGATGAGGAACTGCTCGAAGCGGCCTTCATTGAGCCGGCGGGTGAGAACACAGCTGCCG
>DYBN01000065.1 GCA_019418605.1 Sutterella sp. | reverse complement strand
GGGCCTCGCTTTTTTGTACCCTCTTTTTGGGCCTGAAGGTCTATGGGCAACTTACAATTCAAACGGCGCCTTGCCGGAGGCTTGACCTCGATTGCAAGCGTGCCGCTTTGCCGCGCAAAGGACGAAAACCCAAAAGAGGCTCAATCATGACGCGATGGAAAGTGCTCTCAGACAACGTCAAGGCCCGCGTGCAGCAGGCCACTCTCATTCGCGTGGTCGACGATGATGATTCGCTTCGCGAGGCGCTTGTCTTCGTGCTCAAGATGGAGGGCTGGAAGGTGGCCGCGTACGCAAGCGGCGACGCCTTTCTCACGGGCGACTCGCCCTCGGTGCCGGGCTGCGTGGTGCTTGACGTGCAGATGCCGCGTTTAAGCGGCCTTGACGTGCAGCAGCTCATGAACGAGCGCGGCATCGGGCTGCCGGTGATTTTTCTTACCGGCCACGGCGACATCGACATGGCCGTGATGGCCATGCAGGAGGGGGCGGCCGACTTCGTGCAAAAGCCCTTGGACAACGAGCGGCTTTTGCGCACGATCGAGACGGCGGCCTATCGAAGTGCGTCCGAGCGGCTCGGGATCCTTGACGCGCAGGATGCCGCGGCGCGCCTCTCGGTTTTGACCGACCGCGAAAACGACGTCGCAAAACTCTTGGCCCAGGGCGTGATGAACCGGCAGATCGGCGAGCGCCTTGGCATTGCCGTTCGCACGGTTGAAGTGCACCGCGCCACAGTCTTAAGAAAGCTTGGCGTCAAAACCACCGAAGAGGTGGCGCGCCTTTTTGCGGCGGCGCAAAGCGACTGAGAAAGCCCCCCTCGCGCCTTACGCCGCCTTCATGAGGTGCGGCAGCACGGCAAGAAGCAGCTCGGTATCAATGAGCGCGCCGTGCAGCACCCGGGCGCTTGTGTTGACGCCGTAGGCCCTGCACAAGGCGTCAAGCGTGTTGGTGGTGCCACGGCCCCTCAAGCGGCGCGCCATGCGCAGCGTGCAGTGAATGCGGCAGCCGTAGTCTTCCAGCGTGCGAAAGCCGTTGCGAACGAGTTCGGCGTCGAGCATGCGCTTGTCAAAGCTTGCATTGTGAATGTAGACGTCGCTGTCGTGCACGAAGTCGATGAAAGCTTCTGCGATGCACGCAAACGCGGGCTCGCGCGAGAGCCGTTCGTTGGTGAGGCCGTGGACGCACTGCGCAGCATAGGGCACAGGCACCCCCGGATTGATGTAGACGTGATAGGCCTGCGTGTGCTCAAAGGTGAGCGGATCAAAGGCAAGGGCTGCAATTTCGCAGACTCGGTCGTACGCGGCCGAAAGCCCCGTCGTTTCGGTATCAAGGCACACCGCCCGGCGGGCGGTTGTTGGTGTGGGCGTCATCGTTGTCCCTTTTTAGGCAAATCTTCCCGCCCAAAAACTTAAGCGGGCTATCCTCGCTTATTGTTTGAAGGTTAAAAGAGCAATCGCAAGGCTTTGTCACAAGCACTTGTAGAGAACGAAACGGCGCTGCTCTTTATCAAAAACGAGGGCAACTCCAATCCTTTTCGAGGCGTGTGAGGGACTGCCATAGCGTCTTGATCGCATCTGCGCAACGGCCTCAAGCAGGAGTCGTTGAGCCTGAGACGATTCCCGGGCAAATTTAAACTCAAAAACCCAGTGAAGGTCTCCCGCCTCGACTTCCATGTCACTGCGGCCCAAAGCGCTGTGAACTTCCACTCTCGGAGCCATTGCCGCTCCTATAAGCAGCACTTGCACATACGTCCTGCAGCTTGCTTCATCCGTGATGGGATAGCGCAGGTAATCGATGGCGGACACGGCGGCATTGAAATAGTCGACAACCGCCTCAACGTCGCCTTCATCCAAGGCCTGTCCAATCGGCGTAGAACTGCGCACGCGCCTGCCCTGCAGCAGCTGATCGGCATAAAGCTGCGCCATGGATTCAGCAACTTCTCGATTGGGGTACTCCAACACGGCATGGTGATCCGCCGTAATTTCACGGATGGTGTAGTAGCCCGCCTGAGTGAGCAGTGCCTCAAGCCCGGCATCGTCGAACTGACGTGCGGCGCCGACTTGAGAAAGGCGAACTTCGAAGCGCTGCCCGTAGGAGATCGGCTGCGACAACGCATGATTGGCGAGGTACTTCATCAGCACGGTTGGCTGCCCGCCGCTTGAATACCAATAGTTCAGGAAACCCCGCTTGGGGCGATTGAGAAAGTTGAGGACGGACCAAGGGCAAAAAACGCGGGAACCCGCCTCTTCATCAAAGGTAAACCCGTCGTAGTACTCGCGCAGCCGTTCGAGAACTTCCTTGCGATCAAGCTTCATCACCAGGGCTGCCCGATCAAGATAGTCTCCAAAGAAATCCTCAATTTCTTCAGCCGTGTAGCCCAGAAGCGTCCCGTAAAGAGGATCAAGAGAGATGTCCTGAAAATTGTTGAATTCAGAAAATATGCTCGTGCTGGTGAATTTGATAATTCCCGTCATGAAAAAGAAACGAAAACACCCCTCGTACTGCTTGAGCGCCGCAAAAAACTCCGCCAGACAACCACGGATGGTCTCAAAAGCCGCCCTGTCATCAAGCTGAGACGTAAGGGGCGTGTCGTACGCATCGATGAGAAGAACCAAAGAGCTGCCGGGCTGCCTTGCCAACCACATTTTGAGCTGATCCATAAAGCATACGGACGAAAGCTCCGGCCGGTAACCAAAGCCCAATGGAAGGAAACAAGACTGCAGAAGGCTTTGCAGAGCGGCTTCGAACTGCGCTCGACTCTCGAAGTACGTCAAACCCGAAAAATCAAGCCGGATGACGGGATACGTTTTGTCTTTCCAGAGGCCCTCAATGGCAAGTCCGCGGAAATGTTTCAATCCGTCCCGAAAAAGAGACTCAAAGGTCGACACCAGCAGCGTTTTCCCAAAGCGCCTTGGCCTCGCAAGGAAAATCTTCGCGTCGTTTTGCGCAAGGCTCAGGATCAAATCGGTCTTGTCGACGTAGATTTCATGTCTTTCACGAAGAGGCGCAAAAGTCGATCGACCCAGCGGCAGCGGATTCAGCATGATTGTTCAACTATGGTCTTGGACGTCAGCTCTCTGCGGGGAATTGTTTTTTCCTGCCCGCTCGCAACTCAAACAAGCCTGGCGCAGGGCTCGCCGCGCATGGATTGCTCTGTCGGTCAACTATAGCCCAAGGACGGTGAGGCTCTGCACTGCCGTCGGCACCCAAGATCTGCACATGATCCCTTTGGCGCGCACAACGGTCACGGAACGGCCACGGTTTGGGGCTTGAAAGCGTGAGAAAGCAACAGCAAACGCGGCGCGCCGGGATCAGACGCGGCGCGGCTGCGCTTTTTGGCCCGCTTAGAACGTCCAGCGCACGCCCGCCGAGAAGAGATAGGGATTCTCAATATCCCCGCCCGAGGTGCGTTCAAGTTCGCCGTAGAAGTACGCGCTCTTGCCCATCATGATCTGCGCGCCGATGCCGTAGGTGACCCAGCCGCCGCCCAAGTCTTGGGAGAGCTCCTGCGCAAGCGCCCCCTGAGAGGCCGTGCCGTCGGCGTCGCCCAGCCAGTCGTAGGAGTACGAGACCATGCCGTAGAGCGACCCCTTCTTTTCAGGAAAGTCAAAGCCCGCGCGCACGCCCACGCGCGTGATGAGGTTTTCGAACTTGTCCTGCTCGATTCTCACACCGTTGGAGGCCGTGTCGTCGTCTCCGGCGATAAAGCCGTAGGTGACTTCAATCTGCGGCTCAATGTAGGCGCGCTCGTCCAGGAACCTGAACGTGTGCCCCGTCTCGGCCGAGAGGCTAAAGGCGCTCGAGCCCGTCTCAAGGCGCATGTTGCCCGCCGTGATGTCGTTTTTGAGATACCCGTAGCGGGCGATCAAGTCAAGAAACGAGCCTCCCTCGGCCGTATAAGTCGCGTAGGCAGCGATGCTGTAGGTGTCGCCCTCGGCCTTGCCGTTGGAGAGATCAGCGCTCGAATCCGTGTAGGAGAAGGCTGCCCCGACGATCCAGTGGTTGTTGATGCGGCAGTCGCCGCCCGCCTGAATCGTCGTGTGATCCATTTCGACTTCGTTTGCGCCGCCCCACTGCGATTCGCCGCCGTAGACGCGCGCCCACGCGCCGATCGTGCCCTCGGATGCGCGGATGTCGCCCAGGCGCTTCGTGAGGTGGTTGATTTCGTTGCGCCACTCAACAAGTCCCATGGCGTTGACGGCGCTGTAGTTGGAAAGCTTGACGTTGGCTGATTGAGTGACTTCTGATCTCTCACCAGCGGCATCTTCAAGCATCGCAACGGCGCCGCGAATGTTGCCTTCCTGCGTCATGTAGACCTTCCGGGCGCCGTCGGCGGAGATGCTTGAGGCGAGCGTCTCCATGTCCTTTTGAGGGTCGCTGAGATTGTCAGATGTAATGCCTTGATAATTGACGTGAAGCGTCGGGGCTGTTTCTGACGGCACGACACTCTCAACGACCATTCGCGGCGCAACGAATTGTCCGTCGGAAGTTTTCTCGACAAAGGAGTTCACCGTGCCGCCGGTGCCTTGAAGGTTTTTAATGTGAATTTCCTGCGCGCCGCCTTGCTCCAAATTGATAATTCCATCGTTGAGCGTGAGTGCGTGAACGGCAATTTCTGCAATGCCGCTCTCAGGGTCCGAGCTTTCTTCGATCAGTGTCGGCGACCACTGCGCGCCATTGGAAATCCCCAGTTCAAGACCAGAGATATTCATATTCAGCGATCGCTCCGAGGCCCCCGCACTGTAAGACGTCTTGGCGTTGCCCTTCCAATAAGACTCAGGCCCGCTTAAATTGACAACGACTTTGGCGTCAACCTCTGTTGGAGAAACATTTTCATCATAGTTAAAATAAATATCGCCGACAAGTTGTACGGTTTTATCGGAATTCTTATTAATCGTCACGCTGGCGCCTTCATAGGCAACAATTGCTTCGTCGCCAACAGCATGGAGATTGCCGTTGACTTCAAGAATTCCCTCGGTCATCGCAGCCAATGCGGCCGATTGCCCCTCCGCGGCGGATTTGACATTGATGTAAGTGTTTTCAGAATTGACAACTATTTTTGTCCTTTCCTCAACTGGTGCTGAAGTTTCTCCATACGTGAGATTTTGTGCAAGCAAGCCAAAAACGAAACTGCTGTCCGGACGTTCAGAATAAGACTCTGCGTTTAATACAAATGAATCCCCATTAATTTCAACATAGGAATTTCCATCCTGGAAATTTCCAACGGCCCGAATCCCCATAATGGTGCGGTCGCTGTCAACGTTTATGGAAACAGCGCTGCCAGAGCCGCCAAGAACAACCGTCGACCCGCCGCCGGCATCGATGCCAACACCCTGCAGGGCTTGTCGCGTCTCAGCATCTATCACCTGATGCGCATAGACGTTGATCGAAATCTGCTGCCCGGTAAATGACAAGGAATGGCCGCTTGGAAAAACACCAAACAAAGCATAATCCTTGGATCCATCATCATTATTGGTATAAGCCAGCATTCCGTTTCCATCAATGGAAATATTGTCTGGAAAATCAGACGCTCCTTCTCCACCAACAATGGACGGAGAGGCAAATGCCGGCAAGGCAAACAATAGAGCACCAGCCGCAAGGGTAAGTTTGAAATTTGCAATTGCCATTGCCCTCTCCGGTTTTAAATAAAGACGCCTTGAAATGCGCGCATTTTTTTCGGGGAAAGATTGCCCCCGAGCGGCCAAACAGCGACACGCGTCCTGACAATCGCCGCCGTTGGCGCACTCAAGCGGGCCATCGCCCCTCAAGGCGTCCGTTGCATTGATCTGCATGCCGATGCCGCAGCTCGCCCGCGTGCCGTCAAGCTCAGAGCTCAAATGCAGTTCGTTGAATTTTTTGGAGTAATCCAAGTCTAAACTCGAATCGATCCCAAGTTGACCATGGACACGAATCTTGAAGGCCGCGCATCGCCGCCGTCATGGAAAGGCAAGCGGAGCAAGGATGACCAGCCGTCCTTCTTTGATGCGCTTGCCAAACACAGACAAGCCCAACGCCATGCCGACCTGCGGGCAGTTTCTTGTGATGCAGATCCCCAGCGCGCGGCGCGCTCAAGCCGGAGCTGCTCAAGGTACGACCAGCCGAACAGCTTGAAAAGCCGCGCGAGGCAAGCGTCTTGTGCCGGGATCTCCAGATGCGGGCGCCGATCCTGCGAAACGACCGGACCGCACACACCCGAAAGCACTCAGCCGGGCTTTTTCAGGATGCCGGCGCATCAGGGGTGGATTTTCAGCGCTTTTGGCTTTGATTTATCAAAATCGTACGACAAAACGCTGTACGCCAACATCACTCTCGCCCGCATTCTTCGCAGGTTCGATGTGCCGGCCAATGAGAGAGGCGAAACCCGCTCGGGCTGCATCGCAAAGATGGTGGCGGAGCACTCGGCAAACGCCGTAAAAAGAGCGGGCAAAAGGAAATCCCCGGCAAGTTCCCAAGACAAGAGCGGGACACCTCGAAGCGGCAAAAACTCATGTCCGCGCTCCTTTGAGAAGCAAGGCTCGCGGCATGGGGGCCTTGGAAACAAAAACGCGGCCCGTTTTGGAAGCGGCGCAGGCCGCCCGCAAAACGAGCCGCGGGTTTCAGGCAATCAACGCGCGGCGCGCCGGGATCAGAAGAGGCGCGCTGCGTTTTGAGCTTCTTAGAACGTCCAGCGCACGCCAGCCGAGAAGAGATACGGATTGTCGATGTCTCCGCCCGAGGTGCGTTCAAGTTCGCCGTAGAAGTAGGCGCTCTTGCCCATCATGATCTGCGCGCCAATGCCGTAGGTGACCCAGCCGCCGCCCAGGTCCTCCGAAAGTTCCTGTCTGAGCGCCCCTTGAGAAGCCGTGCCGTCAGCGTCGCCCAGCCAGTCGTAGGAGTACGAGACCATGCCGTAGAGAGACCCCTTCTTTTCGGGGAAGTCAAAGCCCGCACGCACGCCCACGCGCGTGATGAGATTCTGGAAGTCGTCCTGCTCGATTCTCACGCCGTTGGAGGCCGTGTCGTCGTCTCCGGCGATAAAGCCGTAGGTGACTTCAATCTGCGGCTCAATATAGGCGCGCTCGTCCAAAAACCGGAACGTGTGGCCCGTCTCGGCCGAGAGGCTGAAGGCGCTCGAGCCCGTCTCAAGGCTCATGTTGCCCGCCGTGATGTCGTTTTTGAGATACCCGTAGCGGGCGATCAAGTCGAGGAACGAGCCGCCGTCGGCCGTGTAGGTCGCGTAGGCAGCGATGCTGTAGCTGTCGCCGTCGGCGTCGCCGTTGGAGAGATCAGCGCTCGAATCCGTATAGGAGAAGGCCCCGCCAACGATCCAGTGGTTGTTGATGCGGTAGTCGCCGCCCACCTGAATCGTCGTGTGGTCCATTTCGACTTCGTTTGCACCGCCCCACTGCGATTCGCCGCCGTAGACGCGCGCCCATGCGCCGATCGTGCCCTCGGAGGCGCGGATGTCGCCCAAGCGCTTCGTGAGGTGGTTGATTTCGTTACGCCACTGCACAAGGCTCATGGCGTTGACGGCGCTGTAGTTGGCGAGCTTGACGTTGGCAGCCTGCGTGACCGATGTATTGCCCTCGCTGTCAGTGGTCCGCACCCAGCGTCCGTTGATGTTGCCTTCTTCAACCACTTCGGTCAAAGCCAGATTTTCAGCTCCCGGGGCCGCATCAACTGCGCTGAGCGTCTCAGCATTCGTCTGGGTAAGCTGATCGGAGGTAATTCCCGTGTAATTAACGGTTAATCCACTGGTTGATTCATCGCCAAGCGCCACGGACTCAATCGAGAGATTGGCACTCTGGAAAGAGCTACCATCCTCGCTCATTTCCGTCACGGTATTAAACGTACCGCCTCGAGCGCTCAGCGTCAGGTTGCCGACAAGAATATCCTGATCGGCGCGCTCCGCATTGATGATGCCGTCATCCATCCTGAGTTCCTGGACTTTAAGAACCGAAGCAGTCGGATCGGGAATATCAGCCTTCACATTCCACTGAGCTTTGTCGGAAAGGCCAAGTTCCGTCTTTTGCGCTTCCTGACTGTACGTCATTATATTACCGGTCCAATAGGAATTACTTCCCTTTAGATTGATCAGGACATCTGTGTCAAGATTGGTTGACGAGTTACCATCTCCAGCGTACTGAATTATTCCTTCAATTTGAACAACTCGGTCAGCGTTGGCTTCATTGATGGTTAAAAGGGAATGTCCTCGTACGCTAATCGCATAGGGTGCAACAACCCTTAAGTTCCCATTGATCTTCACAATACCATTAGAGGTTGCATTAATGGCTGAAACAGCATAATCGCCGCCGTCACTATTCTGAACATCTACAGTGATGACCGTATTTTCTGCATTAATGATAACCGCAGGAGAATTTTCCGAAATACCGTCTAAGCTTGTGTTTCCTTGAGCATAAATACCTGCTGTTTGCGGCGTGCCGTCAGCAAAGTCCGAGGTAACCGCAATGGTCAAATTTTTTCCTTCAACCGTTACACTACTATTCGGGTTGTTAGCCCAGATGCCGTTAACATAGGGGCCGTTGGCTGTGACGTTGATTTGCTCCGTTGTCGAAGACCCAAGAAAAATCTTACTGCCGGAATCAGCCTTGACGGCCGCCCCCGTGTCCGAGTAACCCTTGCCGATGTAATTCACATTGGCAGAGACGTTTCCGTTCAAATGCAGCTCTGCATTATTTGTCAGTCCAATAGCAGTAGAATTTTCGCCATTCGTATATTCAACATCCGCATCAATTGAATTGCTGCCACCATCCATTTGCATTGACTCAGCACAAGCGGGCATGGAAATGAAGCCGGACAGCATTGCAGACACCGCCGCCGCTGCAGCAGTGAGTCTAAAGTTAGTATTTGACACCATGATTCAACACCATTTTCTCAGGACAAATTCAAACATCTTTCTTTGTTTGAAAAAAACACAACAACCCCGAGGTCCTCGCTATTAAAAATCAGAACGGGGAATGCAGGAGTTGCTAATCGCAAACCGGAACAATCATTGGCATTTTTTAGATACCGAATTGAAATTCGAAACAACCATCTCGACCAAAACTCCGGCACTCGACTAATTATTTATGTTTTATTTGTGCTGGAGCGCCTTCATAAATTGAGCCATTGAATTGCTTCGACATTGCCAAAACGGAATTTGGATCAATGGATTTCTTTTATTTTTTATTGCCAACGATTTAGTTCGCGGTCAGTCTGCCCCCCCCCTGGCCGCTGTCAAATCCTTTGGTGTCTGTTTCGAATTTTTAACATTTCAAGTCTGCTGTACAGATAGATGCATCTTCTCTGCATGCCGTTTTTTTGTCTCCCATCCAAAAACGATCCGTTACTCCCCGCTTGCACTCTCCCCTCATCCTTGGCACGATGCGCGCCCTGTCTCAAACGGTTTTTTCTCTTTTTGCCGTTGAGCCCGAACAGGCACCTCACAAAAGCTTCTTCATCAAAATTTCAACCACCCTTCGCGGGCGTTGGCCTGCGAATGTGGCAAGCACCCCAAAGCTTTTTTTTTCACGCCCGCTTCGCTTGACCCGAAGAATGAAGCTCCACCTGTGTATTCCAAATTCAGGAGCTTCAGATGTCACGCCAGTCATATAGAGAACTCTGGAGGCGGACCTACGACCGCCACCTCTCGAGCGGCCAGAGGGTGTCGGACTACCATCGCTGCGGATTAGACGGCTTGTGACCGCAGGCCGGCCCTTCCGTCAATCGACACCACGCAACACTGGCCCGGCCGCATCCGGCAAGAACGCGCTGCTGCGTCTTGCGCCAAGAAGACCGTCCCCGCGGCAGCCGCCCGCATCTTTCACATGCAGTTGCCCTGCGGCACCTCCATCGCCCTTGAACCCACGCAGCCGGAAGCTCTTGCGCTGCAGCTGTTTTCAATGTCTTCAAACGGGCTTTACGGACCTTCAGAGCGTTGATTTCAATCGAGAGATTTGGATGCCTCACTGGTAAGATTCGAGCACTGAAACAATGCCGACACCCCTCGCGTCATGCCTACCAAAGACGAACAAA
>DYBN01000064.1 GCA_019418605.1 Sutterella sp. | reverse complement strand
CCGTCAATCAAGGCTTCCGGCGCGATTTTGTCCAATTTGGTATAAAAGTCGGGTTCAAAGGCGGCTGCGGCGGGCGCCCGCGCCTCGGGCCGTCAGAGGAGTGAAGAGTGCAAAACGCCGCGCACGGCACGCTAAAGGCCGGGCGCGGCGAAAGGAAAGAAGCGATTCCCTGCGCCCGCATCAGAAAGCGCGGCGCAAGGAAGTCGAGTGGTTAGAAGTGCATGCGTCGCAGGGCGTCGACGCGGTCCTCAATGGAGGGGTGCGAAGCAAAGAGGCTTCCGATGCCGCCCGAGATGCCAAGCCCCTTGACGGCGGCGGGGAGCTCCGCGGGCTGCTGGGTGCCCAGGCGCTGCAGCGCGGCGATCATCGAGGCCGACTCGCCCATGAGCTGCGCGGCGCCGGCGTCGGCGCGGTACTCGCGGTGGCGCGAGAAGGCCGCCACGACGATGCCCGCCAAAAAGCCCAGCGCGATGTCAAGCACAAGGCTCGTGATGAAGTAGCCTGCGCCGGGACCGTCGCTTTCGTTGCGCAGAATCTGGCGGTCCACCACCCAGCCGACCACGCGGGAAATAAAGACCACGAAGGTGTTCATCACGCCCTGCACGAGCGTCATGGTCACCATGTCGCCGTTGGCGACGTGGCTCATTTCGTGCGCGATGACCGCTTCGACCTCCTTTTGGTTCATGAGCTTCAAAAGCCCCGTCGAGACGGCCACCATGGAGCTGTTTTTCGTCGCCCCCGTGGCAAAGGCGTTGGGCTCGCCCTCGTAGAGTCCGACTTCGGGCATGGCCACGCCGAGCTGATCGGCCTGACGGCGCACGACGCCCACAAGCCAGGCCTCAAGCCCGGGCTGCGGATTGTTGGTGTTGATGAGCTGCACGCCCATCGAGACGCGCGCCATGCTCTTGCTCATCAAAAGCGAGATGATAGAGCCGGCAAAGCCCACGATGAGGGCGAATACAAAAAGCGCGGTCAGATCGAGGCTGCCGCCGGCCATCTGGCCGAAATTGAGCCCCGTGAGCATGCTCACCACATTGAGCACGATGCCGAGCATCACCACAATGGCAATGTTGGTCAGGATCAAAAGCGCAATTCGCTTCACGTTGGTGTTTCCTCTTGACTAAAAGACAGTTGCGCAAAAATGGGCGCTCCGAGCTCTCAATTTTTTGGAAAAGCTCGGGTTTTCGCAGGCCGCGAAAAGCCCCGCGGGCTTTTTTTGAAAAGCCCGTCCTTTGCGTGGAGCATAGTCTACTAAGTTTGTCTCGTGCAGGTCCTTAACAATCGCGCAGAATTGTTTTCAAATTGTTTTGACGGGCGCACGCTTCTCTCGCCCTCCGCTCAAAGCGCCGCGCATGCAGCTTTTTGTGAAGCAAGGGGCAAGGCGCGGCGCACGGGGCCCGCTCGGCTACAATCAGCGGCACCATGAAAAAACCTTTCTACGACACCCGCGCGACTGAAGACGAAGACGAGGACTTCGGCCCCTCCAAGTCTCAGAAAAAGCGCGACTGCGAACTGCTGCAAAAACTCGGCGGGGAGCTCGCAAAGCTGCCGCCCGATCAGTTTGCGCGCATCGATTTGCCCGAAGACATCTGCGAGGCCATTCTCGAGTACCAGCGCATGAAGTCCTTCGGCGCAATGCGCAGGCAAATGCAGCTCATTGGAAAACTCATGCGGCGGCTTGACGCCGCGGCCGTGCGCGAAGCAATCGACCGCGCCACGGGCGAGAGCCGTGCGGCGGTGGCGGCCCACCACCGCGCCGAGAAAGCCCGCGCGGCGATGATTGAGAGCGACGCCGCCGTCACGGACTTTGTGCAAAAGCACCCCGGCGTCGACGTGCAGCGCCTGCGGCAGCTTGTGCGCGCCGCCCGCAAGGAGGCGCAGGCCTTAAAGCCCCCGAAGTCTTCGCGCGAACTCTATCGCCTGATTCACGCGCTTGAGCTTCCGGCCGTCATGCTAAGCGTTCACGTCGAGTCCGAAGAAGACGACGATGAAAGCCTGCCCCCGGCGCAGGACGACGCACCGGCCGCCTGAAACTCTTTGCAGACCTGCCCCTTTGACCGATACATTCAACAAGGATGCCTTGATTCATGCCCGCCACCCGCTCCTATCCCAATGAACTCATCCTCGGTCTGGTCTCGATTTCAGACCGTGCAAGCCGCGGCGTGTATGCCGACGAAGGCATCCCGGCGCTTCGCTCCTGGTGCACGCGCGCCGTCATTTCGCCCGTGCAGATTCACGAGCGGCTCATTGCCGACGATCAGTACACGATTGAAGAGACGCTGCGCGAATTGGTCGACCGCGTGGGCTGCGACCTTGTGCTCACGACGGGCGGCACGGGCCCCTCGCGGCGCGACGTCACGCCCGAGGCAACGCTTGCCGTCGCAACCCGCGAAATGCCCGGCTTTGCCGAACAGATGCGGCGCATTTCGCTTCACTTCGTGCCCACGGCCATTCTCTCGCGTCAGGTGGCGGTGCTGCGCGAAATCCCCGGGCACGCCGCGCTCATCGTCAACCTCCCGGGGCGTCCCAAGTCGATTGCCGAGACGCTCGAGGGCTTGAGAAACGAGGCGGGCGACATCATCGACCCCGGGCTTTTTGCCGCCATTCCCTACTGCATCGACTTGATCGGCGGCCCGCGCATTGAAACCGACCCCGAGGTGGTGGCGGCCTTTCGACCTAAAAGCAAGCCGCAGCACGAAGCCGTGGTCAATCAAAGCGCCGCGCCTGAAGCCGCGTCCTTTACACCTTCTTTTGAGCCGTCTTTTTCGCCGTCATCTGCCCCGCAGCCGCCAGCCCAGGACTTTGCCCCAGAGCCTGCCGCCGCGCAGGGCTTTGAAACGCCGCGCGTCGCCTCAGCCGCGCCCGCCGGGGGCGCCTTTAGCGCCGCCGCGCTCAATCCATTTAAAAACGCAGCGCCCCAACCTCACTTGCAGCGCCAGGTGCACGAAGCGCCCGCGCGCGAGCGCCCGCGCATGAGTCCCGAGGCCATTGCGCGCCGAAGCGTGCAGCACGGGGTGCCCTTGGTCAACAGCCGCCCCAAGAACGCGCTTGAACCGCTTGAAGTCATCGTCAAGGAGCCCGAAGGCGGGATCGAGCCCGTCTGCACCGTCGTGTGGCTGCACGGCATGGGGGTGGACGCAAGCGACTTCGAGCGCTTCGGCCAAGAGATTCTTAACTTCGGAGGCCCTGCCGCGCGCTTTATCCTTCCCAATGCGCCCGAGATTGCGATCACCGCGCACAACGGCTACAAGACGCGCGCCTGGTACGACCTCTTTAACCCCGCCTTTACGGGGCCCGAGGACACCCAGGGGCTTGCCCGCATGCACCTGAGAATTGCGCAGATCATCAACGACGTCATCACCTCCGGGACGCTGGCCGAGCGCATCTTCATCGGGGGCTTTTCGCAAGGCGCGGCCATGGCGCTTTACTGCGCCCTGCGGCAGGCGAGGACGCTCGCGGGCTGCATTGCGCTGTCGGGCTATCTGCCCGCGCCCGACTTGATCGAGCGCGACATCACGCCCGCCGGGCGCAGCACGCCGGTTTTCATGGGCCACGGCTCCTTTGACAGCGTCATCAACCCCATGATTGCGCAAAAAGGCTCGCAGATCGTCGAGCGCCACGTCGACACGCTCATCTGGCGCGAGTACAACATGGAGCACGAAATCTGCCCGGAGGAGCTCACGCACATCGCGCAGTTCATGAACACCGCGCTGCAGCACTGACCGTTCTTTCATCGCGGGCGGCTTGGAAAGGGCTTCCCTTTTTCCCCGCCCGCACGAGGCCTCTGCCCATCTTCTCCTTTCCCCAAGCCCGGCTCATCTCTATTTCCTGTCCTCTCCCGCCGGCGGGTTCGACAGCGTCCCGCAATCTGCACCGAATCGTGCAAATTTTGCGCCGTTTCCGACATCTTTCAAAACCCGCTCCCTGATAAGCTTCAAGCCGCATGGAAAAGCATTTCAAGCGCTTGAAAATTCAGCGCTTTCAGGAAAACTTGAATTGCGGCGTTCGCAATTGCCTCCCGCCCGTTGGGAGAGCCGCGGCAAACGCCGGGGAGTGAAAATTTTATGAAGCAAGTTGAGCTTGCCGGCGACGTCGTGATGCCTGCCGTCGGTTTTGGCGTCTACCAGATTCCGAAAAGCGACACCGAGCGCGCCGTGCTCGAAGCTCTTGAAGTCGGCTACCGGGCCGTCGACACGGCGGCAAGCTACGGCAATGAAGCCGAAGTCGGCGCGGCCGTGCGCGCAAGCGGCCTCAAGCGCGAGGAGGTCTTCATCACGAGCAAGCTCTGGGTGCAGGACTACGAGTACGAAGACGCCCTGCGCGCCTTTGAGCGCTCGCGCAAGGCGCTTGGCGTGGATTATGTCGACCTGTACCTGCTGCACAAGCCCTACAGCAACTACTACGCCGCCTGGAGGGCCCTTGAGAAGCTTCACGCCGAAGGGCTCATCCGCGCCATTGGCGTGACGAGCTTCTCAAACGAGAGGCTGCAGGACCTCTTTTTGCACAACAGCATCAAGCCCGCCGTCAACCAGATCGAAACGCACCCCTTCCTGCAGCAGGAGGCGGCAAACGCCTTCCTGAAGTCCGAAGGGATCGTGCACGAGGCCTGGGCTCCCTTTGCCGAGGGGCAGTGCGGGATCTTTACGCACCCGGTGCTTGA
Source organism: Sutterella sp. (assembly GCA_019418605.1). Taxonomy (GTDB): domain Bacteria; phylum Pseudomonadota; class Gammaproteobacteria; order Burkholderiales; family Burkholderiaceae_F; genus Duodenibacillus. The sequence continues at coordinate 101,359 of DYBN01000064.1, read as the reverse complement.
GAAAATCGCCCGCGCGCACGGCAAAAGCGTTGCGCAGGTCGTGCTCCGGTGGCTTAACACGCGCGGCGTGGTGGTCATTCCCAAGAGCGTGAGAAAGGAGCGCATGAAGGAGAATTTCGAGATTTTCGACTTCACGCTCACCGACGACGAGATGCGCGCCATCGCCGCGCTTGAAACCGGCCGCAGCCCCATCTACGACGATCAGGATCTTGCCGTCACGCGCTTTATCGGCCTGCACAAGATTCACGATTAGGTCAAAAAGAGCTTTACGAGGGGAAAAGAGTTTATGTGCCGCACCATTACGCTAAACAACGGGATTGAGATGCCCCGCGCGGGCTTTGGCGTCTATCAGATTGCGCCCGACGAAACCAAAAAAGCCGTGCTCGCCGCGCTTGAAGCGGGCGTGCGCCTCATCGACACGGCGCAGGCCTACGGCAACGAAAAGGCCGTGGGCGAGGCGATTGCCGCAAGCGGGATCGAGCGCTCGGAAATCTTCATCACCGACAAGGTCTGGATTTCAAACGCTGGCGACGTGCCCGCTCAAAAGAGCATCGACGCGTCGCTTGCGGCTCTCGGAGTCGACTACATCGACCTCATGCTCATCCATCAGCCCTTCGGGGACTACTACGGCACGTGGAGAGCGCTGGAAAAAGCGCTCTCAAGCGGCAAGGTGCGCGCCATCGGCTTGAGCAACTTCACGGCGGGCCGCTTCATTGACCTGGCCGAACACGCCGACGTCAAGCCTGCCGTCGTGCAGCTTGAAACGCACGTCTACTGCCAGCAGCACAAGATGCGCGACATCATCAGCGCCTGGGGTACGCGCCTGATGGCCTGGGCCCCGCTTGCCGAAGGCCAAAACGGCTTTTTTGACGATCCGCGCATCAAGCGCATCGCCGAGCGTCACGGCAAGTCCGTTGCGCAGATTGCGCTCAAGTACCTGGTTGACCTCGACACGATCGTGATTCCGAAGTCGGTGCGGCCCGAGCGCATCAAGGAAAACGCCGACATCGACGACATCGTGCTCGAAGCCGACGAAATCAAGGAATTGCGCGCCTTGGACGGCGGCAAGCCCCTTCTTGCCGACTTTGAAAACCCCGATCTCGTGCGCTTTCTTTTGAACTACAGCAAGACGCACAATCTCTAGCGCCGGCCCTTTGCCCCCGGGCAAAGCGCCTTTTGCGCGCACAAAAAAACAAAGAGCCTTCAGGCATCTCGTCGGTTGCCTGAAGGCTCTTTTCGCTTCAAGGGGCAGTGCGCGTCACTTCGTCTGCATCATCGCCTTGACTTTCTGCGCGACGGCCTCGCCGAGCGCCTTGTGTTCATCGGCGCTCATGTGCACGCCGTCGACCTGATCGGCCACGCCCACCACGTCAACGGCGTTCATGAACTCCGCACCCCCGGCGCGCACGACGGGCTCGATCATGCGGCCCCAGTCGCTCGTTTTTTGCCGGGCGCCCGCAAAGAAGTCGCTGTAAAAGTGCTTGCCGTCGTCGAGCCCCGGAGGCGCCACGATGAGTACGCGCGGCGCGGCATAGTCCGTTTTGCTCTGCCAGCGCCCCTTGACGATGGTCGACGTAATGCGCCCGAGCGCCAAGGCAATGTCGTAGGCCGAGCGGTCGTGCGCGACCTTGAGATCATTTGAGCCCAGCATGACGATCACAAGATCAAGCGGCATGTTGGAAGAAAGCGCCGAAGGCAGGGCCGTGAGGCCGTTAAACATCACGCCGGGAATTTTTCCGCTTCCGCTGCCGCCGGGCTCGTCAAGATCGGTCGTACGCCCGCCCAGAGCGTCGACCGTGACGCGATAACCCTCCCCCAGGCGGGAGGCCATCTGCTGCGGCCAGGTCTGCTCGACGGGCAGCCTCGAGACCGTCACGCGCCCCTTTGCATCCTTGGGACTCGCGACCCAGCCAAAGGTATTGGAGTCGCCAAAGACAAGAATGTTGACGCGCTCTTCTTCGGGCCCTGCGGAGGCGTCTGCCGCCGCAGCAGGGGCCGCCATGGCGGCGGCCAATGACGCAGAAAGGGCCGCAGTAAGGGCCGCAGCGCAGGCTGCAGAGCAAAGGCTCTTGAAAATCGTGTTCATGACAAAAACCCCTCGACGTCGACGCGATTACTTCACCGGCGCCTTGATCACCATTTCAGGCGAGAGCGGCACCACGTCGATGAGCTTGAGGTCCTTGACCATCTTGATCGTGCCGTTTTTGTACTTCAAAAAGTGCGGCGTCTTCAGATGGCTCTTGTAGGCGGCTTCGTTGTCGTAGATTTCAAGGATCGTAAACTGCGTGGGATCGTCCTTTTCGCTCACGGCATAGAGAAACCGCACGCCCGGCTCTACGCGCATGCTTGCCTCGGCCTCTTCCTTGAGAATCGCCTTGTAGGCCTCAAGCTGCGAGGCATCCACCGTGATGCGCGAAAGCCGCACGATGTCGTCGTCGTAGTTGCCCGCAGCGGACCCGGCCGCCGAACACGCAGTTGCCGCGGCGAACATTGCGGCCGCGAGAATCAATGCCCCCGTCTTTTTGCCCAAGCTGATCATTTTCCTTTTTCCCTCCTTGCTGTCGATCACGAGCCCGCAAACGCCGCCCGTGCGGAAAAACCTTGACCTTTCTCTTGTATTGCAAGCTCACGAGCCTTTAAAGCTCTTGCCTCGGACAAAGCAAAGCGAAGTGAGGCGCCCGCAAAAAATTGAAAGGTCTGCTTGGGAAAAAATTCTCGCATCAGGCTTCCTCACCACGCCTGCGCACCGCCGCAAAAAGCTTGCCTTTTTCTTGCAAAGGGAGAAAACAAAGACGGGCTGCAAACGAATTTTGAGGCATTTTTACGACAAGCCAACCGTCAGAGGAAACCAGGCATTGTTTTTGCTTGCACAGCCCGCCTCGGCGTGCCTATTTTTTGAGCACGCCAAAATTTTCGTTACAGCACAATGACTTAGCGGCGCCTCCCCCGCAGCTATTCACAACAATTGTGGATAGACGGGAAAAGCGCCGCCAAAGGCCGCCGGCTACGGCACTCAAGCAATTGATTTAAAAGGAATTTTTTTCTAATTTGTTTTCCACACGGCCCTGCCGCAGAGGGCCCTTTCAATGCCTTTTTTGAGCCTCATTTCCGGCGGCGCGGCTTGGGCAGCCGCGCGCGCTTTGTCACGATTTTTTCATGATGCGCCAGGCGCTTGCCGTGAGAATCAAAAGGAGCACCGCGGCCAGAGACAGCGACACCGTAAGCCCCGTGTGCTCGGCGAGAAACCCAAAGGCGGGCGGAAAGGCAAGAAGCCCCGTGTAGGCGCACATGGCGATGATCGAGGTGGCCTTCTCAACGGGGACGTTTTCAAAGCTGCTTGCGTGTGAAAAGACAATCGGCACGACGGGAGCAAGACCCGTGCCCATCACGGCATAGCCCAAAAGCGCGAGAGGCCACACGGGGGAGGCAAGCGCAATGCATAGGCCAGCTAGCGACAAAGCGCTGCCCACAAACAAAAGCTTCTTGTCACCCAGCACGAGCCGCAGCCTGTCGGCAAAAAGCCTGCAGGTGAGCGCGCAGATCGAATAGACGCCGTAGACCAGGGCCGCAATCGACTCGGGCGCAGCCTTCTCCTTATAAAGGTAGAGGCTTCCCCATTCGCCTGCCGAGCCTTCGGCCACGTAGGCAATCATGGCAAGCACGCCCCAGCCGAAAACAAAGAGCGGGACGGCGCGCGCCATCTCCTCGCGCCGCTCCCTTGCGCGGGCGCCGGCCTCTTCGGCGTCGACCTCCTTGACGTGCACGTGCTCGCTTTTACGCTTTAGAAGCCTCGGCGTCGCCCAGAGCAGCGTGAGCGCAAAGGCAGCGCTCGGAATCACGAAGTTTGCAAGAGGGCCAATGGCTGCCGCGGCAAAAAGAGCCCCCAGCGCGGAGCCCGCGAAAGCGCCGATGTTGTAGCCCGCATGCAGAAGATTCATGCTGGGCTTTTCGTACTGCCGCTCGACCTCGACGCCCTGCACGTTCATCGCCACGTCTAGAAGGCCAATGCCAAAGCCGCAGAAAAGCACAAGAAAGGCAAGCTGCCAGACCGTGGCGGCAAGCGCCGTGGCGCACACGGCTCCGAGCGCGAGCGCGCAGCCCGCAAGAAGCACGTTTTTTGCACCAAAGCGGCCGATAAACCACGACGCGAGCGTCAGGCCCGCCACCGCGGACATGCCCGTACACAAAAGCACAAGCCCGAAAGCCTCGGGCGTGGCGCCCGTCTGCTCGGTCAGAGCGGGCACGCGTGAAACAAAAAGACCGTAGGCAAGACCCGGCGCCATGAAAAACACCATGCAGGCCAGACGCGCCTGCCACAGCGGCAAGTTCTGCGAACGCATACATCACCTCACCCGCGCGGAAAAAAAATGGCTTGAATACACCCATGCCGCCCGCGCGCGCAAACCAAAAAGAAACCCGCACCTCAATCGGGCTTGGCCGCCTCTTTGCACCGCGTTAAAGAGCGCTTAGGCCCCGGCGCAAAAAAGGCGTCCCCGCCATGGAAAAAGCCCGCGTGAACGCGTCTTTTGTGCGTAAAATTGGCCATCCGCTGTTTTGTAGTACTTCGGCTTTGGCCTGGCTGAGCTTTTTCTGTCCGGCTTGAGGCGATCAACCTTGAAGTTGATTTTCCTTTTTGTCGACGGCTGAGCTTACAGGAGTTTTCTATGGAAACAAAATCCGGCTCGAATTCGGTTGACGTCTCAAACGATCGGACGATGCGTGCCCGAGATTGCCCTTCTTGTCCTTCAACTCCTTCGAGCCGCGGCATCGCACAAATGCCGTTGGGCGAACTTTTCTCCGCGCACGAGGGACTGCGCGTTTTGTTTGGCCTCTGCCATCAGCTTGCGTGGGAATTCGACCTCAAAACCCGGCTTTTTACGCTCTTTGGAGACACAGCGCGTTTGGCGGGCGACACGCTTGAAAACCCCTTCTCAGCCGACGACCTCACCAACAGCGGCTTTATTCACCACGACAGCGTCCCCTCCTTCAAGCGCTTCCTGCAAACGCTGCTAGAAGGCAGCGAACGAGGCGAAACCTTTTTGATGCTGCGCCTGTCCGGCAGCACAACCTTCGCTTGGTTTAATTTGAGCTACCAAACGATTAAAAACGAGGAAGGCCTCCCCTGCCGGGCCGTCGGAACGCTTGAGCGCGTCAACGACATCCACCGCAACAATCTTGTCCTCATCGAGGCGATAAAGTCGGTCAATTCCGAGAACTACGCCTCCATGGGCGCGCTCGCGGCTGCCGTTCCGGGGCTGCTCGCGCTTGAAAACGAGCGCGGGCCGAAGTACTGCAACGACATTCTCACGTTTTTGCGCGAGCAGCTCGAGCATTGCTTTGTCAGAGACATTGTTCTGTCTCCGCACGATCAAGAGTTCTTTGTTCTCTGCCCCAATTCTTCCCGGGAGAGCTTCTTTGACCGCGTGACGCAGTTAAGGCAGCTCTGCGAAGAGCGCTACGCGGGAAAAATCGAACTTGGCGCGAGCTGGTCTGACGGCGCCTTTACCGGGCCGGAGCTTTTCAACGAGGCCCGCGCGGTTATCCTCTCGCACAGCGGCACGCTTCAGCAAAACGCTGAAATCGTGCGGGCTCCCCGCATCCTTGATGCCCACGTCCCGGTCAACCAATTTACGGTCTTCTACCAGCCCAAGGTCGACATGCAGTCAAAGCGCATCATCGGCGCCGAGGCTCTCGTCCGCGGCGTGGGCGACAAGGGCGACATTCAGCCGCCCGGACGGTTTATCAACATTCTTGAGCACGAGGGGCAGCTCAGAACGCTCGACTTGTTTGTTTTCTCGCGTGTCCTGCAGCAGCTCGCGCAGTGGAAGCGCATGGGCCGCAAGCTCGTGCCCGTTTCTTTAAATTTCTCGCGCTACACGCTCTTTGACAAGTCCACGTTCGGGACGGTGCAGGCGTTGCTGCGCAACTACGACGAAGTCGACCCCTCTCTCATCGAAATTGAGATCTCGACAACCGCGTGTTCCGTCGATCCCGAAACGCTCAACGAGACGATGAAGCCCTATGAGGAGCAGGGGATCCGCTTTGCCTTGGACGACTTCGGCACCGGCTCCGTTGACCTCTCACTTCTTTCAAACGTGCGCTTTAGCACCATCAAGCTAGATCAAGCTTTTATCAAGGATTTGCCCGGCAGTGTGAAGGCAGCCTCGCTTGTCGACAGCGTCGTTAGGATTGGCGAGCAGTCCAAAGCCCTCGTGGTAGCCGAAGGCGTTGACGAAGACAAGCTTGCCGACAACCTCATGCAGCACGGCTGCCGCTTTGCGCAAGGGTACTTTTATGAGAAGCCCCTTGATCCCAAGGAGTTCACGCAAAAGTACCTCGCGGGGGGGGGGGGGCCACGTTTCGGCGTCAAGCAAGAGTCGCAAGAAAGGTCTCTGCGTCTCGGCGAAAGGCTTGAAAGCGAAGAGCGCTGTTGCAAACGCCAACGGTAAACGCGCATCGTCCTGATGCACGCACGCCTCTGCTTCCTCAGTCTTGAGGCTGTCAGGGCCTCGGATCCCGGGATAGGCAAATCTAACGATATGCATCAAACAAAGGGTAAACCCCTACTCTATTAGGGTTCTTACCTACCCATCTTTCGCGCAACGGTAATAAGTTTCACGGAAGTGAAACTTTCTGAGAGGTTTTCTCACAATTGCAACTTTCTCTCGTCTGCTCGACACTTACTGAAAAATCTTCAAGCTCAGTTGCTTTTCATTTTTTCAGGAGCTTACCAGTATGCAGAAGAAAGTCCTTGCGGCGCTTTCCGTTTCTCTTCTCTCTGTCGGCCTTAGCATGAACTCTCTGGCTGCGACAGCTGATAGCGTTGATCAGTCCGCTGTAGTGAAATTTACCGGGAAGATTGTTGATACCGCTTGTGAGATTGGCACCGACATCGAAGGTGAGGCTGTTCCCCTTGGCACTTGGCCCACCATCTTCTTCAATAAAGATGGTGCCGAAACGGACAAAGTTGCGTTCAACATCGAAATTAGTAAATGTAAACTGACTGAAGCCGGCACAGGTTATAGCGAAGCTATGGGATTCCCCGTCGACCGCGTTAAACTGATATTCAGGGATGATGGTACGGTGGGATCAGGTAGAGATAACCGCGGCGGTTCCATGTTCCTGACGCAGACGACTAGGCCTGCTTCAAATGTTGGTATCCAAGTAGAGTATGAGTCCACTACTGGTTATCAGACCGTTTTCAATTCGAGTGAAACGGCTCCTATAGCTCTGTCCGACATAAAGATCCAGACGCTGACGACGGATAATCCTAATAATCTCAAGGATCCAATCCCGAATCCTGAGTTGTATTCATATGCCGTTCCGATGCGCGCAAATATTGTTCGTGTCAATAACAACGCAGTTGGATCAGGTGAAGTCAACGGCCAGATGACGGTCACATTATCTTACGAATAATTAGTTGTGTTTTATACCACTTACGCGATAGCGCGCAAGTTGCTACTTGCGTTATTATTAGTGGTTCCTGCGGCTCTTCCTCTTAATGGAAGAGCTGCGGGTTTGGCGCTTTCGGATACCCGACTTATCATTGAGAACGGGCGCACTTCTGGTGCCGTCGTCATGAGCAACACCGGATCCACTCCCTTTCTTACGAAAGTGTGGATAGAGGATGTTCATGGGAACAAACCAGAAAATGTCATGGTCGTTCCGCCCGTAAGTCTTTCGGTGCCAAACAAATTCATTCGCTTTCAGGTTTCCATTCTCAATCCTCTTGAGTTGCCTCAAGATCGAGAAACTATTTTCTATCTGCATACGCACTCAACCCCAGGAAACGGAAGTCCTGATAACACTCTGAACATAGCCTACAATACGTCTCTGAAAGTCTTTTACCGCCCAAAGGGACTTTCAGGAACCATGGTTCAGGCCATTGAATCCTTAAAATGGTCTTTGAAAAATGGTGTTTTAACCGCAACGAACGATTCTGACTTCAATATCTCAATTGTCACGGTTGGACTTGATAAGAATTACAAACAAATCTCGGGATTCGTTATTGCTCCACATGATAAAGCAGAATTCGCGGTTAAGGAAAAATACCCGAAAAGTGTAACTGTTCGCTGGGCTGCCATGGATGATTACGGATCTCCCCTAATCACATCGAGAATAATTTCTAATCAATAGATGATCAACAGAATCACGTACATAGCTTTATACTTTTTCAGTGCGTCGCTTCTGTGTTCTTTTTTGCTTTTTACCGCCCCTGCATCAACTGCAGCTGATGCAGATGAAATTCCAATAGAAATTCAAAACACGAGAGTTGTCTTCGACGAAGGGCAACCTTCCTCTCGTGTATCTGTTCGCAACAAGAGCAATATTCCATATTTAGTTGCTGTCGACATCCAGCAATATTGCGGTGCAGGTCAAGAATGTCCCGGAACGGAAGATTTCATGACTTCACCGGGTTTCAAGATCATCAACCCAGGACAAACTTTCCCCTTTCGCATCGTCAAACTCGCAGAAGACCTTCCTGTTGACAGGGAGAGCTTGTATCTCATCCATTTTCGCCTCTTGCCTTCGGTTGCTGATCTCAGCGACAAAGATCTTGAAAGTGCCCGTGTAAGCATTGCCATCGTAGGCACAATTAAACTTTTCTGGCGTCCGGGCTCTTTAGCAAATACAACCGGTGTCCTCACTGTTCGAGACAAACTCTCCGCGAAATGCGCTGAAAATATTTTAGAGGTCAACAATCCCTCTCCTTATTGGGGGACTATCGGCACCTTGGAAAGTTCGAGACAAACGCTTTTAAAGGACGGCCCACTTCCTATGGTCGCTCCATTTTCAAGCATCAGCATCCCTCTGAGCTTCTGCCCTCAAACGATTTCAGTCTCGTTCATAGCAGAGTCAGGACTGTTGACATCCGCTCGCTCCGTCACCGTACAGACGGACGACGCCGAGTAGTCAGACCATGCTGTATCGCCTTCCTAGCAAGAAACGGCTTGCAGCAATTGTTATTTCCTCTTTTGTGCCGCTAACTGTCTCGGCGCAGGCCGATGATCGTCCCGAAGAGAGTCAATCGAGTCCTGCAGACGCAGATTCCATGAGAAGTCTCTTCAGTCCGCAAGCACTGAAAGATATTTTTGGAGACGAAGCGGCAAGCTTTGATTTTTCTGAACTTCTGCAAGATTCTGAAGTCGGAAAGCGAGATTATGACATTTATGTCAACGATCGCTTTCTTATTCACCAAGAAGTCAATATCGTCCGCAACGAAAACGGTACTCTAGGGATTCAAATTCCTGCACAGGTCATCATGGTGCAGAACCTGCGTTTTGATGACCTCCCGGGACTGGGCGAGAAAATGCCGATGGACATGATCGAGAACCTTCCCGATCTCATCCAAGGCGCAGAAGTCAAATTCGATACGGTTGCAGGAACCGTCCGCATCACGATTCCACGAAGCTGGTACAAGCATTTTGGCCTGCACAGCGATATTGTTCCGCCGCAACGCTGGACATACGGCATTCCCGCAGCAATTCTCAATTATCGTGCCAATGTTGACTATCAACGCTACGACGGGATGTCTACAAAGCACGGCTATTTGGACATTGACGGACAATTCAATTTCGGCCGCTGGAGAATGATTGCCAACGGCTCCTTTTCGTACAACGACAATGGCCAGGAGCGCGAACACGAGTTTGACCGTGGAAATATTTACGTCACCCGAGTTTTCGGCGAATCCCGAACGCGCATCCGACTCGGCGAAATCTACACTCAGTCCTTTTTTATGGACCCCCTGCCGTTGCAAGGCATTGAGTTCTACGATGATGAAACCATGCTCTCGAGCGTGGAGCGATCCTACGTACCCGTCATCTCAGGCATTGCACAGTCTCCCGCCCGCATTTCTGTCAGGCAATTAGGCCGCACAATCTTTGAGCGCAACGTTCCCGCCGGGCCATTCTCGTTTAGCGATCTGCCGGGGCTTACCTCCGGCATCAATCTTGAAGTAACAATCACTGAACAAAACGGGCAGGAGCGCACCTACCTCGTGCCCTACACCACCACGCCGCTGTTGCTGCGAGCCGGGCGTATTCACTTCAATGCCGCCGTCGGCCGCTATCGAGACGACAACGACAGCGGCTCTGACACTCCTTTTGTTTTTACCGGGGGCATCGGCTACGGTCTGCCCTTTGATGCATCCTTGTTTGCCGGCGCTCAAATTTCAGGAGATTACCAAGGGTTTACGGCAGGCGCCGCCGCCAATTTTGGATCTGTTGGAGCCGTGTCCCTGCAGTTTGACCACTCAAGCTACAACCTGGAGCAAGACACATTCAATGAGAACAATGGGTTGAGAGCAAGACTGCAGTGGAACAAAAGCTTTCAAACCTCCGGCGCCTATATTTCCGCATCTTGGCGTCATTACCTATCCGGCCGCTATCTCATGATGTCCGACGTGATGTCCTGGCGCAACAGGGATGCCGACTATGATCTTGGCAGCAACTACGACGGCGCACTGCAAGACGATGCCACGCTGTCCTTGTCTCAACCCTTGGGGAAATTAGGTTCCGTGAGCCTGAGCGGCTCCTTGTACAAGTACAAGGACGACAGATCTTCACAAAATTTGACGGCATCCTATACCACAAACTGGAAGGGGATTACAGCCACTTTTTCGCTGCAGCACACCAGAAACGAGAGCACTTATAGCCAGGCCGACAATGAAACTGTCTGCTTTCTCAACCTTTCCATTCCGCTTTCTATTTTCGGCGGCTACAACTTCTCACGACATTCGATTAATCTCGGTCTAACTCGCGCTGATGACGGCACCTTGCGAACGACCGAAGGCATCTCCGGCAGCTTTGGAGATTTCAACAGCTGGAGCTACACCTTGTCTGCGGCTCAATATGAGGACGAACAGTCGTACTACGCCTCTTTGTCCAAGGACGCAGAGTTCGGGCGCTTCACCCTCTCCGCTTCTCGGACCGACTCCAATGATTCTTATACGGGGTCTATTGATGGAAGTCTCATTGCCACCTCCGATGGACTTTTCCCTGCAAGAACCATAAGCGGCTCCTCTGTTTTGATCGACGTGCCGTATGCTCCGGACGCTATGCCGGCTCTCTACACGGTCACCTCAAGGCACGGAAACAAAATTCTTGTGACGGGGCTCAACGACTACCGACTCAATGACATCGAAATCGACCCGAACTCCATCCCGGCCAACGTCATGATGCCCGTCTACATCAAGCGAGTGGTTCCGGCAGACAACGCCCTCCTTCGGATTACGTTTGAAACCATGCGCGGACTGCAGTTTGTCCCGGAAATTCACAAGGAAGACGGCTCGACGCTACCCTTTGGCACACTGGTGCGCATTATCGGCCACGATCTGCTCTCGGGCATGGACACCGTCGTCAACGACCGTTCGCGCGCCTACTTCCCGTCGGCGCCGATCACGGGCGTGGTGGAAGCCATCTGGAATGAGGGAGAGGAACGCGTGCGTTGTCTGGCGCCCTACAGCCTCAAGGACGTCGCTGACGAAACCCCTGACGATAAAATCTTGCGGAAGACGCTGGTCTGCAAGACGGTCGTAGATGATGAAAGGAGACCGCAATGATATTTCCCGGCAAAGGCTTCAAACACTTTCTGTATGCTGTCGCAGTTACCCTGTGTTTGACTTCAGCACCGGCGGCAGTATTTGCCAAGAACTGCGTCAGCATCCCGAACGAACTTACCCTGCGATGCACAGGCGAAGACTGCAAGGCCGGCATCCTCTGGAGATCAGATAACGAGCACCAGGGAGAAGGAAAATATCACCCGATCATCGAATGGTCGAGCGACACACCCGCCAGCCAGTTTGAGGTTGTCGTCGTGGATGACACCGGCCGGCAGGTAGCATGGCCCTATCCCCTCGGACAAGGCTTGTTTCTGTCGATGAAGGGAGACTTTTCCGTTCGGGACGATTACGGCGCGCAAGTGAATTTCTCGATTAATAATCCGGCTCACCAATTTGGTTACGGACCGCTTGCCACCTTGACAACCCAATCGGTCAGCCAAAACAGATTTAAATTCGACAGCAGCCAAGGCAGGTATTCGCTCTACATCATGCGTCTTGGTGGAGAAGCTTTTGAAGGCCAGATGGTCCCGAACGTTCCGCGCCTTTGGCTGACGGTCAGAGCCACAGGTTCAAACCCCGGTACATACCGCCTGCACAACAGCAATGCCAATGACGGAATCGTGTGCAAAAGCGGTTCCATTTCGCTCGTTTCACCCTGCTCGCTGCAGGTCGACCCGACCACGATCACGTTTGACAACATGCGCCCGAGGGGCTCGGCCAAGAAACTGGAACAAGTCAAGCAGTCAAGCGTCATCGTCAAATGCGACAGCGGCGAGAGCCACAACGCCTACCTGCGGGTGTGGCCTGCCAAGATTGCCGCCGGCAACAACACGTGGGCGAACTTCAAGCACAAAAACGGAAATGATTTCATGGGATTGGCGCTGATACACAAAATAAACAAGCGCCCTCAGAACTGTGACGACGGGGATGTCTGGGGAGACACCTCGGAGCTTGGTAAAACCAAAGACTCCGTCGCCAGAGGCGATATCTACTGGGGACTGTGCAGGACTCTTTCGACGACCGACGTGGGAGACTACTCGACCACGGCCGTGGTGTACTTCTGGGTCGACTAACCGGCGCATGCAGCGCCCAAGAGGCTTCGCCCTCTTCTACTCGTAGGCCAGCGTCACCGACATTCTCCCATGAACCGAGCCCTGCGTCACGGGGCCGGTTCCCGTTGAAGCCATGGAAGCCCGGAAGGGAAAATGGTACTCGGGAGAGTTTTTGCTGCCGCGCGCTTCATAGCGCATCTTGGGGATTGAGAGAGTCCGCACCGGTGCGTCGTTAAAGACGTTTTCAAACCGGTTGCCCGCGCTCTTGTATTTGACGAGCACGCCCACGTTCTCCGCCTGTCTGCCCTCGCCCGCGGGCATGGACAATATGCCGTTGCGCTCTCGTTTCTGTCCGGAGGCGCCTTCGTCGGTGAAGGTCAACTTGACGCGCTCGACGGGAAACGCCCCGTCGGCCCCATACCCCGCTTTTTGACCGCCTGAGACAAGGCGGCACCTCTTGATGATGATCTCAAAGGGGACGGCGTCGGTTTCCACGCCCGCGCGGGAATTGCGAAAGAACTGTGTCGGAAACGTCCCCAGACGGATCGTTTCGTCCTGCATGTCGGTGCTGAGTTCGCAGGCCGTGTCGATGATTTTTCCGGCAAACCGAATCGTCAACGGGCCGCTGCCGTCCCCGTCGCCCGCGGCAGGCGAGCCAACGCTCCACCCGCAGGCGAGCGCAGCAATTGAGAACGCAACCAAGAATTTCCTTGTCAACTTGAAGCCTTTTTTAAAAAAGACGTCCGGCGTTAATTTTTTTGTATGCGGAAAAACCATTGAGCGTCAGCGACCGACTCTCTCGATCGCTCGGCAACCGAGATTACTCCGTGACATTTCCAATTTTAGGGAGTCTTTCTTGCGTCAGCTGAAATTTGACAGAGGGTTATCCCTAGTGCCCCGTTTTACCGCCTCTTTCTCCGGGATGATGTGCGTCAATCACGTCGAGCTCCCGGGCTTCGCTAAAATCGGCGGTACGGGAGCGATGGCCATGCATTTGCCGTGGCCTTTTAGGGAGTTGCTATCGGGGGCATGTCAACACGGTCAGATCAAATTGAACAGCTTCGCCTGCTGAGCTTTGCCGAGCTCGATTTTCTGTTGACGATCTATCGCACGCAGTCCGTCATCAATGCGGCCAAGCAGCACAACCTGTCGGCATCCGCGGCTTCCCGAGTGTTGAAGAAATTAAGAGAGACGTTTCGGGATCCTCTCTTCGTGCGCTCCAATCCCAACCTGCTGCCCACGCCCCGCATGGACGAGCTCTCGGAGCTCATCGACGAAATCCTGGCAAAAGTCGACGATCTGGCCGAGCTCGACGACTTCAATCCCGCAACGCTTGCAAGGACCTTTCGAATTGCAGCCGTCGACAACACGGTCCTCTTTGTGCTGCGGGACTTTTACGCTCCCTTTTACGAGTCCTGCCCTCACTCCGTGCTCGAATTTCAGACGATCGACCACGACCTTTTTGAAAAGCTCGAAGACGGCCGCATCGACGTCGCCCTGCTGCCCGACTTTCTCCCGATCCCTCCGAAGATGCACGAGATGCTGCTCTATCGGGTCCGGTACAGCTTGTGCGTAAGGCCTGGCCACCCCTTGGTCAAGTTCTTTGAAGAGCACGGCCATCTGCCCAAGGACGAGATCTCCAAATATCGAAAAATCGTCATTGCCAATCAGGTCGATGAAAACAACAGGACCTACAGCTGCGATGAGGCAACGGTCTCGGGCGAGGCCTGCCAGCAGGTGGGCCTGAGTCTGCCCTACTTTGCGCCCGTGGCTTCCATTTTGGAGAAAACTGATCTCACGGTTTTGCTTCCGGACGAAACAGCGCAGATTCTCAAGGAGGTCTATCACTTTCCTCTGGTCTTGCTGCCCTACGGCGACGGCTCTGAAAAGTACGCCTACAGAACTCGCCTGATTTGGCATGACAGAACGCACTACGAGCCGATTCTGCAGTGGTTCAGAGGCATGTTCGCCCTGTACGCGAGCAGGCACCACGGCTGGCAGCAGCCCGAGAAGCCCCGGTCGGCCGGTTAAAAGAAAAGCGAGCGGCCCCTGGTTGCCTCAACGAAAGGCCCCTTGAAAAAAGGCTTTCAATTTCAGCCCGCACCCCGCGCTTTTGACAGGGCCCGTCGACTGTGATTTGCAGACTTTGTAGCAAATTTCAAAAGGTTAGAATGTAGGAGTTCGTCCACTCAGCACCTGGCATGCCGCGCCTGGGTCGTGGTGCAGCGGCACGACGCTTGTTTCCCTTAAGCCCGTGTTTGTGCATGCCGAGTGCTGACGCAAGAGCACCCACATCATGCCTTTTTCTGATCTTGTCTCCGGGCCGAAGAGCCGCAAACGCTCCTACATCTTTTTTGGAGAACTCACAAGCGGCTTGTTTCAGCTGTCTTCGGACCTCGCGCGCGTGCTGCAGGTTCCCGACGACGCTCCGTGCCGGCTTGAAAAGGTTCTCTTTTCCCGCACGGTGAGCGCAAGCGACCGCCTGTGCTTGAAAAACGGCATCCGAGTGCTGATCCATCAGAGGAAAACGTCGCTTCGCGAGCACGTGCGGCTGCGCATCGACGGGCACGTCGTGTGGGCCTGCATCCGCGTGCGGACTTTCTCAAGTTCCGAGGGCGGCAACATCCTTTTGTCGGGCAGCATGGAGTTTTTCTCCTACCGGCGCATTCTGTGCGATCTGCTCGAGCACTCGGCCTTTACGCCCGAAGAAATAGAGACGCTCTGCGCGGCCGCAGACGAACCGCCCTGCCGCGCCATGGGGTACCTGAGGCTAGAGAGCGACACGGTGCCCGAGGCGGACCTGGCCGCCCTTGAAGAGGAAATTCTCGCGGCGCTCTCTTCGCGCGACATTCCGGTTGTCTCCGTGCACCGGCTTGATCCCCTCACATTCATCTTCACCCTTCCGCACGCTTCGCTTGAGTATGAGCACGCGGTGGCAAGGCTTGCCGAAGACATCCTGCACGAGCACTACGTCGAAGACCGCGTCAAGCTCGTCCTTGGGCTCACGCACGAGGCCGCAAACTTTCGCGAAAGCCTTGAGGCGCGCATGGTGTTCTGGCGCGAGCTCTCCAAGCTCTACACAAACAGCCTCGGGCCGGAGAAGTTCTCCTTTCGCGAAATCGTGCTCACCGCACAGGCCTGCATTCACGACTTTGAGGGCTTTCGGCTGCTCATCCAGCCCATTGTCGCAAAGAAGACACTGGAGCTCTCCGGGGGCGAATTTCTCGTGCGCTTTTATTCCGACCAGGGGTTTGGCCCCGATCGGTTCGTGCGGCTTTTGGAAAAAAGCTCGCTTGCCGTGCCGCTTTCGCGCTTTATCCTCGAGCACTGCGTCGATCTGGCCGCCGAGATTTTGAAGGCCGTTCCCAAGCCCCTGCGCTTTGGCATCAACATGAGCCCGCGGCAAACCGAGGACCCGGAACTCTTTAACTTCATCGACACGGTGCTTGCGATCAAGGGAGTCCCGCGCAAGGCCATTGCCATTGAATTGACGGAAACCGAGGAAAGGGGCGATCAGGCGGCCATTGCGCGCTTTGTCGGGCAGTGCAGCGCGGGCGGCATCAGCGTGGCGGTCGATGATTTCGGCACGGGCTACAACGGGCTCGACTTTTTATTGTCGATACCCTGCGACACCGTCAAGATTTCGCGCGAAGTGACGATAGGCTGCCTTTCCGAGCCAAAAAAGCGCGCTTTCCTGCGCGGGCTTCTTGCGTCTCTAAAAGAATTAAAGCTCTCGACGTGCCTTGAGGGCATCCAGGACAAGGCCTCGTTTGAAGCGTTGGGCGACATCGGCGCGGACCTTCTTCAGGGCTACCTCTTTAGCGAGCCGATCGGACTTCACGCCTTCGTTGCCTTTGCCGGCCGCAGCCTCGGCAAAGAGCTCAAAAACGCACTTCCTGCAGGGGGACCCGCATGAAAAAAGCCTTTTGGACGATCCCCGTTTTGGTCTGCTGCGCTCTTGCCGTGCTCTTTGCGGCGCGCACGGCTTTTGCGCCCTCCGAGCCCCAATCGCAGCGCACGCACCTCAAAATCGGCGTTGAGCAAAACTACCATCCCTTCTGCTACATCGGCGACAACGGCAAGCTCACGGGCTTTGACGTGCAGCTCTCGATAGCTCTGTGCCGCCGCATGAACCGCGTCTGCAGCGTCGTGCCGATGCAGTTTAGCGAGCTGCTGCCGGCGCTTCGCGAGGAGCGCCTTGACATGCTCGTGGCAGGCGTCGGCGAGACCGAAGAAAGGCGCAGGGACTTTGCCTTTTCCAATACGTACTACCGCTCGCGCAGCTTTTTCATCACGTCGGACCCCTCTTTGCGCAAAATCGACGTCGACATCGCAGCAAGGCTTGTAATCGGCGTGCAAAAAGGATCGCTGCAGCAGGAGTTCATTGAAAAGGCCTTCGTTCCGGCCGGCGCCAGGATGATTGTCTACGACACTTATCAGGATACGGTGACGGCCATCAACAAGGGGGAGATCAACGTCATTTTCACCGACGGCATTCCGGGCTACGCAATCCTTAACAGTCCCGAAGGCAAAAATCTCTTCATCGGGGGCAGGCCCAATCCGTCCAAGGACTGGCCCGCGGAGAGCAGCCTCACCGAGGCAAAAATCGCCGCCCGCCTCGCGGATCAGGAGCTCATTGACGAGGTCAATCAGACGCTCCTCAAAATGCAGGCCGACGGCGAATATCAGGAGCTGCACGCGCGCTTCTTCCCGTTTGTCAATTTCTAGCCCCCGCGGACAATCTTATGCCTGACGACACCCGGCGAAAACATCGCACCAAATGGACCCTTTCCCTGAGGGCCATCTTGCTGCCCGTGCTCATTCCCATCCTGCTCCTTGTTGCAGCCACGATTTTCTTAAGTTCCAAGCTTGACAACGAGGTGCGCTCGCACACCCTGCATCTTGAGCAGCAGACCGTCAACAACGTGCTGCTTGCGCAGCGCAATTCGGCCAATCTGCAGAGTCTGAGCAACTCCCTTCGAGAGCTTGTCTACGCCACGCAGCCCGAACAGGCGCGAAGCGCCTACATCAACGCCTGGGGCATGCTCTCGGAGTCCACGCTCGATCAGCACGAGCACACGCGCGACAGCACCTCGCGCCTTCTTGAGAGCCTCAACGAAACGTGGCTCTTGAGAAAGAGCTACGACGCCAAGCGCTCGCAGATCAACGACACGTGGGCCAATCTCTACGAGCATCTGCTGTCGGCCTCAGGCCTTGCCGCGGGCATCAGCACCGTGGACATTGATTTGTTGCGCAAGCCCTCGATGCACATCCTGCACCATTTGGACGACGCAAATGCGCTTCGCGGCCACCTTCTGTCCTTAAGGCAGCAGTTCAAGGGCCTTTGCAGCGAAACATACCTCCCGAAGGATCCGCAGCTTGCGAAAAACTTTGCCGAGCACTGCGGGGCGCTTGCCGCAATCCCCGGGCAAATCAAGCAGCAGTTGAGCGAACTCTCAAAGATTCACAACGACTTCTTTGCCTACATTCAGGTCATGACCGCAGACGCCATGAAGCTGCGGCAGGACTACTCGGCCATTGAAACCACCGACCTTCTGGCAAGCATCAGCCAGACAAACGACTTCTACGACAAGGTCATCTCGATCTTTTTCTCGGCCCTTCTGGCCGCGGTGGCGGTCACGCTCGTTTTGGCCGCAAGCTTTTACGCCTTCATGCACCCGCTCTCGACAATGACGCAGCAGATGCACCGCTTTCTTGCCACCAACGAAATTCCGCGCGAGCGGCCCGTCTCGCATGTGACGGAAGTCTCCGAGGTGATCAACTGGATGATGCACTTCTGCCAAATGATCCGCGAAAAGCGCGAGAGCCTCGATGCGCTCTCGGTGCAGTACGACAAGCTGCTTCTTGACTCGCACAAGGATCCGCTCACGGGCCTTGGCAACCGCAAGGCTTTTGAAGAATTTGCAAGCGAGCATCCCGACGCCAAGAGCCACAACGCGGTGTTGATGATCGACATCGACTTCTTTAAGGAAATCAACGACACGCACGGCCACATGTTTGGCGATCAGGTGCTTGAAGCCTTTGGCCGCCACATCCGGCAGTGCGTTTCAAGAAACGACATGATCTACCGCTACGGGGGCGAAGAGTTCTGCGTGCTTCTGAACGACGTGACGCCGCGCTCGGCGCGCGAAGTGGCCGAGCGCATCTGCCGCAGAACCAGAGAAATCTCCCGCAGCGACGCCTCCGTTCACAAAGATGCCGGCGAAGTCGCCGATCCCCTGACGGTTTCGATCGGCATCTCGGCCGTCACAACCTTCCCGGGACAAAAGGACATCCTCACCCTGGTGCGGGAGGCCGACATGGCGCTCTACCGCGCCAAAGAGCAGGGGCGCGATCGCGCCTGCAGCTATGTGCAGTCCCTGCACCAGGAAAAGTCCAAATCCGCAGGGGGGGGGGGCTTTTGTACAGCCGCCACAGAATAAGACGCCAAAGGACGCAAAGAAGACGCATGAATAAGAAAGCACGACATCCTCGACTTCAAGCCGCCCCTGCCGCGGCCTGACGGCCGGATCAATCGCGGACGATCGTGCCTTGAGAATCAACCACAAGGGATGAAACATGGATCAAAAACCCGCAGCAGTCAAACGGGAAGAGCCAGAGAGCCGCACGCGCGGCGTTCTACCCCTGCCGCAGGAGAATTTTCCTGCCGAAGGCATTGCCATCTACGCCATCGACTCCCGCACGGGAGCGCTGCAGCTGCAGTACGCAAACGATGCGTGCCTCTCCATTCTCAACCTCAAGCAGTCCCCGGCCCTGCCCTGCAGGTTGGGCGCCCTGGGGCTTGATGCCGACACGGGCTGGAAGTACGAGCAAAAACTAAGACGGTGCCTGATGCGCCGCAGCGAGGTGCGCGAAGTGCAAAGCGTCGCAGGCGACACCGCCGGCGAGCGCCCCTATGCACGGGAAGTCTGCGTGACGGCCGCCGAAAGCCCCGTCACGGGAGAGCGCTTTCTCATCGAAGTTTCGCGGCGCACGGCCGACGAAGAAGACGCAATCGGCGCCTTGGCGCGCAAAAGCCCGAGTTTTGCGGCGCTTTTGGCGCAAAGCATGCAGCGCGTCTGGGAGCTTGACTTCAAGACCTCGAAATTCACCCTCTTTACGCCCGCCGCGCCCGGATCGGATGCGGCCTCCGTCGAAGAGTTTCGCTTTCCCGACGACTTTATCTCGCAGGGCATCGTGCACAGCCGCAGCCTTGCCGACTTTCGCGTGTTCGCCCGCAAGCTTTGCGGAGGCGAACACCAAGGGGGCACGACGCTTATCATGCGCACGGCCGACGGCGCGGGCTACGCCTGGCACGCCATGCGCTTTCGCATGATCGCAGCCGGCGACGGGCTTCCCCGCAAGGCCGTGGGCGTGCTGCGCACGATTGCCGCGGGCACCGTGCAGCCGCGCTTTCTTGAAATCGACCGGCTCTGGGAGCGGCTGCTGCCGGCCTTGTGCTGCTTTGCCAACGTCAATCTCACCACCGGCTTCGTTGAGCGGCTCTGGGTGTCTTCGGGGGAAGTTGACAACAGCCCCTCGCCTTTGGCCTACGGCGAAGTGATTGAGAGCATCGTGCACAAGTTCTTTGCAAAGACTTCGCGCGAGCAGGCGCTCAAGCTTCTCGCCCCCGGGCGCCTCATGGAGCTTGCCCGCGAAAGGACTCCCTCCTGGGCGTGCATCATGGTCGATCTGGTGGAGGAAAACGCCTACGTGCGGCCCGCCACCATCCACATTCTTCTTGAAACGGCCGACTCGGGCGAGGTGCGCGCCTACTTTTTCGTGCAGTACACGCAGTTGGTCGGGCGCCCTGCGCTTGCGCGGCGGCTGCCGGCAAGCTGCGCCTTTTCCCACGACGACGCCCGCGGCTGGATCATCAAGCACCTGCAGCAGTCAAAAGCCGACAACGCTCACGCTCTCATTCGCATCTGCGACATCCCAGACGGGGCGTGCCCCATGGCAACGGCCGCCGTCACGGCCGCCTTCAGCCTCTTTTTTGAGAGCTTTGCCATCCTAAGCACGCTCTCGGAGCGCACCGTGAGCGTCTTCATGCCCGAAATCGAGTCTTCCTTCAAGGCCCGAGAAAAGCTTGAAGCCTCCTTTGAGTTCGTGCGCAAGACTTTATCGGGCACGCGGCTTGCCAACGTGCGCTTTGTCTCAGCCCTTTCATTTGGCGTATTAAAGGACTACTACCACGAGGACTTTCTGCGCGAGGCCTCTTTAGTCTGCAACAGGCTTGAAAACGAGCCCCTTGATACGATCGAGCGCATCGCCCCGATTTCTGAAATCCGCTCGCAGCAGTCGCAAAACGCCGTTTTTGCCGCCGTCGACGAAGAGCTCGTCAAAGCGCCCCCGCCGGCGGCCGATCTCGACAAGGAGGAAACGGCCTGCCTGCTTTCGTGTCTGGACGCCGTCGTGCGAAACGACTCGGCCGATGCGGCCTTGTCGCACATTCTCGCTTCCTTGGGCAAACACTACCAGGCCGACCGCGTCTATCTTGTGCGCCTCATCGAGGGCATGATGACGCTTGAAGTCACGGGCGAGTGGGACAACGCCCGCATGGGCAGCTTCAAGCTTCTTATCAACGGCTCGCGGCTCAAGAAGTTTCCCCTTCTTGAGCGCGTCTTTACCTCGGGCAAGTCCGTGAGCATCGCAAGGCGCCCGCGCACCGTCGAGCTGCAGCACGCCGACGGAAGGCTTGAAGGCACCTGGAGCTATGCGGCCGTGGCCTGCCGCCCGCAGGCGGGAACCGTCAAGCTCGTTCTGTGTCTTGACAACCCGCACGAAAACGGCGGGCGTCTGGCGCTGCCGCAGGCCCTGGCCCCGTACCTTCTTCTCGTGCACGAGCGTCTTGAAAAGCAAAAAAGCAGCTTTCTTACCGCGGGCGACTTCGGCGCGCGCGTCATTGAAGACCTCGCGGAGTACCGGCAGGTGCTCTCAAGGCTTACCTGCGAGCGCTACAGCTCCATGGGCGCGCTCGTTGCGGCCGTGCCGCGCCTTTTGGTGCTCGACGACGCCTTCGGAACCGAGCACTGCCGCAACCTCTTGGCAAGCCTAAGAGAGCTTTTGGCGCGCAGCTTCGGCAACTCGGTGATCTTTAAAAAGTACACGGGCGAATTCGTCGTGCTTGTGCCCAACACCACGCACGAAGTCTTTTTTGAGCGCGTCGACTGGGTGCAGAGAGCGTGCGAAAAGCAGTTTCCGGGGCAGGTGTCGACGGGCGCGACCTGGTCGATGGAGGTCTTTAACGTCAACGCGCTTGTTGAAGAGGCGCGCACCTTCATGCTCATTCAAAGCGGCCCGGTGCCGCCTTCCATCGGCCGCGGCAGCGGCCAGAGCGTCGAGGCGCCCGCCATGCTCCGAAACTTCATCATCCACCTGCAGCCCAAGGTCGACATGCGCACGCGCGAAGTCGTGGGCGCCGAGGCGCTCGTGCGCGGCGTCGACGCCCAGGGCCGCATCATTGCGCCCGCGGGCTTCATCTCCCAGATGGAGCAGGGCGGCATGCTGCGAAATCTCGACCTTTTTGTCTTCTCGCGCGTACTCTGGCAGCTTGCGCAGTGGAAAAAAGAGGGGCTGCCCCTGGTGCCCGTCTCGGTCAACTTCTCGCGCTACACGCTCTTTGACCGCGCCACAAGCGGCGCGGTGCTCGCCATTTTGAGCAACTACGAGGACATCGACCCGGGGCTCATCGAAATCGAAATCACCGAAACGGCCTGCACGGTCGAGCACGTGACCCTTGAGCGCGCGCTTGCGCCCTACCGGCGCATGGGACTGCGCTTTGCCCTTGACGACTTCGGCACGGGCTACGCCAACCTCTCGATTTTCTCGCAGGTGCGCTTTGAAACGATCAAGCTTGACCGAACGCTCGTGCGCGACATTCCGTTTAACCCGATGAGCCGATCGCTTATCGAGAGCATCGTGCGCATCAGCCACGAGCACCGCATGGTGGTCGTGGCCGAAGGCGTTGAAACCGAGTCGCAGGCAAAAACGCTCGTTGAAAAGGAGTGCTTTATCGCGCAGGGCAACTATTTTGAAAAACCCATGGACATCCGGGCATTTACAAGCAAGTGTCTTGCAAAGGAGCCGGCGGCGGCAAGCCTCTGACGCCGCCTAAGGCTCCTGAGCGAAAAACAACAAGATCATCGCAAAAGGACAACAAGAAATGAACCAGGGCGCATTAAAACCCAACGTCATCAAGCACATCAAGGCGACCGACGCGCGGCTCGTCGTGGGCATCGGGGCTTCGGCCGGGGGGCTTGAGGCTTTGCAGCAGTTCTTTGTCAACCTGCCTGCAAACTCCAACATCGTCTACATCATCGTGCAGCACCTCTCGCCCGACTACAAAAGCCTCATGGCCGAGATTCTGGGCAAGTACACCGCCATGCAGGTCGTGCAGGCCGAGCACCTGATGCCGCTTGAACCCAACATCGTCTATCTCATTCCGCCCAAGAAAAATCTCACGATCAAGGCCGGACACATTCTCTTAAACGACTACGACCACCGCCGCATCAACCACCCGATCGACATCTTCTTTAATTCTCTGGCCGAGGAAAGCCGCGAGAGAGCCGTCGCGATCGTGCTCTCGGGCACGGGCTCGGACGGCACCAACGGCATCAAGACGATCAAGGAGCACGGCGGCATCGTCATGGCCCAGGACCCCAAGAGCGCCAAGTTCGACGGCATGCCGCGCTCGGTGATCAACACGGGGCTCGCCGACTTCGTGCTGCCCGCGCCAGAGCTTGCGCAGGAGCTTTTAAATCTCGCAAACTACCACCACATGCTGCTGCCGCAGGCAAGTTCCGAAGCCTCCGACATCGAAACGCTGGGGCGCATCTACGGGATTCTTAAAAACGTCAGCGGCATCGACTTCACCTACTACAAGCGCAACACCGTGCTGCGGCGCATCGAGCGGCGCATGGTGGTCACAAAAAGCCCCGACATGGAGAGCTTTGCAAAACTTCTTGAGAGCACGCCCTCGGAAGCCGAGCTTCTCATGAAGGACATCCTGATCGGCGTGACGCGCTTTTTCAGAGACGGCGAATTCTTTGAAAAGTTAAAGTCCACGGCGCTCCTTTCAATTCTGAGAAACAGCACCGAAGACGAGCCCATCCGCATCTGGTCGGCTGGCTGCTCCACGGGCGAAGAGGCCTACTCGCTTGCGATTTTGATCCAAGAGCTCATGGAAGAGCAGGGCATCAAGCGCAAGGTCAAGATCTTTGCCACCGACATCGACACGCAGGCAATCGAAAAGGCAAGCAAGGGGGTCTTTCCCGAGAGCATTTCGGAAGACATCACCCCGGAGCGCCTCACGAAGTATTTCACCGAGAAAAACGAGCACTACATCGTCAACAAAGACATCCGCAAGATGATCATCTTTGCGCCGCACAACATGTTTTCCGATCCGCCCTTCGGAAAGCTTGACCTCATCAGCTGCCGCAACGTGCTCATCTACTTTCAGCCCGTGCTGCAAAAGGCCGTGTTTGCGATCTTTCACACGGCGCTCAAAAACGGGGGCTATCTCTTTTTGGGCAAAAGCGAGACGGCAAGCGAATACTCCTCGGTCTTCAAGCCCGTGGCCAACACCGAAAAGATCTACGTGCACCACGCCGAAGGGCGCGCCGAGGACCTGCAGCCGCCGGTCTTTACCGTGCCCAACATCCTGCCGCAGGTGCAAATCAGCGGCACGGGCGTGCAGCACAAGGCCGACCGAAAGGACATGGAGGACGTCTACCTGCAATTCATGGAGCGCTTCCTGCCCGCCTCGATCATCATCAACAGCAACAATGAGATCGTGCACTTTTTCGGCAACAGCACCGACTACATCAACCTTGCCCCGGGCAAGGCCACCTTCAATCTCTTTGCGCTCATTCTCAAGGACCTGAAGCTGATTACGTCGACGGCGATCAACCGCAGCCGCGCCGAGCATGCGCCCGTCACCTACAGCGACATCGTCATCGACACGCATGCGGGACGCCGCACGATCACGCTCTCGGTGCAGCCCGTCACGACGGCAGCCGACGAAGAGCTCACGGCGCTCATCTTCATCGAGCGCGGCGGCCTCGAAGTTAAAGGACCCGTTGAGAAGTACGACGTCGACATCACCGCCGCACAGCGCATCACGGACCTCGAGCACGAGCTGCAGGAGAGCAAAAACGAGCTGCGCTCAACAATCGGCGAACTTGAGACCGTCAACGAGGAGCTGCAGGCGGCAAACGAAGAGCTCCTTACCGCCAACGAGGAGCTTCAAAGCTCAAACGAAGAGCTGCAGTCGGTCAACGAAGAGCTCTACACCGTCAACTCCGAGTACCAGCAAAAGCTCGACGAGCTCACGATGATGGACAACGATCTGTCGAACTTCCTGTCTTCGACCATGATCGGCATTCTCTTTGTCGACAGCAACCTCAACATCCGCAAGTTCACCGAGTACGTCGGGCGCGAGTTTCAGCTCGTGCCGCAGGACGTGGGACGGTCGCTTCAGATCTTTGCGCACTCCTTCCCCGCCGAAGACGTCATCGCCGACGCCCGGGCCGTGCTCAAGGACCTCACCCCGATCGACCGGGAGGTGACGGGCAACAACGAGCGCTTCTACACGATGCGCATCGCGCCCTACCGCACGACCGAAAACAACATCCGCGGCCTTGTGATCACCATCATCGATTCGCTGCACCGCCCGCAGGCGAAAAAGGCGTCGGCTTCATAGCCGCCCCTTTTTCCGCCGCAAGCCGCCTGCCCTCCGGCAAATGCCGCCGGGGCGGGCGGCTTTTTTTTTCGCGCCGGCATTTGAAGCGGGTGCAGACAGAGGGCAAAATTTGCCTGACTCGCCTGCCCGGGCCTTGCTGCCCCCGGACTGAATTCCCGGATTTTCCATTCATCCTCTCTTCGCACCCATGGCTTTTGATACCGCCGCGCCGCGCCTGCAGCGCAAGCTCAAATCGCGCCACCTCACCATGATCGCCATCGGAGGCTCGATCGGCACGGGGCTTTTCGTCGCCTCGGGCGCGGCCATCGCGCAAGCAGGGCCCGCGGGGGCGCTCCTTTCTTACTGCATCATCGGCGCGATGGTGTTTTTTCTCATGATGAGTCTGGCCGAGCTCTCGGCCTTTGAGCCCACCACGGGCTCTTTTTCCACCTACGGGCGCAAGTACATCGATCCCGCCTTTGGCTTTGCCCTCGGATGGAACTACTGCTACAACTGGGCGACGACGATCGCCGTGGACCTCGTGGCCGCGCAGCTTGTGATGAAGTGGTGGTTTCCCGATGTGCCGGGAGCGCTTTGGAGCGCGCTTTTTCTTGCGCTTCTCTTTTCTTTGAACTACTTCTCGGTCAAGGGCTTTGGCGAGAGCGAGTACTGGTTTGCGCTCTTAAAAGTCATCACCGTCGTGGTGTTCGTGGCAACGGGCCTTTTGATGATTCTGGGCATCTTCAAGGGCGTCACGCCCGCGGGCTGGGCCAACTGGACGGTGGGCGAGGCGCCCTTCGTAGGGGGCCTGCCCGCCCTTGCGGGCGTGGCGATGGTCGTGGGATTTTCCTTTCAGGGCACGGAACTTGTGGGCATCACGGCGGGCGAAGCGCAAAATCCTCAAAAGAGCGTGCCCCACGCCTTAAAGCAGGTCTTCTGGCGCATTCTCTTTTTCTACGTGCTCTCGATTTTCGTCATCAGCCTCATCATTCCCTACACCGATCCGAGGCTGCTGCGCAACGACGTCACCGACATCGCCGTGAGCCCCTTCACGCTTGTCTTCGAGCACGCGGGGCTTCTTGCGGCCGCGGCCGTCATGAACGCCGTGATCCTAACCTCGATCCTCTCGGCGGGCAACTCCGGCATGTACGCCTCCACCCGCATGCTCTACGCTCTGGCGCTTGACGGGTACGCGCCGAAAGTCTTTGCCAGGCTCACGCCCGCCGGAGTGCCGCGCAACGCTCTTTACGCCGTGACGGCCGTTGCCATGCTCTGCTTTCTCACCTCGGTCTTTGAAGACCAAAGCGTCTACCTGTGGCTTTTGAGCTTAAGCGGCATGGGCGGCTTCATTCTCTGGCTTGGCATTGCCGTGGCGCACTACCGCTTTCGCCGCGGGTTTGTTCTCAAGGGCGGCGACCCGGCCAAACTCCCCTACCGCTCGCCCTTTTTCCCGTGGGGGCCGATCTTTGCCTTCGTCGTGTGCCTTGCCGTGACGCTCGGGCAAAACTATCAGGCCTTCCTCTCCGAGACGATCGACTGGTCGGCCGTGGCCGCAACCTATGTGGGGATCCCCTTGTTCCTCACGGTCTGGCTTGGCTACCGCTTCGTCAACAAGACCCACTTCGTGCGCTACGAGGAAATGCAGTTTCCGCCCGAGATGCTCAAAAAATAGCGTCTGCAAACCGCAGGCTCTTGACCGCGTGCAGGCGCGCCCCGGCGCCTGCGGCGGTGGGACTGCTTAACGCCAGTTGAAGTACTCCTTGCGGATGTTGCCTGCCTCGCCGCCTGCATGCACGTAGGCAGCCGAGACGGACTCGGCAAGTGCGCCGCCCGCGCACAGTGCGAGCACTTCGGGCACGTAGGCGGCAAAGAGATCCCGCACGTTCAGGCGCGCCTTCTTTGACTCGTAGATGTCAAGCCGGACGCCCGCATTTCTTGCAAGCGTCTCGACGCGCGGGAGCATCGGTTCGCTTTCACGACTCTTGATGCACCAGACAAGGCGAATGTCGCCGCGGCTGTGCGCTCGGGCGGCATCCTGCAGCCAGGCGCAGAAGGGAGCGATTCCCACGCCGCCCGCCAGCCAGAGCTGCGTGCGGGGTGAATAGTCGGGCACAAAGTGTCCCCAGGGGCCTTCAACAAAGACCGTCTCGCCCGCCTTGAGCTGCGGCACAATCCGGCCCGTGTAGTCGCCGAGCCCCTTGACCGCAAAGCTGATCGTTCCGTCGTCGTTGACGGCTGCCACGGAAAACGGGTGCTTTTCGTGACCGGCCGTGCGCAGGAAGGCAAATTCGCCGGGCTTGACTTCAAGCGCGCGCTCGGGCTTGACGGTAATGAAGGTCAGGCCGCTGCGCGTTTCAACCCCGCTGATGCTTGCACGCACGGTCTTTTGCGCACCGGCGCCGCGCACGAGAAGAACCAGGGCGTACCAGGAGCCTGCAATCGTGATTGCGATGTTAAGAAGCCCAAAGGGCGTCGTGTAGTCGGCCGGGTCCATCAGGCGGATGGCGTGGACGGCCACCACGAGAAAGACAATGGAAAAGAGCCGGTGCGTGGTGAGCCACTTGTTGTAGCGAAGCCGGCTGATGAAGGAGATGACAAAAAGAGCAAGCGCAAGGTAGGTCGCCCACTCGGCCGCAAGGTTGGAGGCGCCCCTGAGCCATGCCCAGAAGGCTTCAAAGCCAACCGCATCAGGATTGACCGCCGGCTTGACCGCGGGCGCAAGCGTCATCATGGCCGTCACCGGGGCCATGAGGGTCTTGGTAAAGAAATGCACAGCCGTGAGGACCGCGGCCCAAATGCCGATCGTGCGGTGCCACCGGTAGAGCTCGTCCAACGGCGTTCCCGTCACGGCTTCAAGCCAGGCCGGGCGCGCGGCGATGATGACAGCCATCGCCATGAAGCCCCAGGCGAGCACGCCGTTGATATAGAAAACTTCATGAACAACGCTGCGCACGTTCATGTCGACGGGATTGACGTAGAGGTTGATCCCCCACAACACCAGGGTAAGGGCGATAAAGCCCGCAACGATTTTTCTCATGATCGGGTCTCCGTATTGTTGTTCTTGGAGTTTTTTGCGCGCGGCCCCAGTATAGGAACCCGATCCAGCCCGATTTCAGGAAAAGTAAGGATCCCGCACCTTTCTTAACAAAAGTTGACGCTGCGCCCCCGAAGGTAAAGCCAATGCCGGTGCAGACACAAATTGTTGCAGAGCTTTGCACGCGCAAAAAGGCCTTCGAAAGCCCCAAAAGGAAGCGACAGGGGAACACGATTGAAGCGGCCGGCCGAAGCACCTTGCGGCCGCTCCTTGTCAGGATCATGCAGGGAAGGAGCGCCGGGCGCAATGAAGCGCGTCTCAGGCGCAGACGTCGGCAAACTGCAACGATTCAATGGCGGCAGGCGCTCGCTGCGGTTTTTGATTGATGATTCAAAACATCGGGGCGGTCAGGTTTTGATCGGCATCAGCGCATGCCTTCGTCATCAAGGACCTACACCCCTTGAATTTACGTAGTAAGTTTGTGATGCTCCGCGGACGTCCTGCGGGGTTTTTTGCATTACCCGTATAAATTGAGTGGTTTTGTTGTGGTAGCCACTCTTTCATCTGCGGACAAAACCACAGCAAAACGGCTCAGATGTTGTCGCACCTGAGCCGCTTAAAGGTGGATGATTAATGCAAACCAGAAAATCATCTGTCGCTAGTATAGCAAGGAAGGTCGCAAAGATTTTGATCTTTGTCATCCTTCTTCTGGCGTGCTAGGCGCGTAAGTAAAGGGCCCTGGGAGTCGACGACTGCCGGGGCCCGCGTGTTTTTACGAACTTCGCAGCCGCTCTCAAGAATTCAGGCGTCCCGATCGGGGCCTCGCATCACGATCTCCTAAAAGCTGAGCAGCAGCAAGAGAACTCAACACTTCTGATGGCTATTGCGAATATTCGTCGCTAAAGACCTACGTCCCTTGAATTTGCGTAGTAAGGAACTGCGTCTAAATAAAATTTACAGCTGAGCTGTATAATCTCGGGCATGGAGGTTCTACCATGCCTACTCTTAACACAGAAGGTCTCGAGCAGTTCGTTGGAAAGGTCATGCCGCTCTTCGACGAACGACAGCGTCGTCTGGTACTGGGCAGTCTTGCTGCCGAAATTGGGCATGGCGGTGTGACTTTCCTGCATGCACTTACCGGCATGTCGCGCGTGACGCTGACGAAAGGCCAAGCTGAAAGCCAAACGCTTGAGATCAACCCGAAAGCGCGCCCGTCTGTGAGTGAAAGAACACCGGCGCGCAAAGAAGGCGGCGGACGCAAATCCATTACCGAATCCCAACCCGGCATCAAAGAGGCGCTTTTACAGTTGCTCGACGGCAGTACTGTCGGCAATCCCGAGAATCCCCTCTGCTGGACGACACTCAGTACCTACGATCTGGCAAAAGCCCTGCAGACGAAGGGGTTCAAGGCCAGCCCTTCGAGCGTGCAGCAACTGCTTAAGGAGCTCGGCTTCAGCCTTCAGTTGAACCGCAAGTTCGTTGAAAAAGGAAGTGCCAACGACGATCGCGAACAGCAATTCAGGTTCATCAACGAGAACGCCAAGAAGTTCATGGAGAGTTGCTGCCCTGTCATCTCGATCGATGCCAAGAAGAAGGAATTGGTCGGCAACTACAAGAACAACGGTCGAGAATACAGACCGAAGGGCAACCCCCGCAAAGCGGAGGCACATGACTTCCAAGGCGAGCTCGGAAAAGCGACGCCGTTTGGCATTTACGACATTGACGCCAATGAAGGCTTTGTCAATGTCGGCATTAGCAGCGACACGGCGGAGTTCGCCGTCAACAGTATCCGTGAGTGGTACTTGACCATGGGGCGCCAGCGCTACCCCAACGCGAAGCGCCTGATGATCACCGCCGACGGAGGCGGCAGCAATGGATCACGAAACCGTCTCTTCAAGCGAGAACTTCAAAAATTTGCGACGGAGTTCCAGCTTGAAGTCCACGTCTTTCACTATCCCCCGGGGACTTCCAAGTGGAACAAGATTGAGCATCGTCTTTTTGCACAGATCAGCCGCAATTGGCGAGGAAAGCCTTTGGAAACGCTTGCCATCATTGTGAGCTTGATAGCTGCCACGACGACTGCGACAGGTTTGAAAGTTATGTGTAAGCTCGACAGGAACTTGTACCAGACCGGGATCAAGGTCAGCGACAAAGAAATGGCTGGTCTTAATCTGCTAGGTCACACCTGGCGAGGTGACTGGAATTACGTCATTCTGCCAGGTGCGGCGCCACAGTTAACGTACAACTAATTTACACGCAATTCCTAAGTTTGTTATGCTCCGCGGACGTCCTGCGGGGTTTGATGCATTACCCGTATAAATCGAGTGGTTTTGTTGTGGTAGCCACTCTTTCGTCTGCGGACAAAACCACAGCAAAACGGCTCAGATGTTCGAGCACCTGAGCCGCTTAAAGGTAGATGATAAATGCATAGTAGAAAATCATCTGTCGCTAGTATAGCAAGGAAGGCCTCGAAGATTTTGATCTTTGTCATCCTTCTTCTGATGTGCTAGGCGCGTAAGTAAAGGGCCCTGGGAGTCGACGACTGCCGGGGCCCGCGTGCTTTTACGAACTTCGCAGCCGCTCTCAAGAATTCCGGCGTCCCAATCGGGGTCTCGCATCACGATCTTCCAAAAGCTGAGCCGCAGAAAGATAGCTCAACATTTCTGAAGACTTTTGCGAATCTTCGTTGACAAAGACCTACACCCGTTGAATTTGAGTGGTAAGTTTGATGTTCTGCGCGAATGTCTGGCGGGATTCGTTGCATGTCCCGCATAAATTGAGTGGTTTTGCTGTGGCTGCCGCTGCTCTTTCGTCGCGGACAAAACCACAGCAAAACGGCTCAGATGTTCGAGCACCTGAGCCGCTTAAAGGTAGATGATCATGCAACCAAGAAAATCATCTGCCGCCAGTATAGCAAGGAAGGTCTCGAAGATTTTGATCTTTGTCATCCTTCTTATGGCGTGCTAGGCGCGTAAGTAAAGGGCCCTGGGAGTCGATGACTGCTGGCCCGCTTGCTTTTGCGCCCCTCGATAACAGCCTCTCTCAAAAATTCAGGCGCCCTTATCGAGGTCTCATATCACGATTTCTCAAAAGCAGTGCAGCATCAAGAGTCCGCAACACTTCTCCGAGCTGCTGTATGTCTTCGTCACTAAAGACCTACACCCTTGACTTTATATACTAAAGCGGATAAGCTACGCGGACGTCCAACGGAGATTACTGCATGCTCCGTAAAAATTGAGTGGTTTTGCTGTGGTAGCCACTCTTTCGTCGCGGACAAAACCACAGCAAAACGGCTCAGATGTTGACGCACCTGAGCCGCTTAAAGGTGGATGATTATGCAGATAGAAAAATCATCTGTCGCTAGTATAGCAAAGAAGGTCTCAAAGATTTTGATCTTTGTCATCCTTCTTCTGATGTGCTAGGCGCGTAAGTAAAGGGCCCTGGGAGTTGACGACTGCCGGGGCCCGCGTGCTTTTAGGCCCCTCGAAAGGCATCCGCTCTCAAAATTCAGCGTCCCAATCGAGGTCCTGCATCACGATCTCCCAAAAGCAGGGCAACTACGGGAGGCACCAACATTTCTGCAGATTCTTGCGCGTCTTCGTCATTAAAGACCTACACCCATTAAATTTGCGTAGTAAGTCTGTTAAGCTTCGCGAATGTCTTGCGGGATTTGTTGCATTGCCCGCATAAATTGAGTGGTTTTTCTGTGGTTGCCACTCTTTCGTCGAGGACAAAACCACAGCAAAACGGCTCAGATGTTCCAGCACCTGAGCCGCTTTAAGATGGATGATAAATGCAATGAAAAAATCATCTGTCGCTAGTATAGCAAGGAAGGTCTCGAAGATTTTGATCTTTGTCATCCTTCTTCTGATGTGCTAGGCGCGTAAAGTAAAGGGCCCCGGGAGTCGACGACTGTCGGGGCCCGCGCGCATCCAAAGCTCGAAGCCATCCTCTCAAGGGAACGCGTACACGCGTACGGCAAGCTGAGGCGTTGTCCCGGCTCCCGGGAAACCAAACTCTCAAGGCTTCAGCTTTTTGCAGCCGCCCTTCCCTTTGCGCTTCTCGGAGCCCTTCGAGCCCTTGCGCAGGGCGGCGTCATTTGCCTGCATCCTCCGAGCCTGGCTGGAAAGCCTTGGCAAAAATGCGAGCCCCAAGGCGATTTCGGATGCTCTCGGTTCACCGCTTAAAAAAGCCTGCCGCGGACATGCCGTCGACAGGCTTTTGTTTTCGCTTTCGCTGCGCGCGGCCCTTTGACTCAGCTGAATCACAGGGGGCCGCGGCAAGCGGTTTGCGTTTTGCGCGCCTCTTTAGGCCTTCTGTGCCTCGGTGCCTTCGCCGTCGTCAAACGGTTCGCTGCCGAGTTCGCCTTCCATACGGGAGACGGCCAGAGCGGTCGTGGAGTCGCCGACCACGTTGATCGAAGTACGGATCATGTCAAGGATACGGTCCACGCCAGCGATCAGGGCGATCACTTCGAGCGGGATGCCGACCTGCGTGAACACCAGGGTCGACATGATGAGGCCGGCACCGGGAACGCCGGCCGTACCAACGGCGGCGAGCACGCCTGTCAGAACGACGATCACCTGATCACTAAAGGTGAGGTTCAAGCCGTAGATCTGCGAGGCGAACACGGCGCACACGCCCATGTACACGGCCGTACCGTTCATGTTGATCGTGTTGCCCAGCGGCACTGCGAAGCTGGCGATGGCGTTCGTGGCGCCGAGCTTGCGAGCGGCAACCAAGTTGGCGGCCATGGCGGCAGCCGACGAGCAGGTCGTAAAGGCAATGAGCCAGGGCTCGAAGATGCCCTTGAAGTAGGTCGACAGCGGGATGCGGATCCAGAACTTCACCCACGGGACGTAGATGATGATGATGAGCAGAGCCGTCGCGATGAACGCCGCGAGAATGAGCTTGCCCAAGGGCAGCAACACGGCCAGACCGTGCTGGGCCACAACAGCCGCCATCAAGCCGAACACGCCGATCGGAGCGTAGCGCATCACGATGTTCGTCATGCGGATCATAATCTGGCCGGTGACGTCGAAGAACTCATAGATAAAGCGGCCCTTCTCGCCCATCATGTTCAAGCAGAAGCCGAACATAATGGCAAAGAAGATGATCTGCAGAATCGCGCCCTTCGAGAAGGCTTCCATCGGGTTGATCGGGACGATCTCAAGCAACGTTTGCACAAAGCTCGGCGCCTTGACCTGCGCAGCCTTCAGACCTTCGGTCGAGAGCGTCACGCCCACGCCCGGATCAATGAGGTTGGCGATAAACAGGCCGAAAATCACCGAAATCGCCGAGGTGATCATGAAGATCAACAGCGTCTTGACGGCCACGCGGCCGAGCTTGCTCACGTCCGAGATACCGGCGGCGCCGGCAACGAGCGTTGCGAACACCAGGGGAACCACGACCATGCGGATCAAGCGAATGAACAAGTCGCCCAAGGGCTTGAGCCATGTTTGGGCGAAGTCCGCCGAAACAAACATGCCGACAATCACACCGAGGATCAAGCCGGCGAGCATCTGCATCGGCAAGCCCCACATGGAGGATTTCTTTTCTGCCATTGCACTTCTCCTTTTTTTGCTATGTATTGTTTCGAGTGCTGGGCCAGGACTCCCGCAGCGTCGTGCGCGTCTTGTAAACCAGATCAACTCGGCCTTTCAGCTCGTATTGCAACAAGTTGTTGCAGTACTCTCTCAATTTAGACCGTTCAAGGGGGTTTAGATGGTCGTAAAAACCCTTAAGACATTGAGGAAGGTCAAGAATCAGAGGATTGTAAAGAGCCCCTATCCCTCTGATTTAATTGCATTTTTCAGAATTCCCTCCCTGTGCAATCGCTGTCCTTTCTTTTCTTTGCAATCCGTCGATTCCTTGCGCTAACGCAAACAAATCCTCCTGGCCGCCCGCAGCCGTGCGCGCTGCTGACCGAGCACCTCTTTAATTCACACAAAAAACCAAACAAAAGGCTTGACGTGAAGGAAAAAGAAGATGCCGGGCGTCGTTTTCAAAATTCAAAAGCGCCGCAAAAACTCTTCTCGCAAACAATTAAGACAAATACCCTATCAGCGCCTTGCCATTTCCTGCAGGAGCGCCGCTTCCTTGGAATTTCACACCCTGTCATCATTTGGTCATCGTCTCGTCATAATTACGCCATAGGCAAGGTTCAGCATTGCCAAGATTTAAACCATCGCTCAAAAACTTCCCTTATTGACCATGGCTGACACCATTCTTGTCGTTGAAGACGAGCCCGCCATTCGCGAACTGATCGGCTTTGCCTGCGAATCCTCGGGCTACCAGACGCTGCGGGCGGGATCGGTGCGCGAAGCGCAGGAAATCCTGGAAAACGACCGCGTCAATCTCATTTTGCTCGACTGGATGCTCCCGGACCTCTCGGGGCTGCAGTGGCTCGACAACCTCAAGCACGACGAGCGCTATCAATCCATTCCCGTGATCATGCTCACCGCGCGCGGCACCGAAAGCGACAAGGTGGCGGGCCTTGACACCGGAGCCGACGACTACGTGGTCAAGCCGTTTTCGCCGCGCGAACTCATCGCCCGCATGCGCGCCGTGCTGCGGCGCGGCGCTTCGGAGTCTGAGAAAAACGTGGTCTGCGGGCCCCTTGTGATGAACGAGGCGCGGTTTTCGGCCAAGGTCGACGGCAAGGACGTCAAGCTCGGCGTCATTGAATTCAAGATGCTGCTTGTGCTTGCCTCCAACCCGGGGCGCGTGTACTCGCGCGTGCAGCTGCTCGAGCGCGTCTGGGATGATGCGGCGGGCTTTGACGAGCGCACGGTCGACGTGCACGTGCTGCGGCTCAGAAAGCAGCTTGCGGGCACGTCGGCGGCCAACATCGTGCAGACCGTCCGCGGCATCGGCTACCGGGCGGCGGATCCTTCAAGCCCGTAGCAGTAACGCGCGCAGGCGCTTTTTCGCTTTCCTCACCCGCCCGCGCCTGCCTTGAAGCCAACCCAATCGACAACTTCATAAAAAAAGCTCTCCCGCACGAAACACCGGCGCTCCCGGTCGAGAGCCTTCCGTCTTTTTGCGGGAATTTTTGAGACATGCTCAAACGTTTGCGGCTGATGGGGCCCGTGCTCTTTCGCCTCATCTTGTTGTGCTGCGTGAGTCTGGCCATTGCCGGACTTGCCTCCCCTTTTTGGGGAACGCTCCTGCTCATTGCCGGGCTCTTTCTTGAGATCTTCATGAATCTCAACTACATCGTGCAGCTCGCGCAGTGGCTTGAAGCCCCAGAGGCGCAATCGCCCTCCGTGCGATCGGGCCTGTGGAGTGAAATCTTCTATCGGGTCTCTCGCAGCCGCAAGGCGCTGCAGACCAATACGCGGCGGCTGCAGGACCGCGAGCAGCGCTACCGCAAGACGCTTGCGGCGCTGCCCGAAGGGATCGTGCTCGTTAAAACCGACTGGGCCGTCTCCTGGTGCAATGAAACGGCCGAGCACGTCTTCGGCATTCACGGCGAAGCCGACTTCGGGCGGCACTTCTTTGCCTTCATCAACAACGAGGCAATCCTTGCCTACCTCAAGGCGGGCCGCTTTGACGAGGCCTACACGTGGCGCACGGGCGCAAACACGGCTCTTGAGCTGCGCGTCGTTGTGGTTGACCGCAAAAATGCCATCATCGTCACGCGCGACATCTCCGAACAAGAGCAGCTCGACGCCATGCGGCGCGACTTCGTGGCCAACGTCTCGCACGAGCTGCGCACGCCCCTGACGGTGCTCATGGGGTTTCTCGACATGGCGCTGCACGGGCTCGACGACACCGACACGAACAAGGTGGTGCTGCAGACGTCTCACTTGTCCTTGATGCGCGATCAGGCAGACCGCATGCAGCGCCTCATCAACGACCTGCTCACCCTCTCGCGGCTTGAAACCGGCGGCAACGACAAGAAGCTCGAAGTCTTCTCGCTTTCGGACCTCGTTACCACCATCGCCGAAGAAATCCGCGTCATGGCGGCCAAAACCCACACCGTCACGGCCGACGTGGCGCCCGCCGTCTGGGTGACGGGCTACCCCGACGAAATCCGCAGCGCGGTCGTCAACCTCATGACAAACGCCGTGCGCTATACGCCCGCAGGCGGCACGATAGCCGTCTCCTGCAGCGTCAGAGACGACGGCGCGATCGTCATCAGCGTCAAGGACAACGGCATCGGCATCGCCCAAAAGGACATCCCGCGCCTGACCGAGCGCTTCTACCGCGTCGACAAATCGCGCTCGCGCGACACGGGCGGCACGGGGCTCGGGCTTGCCATCGTCAAGCACGCCCTGCTGCACCACAACGCACGCATGAAGATTGAAAGCGAGCTCGGCAAGGGCTCGACCTTCACCGTGGTGCTGCCTTCGACCATCAGCGCGCGCGACCCGGAGGCGCTTGAAGCCGACAGCGCCGCCCACGCCAAGGAACTCCCCGAGAGGCTCCCCGAGAGCGCCATCGAGGCTGCGCTAAAGCCCGCCGGGCGCGAGAAGGCATAACGTCCAAACCCATTCCCCTCAACGTCCGAGAGAGAAACAAAAAAACGCCGCACGGCCCGTTCGTTCACGAAAGGCTCGTGCGGTGTTTTTTATCGGCCCTGCGGCCTTGCGACAAAAGCGCGCCCCGAAAGAACCTCGGGCGGCGCGCAGGCGCTCCTAAAAGCCGCGTCGTCCGCCGGTAAACAGAGATCGGGCTTTAGACGTACTTCACGGTGACGATCGCGTAGTGAATGAGGCCCTTGGGGGCCTGGCAGGTGATCTCGTCGCCCTCGTACTTGCCGATGAGGCTGCGCGCCAGGGGGCTTGAAATCGAAATGCGGCCCGTCTTGATGTCGGCCTCATCGTCGCCCACGATCTGGTAGACCTTCGTGGCGCCGTCGTCGTCTTCGAGCTCAACGGTCGCGCCGAAGACGATCCTGTCGCCCGCCTGCAGCGTCTTGGGGTCAATGATCTGCAGCATCGGAATCTTGCCTTCAAGTTCGGCAATGCGCCCCTCAATGTGGCCCTGCATTTCCTTGGCGGCGTCGTACTCGGCATTTTCCGACAAATCGCCCTTTTCGCGCGCCTCGGCAATGGCCTGCACGACGGCCGGGCGCTTGACGCGCTTGAGTTCATCGAGTTCGGCACGCAGCTTCTCGGCGCCGGTCACGGTAATCGGAATTCGCTTGTCCATCTTGAGTCAATACACAAAATAAGGTGTTCGTTTCTAACGGCGGGCGCCCGCGCGCGCCCGCATCTTAAAAGTTGCGTCGGGGCGGCATTGTAGGCCGCCCGGGCCCTCGCAAGGGGCGCGCCAAATTCGGCGCAAGCCCTCCGGGGAATTGAGGCCACCGCAGGCGCCTGATGCTTACTGCGCCTCGCGGTGCATCTCCTGCAGCGAGTAGACCTGCGCGTCCTTGAGGTGCTTGATGCCCTCGACGGCGGCGCGCCCCCCCGCAATCGTCGTGTAGTAGGTGACGCGGTTGGCGAGCGCCGCCATGCGGATTTCGCGCGCGTCGCTGATTTCGCCTCGAGACTCGTTGCTTGTGGTGATCACAAGCTGCACCTCGTGGTTTTTGATCTTGTCGATGATGTTCGGGCGCCCGTCGCTAACCTTGTTGACCACCTTGCAGTCGATGCCCGCGCGGGCAAAGGCAGCCGCCGTACCGCGCGTGGCGACAAGCTGGTAGCCGTTGTCGAGCAGCTCGGCCGCAACGACGATGGCCTTGGCCTTGTCTTCGTCCCTGACGGAAATAAAGACCGTGCCCGCGGGCGGCAGCACCGAGCCCGAACCAAGCTGGCTCTTAAAGAGCGCCTCGCCGAAGGTTTTGCCAACGCCCATCACTTCGCCCGTGGAGCGCATCTCAGGGCCCAGCACCGGGTCAACGCCCAGGAACTTCGCAAACGGGAACACCGCCTCCTTCACGCAGATGTGCGTGGGCTTGACCTCCACGCGCACGCCCTGCTCCTTGAAGGTCTTGCCGACCATGCAGCGCGCGGCGATCTTGGCAAGAGGCTCGCCCGTTGCCTTGGACACGAAGGGCACCGTGCGCGAAGCGCGCGGGTTCACCTCGAGCACGTACACGGTCGGGTGCTCGGTGACGGCGTTTTTAATGGCAAACTGCACGTTCATGAGGCCCACGACGTGAAGCGCTTCGGCCATGAGCTTCGTTTGCCGGCGCACTTCCTTGAGGATGTCCTCGCGAAGGCTGTAGGGCGGCAGCGAGCAGGCCGAGTCGCCCGAGTGCACGCCCGCGGCCTCGACGTGCTGCATGAGGCCGCCGATGCGCACCTCGGTGCCGTCGCAGACGGCATCGACGTCCATCTCCACGGCGTCGTCAAGGAAGTGGTCAAGCAGCACGGGGCTGTCTTCGCTCACCACGATCGCCTCGTGCATGTAGCGCATCAATTCCTTGGCATTGTGCACGATGTCCATGGCGCGGCCGCCGAGCACGTAGCTCGGGCGCACCACGATCGGGTAGCCGATCTCTTCGGCGGCCTTGAGGGCGGCCTCCTCGGTGTGGCAGGTGCGGTTGGGCGGC
Organism: Sutterella sp.; assembly: GCA_019418605.1. GTDB lineage: Bacteria > Pseudomonadota > Gammaproteobacteria > Burkholderiales > Burkholderiaceae_F > Duodenibacillus. The sequence goes on along the minus strand of DYBN01000064.1, from coordinate 62,524 downwards.
TGATGCAGTCCCAGCTCGTTGATGAGCTTCTGGAAGCGCTCGCGGTCTTCGGCGCAGTCGATGGCGTCCGTGCTCGTGCCGATGATGGGAACGCCTTCGGCCTCAAGCGCGCGGCAGATTTTGAGCGGCGTCTGGCCGCCGTACTGCACGATCACGCCCTCGGGCTTTTCAATGCGGCAGATTTCGAGCACGTCTTCAAGCGTGACGGGCTCAAAGTAGAGTCTGTCGGAGGTGTCGTAGTCGGTCGAGACCGTCTCGGGGTTGCAGTTGACCATGATCGTCTCGTAGCCGTCTTCGCGAAGCGCAACGGCCGCGTGCACGCAGCAGTAGTCAAACTCAATGCCCTGTCCGATGCGGTTGGGGCCGCCGCCCAGAACGACGATCTTCTTCTTGTCGGTGGGCGCGGCCTCGCACTCATCCTGATAGGTCGAGTACATGTAGGCCGTGCGCGTTTCAAATTCGGCCGCGCACGTATCGACCCGCTTGTAGACGGGATGCACGTCAAGCGCGTCGCGCCGGCGCCGCACGTCGGCCTCCTTCGTTTTCAAAAGAAAGGCAAGCCGCTTGTCGGAAAAGCCCTTTTTCTTAAGCCAAACGAGCTCGTCGCGCGTGAGCGCGTCAAGTGCACCTTCCGCAACCCGGCCCTCGATGTCGATCAATTCCTTGACCTGCTCCAGGAACCACGGATCGATCGAAGTCATCTCGTGGACTTCCTTGACGCTCATGCCGATGCGAAAGGCGTCCCCCACGTAGAAGATGCGCTCGGGACCCGCCTCGCAGAGTTCGTGGACGATTTCGTCGCGGTCGCTCGTCATGGGCGTCAGACCGTCCTTGCCAGTCTCAAGCCCGCGCAGGGCCTTTTGCAGCGACTCCTGAAAGTTCGAGCCGATGGCCATCACCTCGCCCACGGACTTCATCTGCGTGGTGAGACGGTCGTTGGCCTGCGGGAACTTCTCGAAGGCAAAGCGCGGCACCTTGGTGACGACGTAGTCGATCGTGGGCTCAAAGGACGCAGGCGTCTTGCCGCCCGTGATGTCGTTGGCGAGTTCATCGAGCGTATAGCCCACGGCGAGCTTGGCGGCGATCTTGGCAATGGGAAAGCCCGTTGCCTTCGAGGCCAGGGCCGAAGAGCGCGACACGCGCGGGTTCATCTCGATGACAATGAGCCTGCCGTTGGCCGGGTTGATCGCAAACTGCACGTTCGAGCCGCCGGTGTCGACGCCGATTTCGCGCAGCACCTTGATGCTCGCGTCGCGCAGGATCTGATACTCCTTGTCGGTCAGAGTCTGCGCGGGCGCCACCGTGATCGAGTCGCCCGTGTGAATGCCCATCGGATCGAAGTTTTCAATCGAGCAGATGATGATGCAGTTGTCGGCCTTGTCGCGCACCACCTCCATCTCGAATTCCTTCCACCCGAGAAGCGACTCTTCGATCAAAAGTTCGTGCGTGGGAGAAAGCGCCAGGCCCCGCTCGCAGATTTCGATGAATTCGGGCATGTTGTAGGCAATGCCGCCGCCCGAGCCGCCCAGCGTAAAGGAGGGGCGGATCACGGCCGGAAAGCCCACGTGCTGCTGCACCTGCAGCGCCTCCTGCATGGAGTAGGCAATGCCGCTGCGCGCGGACTCAAGGCCGATTTTTTCCATGGCAAGCTTAAAGCGCTGGCGGTCCTCGGCCTTGTCGATGACGTCGGGGCGCGCGCCGATGAGCTCGACGCCGTACTTTTCAAGCACGCCTTCGCGCGAGAGCTCCATGGCGAGGTTGAGCGCCGTCTGTCCGCCCATCGTCGGCAGAATCGCATCGGGCTTTTCCTTGGCGATGATCCGCTCGACCACCTTCCAGTTCAAGGGCTCGATGTAGGTTGCATCCGCCATGTGCGGATCGGTCATGATGGTCGCGGGGTTGGAATTGACGAGCACCACGCGGTAGCCCTCTTCGCGCAGCGCCTTGCAGGCTTGAGCGCCCGAGTAGTCGAACTCGCAGGCCTGGCCGATGACAATGGGGCCGGCGCCGAGGATCATGATGGTTTTGATGTCTGTACGCTTGGGCATTTCGTTTACTTTGTCTCGTAGTTTTGCGGATCGAGCGCGCGCTCGACGAGCTCGATGAGAATGTGAATCACCTTGATGTGCAGCTCCTGCACGCGGTCGGCCCAGCGGCCGGCGGGCGTGACGACGGCGATGTCGGCGGTCTGCACGATGGGCGAGTCCGTGCGGCCGGTGAGCGCAATCACCTTCATGCCGCGCGCGCGGGCCTCGCGGGCCGCTTCAACAATGTTGGCGCTCGTGCCCGAGGTGGTGATGGCAAGCAGGACGTCCCCCGGGCGCCCCATGCCGGCCACCCAGCGCGAGAAAACGTGCGCATAGCCGTAGTCGTTGCCCACGCAGGCCATGTGCGAGACGTCCGAGATGGCCGCCGCGCGGTAGGGCCTGCGGTCTTTCCGATAGCGCCCCGTCATCTCCTCGGCAAAGTGCATGGCGTCGCACAGGCTCCCGCCGTTGCCGCAGGCGTAGACGGCGCCTTGGGCCTTCTGGCTTTGCACAATGAGATCGGCGCTGCGCGCGATCGCCTCAAGCGCCTTGTCGTCGGACAAAAGCGCCTCAAGGGCGCTGTGCGCTTCAGACAACGCCGCCCGCACGTGCACGACGTTCGAGCGGGCAGTGTCCTCAGTGGTTTGGGTCATGTGGCAATTCATTCTCGTATCGGGATGAGTCTGCAAGGCGCAAACCCGTCGGGAAAGCAAAGGAATGCAATCAAGCCGCCTGCCGGGCAGGAAAGCCCCGGCTCTTAAAAAAAGAGGTTTAACGGGCGGCCTTTGCTCCTCATCTTTAAAAAAACTCAGGCCTGCCGCGGCGCATCGGAGGCGCCTTGCGCTTTAGCCTCGCGCATCATCTCGACAAAGGCGTCAAAAAGGCAGTCGATGTCGTGCGGCCCGGGGCTTGCCTCGGGGTGGCCCTGAAAGCTCATGGCGGGCGCGTCCACAAAGCGAAGCCCCTGCAGCGTGCCGTCAAAAAGGCTCTGGTGCGTGGCTTCGACATTGGCGGGCAAGCTTTCCGCATCCACGGCAAAGCCGTGGTTTTGGCTCGTGATGAACACGCGCCCGGTCTTCTTGTCAAGCACCGGGTGATTGCCGCCGTGGTGGCCGAACTTCATCTTCACCGTTTTGGCTCCCGCCGCAAGACCCATGATCTGGTGCCCGAGGCAGATGCCAAAGAGAGGAATCCTCTTTTGCAGGCACGTGCGCGCGGCTTCAATGGCGTACGTGCAGGGCTCGGGGTCGCCGGGGCCGTTGGAGAGAAACACGCCGTCCGGATTCATGGCAAGCACCTCTGCCACGGGCGTCTGCGCGGGCACCACGGTGACGTCGATGCCGCGGTCGGCCATGAGCCGCAGAATGTTGCGCTTGATGCCGAAATCGTAGGCGACGACTTTAAAAAGAGGCTGCGCCGAGGGCCGAAAGCCGGGGTCGCCCTCTTCGCCCTTGAGAGTCCACGTGCCGCCCGTCCAGTGATAGGGCTCGCGGCAGGTCACCTCGCGCGCGAGGTCGCGCCCGACCATCGAGCCCCAGCTTTGCGCCGCGGCCCGGGCCTCGTCGATCTCTTTTTGCGTGAGCGTGCCCGAGGCGGCCGTCACAATCGTGCCCGGCTGCGCGCCCTTGGTGCGCACGATGCGGGTGAGTTTTCGGGTGTCGATGTCGCACAAGCCGACGACGCCCGCTTTTTTCAAATAGTCCGAGAGCGTGCCCGTTGCCCGAAAGCTGCTCACCACCGGGCTCTCGCAGCGGATGATGAGGCCTGCGGCGCACACCGAGGCGCTCTCCAAGTCCTCGTCGTTAACGCCCGTGTTGCCGATGTGCGGATAGGTGAGCGTCACGATCTGCCCGGTGTAGCTCGGGTCGGTCAGAATTTCCTGATAGCCCGTCATGGCGGTGTTGAACACCACTTCGGCCGTGACCATGCCCGGTGCGCCGAAGCTGCGGCCGATGAACACTTCCCCGTCTGCGAGCACAAGCGCGGCCTGCGCGCGCGCATCGTTGATGATGTGACTCAAGACTTCCCCCTGGTCTCAAAGTGAGTGCGCGTCATTTCCTTCATTCAAAATGGGGCGCAAAAAATGAGCTTGCCGCCTGACGCGTTCAAAATCGTCACATTATAACGTGCGCCGATTTCCCGCCGCGGCCCGTTTTTTGCCGGAATTCAAGCCCGCAAGCCCCTTTGGGAGCAAGGGGCGCACGCTTTCTTTTTTTGTTATATTGCTCAGGCAGTCAGCGTCCCCGACAGGAGGCGCAAAAGGCGCCGCAAGGTCCCTCCTGGCGCATGTGCCGCCCGAGGCGGCCGTGCGGCGGACGCTTGCGCGCTGCTGGTTCGCTTTGTGCGTACTTGCCTTGTGTTTTGTCCGGGTTTGTCCCACGCCCGCAGGCCTGCCCTGCATTCTTTCCCTTCTTTGCGCCTTCTGTGCGAATTGACCTGCCCTCCACCCCTTTGCACGTTCTGCATGTACACGTGCGCGCGCAGGCGAAGGCAGCGCTCCCGCAGGGGAAGGGACAGGCGGAAAGCCGCGGCAGGGTTTATTCCCGGTGCGGACGCTGAAGAGTTAGAAACGACATCTTTTTGAAAAAATTTCCACTTCAAGGAACAACAGCCATGAGTGAAAAAATCGTCAACATCACCGATGCGACCTTTCAGAGCACCGTCGACGGCGCCGGCGACAAGCCCGTCTTCGTCGACTTCTGGGCCCCGTGGTGCGGTCCCTGCCGCATGCTCGCCCCATCGCTTGAGGCCGCGGCCGACGCCTATGACGGACGCGCCGTGATCTGCAAGTACAACGTCGATGAAAACAGCGCCGTCGCAAGCGCCAACGGCATCCGCGGCATTCCGACCATTCTGGTCTTCAAGTCGGGCTCGCTCGTCGATCAGCACGTGGGCGCCATGGGACGCTCCGAACTGAACGCCTTCATCGAGAAGTTCCTTTAAACGCTCGATTTGCCGATATAATCCTCCCCCGCGAATCGGGAGCCGCTCTTATCCGCCCCATGTTCGGCATTGCGGCCCCCGAGGGGAGACGGAAACACGTTTTTCACCCCACACCTTCGAAACGGCCCCGAGTCTTCGAGCCGCCTTTTTAAGCACAAGCTCGCGCCCCGTCCGCGTCTTGCGTCGCATTCACTGCGTTTCCGCTTCTTTTTCGCTTCGTTTTCCATCCCCGACGGCTTTCGCGCTTTTTTGCTCTTTTTCGCTTTTCTCCGTCAATAGCGCAGCCCCTGTTCTTTTTTGACAGCGCGCGCATCTGACGGCAAAGGCCGCTTTTGGCCGTCAGGGAAACTCACGCCCGCGTTTGCCGACATTTACGCTTAAACAGGCGGCACTGTTTTTGTCCTTCTTTGGCGCTTTTCTTCACAAAGCACGCGCAAGGTCAAACAGCAGCGACGGCGGCGCCGGGGCGGCATTGTTTGAGTCAACCATTCTTTTTCATCACCATGCATCTTTCAGAGCTCAAAAAGCTGCACATCAGCCAGCTTCTTGACATGGCCTCCGAACTTGAGATCGACAATGCACAGCGCATGCGCAAGCAGGAGCTCATGTTCGCCATCCTGAAAAAACGCGCCCGCCAGGGCGAGCAGATCTTCGGCGACGGCACCCTCGAGGTGCTGCCCGACGGCTTCGGCTTTCTGCGCAGCCCCGATACGAGCTATCTGGCAAGCACCGACGACATCTACATCTCGCCCTCGCAGATTCGGCGCTTTAACCTGCACACGGGCGACTCGATCGAAGGCGAGGTGCGCACGCCCAAGGACAACGAGCGCTACTTTGCGCTCGTCAAAGTCGACACGGTCAACGGGCAGCCTCCCGAGGCGCTCAAGCACCGCATGCTCTTTGAAAACCTCACGCCGCTCTTTCCGACCGAGCCTTTAAAGCTCGAGCGCAACATGCGCGGCGAAGAAAACGTCACGGGGCGCCTCATCGACATCATCGCCCCCATCGGCAAGGGCCAGCGCGGCCTGATCGTCGCAAGCCCCAAGTCGGGCAAAACCGTTCTCATGCAGTCGATTGCGCACGCGATCACCGCAAACCACCCCGACTGCGTGCTGATTGTTCTTCTAATCGACGAGCGCCCCGAGGAAGTTACCGAAATGCAGCGCTCGGTCAAGGGCGAAGTCATTGCCTCGACCTTTGACGAGCCGGCCACGCGCCACGTGCAGGTGGCCGAAATGGTGATTGAAAAAGCTAAGCGCCTTGCCGAAAGCAAGAAGGACGTGGTGATTCTTCTTGATTCGATCACGCGTCTTGCGCGCGCCTACAACACGGTCGTTCCGAGCTCGGGCAAAGTTCTCACGGGCGGCGTCGACGCCAATGCGCTGCAAAGGCCCAAGCGCTTTTTCGGCGCTGCGCGCAACATCGAAGAGGGGGGCTCGCTTACCATCCTCGGCACGGCGCTTGTTGACACCGGCAGCCGCATGGACGACGTGATCTTTGAAGAATTCAAGGGCACGGGCAACTCCGAAATCGTGCTCGAGCGGCGCCTGGCTGAAAAGCGCGTCTACCCGGCCATCAACATCAACCGCTCGGGCACGCGCCGCGAGGATCTGCTCATCAAGCCCGACATCCTGCAAAAGATCTGGATTCTGCGCAAGCTCCTCTTTGACATGGACGAGGTGGAGGCCATGGAGTTTTTGCTCGACAAAATCCGCAACACCAAGTCCAACGCCGAGTTCTTTGATCTCATGCGCGGGCCGAAGTAGTCCGTCCGGCTTTTGCCGGAGCTTTCCCTTCGCCTTGCCGCGGCCTTTGGGAGAGGCTTGATTTTCAGCGCTTTTTCGTGGATAATCCTGCCTTTCCGTTCGGCACGTGGCGTGCATACCTGGCGCAAGACCTTCCGGATGAAGGCGGCTTCGTAAGGCGGGCAGGGCGACCGACAAAAACCTCGTTTTTCCGGAATTTCAAAAAAATGAAACCCAATATTCATCCCGAGTACCGTCCCGTCGCCTTCGTGGACCTCTCGATCAACAAGACCTTCATCATCCCGTCTGCCGTGCAGACCCGCGAAACGGTTGAGATCGACGGCGTGACCTACCCCCTCTTCAAGCTTGATACCTCCTCTGAGAGCCACCCCTTCTACACCGGCGCCCAGACCCGTATCGTTGAAGCCGGCCGCGTGGAGAAGTTCCGCGCCAAGTACGCTCACGTCTCCAAGGCGAAGAAGTAATCGGGACCGCGCAAGGCGCGCTTACCTCGCGTGCCGGCCAAGCGTCCGATCGGGAAGGAGACTCTTTCCATCGGAGGCAGTCGCGTAAAAAGGCAGTCATGCCGCAACGAAAATTGCGCATCGACTGCCTTTTTTTCGTACGAACGTGCCGCTAAAAGCGGCTAAAATCGACCAAATCCTACATTTCTCGCCTGCGCGATGCTCGATCTCAATCCGTCCCCCGTCCGCGTCTCAAGCGAGGCAGCCAGAAAACTGCCCCGGCTCGTGCTGCTCACGTTGCTCGCCGTCTTCATTCTTGTCGGGCTTTTCTCGCGCGACTTGTGGTCGGGACAGGAATCGCGCATGCTCGCCGAAGTGCTCGCGATGACCGCAGGCGACCCCGCCACGTGGCTCTTTCCCATGGCCTCGGGCGAGGTGATCACAGACCACGGACCGCTTGCGGCGTGGCTTGCAGCCCTCTTTGTGAGCCTCTCGCCCGACTTCGTCTCCCAAATCTGGTCCATGCGGCTCACGGCCATCGTCTGGTTTGTGATTACGACATCCTCGATCTGGTACGCCACTTGGTTTCTCGCGCGGCGCCGCGAGGCGCAGCCCATCACGCAGCCCTTCGGGCGCGAGGCGCCCTACCGCGACTACGGCAGGCTCGTGGCCGACACCGCAACGCTTTTTTTTGTATCGATTTTCGGGCTCGTCATCAAAAACCACGAGGCAAGCGTTGAAACGGTGGAGCTTGCCTTCGGCGCCATGGCTTATCTGGGATGCGCCTGGGCGCTCACGCGCCCGTACTGGGGAGCGGCGCTCGCGGGCCTTGCAAGCGGCGCGCTCATTCTCGCCTCCAGCCTTTTGGCCGGCGTCACGGTGCTCACCGGCTGCATTCTCTCCTACATTCTGGTGCACGGCATCGGCAGGCTCGACCGCAAGATTCTCACCACGGTGATCGTTGCCTTCGCGGTCTTTTCGCTGTGGCCGCTTTTGTCCTACGCAGTTGCAAGCGAGGTCGCGGGCGACTACTTCAACCTCTGGGCGCAGACGCAGGCCGACATCTTCGGGATCATCAACTTCAGGGAGCTCGGGTGGCTTGCCAAGCACTTCATCTGGTACCTGTGCCCGACCTGGCCCTTTGCCTTCTGGGCGGTGTGGGTGTGGAGAAAGTCGCTCTCGGTGACGCAGATCGCCATGCCGCTTGCCTTTTGCGCGGCCTGGGTGCTGGGCTTCATGCTCTCGGATCAGATCAGCGCCGAGACGCTTTTGTGCGTCATGATTGCGCCTTTGTGCACGCTCGCCGCGTTCGGGCTCATGTCCACGCGCGCCGAATCCAAGAGCATGCTCGAGTGGTTTGCCATTGCGGTCTTCTCGCTTGCGCTCGCGGGCGTCTGGGTTTACTGGGTTGCCTGGACGCTGGGCTATCCGCCCAAGATGCATTTCTCGATTCTGCGGCTTGTGGCCGACGAGTCCGAGGCGCACAGCTCCTGGTACGGAACGCTTGCCGCGGCCGCGGCCCTCATCGTGTGGTTTGCCTTCTGCGCGCGGCGCCTGCTGCGGCTGTCGATCGTCTACTGGAGCGGCCCGTGGCTTTCGGCCTTCGGGCTCACGATTCTCTGGATCACGATGATCGGGCTCTGGGAGCCCGCCATCGACAGCAACCGCACCTACAAAAACATCGCGCAGGAAGTCAAGAACGCGGCCGTCTCCATGCACTACATCGCAGGCGCCGACTGCCTGCAGAGCACAAAACTCACGCTCTCCGAGAGAAGCGCCATCAGCTGGCACTCGGGGCTGACAATCGTGCACACGCCCAACCCGGTGTGCCGCTTTTACATCGACAAATTCTCCGCTGACGACGACGAACAGGCCTCGGACGCCAACGCCGTCGACATCGAGGCCTACCGTCCCCGCTCCGACATTCGCTACCGGGTCGGCGCGTTCTAGCCGCCTGTGCGCTTTTGACCATGTCCTTTGACGCCGTTGCCGACCTCCCTTTGGGAAACGCCGGCTTTTCCTGCATCCGGCAGTGCAATCAAATCTACGTCGACAAGACGGCGCTGATTTATGCGCTGTGCCGCCGCAAGTCTTCGAGCGTTTTCCTGGCGCGCCCCCGGCGCTTTGGCAAGTCGCTTCTTGTGTCAACGCTCGAGTCGCTCTTTAAAGACGGCCTGCGCGACTTTCAAGGGCTTGCCATTGAGAAGCTTTGGACGGACACGACCTACCCGGTCGTCCATCTGGACTTTTCGGCCGCCCGGGACTTCCAAGACTTCGAAGGCTTCAAGAAGCTTTTTGAGCTCATGCTCCTGCGGCGGTTCTGCACGGCGGGCTTTGTCTTTGATTCCGAGTCGCCCGACGGCGTCATCGGGCAGCTTGATTCCTGGATGTGGGCGCTGCCCAATGTGTCGCTTGTCATCCTCATCGATGAATACGACGCGCCGCTCACCGCCACGCTCCATGAGCCGCAGCTTTTTGCGCTCGTGCAGTCTCTGATCAACCGCTTCTTTTTAACGATCAAGAGCTGCTCGGCCTCTCTGCGCTTCTTTTTCATGACGGGCGTCACGAAGCTCTCCAATGCCGGCATCTTCTCGGGCTTCAACATCCTGGAGGACATTTCTTCTGATGCGGAATTCGGCACGCTGTTGGGCTACACCGAAGACGAGATCAAGGAGAATTTCGGTCCCCGGCTTGAGCGGGCGGCCGGGGCCCTGGGCTTGACGCAGGAGGCTCTTCTTGAAGGCTTGCGGACCAACTACGGGGGCTTTTGCTTTGACGAAGACGCAAGCACGCGCGTTTACTGCCCGTGGTCGGTGCTGAACTTTTTAAACGACCCTGACAAGACTTTCCAAAACTATTGGTTCGCTAGCGGCGGCCACCCCTCCTTGCTCGTTGACCTTCTGCGGGGGAACCCGCTCGAAAACCCGGCTGTCTTCGACAACCCGATGCTGCTTGAGAGCCACGTTCTTGCGGCAACTCAGCAAAACGGCGCGTTTTCGCTGCCGGCCCTGCTCACGCAGGCGGGCTATTTCACGATCAAGGATGTCCCGACAGAGGGCTACGTGACGCTTGGCTATCCCAACGAGGAAGTGCGCAGCTCCTTTGCCAGGCTTTACGCCGGTGAACTTCTGCGCGGCGCCGACCGCAGCAGGATTGAAATCGTAAACCTCAAGCGGGCGCTTGAAGAAGGCGACGTTGAAGCGGCCGTGCGCATCTTGAACCTTGTCTTTGCCTCCATCGATGCCGCGCGCCATCCCGTGACCGACGAGGCCGCCTGCCGGGGATTTCTGCAGGTGCTTTTGATCGGCGCCGCGATGCTCCCGCGAGTTGCCGTGCACACGACGCACGGGGAAAGTGTGCTTGAGCTTGAAGCCGGGCGCACCTGCTGGGTCTTTGACATCAAGTTTGCCCGCAGGGAGAACGAGGCCGACGCGCTTCTCTCCGAGGGCCTTCAACAGATGCATTCCCGCGAATACGGAAAAACTGCGCACGGGTTGACGCTGGTGCGTGCGGTTCTCGTATTTGACGGCGCGGCGCGCGCCTTTACGCGCTTTGCGCTTTGCGACGGCCCCGAAGGGCAGACGGGCAATTAGGACAAGCAAAACGGGACCTGTGCAGACTTGGGCTCTGCCAGAGACTGCATCAGGGGGGCTTTTCTCGGGCGCCTTCCTCGCACCCTATTCCCGCTCCCGTATCTCAAGGCGCCCGCCGCAGACGTCGGCGAGCGCCTTTTCAAGCCTCGGCCAGTCTTCAAGCGCCGCCTCGAGCACAAACGTCGCGTCGGCTTCAAAGCGCTTGTCAACGACGCGGCCCGCACAGCGCTCGACAACACGCAGCACGTGCGCGGCATGGCGGTGGGAAACCGTGATGCTCTTGACGGCGCTCGGGCGCTTGCTGCGCACGGGCAGCGTTTCAAGTCCAAGCTTGACCAGTCCCTGATACGCCCGCACAAGGCCCCCGGTTCCGAGCAGCGTGCCGCCGAAATAGCGCGTCACCACGGCCACAATCTCACCCACGCCGCAGTGCAGCAGCACGGTGAGCATCGGGCGGCCCGCCGTCCCCTTGGGCTCGCCGTCGTCGCTTGCGCCGATGTGCGCGGTCGTCCCCGGCCGTCCGGCTTCAAACGCCCAGCAGTTGTGCGTGGCACTCGGATGCTCGGCGCGAATTGATTCAATAAAGGCGTGAGCTTCTTCTTCACTCGTGCACGCTCCGATGCTCACGATAAAGCGAGACCCCCTGATCGTTTCCTCGGCGCGGTGCATGCCGCCAGGGGCAAGATCAGGAACGCTGTAGCCCGCCGCATCCTGCGCCGGGGACGGCGCCTTTTTGCTTGAGGCCTTGCTCACAGCGGTTCTCCGGGCTTGCGCCGCGTCTCTTCAAAGCCCGTCGGAAAGACGGCTCGCCCGGTTTTGAGCCAGATCACCGCCATGAGGGCAATGCTCGCGCACACGAGCACGCCCCCGACGCTGCTGACGGGGTAAAAGCCAAAGTGTTCCGAGACGCGGCTGCCGATGAAGGCGCCGCCTCCGATGCCGACGTTGAAAATCCCCGAGTAAAGCGAGGTCGCCACGTCGGCCGCGTCCGGCGCCGCGCTCAAAAGCAGCGTCTGAAACGCAAGGCTCACAAGCGTCATCGCAGCGCCCCACACGAAGATGAGCGCCCAGAGGGCAGCCGGCGTCTGCGCCGCAGGCACAAGCAGAAACAGGCACGCGGCGATGGCAACAAGGGGCGCGAGCAGCCCCGCCGTGCGGTAGCGGTCCACCACGCGGGAGCCGACGATGGTGCCGGCAATGCCGGAGAAGCCAAACAAAAAGAGCATCTCGACGATGTTGTCCTCAGTCAAGCCCCCCGCCGTTGAAAGAATCGGGCTGAAGTAGGAGTAGACCGTGTATTGGCCGAGCACGGTGATCACGGTAAGGGCATAGAGCTCAAGCAGCGCCGGTCGCTTGAGGATCACCGGGAGGCTTGCAAAGGAGCCCGCCTTGGTGCTCACGCACACGGGCAGCGTCAGGAAAATGAGCACGAACACGGCCATGGCCGCAATGCCGATGATGAAAAACGCCTCCTGCCAGCCGAAGTAGTGGCCGAGATTGGTGCCGATGGGCACGCCCAGGACGGTCGCGACGATCGTGCCGCCCATGACGCTTGCAAGCCCCAGGGCGCGCTTGCCGTGGGGCGCCACGCGCGCCGCAAGCGGCGTCATGATCGACCAGAAAACCGAGTGCGAGAGCGCCACGCCCACGCGCGCGGCCAAAAGCGCCTCAAAGCTTGTCACCCACAAAACCACGAAATGGCACAGGGAAAAGACAAGGAGCAAAAACAACAGCAGCCGCCGTCTTTCAAAGCGCGCCGTGAGCACGGTCAAAGGCAGCGACATGACGGCCACCACGAAGGCGTAGCCCGTGATAATGAGCCCGGTAAAGGGCACGGTCTCGTTCAGGCTTTCCGCAATGTCGGGCAAAAGCCCCACGGGCAAGAATTCCGAGGTATTAAAGACAAAGGCTGCAAAGGCGAGCCCGATGATGGGAAGCCAAGCGCGCGGACCGTACTTGGCAAGTTCTGGCGTACGCATAGCAAAGAAGATAAAAGAGGGACGCACGCCTGAGGCAAAAGAGCCTTGAGTCGATTCTCAGAATTGATATCCAGGCTGCGTGCGGCGCCGAATGCTATCACGCCAAAGCGCTTCAAAAAGCCGGCGGCAGGGCAAAGAAAGGCCCCGTCCGACCGAAGCCGGCCTGGCGGGGCTCGATTGGCGGGCGCGCGGGGAAAAAGGCGCGCTCAGGGTAAGTCAAGCGCAGGGCGCCTGGCCCTTAGAGCGGCTCGAAATTTTTCTTGACGAGCTCGACAAAATTCTTGAAGTCTTCGTCGTGCGTCGGATTTTTAAGGACGTCGTTGGCCATGAAGGAAGTCAGGGGCTTGAGCCCCACGAACTGCAGCGCCTTGTGCAGCGGCATCATGACGCCGTCGATGCCGGTGTTTTCAAAAAAGTCTCCGGGCGTGACAAACGCGTGGCGCGGCGCGTTCCAGGTCGACGAAATCATGTAACGGCCCGTGAGCAGCCCGCCCGTTCCGTAGTTGAGCTGCGGGGCCGTGCGCGTGCGGCCGTCGCCGCCGCAAATGCCGGGCTGCATGAAGACCTCGTCGATGTAGCGCTTGACCTGCCAGGGAGTGGACATCCACCAGATCGGCGTCTGCACGATGACGCCCCGGGCGCGGATCAATTTTTCGGCCTCCGTGGCGGCGTCCCAGTTGTTCTCCGCGCAGGTGATGTCCACCGTCCAGCCCATGTCTTCGAGCGTCTTGCGGGCCATGGCGCTGTAGGTGTGGTTGAGCGTGCCGCCGGCGCCGTGATACTTGCAGCCGCCGTCGATGATGAGTGCGTACTTGTCAGTCATGCGATGGTTCCCCCCGATGTGCATATGCAGTGTGTCTTCAAAGGCACGGCCATTATGTCACCGCGCAAGGCACATTCTCCACAACATGTTGCCCGCCAACACCCGCAAGCGCCTTGCGCATGAAGCCGGCCTCTTTTGCGGACTTTGTCAACAAAGCTCCAGGCCGCCGCAGGCAGCCCCGCCGCTTTGCGTCAGTCATTGACGCAGAAGGGCCGCACAATGTCTTCATCAAGGATGCCCCGGGGCCGGAAAAAACGGCAACGGCGCTCATCCCGCCCGAAGACAATCAACAAAGGAGACGCAAGCATGCTCGGAGCCATCGTCGGCGACATCGTGGGTTCGCAGTTTGAACACACGCGGCACACGTCCAAGGACTTTCCTCTTTTTTCTCCCGGCTGCCGCTTTACGGACGACACGGTGCTCACGGCGGCCGTTTGCGAGGCGCTCCTTGCGTGCGGCAAAGACCTCTCGCAGCTCCCGCAGGCCGCCTCCCGGCTTCTGGCTCACTACGCCGACCTCTACTGGCAGGCAAGCTACGGCGCGAAGTTCAATCTCTGGCGGCTCTCAGACGATCACGCGCCCTACTTTAGCTGCGGCAACGGCGCGGCCATGCGCGTGAGCGGCTGCGCGTACGCGGCCGAGACGATCGAGGAAGTCTTTGCGCTAGCCGATGCGGTGACCGCGGTCACGCACAACCATCCCGAAGGCATCAAGGGAGCAAGAGCCGTTGCCGCCTGCATTTTTCTTGCCCGAAGGGGCTCGACGAAAGACAAAATCAAGGCCTATGTCGAGGAGCACTTCTACGACCTCTCGTTTACTTTGGACGAGATCCGGCCGACGTACTCGCGCATGCTGGGGCTCAACACTTGCCAGAAGTCGGTGCCGCAGGCACTGCAGTGCTTTTTCGAATCCGTCTCGTTTGAAGACGCCCTGCGCAATGCCGTGAGTCTGGGCGGCGACAGCGACACGCTCGCGGCGATGGCCGCAAGCGTGGCCGACGCCTACTACGGCATCCCCGAGGAGATTGCCGATCAAGCCGCAGGCTTCTTGGACGAACGGTTAGCCAGCGTGCTTGGCGCCTTTGAAACTCGGTTTCGTGCGTCCGACAGTCAGCAAGTCTCTTTCTTTTTGACATAACTTTGGGCGAACCCCGCCGCCCATGGCGGAGTTCACCATCTTCATTTGCTTTATAACAAATTGAAATGTGCGTCTCCCTGTTTAATGGCTTTTGCTTGGCCCTTGTTTTTTATTTTAGCAGCTTATGACTATAAACTTGTGTATAATCAACGGAGCAAATCATAAACTTACTAAAACATCAAGCCTTACGAAAAACACAGAGCAACCCAGAATAAAGTTATCAATGCCACAAGAAAAACCAGCTAAAGATCAACAACTAAACATTAGGTAATCTACCATGTCAACATCTTTAAATGTTTCAAAGAGCACAATCAAAGCATTCTTGACTGGTGCAAGCTCACAGCCATTAGTTATCCCAGAATATCAGCGGCCATATTCCTGGACCGAAGATCAAGTAGATACGTTGATTGACGATATTTGGGAATTTTCAGTTCTGAACGGGAATGAAACAAACCAATTTTATTTTTTAGGGAGCATCGTAAGCTTTATCAATGAAAGCGGAGAAAACGAGATTATTGACGGACAGCAAAGACTCACAACGTTGTTTTTGTTGCTGCGATCGATTTATGAGAAACTATCCGAGGGGGAAGAAAATCAAGAGCGGAATTATCTTATATCTCAAATAAAACAAGTCATATTCAGCCTTGATCCAATAACCGGAGAAATTGTTAAAGACAAATTCCTCTTGACGTCAAGAGTGATCCGAGAAGATTCAAGGCAACCCCTGCACGATCTTATTACAAACGGAGCGGCAGCGGCAGCCGGCAAGGAAGACCAATATTCACAAAACTATCGGCACATAAGAGAAGCGCTAGACAAGAAAGGAGCTTACAGCCCTACACATTTTAATGTCTTTGTTCGTTCTATCATTAATCAAACAATAATTTTACCCATCACAGCAGACAATCAAGATACAGCACTCGACATATTCCAAACATTAAACGATCGAGGGTTGCCGCTATCTGATGCAGATATATTTAAAGCCAAAATCTATAAGAACGAAGAAAAAGAAAACCGATCCAAATTTGTTGAATTTTGGCAGAAGCTAGAGCGCGATACCATCGATTGCAACGAATCAATTCAAAAACTTTTTTATTACTACATGTTTTTTATACGTGCCGCGGAAGGCGACACAAAATCCACAACCCCTGGGTTAAGAAAATTTTATCTGTACGACAAAGGGAAACGCCTTTACGACAATCAGGTTTTACCCCATCTATCCGAAATGCTGGAACTGTGGCGAGCCGTTAACCTGCGTCAGTACGATGACGAAAATAATTGGGAAAGCGTTAAAGAAATATGTAAAACTCTTGATATATTGTATACATATCCGAATGAGTTTTGGAAATATCCTGTTTGCGTCTATTTTTTGAAGTACAAAAATGACAAATATTTTAAAGAAAATTTTGAAGTTTTCCTCAAGAAACTGAGCGCATTCCTCATCATAGCATATCTAAAATCTCCCACCGTAAATTCAATAAAATCACCTATATCAAAGTTAAATCAAAAAATTTACCATTCTTCGCATCCTGATTTTGGCGATTTCCCAAATTTAAGTGAGATTTCAAAAGATCATCTCATTAAATCCCCACAAAAAATTGTCAAAATGTTGCTAAAGTTTTTTGCATACACAAGACAGGACGAATTGCTTCCAACAAATTGGGAAATTGAACACATTTTCCCGCAGAAATGGGACGACCATTATTTTGACAAGTCCTACTCTCCTGACAAGATTTACGAGATGATCGAACACCTAGGAAACAAAACCCCCTTGGAGAAAAAACTTAATATCAAAGCAAGCAATGGTTACTTCCATCAAAAACTCATTGAATACAATAAGACAAAAATTGCCATAACAAAAAATATTCAAAAATCGAATTGCAACAAAGATTGGAGCATAGAGGACATCACAATCAG
The DNA here is from genome assembly GCA_019418605.1 of Sutterella sp. Taxonomy (GTDB): domain Bacteria; phylum Pseudomonadota; class Gammaproteobacteria; order Burkholderiales; family Burkholderiaceae_F; genus Duodenibacillus. The sequence goes on along the minus strand of DYBN01000064.1, from coordinate 45,896 downwards.
AGACATGGAGTTATATAATACTTTCAACAACGTCATAGGAAACTGGATCAAATTGGGATTTAAGGATGAACAAAATTTATCCTCAAAGCTTACCCCTGAGCAAATTGCTGCTATAGAACTTTTAAAAAACAGTGGCTTTACTGTGAATAAGTAAATTCCCAAGATCACTTTTAGGGTGTTTCAGATAATTCCCAGTGGCCCTTCGGGCTACTGGGAAACTCACTTAATGTAGCTTAGAAGATACGAAATAGAAACAAAATATCTTTCCTTTGTGCCCTTCGGAAGAAGCACAGTGGCTGATAACGGCCGAGGACAGTCAGATTCAAGCCTTCAGTAGCGAGAGCAGGCTTTTCGTGCGAGGCGGAGTTGAAGAGAAAAAAAAATACCGCCCATCAGTCGTACCTGCCCCGTTGAATGCACTTGCAGCCCACAAAGAAGCCTCTGTAAACCGTCTCGAAGTGAGCAAAAAACGTGATTGATGCGCTCGCGGTCACTCGAGATCATCTTGTTTCTCTTGCGAGCGATCCACCGCTCGTCGCCTGAACTCGGTGTCACTGACGAGCTTCCATTGGAGCCAATGGGAGGGTAGGAGCGTTCGAACTACCCCGAGAAGTCCCCGAACATGATGCGCCGCACGACGCCGAGGATGCCGTCAAAGCGCCCGGCCTTGTGCTTGGCGTCGCCCGACATGCGGCGCCGCCGCAACGTCTCCAAAAGCACGCCCACCACGGTGGAGTCTTCGGGACTCACAAGCCCCAGGGCGCTTCCCTTTTGCATGGGCGGCACCCCCACCCGAACGGGCAGCCCCAGCACCTGCTGCGCCAAGCGTGCAAAGCCCGGCATGCGGGCCACGCCGCCCGTGATGACGATGCCCGCGGCGGCCTTCTGCAGCCAGTGGTCGGGATTGAGAAAGTAGTGCGCCGTCATGCGCAGGATTTCCTCGCTGCGCGCCTCGATGATGTTGACGAGATCGGCGCTCGTGATCGACTCCTCGGTCTGCGTCGACTCGCGGATGTAGCGGATGCGCTCGTACTTGTCTTCGGCGCGGCTGCCGATGTGGCCGTAGGCAAGCTTGATTTCCTCGGCATCGGCAAGCGAACAATTGAGCCCCGCCGCAATGTCGCGCGTGAGGATTTCACCCCCGGTCTGCGCAACGCCCGTAAAGGCGATGTTGCCGTTTTCAAAGCAGGCGACGTCGACCGTCCCCGCCCCGATGTCAAGCACGATCACGCCCAGGTCCTTTTCGGTCTGGGTGAGCGTTCCGGCGGCCGCAGCCCAGGGCTGCAACACAAGGCCCTCAATGTCAAGGCTTGCGCGCCGGATGCATTTGACGAGGTTAAGAACCACGCTGTCCGAGCCAATCGCAAGGTGCGCGTGCGCCTTGAGAACGCTTCCCGCCATCCCGATCGGGTCCTGGAGCATCGCGTCGTCGTTGTCAAGCGTATACCCCTTGATGACGTGCGAGACCACGCGGTCGTCGGCGCTTTTTGCGTCGACCTTCGGATCAAAGGCCATCGCAAGGCGCGTGGCGCGCTTGACGGCATTGGCGTCGACCTCGGCCTCGGGCAGCACGAGCTGCCCCACTTTGTTGATGCTGTGAAGGTGCTTGCCCGTTAAAGCAGCCGAGACCGTCGTGATCTTGCGCTCGGCCGTGGCCTCGGCTTCGGCCACCGCCGCGCGGATAGATTCGACGGCAAGCTCGACGTCCTGGACGCTGCCCGCGTGAATGCCTTCGGCTCCGACCTTGCCAAAGCCCAGAACGGCCAGGTCGCCCGCGGGGCTTGCCTCGCCCACGGCAACCGAAATCTTGCTCGTGCCGATGTCAAGCGCGGCAATGGTCGAACTGAGCTGTGTGGCTTCCATCGATGTCGTCGTCCGTCAAAAGTGTGTTTTTGTGCAAAGTTGCGAAATCTTTTATAGCGCAAGGAGTCCCAAATGTGCGCCGTGCCGCACCGGCAAAGAGGGGCTCTTAAAGAAAGGCTTGCCGCAATTAGCGCCCGGAGGCGGCTTTTTGCCGCCCGCCGTCCGTACTCTTGGCCTTGTCCTTATCTTTGGCCTTGTCCTTTTCCTTGACCTTGGCCTTTGCCTCGCCCTGCGCAGAAATTTCTTTTGCCCGATCAGCCTCGCCCGGGTGGGCGGCAAGCCAGCGCTCGTGTGCGCTCACCGTGGGAATCTGCGCGGCAAAGGCGTCTCGGTAGCGCGCGTCAACCCGCTCGGGGTAGCCCTGCATCATGTCCGCGATGCGCTCAAGGTTGTCCACCACCTGCCCCAGGCGCAGCGCAGGGCCGTTTTTGGTTAGCGCCCTGCCAAGCTCGACGTGCATCGCGTCAAAGTCAGGCGACTCGATCACCACCGACCAGCTGCCGCGGTAGGTTGCGTCAACCGCCTTGATGCGGGCGCCCGCGCGCGCGGCCTGCTCCGCAAACACCGGCAGCAGCCGCACGGCCTCGGGCACGTACTGCGGGTCGCCTGAAAACGTGGGCATCGCCATGAGCCGCTCAATGGGCTCGTCGTTGCTTACAAAGAGCACGCCCTCGTCGCTTACAAGCCTGCCGTCTTCAAAAATCGCCACCGCCTTGTGGCGCACCACGTCCACGTAAAGCGAGCGCGGCCACAGACGCATGACAGAGGCGCTTTTAATCCAGGAGATGTCTTCCACGGCCCGCTTGACGGCCTCGATGTCGGCCGTGATCATGTTGCCCTTGAGGCTGCCGCGAACCGCTTCGACCACCTCTTGAAGACCCAGCGTCTCCACGGGCCCGCGCACTTCCACGCTTTCAACGGCAAGAAAGGGGCTGCCTGAAATCCGCCAGATGCCCGCCCCCGCAAGCACGAGCGCGGCAATGAGTGCCGCGAGCTTGATGCGCTTTTTCCTTTTGCGCGAGGGCTCGGCAGCCTCGCCCGTGGCCTGGGGTCTAATCACGACGCCGGGCTCAAAGGCCTCTTTGGCTTCCTTTGCCTCCTTGGCTTCCTTGGAGTCCCTCGCCTTGCCGCCCTCCCCTTGTCCGGGCGCTTTTTTCAGAGACCCCGCGCGAGAGCCGCCCGCGGGCGTCGCGCTCTTAAACGCACTTCCCCCGGGCGTTGTCCGCTCCTTTTCCTTGCGAGTCTCTGAGAGTCTTGCCACCGCGCGCCGTCCCGTCGATGTCAGGCCGCTGTCAGGCCGCTTTCGGCGCTTTTGGCGCTTGTTGTAGCACGTGGTCGAGCGCGGCGTGCGCGGCCAGATGCATGCAAAGGCCCGCGTAGTCAACGCCCAAGGCGCGCGCGGCCATCGGCACAAGCGAGTGCGGCGTCATCCCAGGGCTTGTGTTGAGTTCAAGAAGCACAAAGGAGCCGTCGTCTCGGAGCATCACGTCCACGCGCCCCCAGCCGCGGGCGCCAAGGGCGGCAAAGGCCTCTTCCGAGGCGCGGGCAACGCGTGCGGCCGTGTCTTTATCAAGCGCGGCCGGGCAGTCGTAGACGACCGCATTGCCAAAGTACTTGTTGTGGTAGTCGTAGTCGCCCTCGGGCGCCTTGATTTCAATGATGGGAAGCGCCTTGCCGTCGACAATGGCCACCGTCAGCTCGCGCCCGAAGATGCGCTCTTCAACAAGAACGCCCTCGTGAAAGTCCTGCGCCTTGGCAAGCGCCGCGGAAATCTCGGAAAGCCCCGCCCCCTTGAGTCTCGTGACGCCAAGCGACGAGCCGTCGGAGACGGGCTTGACGACAACGTCGCCCCCAAGGGCCTGAAGCACCTTGCCCGCCCCCTCCTCAGGCCTGCCGCCCGCGGAAAGCGCAAGGCCCTTCGCCACGGGCAGCCCTCCGGCCGCCCAAATCGTGCGGGTAAGCGCCTTGTTCATCGCGACGGCGCTTGCGCACACGCCGGGGCCCGTATAAGGGATCTGCAGGTACTCCAGCACCCCCTGAACCGACCCGTCTTCGCCAAAGCGCCCATGCAGCGCAATAAAGACCCTGTCAAAGTTTCCCCGCAGGGATTCAATGGGCTCTACGGCCGGATCAAAGCCCTTGGCATCCACGCCCTTTGAGAGGAGCGCTTCAAGCACGCCCCGGCCGCTCAAGAGCGACACCTCCCGCTCGGGACTCATGCCGCCCATGAGCACCGCGACGCGCCCCAAACGGGCGGGATCGACTGTATCAAACTGCATTGCCTGAAGTTCTCCTCAATTGTTTTGCCTTTGTTTTGCTTTTGTTTTGCCTATTCTTTTTGTTCCGGCCCAAAGCGCATGCTTCAATGGCGGGAGATTCCTGCCCGGGGTTTTTCAAGCCTTCCCACAGAGCTGCGCCAGGCGCGGCGCCACGCGCCCGACGCTGCCCGCGCCCATTGTGAGCACAACGTCGGAGGCCTTCACCACCGAGCGAATCGTCTCGGGCATGGCGGCCACGTCGGGACAAAAAACAGGGGCGCGGCCGCTTGCCTCCTCGACAGCCGCGGCAAGGCGCCTGCCGGAGACGCCCTCAATGGGCTCTTCTCCCGCAGGATAGATGTCTGCGAGCACGAGCACGTCGACGTCCTTGAGCACGTCGACAAAGGCCTCAAAGCAGTCGCGCGTTCTCGTGTAGCGGTGCGGCTGAAAGGCAAGCACGAGGCGCCTCTCGGGCCACGCGCCGCGGGCGGCTGCGATCGTGGCCGCCATCTCGTGGGGGTGGTGGCCGTAGTCGTCAACGAGCGCAAAAGTGCCCGAGCCGTCGGGGCAGGCAAGCTCCCCGTACTGGGAAAAGCGCCGGCCCACACCCGTGAATTCAGCAAGTCCCCGCACGATCGCCTCGTCGGAGACGCCCACGAGCGTGGCAATGGCAATGGCCGCCAGAGAATTCACCACGTTGTGCACGCCCGGAAGGTTGAGCACGACGGGAAGCGGCCGATGGTCGTCTCTTAAAACCGTGTAGGCCATGCGAGTGCCCTGCGCACGCACGTCGACGGCGCGCACGTCCGCCTCCGGGTTAAGGCCGTAGGCGACGACGCGGCGGCTGATCATGGGAACAATCGAGCGCACGTTGGCGTCGTCGGTGCAAAGCACCGCCACGCCGTAAAAGGGAAGCCGCGCGATGAAGTCCGCAAAGGCCTTCTTGAGCCGCTCAAAATCGTGCCCGTAGGTGTCCATATGGTCGGCGTCGATGTTGGTGACGGCCGCAATGACGGGCATGAGGTTTAAAAAGGAGGCGTCGGACTCATCGGCCTCGGCCACGAGGTATTCGCCCCCGCCCAACCGCGCGTTGGCGCCCGAACTATTGAGCCTGCCGCCGATCACGTAGGTGGGATCCATGCCGCCCGCAGCCAGCAGGGCGGTGGTAAGCGACGTGGTCGTGGTCTTGCCGTGGGTGCCCGCAATGGCGATGCCGCGGCGCAGCCGCATGAGTTCGGCAAGCATCACGGCGCGCGGCACGACCGGAATGTGCGCAGCGCGGGCCGCGGCCACCTCGGGGTTGTCTTCGTGCACGGCGCTTGAAATGACAAGCGCATCGGCCCCGGCGATGTTGCGGGCGTCGTGCCCCTCGTAGACCACGGCGCCGAGCGCGCGCAGCCGCTCGGTGACGGGAGAAGACGCAAGGTCGGAACCCGAAACCGTGTAGCCCAGATTAAGAAGCACCTCGGCAATGCCGCACATGCCCGTGCCGCCGATGCCGACAAAGTGCAGGTGCTTGACCATGAATTTCATACGAAGAGCACAATCCTGTTGACGTGTGTTGAAGTATCCGTTTTCTTTTCCCGGGGAGGGGCCTTCAAAGGCGCTCCTCGCGGCCCGAGCCCGCCGCTTCTTCGATCATGTCGCTGACGGCGGCCGCAGCGTGCGCGCGGGCAAGCGAGCGCGCCGTTTGGGCCATCTCGAGGATTTTCTCGCGCTTCATGCTCATCAAAAGCCCGAAGAGGTGCTCGGGCGTGAGCTGGTGCTGCTCGAGCAAGACCGCCGCGCCGTTTTGCGCCATGTAGCGCGCATTGCCCAACTGATGGTTCGTGGTCTTCACCACAAAGGGCACGAGAATGCTCGCTGCGCCCGCGGCGCAAAGCTCGCTTACCGTCATCGCCCCGGAGCGGCACAGCACGATGTCGCTTTCGCGATAGGCGCGCGCCATGTCGTGGATAAAGCCCGTGACCTCGGCCTGCACGCCCAAGTCTTTGTAAAGCGAGCGAACCGCCTCGACGTTTTTGGCGCCCGTCTGGTGCACGACGACGGGCCGCTTGTCATCGTCAAAAAGCGCAAGCGCCCGCGGCACGGTTTCGTTTAACACCTGCGCGCCGAGGCTGCCCCCGAAGACCAAAAGCCGAAGCGGCCCCGTGCGGCCCGCAAGCCTTTCCTCGGGCGCTTCGAGCGCTTCGATTTCGGCGCGCACGGGGTTGCCCGTGATGCGCCCCTTGGGACCGGAGGCCGAGCGAGCCGACCCCGCAAAGCCGCAGGCAACGGCCACGGCCTGATCCATGACCATCTTGCTTGAGAGCAACAGATCAGCGTCGCAGTTCATGAGCACGACGGGCGTGCCGCATTTTTTGGCGCCTTTGCAGACGGGAACCGCCACGTAGCCTCCCGTCGTAAAGAGCACGTCGGGCCGCATGCGGGCGATGACCTCCTGCGCCTTGCGGCCCGCTAGGAAAAGCTTTACCAGGCCCTTGACCATCCCGACGAGCCCTTTTCCCCGCACGCCCTGAAAGTCAAGGCCCGTAAAGTCGATCGCGTCGCCCGCGACCAAGCCTCCCTCCATGCCGGTCTGCGTGCCGATCCAGCTCACGCGCCAGCCGCGGCTCTTCAATTCCCGGGCCACGGCAAGTCCCGGCATGACGTGCCCGCCGGTTCCGGCGGCGCTGATGAGAAGATGCTTGGGGTGCTGTTGGCTCATAAGAGAAAATCTGCGTGACAAAAGAAGCGGTAAAAAAAGCGCCTTAAGGCCTGCTGCCGCAAAAGCAAGTGCGGACGTTTTAGACCTTGCCGCCGCGCATCAGAATGCGGTTTTCCCGGTCGGTGCGAAGCAGCAGGGCGATGGCGGCAATTGTAGCCATGAGCGAGGAGCCGCCGTAGCTCATCAAGGGCAGCGTGAGCCCCTTGGTGGGAAAGAGTCCTGTGGCAACGCCCGCATTGATGACCACCTGCACGCCGATCCAGATGCCCACGCCCTCGGCCACAAGGCCCGAGAAGACGCGGTCAAGCTTGATCGCCTGCCGCCCGATGGCAAAGGCGCGGCGCACAAGCCAGTAGTAGGCCGCAAGCGTGGTCACCACGCCCACAAAGCCAAGCTCCTCGCCCACGACGGCCAAAATGAAGTCGGTGTGCGCCTCCGGCAAATAGTGCAGCTTCTCAACCGACGCTCCCAGCCCCACGCCCAAAAACTCGCCGCGCCCGAAGGCAATGAGCGAGTGGCTCAGCTGATAGCCCTTGTCCAAGGCATACTCGCTGCTCCAAGGGTCAAGGTAGGCCATCACGCGCTGCAGTCTCCAGGGAGAGTCGTAGATCATGAGCGCCACGACGACCACCACCGCCACGCTCACCACGACGAAGATGCGCATGTTGAGGCCCCCGAGAAAGAGCACGCCCATGGCAATGCACACGATCACCATGATGGCCCCCAAATCGGGCTGCAGACTGATCAAGGCCGAGACCACGCACATCACACACGCCATGGGGACGAGCCCCTTTGTAAAGGAGTGCATGAAGTCCTGGCGCTGCACGGTGAAGTAGGCCGCCCCCACAACGGCCGCAAACTTGGCCACCTCCGTCACCTGCAGGCTGATGACGCCAAGCTCAATCCAGCGCCGCGAGCCGTTCACGGACTTTCCCACGCCGGGCACGAGCACGAGCATCAAGAGAAGAACGGCGCCTGCCACCAGAACGGGGGCGAGCTTGTTCCAGACGCGCATCGGAATGCGGTAGACGACGTAGCCCGCCGCAAGGCTCATGCCGATGTACATGAGATGCCGCACGAGAAAGTGGTAGGGCGTCGTGTTGTACTTGGGGCTGTCGGCAAGCGAAATCGAGGCCGAATAGACCATGAGGGTGCCAAGCGACAAAAGCGCCGCGACGATAAAGACCACCACCCAGTCGGTGCCGTCGGGCTTGACGGCCGAGGCGCGCCCGCGCAGCACGGGCTCGTCGGTCCAGGCGCGGTAGGCGCCGCTTGCGGCCTGCTGCCGCCGGGAGCGTCCGAAGGCAAACATCACGCGCCCTCCTCTCCCGCGCAAGCATCCTCGCCCGGGGATTGAACAGCGGCCTCGTGCGCTGCGGCAAGGTGCCGCGCGCGCGCAACAAAGCGCGCGCTTCGCTCGGCATAGTCGCGAAACATGTCCCAGCTTGCGCACGCAGGAGACAAAAGCACGACGGGGCGGCTTGAGGGATCAGCCTCTTTTTCCTTTAAGGCCGCCTCCCACGCGAGGTCCACGGCGCGCTCAAAGTCGCTTCCGGCTTCCTCAAAAGGAACGCCGGACTCACTGAGCACCTCGCGCAGGCGCGGCGCATCGCGCCCGATTGTCACGGCGTGCAGGGCCCAGCGCCCGAGCACGTCGGATAGCGGCGCAAAATCCTGTCCCTTGCCGTCGCCCCCCAAAATGATCGAGCATCTGCGGCCCGTCTTTCCAAGGCCTTCAAGCGCGGCGCGCGTGGCTCCCACGTTGGTGCCCTTGCTGTCGTCGATAAATTCAATGCCGCCCGCTTCAAGCACGCTCTGCACGCGGTGCGCTTCGCCCTTGTAGCTCTTTAATACCGCCAGGGCCGGCCCCAGGGCAATGCCTGCGGCCGTGGCAAGCGCGAGCGCAGCGAGCGCATTCATCGCGTTGTGGCGTCCGCGGATTTGAAGCGCCTCCACCGGCATTAAAAGCGTCTTTTCCACGGGCTCGGCCGCAAGCATCGCAGCCTTCGTTTTCGCAACCGGCGCGTGCCCCATGTAGGAGAGCCACTCAATGCCGCCCTCGCGGGTAATTCCCCACTGGCCTGGCCCGTCGGGATCGGCGTCGGCAAACACATCCACCAGATCGGACGAGACGCCCTCGGCCGAGCGCATCACCTCGGGGTCTTCGCCGTTGAGCACGCGCCGCGTCGTGGGCGAAAAGATTTTGCGCTTGGCTTCGGCATAAGCTTGAAGAGACCCGTGCCAGTCGACGTGATCCTCGGTGAGATTTAAAAAAGCGGCCGCGCTGCAGCAAAGACTCTCGGTTGTCTGCAGCTGAAAGCTTGAAAGCTCAAGCACCCACACGTCGGGCAGCTCGTTGGCAACCAAGCGGCTGTCGAGCTCAGCGACGGCATTGGGCCCGATGTTGCCCGCCACGCACACGCTTTTTCCGGCCGCCGCGGCCATCTTGCCCACGATCGTGGTCGTGGTCGTCTTGCCGTTGGTGCCGGTAATGCCGATCACCACCGGGCGGTAGGCCCGAAAGGCCGCAAGCCTCTTTAATTCTCGGGCAAAGAGCTCAATTTCGCCCGCGGTATCGATGCCGCGCTCGCGCGCTGCGGCAACAAGCGGGGCGGCGGCCGAAAATTCAGGCGACAGCCCGGGACTTAAAACCAAAAGCGAGACGCCTTCGAGCATGGCAGCATCAAAGCCGCCCCCTGAAAACGCAATGCCCTGATTCTGCAAATCCTTTGCCGCGGGAGGGTCCTTGCGCGTATCGGCCACCGTCACCGTCCAGCCGCGGCGAAAGAGAAACCGGGCCGAGGCTGCGCCCGAGGCGCCCGCGCCCAACACCAAAGCCTTTTTCCCGTTTTCAAACCGCATGCCTTGCTGCTCCCGTCGACGTCTTTGCAAATTGTTCGTTTTGACCGGCCTTCGCCGGTCTTTTCCCGTGCGCCCGTGCGCCGCTAGCGAATCTTGAGGGTGCTCAAGCCGATGAGCACCAGAATAAAGGTGATGATCCAAAAGCGCACGACGACCTGCGTCTCCTTCCAACCCTTTAATTCAAAGTGGTGGTGAATCGGGGCCATGAGAAAGAAGCGCTTGCCGTGCGTGAGCCGAAAGTACGTGGTTTGAATCATCACCGAGACGGTCTCAACGACAAAGATGCCGCCCATGATCGCAAGCACGATCTCCTGACGCGTGATGACGGCAATCGTGCCCAGGGCGCCGCCCAGGGCAAGCGCTCCCACGTCTCCCATGAAGACCTGCGCGGGGTAGCAGTTAAACCACAAGAAGGCAAGCCCCGCGCCCGCGATGGCAGCCGCCACGACGACCAGCTCGCCCGCGCCCGGAATGTATTCAAAGTACAGGTACTCGGAAAAGTCGGGGCGCCCGACCACGTAGGCGAAGATCCCCAGGGCCGAGCCCACCATCACGCAGGGCATGATCGCCAGACCGTCGAGGCCGTCGGTGAGGTTCACCGCATTTGACGTGCCCACGATCACGATGTAGGTGAGCACGATGAAGCCCCAGACGCCGAACGGAAAGGCGATCTGCTTGAAAAAGGGAACGGTGAGCGCCAGCTTGTCGAGCTGCTGCATCTCAAAGCCGTTTTCAATCCAGGCAAGAATCATCGAGCCCACGTGCGTGTTCTCGGGCATGGACACGGCAAAGGCAAGGTAGACCGCGGCAACAAAGCCGATGAGGCTCTGCCAGCCGAACTTTTCCCTCGCGCTCATCCCCTTGGGGTCGTGGTGCACCACCTTGCGGTAGTCGTCGCTCCAGCCCACAAAGCCGTAGCCCAGCGTCACAAAGAGCACGACCCAGACAAAGCGGTTGGAGAGGTCCATCCACAAAAGCGACGAGATGCCGATTGAGACCAGAATCAAGACGCCGCCCATCGTGGGCGTGCCGTCCTTGACCAAGTGCGACTTGGGCCCGTAGCTGCGCACGGCCTGCCCGATGCGCAATTTTTTAAGCTCGCGAATCACCGCGGGGCCCGCACAAAAGCCGATGGCCATGGCCGTGAGCGCGGCCATCACCGCCCTGAGGCTGAGGTAGTTGAAGACGCTGAAAAAACGGATGTCTTCAGAGAGCCATTGAAAAAACGTTAAAAGCATGGATCAAACGTGTCTCTGTGCGCGGGCGCCTTTTTTAGGCGGGTGCACGGCGTGCGCTTTGCATCTAACGCAAGCGCGGGCAGAAAAAAAGAAAGCGAAAAAACGAAGCTTCGGGCCGCAGGCGGGCTACAGCGGCCCCGAAAAGAAAAAAGGAAAAATCGAGAAAAGGCGAGCGCGCCGCGATTTTCACCCCTCCCCGGCCTACATGCGCTTGGCCGACATCGCGGTCTTGATTGCCTCGACCACCGCCGAGAGCCCCACGTAGTTGGAGGCCTTGACCAAAAGCGTGCCGGGCGTCTGCGCGCTCACCCGCGCGGCATGAATCAGATCCTCAATCGTGTCAAAGTGCCGCGCCCCGGACCCGAAGGCCGTCACGGCAGCCTGCATCAGGGGTCCCACGGCCAGCAGCCGGTCCACCCCGCATTGTTTTGCGTACTCGCCCACCTCGGCGTGATAGGCCTGCGCCCCCTCGCCCGTCTCGCCCATGTCGCCAGCAATGAGCACGCGCGGGCCCGGCATCTGCGCGAGCACGTCGATGGCCGCCCGCATGCTGTCGGGGTTGGCATTGTAAGCCTCGTCAATCAAAATCGCCCCGTTGCGCAGCACGTAGTGCACGCCGCGGCCCGCCACGGGCTTGAAGTCGGCCAAGCCTCGCGCAATCGCCTCGGGCTTGACGCCGATCGCAAAGGAGGCGGCGGCAGCGGCGGCCGCATCGTGCCGCGCATGGCGCCCGGGCAGCTTTAAAACCGAGGAGAGCCTCTGGCAGGGGCCGCCCGCGGTCTTTTCGATGGCCTCAAGCGCCTCGCCCTCTTCAAAGCCGTCAATCCGGCGGCAAATTGTGATTGCCTCCTCCCCCGGGTGCCCCGAAACCGTCACGCACGCGTTCCCGGGCTCGCCTTCGGCGTACGTCAAAAGCTTGCAGCCGCGGGCGCGCACGAGATCAAGCCAGATGTGCGAAGAGGCGTCTTTGGCGGGCAGCACCGCCGTTCCCTTCGCCGAGAGCGCCACAAGCGCCAGCCCGTTTTCGCGGGCGCTTGCCTCAACGCCGTCCAAAAACTCCTGGTGCTCGCGCTGCGCGTTCGTGATCACCGTCACGGTCGGACGAATCCAGGAGACCAAGCGCGCCATCTCTCCGGGGTGGCTGATGCCCGCTTCAATCACGGCGGCCTTGGTCGATGAAGACAGCCGCAGCAGCATCTGCGGCACGCCGATGTGGTTGTTGTAGTTGCCCTGCGTGGCGACAATGGCGTCTTCCCCGCAGGCGGTCCTAAGGATCGAGGCGATCATCTGCGTGGTGGTGGTTTTGCCGTTGCTGCCCGCCACGCAAATGAGCGGAATGCAAAACTGCGCGCGCCAGGCCGCCGCAAGCCGCCCGAAGGCTTCGACGCAGTCGCGCACGAGCACCTGCGTGCAGCTCGTTTGCTGCCAGCGCTCAACGATCACGACGCCCGCGCCTGCGTGCGCGGCCTGCACGACAAAGTCGTGCCCGTCAAAGCGCTCGCCCTTTATGGCGATGAAGACGCAGTTTTTGCTGATGCGGCGGCTGTCGGTCGTGATCTCGCCCAAGACCACGCCCGAGTTGCCGCGCACCTCGATGAGCTCGTCGCCGAGCGCGCGCAGAAGCGTCCTGATGTTCCAGCCGGTGGCTTGCGTCATGTCGTCCGTGCTCGTCAAAATTGGTTGCTGCCGGCGCCGTCCGGGTCGTGCGCGTCCTGCGCCTGACCCTGCTCCCTGCGCCTTAATTCCTGCGTGCGCCTTTCAATGAGCGCCTCGCGCGCGAGCTGCACGTCGCTCATGGGGTAGCGCACGCCCCGCACCTCCTGATAGGTCTCGTGCCCCTTGCCGGCAATGAGCACGATGTCTTCAGGGCGCGCCGCGCACACCGCCTCAAGCACGGCGCTGCGCCGGTCAAGAATGATGCGCGGCCGCGTGCCGTCCTTGACGCCCGCGGCCACCGCCTCGGCAATCGCCTGCGGGTCTTCGCTTCGGGGGTTGTCGCTTGTGATGACCACCTCGTCGGCAGCGGCGCTCGCGGCCGCCCCCATGAGGGGCCGCTTGCCGTGGTCGCGGTCGCCCCCGGCGCCAAAGACCACCCAAAGACGGCTTGCGCCGCGCGCTTTTTTCACCTCCGAGAGCGCCGCAAGAACCTTTGTGAGGGCGTCAGGCGTGTGCGCATAGTCCACGATCACAAGAGGCGACTTCTGCCCGTCCGCCCCGGGCACCGTCACGGGCTCAATGCGCCCGGCCGGGGCCCGCAGATTCTCAAGCTCGGAGAAAACCGCCTCGGGCGCAATGCCAAAGGTAAGCAAAATGCCCGCGGCCGCCAGAAGATTGGAGACGTTAAAGCGCCCGATGACGTGCGAGGCGACAAGCAGGCTCTTGCCCTGCCAGTGCACAGCAAAGGCGATTCCTTGATCAGCGTTGACGATGTCGGTGGCGTTCAAGGCTTCGGCCCCTTCCATCGTTTTTCCGGCAAGCGAATACGTGATCGTGCGGATGCCGCGCGAGAGCGTGCGGCGCGCAAGCCGCACGCCCGCCTCGTCGTCGATGTTGATCACGGCGTTTTTCAGCTCCGGCCAGTCAAAGAGAATGCTCTTGGCCTTTTCATAAGCTTCAAGCGTCGCGTGATAGTCGAGATGATCGCGCGTGAGGTTCGTAAAGGCGGCCGTCTCAATGCGCGTGCCGCGCATGCGGCCCTGCTCAAGGCCAATGGAACTTGCCTCCATGGCAAAGGCCTGCGCGCCCTTTTCATAGGCTTCAAAGAGAATTTCCTGCAGGCTTGCCGCGTCCGGCGTCGTCAAGGGCGGGGCGTCGAGCGCCTTGCCCGCGAGCGACGTGCCGATCGTGCCGATCACGGCGCAGGGGTGGTGCAGCCGCGTGAGCGCATCGGCCGTCCAGTGGCTCACGCTCGTCTTGCCGTTGGTGCCGGTGACGGCCGCGCCCCGCATATGGCGCGAAGGCTCGCCGTAAAAGAGGGAGGCGATTTCGCCCAAGAGGTCTTTTAAGCCCGGCACCACATGCACGGGCAGTCCCGCGTTTTTGCCGAGCACGTCGTCGCGCTCTTCAACGAGCATGGCCGAGGCGTGGCGGGAGGCCGCCACCTGCGCGTAGGAAAGCCCGTCGACGCTGCCGCCGCGGATGGCGGCAAAGACGTCTCCCTGCTCGATCGTGCGCGAGTCGATTTTGATGCGCGCGCCCGCGGGCGCCGCGGCCTTAAGCCACATCACGGTCTGCCGGCAGATGTCGTCCTTTAATTCTCTTTTGATGCTCTCGCAGGCCGCATCCAGTGCTGCGCCTGCGCCGGCGAGAGCGCCCTCGAGCGCCTTAGTCATTTCTCAAACCCTTTACCAAAATGCCCGGCGCTGCGCCGAAATTGAGCGCATCCGGGTGCACGCCGATCAACTGCAGGGCGCTAGAGGCCACCTCGTTGAAGACGGGGGCTGCAACCGTGCCGCCGTAGTGGCTGCCGCGGGTGGGCTCGTCGACCATCACCGCCACGATGATGCGCGGCTGCCCGGCCGGGGCCATGCCCACGAAGCTCGCCACGTACTTGTCGACGTACTCGCCGTTTTCAATCTTGTTGGCCGTGCCCGTTTTGCCCGCAATCGTGTAGCCCTCGACGGAAACGCGCCGCGCGGTGCCTCCGGCCTGCACGGTCTGGGTCATCATCGAGCGCATCTGGCGGGCCACTTCGGGCCGAAAGATTTGCTTGCCCGCGGCGGGCGTGTAGGTGCGCTTGAAGGTGAGGTCGATCACGTCGCCGTTGCGGGCAAGCGCCGTGTAGGCGCGCACAAGCTGCAGCAGCGACACCGAAATGCCGTGCCCGTAGGAAATCGTCGCCTGCTCGATGGGCCGCCAGGACTTTGCGGGGCGAAGCCGCCCGCTTGCGGCGCCGGGCAGCTCCACCTCCGGGGCCTGCCCGAAGCCCAGGGCCGAGTACATGTTCCAGAGCGTCTCGGGGCTCATCTCAAGGGCGATCTTGCTCGTGCCGATGTTGGAAGACTTGGCCACGACCTGGCTTACCGTGATCATGCCGTAGTCGTGGGTGTCGCCAATCGTTCTGTCGCCGATCGTCAGTTTCCCTGGCGCAGTCTGCACCAGCGTATCAGGCCGCACGATTCCCAGGTCAAGCGCCTTGGCAATGGCAAAGGGCTTCATCGTCGAGCCCGGCTCAAAGGTGTCCGTGATGACGCGGTTGCGGATGTTTTCAAAGTTCACCACGCGCCTTGAGTTGGGGTCGTAGGTGGGAAAGCTGCTCATGGCGAGCACTTCGCCCGTGCGCACGTCGGCAACGAGCACGGCGCCAGCCTTCGCCTCATGCCGCTCGATGGCCGCAGCCAGAGACTTGTAGGCAATAAACTGCAGGCGCGAGTCGATGGAGAGCACGACGTCGCTTCCCACTTCGCCTTCCTTGACCCAGATGTCTTCAACGATGCGCCCGAGCCGGTCGCGGATCACGCGCCGCGAACCCTGCTTGCCCGCAAGCGCCGCGTTGTCTGCGAGTTCAATTCCCTCGCGCCCGTTGTTGTCGTTGTCGGTAAAGCCCACGACGTGCGCGGAAATCGGGCCGTCGGGATAGTTGCGGCGCACTTCGTTGCTCACGTGAATGCCATTGAGCTGCAGCGCGCGCACCGCCTCGCCTTGCTCAAGATCGAGCTGCCGGTCGATGTAAACGAAGCTCTTGTTTTTTCTCGCAAGAATCGTCTCGTAAATTTCGCGCGGATCGGTCTCAAGGACCGCCCCTAGCTTCTCAAAATCGGCCTTCGTGAGCTTGAGCGCCTCTTCGGGATCGGCCCAGACGCTGCGTGCCGGAATGGTCGAAGCAAGCACCACGCCGTTGCAGTCCAGAATTTGGCCTCGCTGCGCGGGCACGGGCAGCGTGCGCGCATAGCGCGCTTCGCCCTGCTTTTTCAAAAAGTCGGTCGAAATGCCGCACTGCAGCCAAAAGGCCTTCAGCACGACGCAGACCAGGGCCGCGAAAAACAAAAAGAAGACAAGCTTGCTGCACCCGGCCGGAATCGGCACGAGGAGAAGTGCCTCTTCCCCGCCGTGGCGGTGGCTGCGCTTTGGGGTGTTGTCCTCGCGCCAGAAGGCGCGCACCTTGTCGCGGGTGATGATCCACAGTCCCTCAAAGAGCTCGGAGAGCGTCATTTGCGCACCTCCATATGGCCCTGAATGAGCGCCATGGGAGCCACTTCAAGGAGCACCGTGTTGTTGACGCCCGCAGGCGCAAAGCCCATCTCGCGCGCCCGGCGGCTCACCGCCGCAGGCAGCGCCGCCTTCGAGAGGTCAAGCGCAAGCTGGCTTGAATCGTCCGAGAGCCTGCGCGTGAGGTCGTTGGCGCGCTCAATTTCCACAAACAAAAGCCGCACGCGGTACTGCGTGGTGACAAGGGCTCCGGCGCTTAAAAGAAGCACCACGGCCGAGACGAGCGCCATCACGAACAAGAGCCGTTCGCTAAAAAAAGCCAGGGCGTTTTTCATGGCGCGCCTCCGGCCAAATCGCAAGTCTCTGCAGACTCGGGCCAGGAGCGGGCCGTGCGCAGGGCGCAGCGCATGACGGCGCTGCGCGCCCGCGGATTGGCCTCGCACTCGGCTTTGCCTGCGCGCACGCGCGTGCAGGACTGCCACAAGGGGGCGGGAAGGTCGCTTGCCTTAAGCGCAATGCGCGCGTCGATCGCGCGCTCGGGGTGTGCTCCCATTTCAAAAAAGCGCTTGACGATGCGGTCTTCGAGCGAATGAAAGCTGATGACGACGAGCCTGCCGCCCTCGTTTAACAGAGCTCCGGCTTCATTGAGCGCGCTTTTAAGTTCATCCAACTCGCCGTTGATGCGGATGCGGATCGCCTGAAAGGTGCGCGTGGCCGGATGCTGCCCCGCGTCCTTGGCCGAGCGCCCGACGCAGTGAGCGACAAAGTCCGCAAGCTGCCTGGTGCGGGTAAAGGGGCGGGAGGCCCGCTCCTTGACGATGGCGCGCGCAATGCTGCGGGCAAAGCGCTCTTCGCCGTACTCGCGAAGCACGAATTCAATTTCGGCGGCGTCAGCCTTTGCGAGCCACTCTGCGGCCGTCATGCCGCAGCTTGTGTCCATGCGCATGTCAAGCGGCCCGTCAAAGCGAAAGGAAAAGCCGCGCGCGGGATCGTCGATCTGGGGGCTTGAGACGCCGATGTCCATGAGAACCCCGTCGACGTGAAAAACGCCGCGCTTCGCAAGCTCCCGGGCCATGGCCGAAAAGGGCGCGTGAATGATTTCAAAGCGGGGATCGTCAATTGAAGCGGCCGCAGCCACGGCCTGGGCGTCGCGGTCAAAGGCGTAGAGCCTTGCCGCGGGAGACAAAAGCGCAAGAAGCCGCCTGCTGTGTCCGCCGCGGCCGAAGGTTGCGTCGACGTAAACACCGTCGGCGCCGGCCGCGCCCTCAGGAACTGCTCCCGCCACGGCCCGCGGAGCCTCTTCGGCCAACACCGAGCGGTGCACAAAGGCCGCAGACGGGCTCAGACAGGTGCCGGGGGTTTGGCTGCCGTCCTTGGGCGCTCGTTGCGCTTGGTTCTGTTCGCGCCCCGGGGTCTTGAGATCGTTCTCAATCATCTCCGCCCCCGAAGCTAAAACTGAAAGCCGCCGGCTGCGGCCTCGATGCCCGCGGCAAGCGCCTGCTCTTCATGGCGGGCAAGCGCCGCGGCGTCCCAAAGCTCAAAGTGCTCTCCGAGCCCCACGAGCGCCACTTCCCTGCCGATGCCCGCAAGCGCGCGCAGATCGGCTGGAATGAGAAGGCGCCCGGCCGCGTCGATCGTGAGGTCGACGGCGCTGCCCAAAACAATTCGCTGCAGCACGCGCGCGGCATAGGGAAGCTTTGCGAGCGCCTCGCGGCGGTTTTCCCAAACGTCGCGCGGATACACAAGCAGACACCCGTCGGGGTGGCGCGTCACGGTCACCTGCAGGGCGCACTCGCGGGCAAGGAGCTCCCGATGGCGACTTGGCATCGTCATGCGCCCTTTGCTGTCAAGCGATAAAAGTGATGTGCCCTGAAACACGTAAATGGCCCGAGATTGCAGCTGACAAAGGATGCGCGCACAGCCTCTCCCCGCACAAAAACCGCGCCCGCACCGACGAAAAAAGAGCGTTGAAAGAGGGGCAAAAAGCCCGGCCGGGATGTTTGCCCCACTTTCCCCCACTTTTTCACACCGACACTCTAGCACACGCACTCAGGGCCAATTTCGCGCTTTGAGGGCTCTGCGCCCGCAGGCGGCCCTATTCCGTGCGCATCAGTATTTTCCCTGATGCCTTTTAGTGTTCTTCTGATGTCCTTTTTTTGCGTCAGGCCCCGCACGACGCGCAGCCGCGAAAAAAAAAGTCTCGCTGCGGCGGCCGGCCGAAACGAGACGTAAAAGTTTCTTCAGGAGAGATCCCTTTTCGGGGAGTCTCAGCGCCGGTCGAGGGTACGTGTCGAGTCACACACGAGTCAAACGAGTCAGACGAGTCAACCCTGCGTCCCACCGGCGGCACCGCTCTAAAATCCGCAACCCCTGGTGTCCAACCACCGAGCGAATCAAGAAGATGCACTAGCGTTATACCTAAATTGAATAGCGAAGGCAAGTTCCGCACCCTCGATTTTAAGGGTTATCCCTCATTTTTAACGCATCTTCTCCTGTTCATCAAACCAGCCCATGAGAAAGCCGAGCATTTCGGCGAGATCGTCCCGTGTTTTCCGCCATTGCTCCCGACCCTCGCCGAGCCCCTGCTCTTCGACAGGCTTGAAGACGCTCAAATCAAACCGCCGATCGCTCAAGCCGCTTTCTTTTTGAAGCTTTTGCATGATCGAGGCCGCGGGAGCACGGCCCGGGAAAACCCAGTCGGGACTCCAACGCCCAATCTCCCTGCGGTTGATGTCGGCATCCAAATCAAAGCGCCGCACGAGGTCCCAGAACTGCGGCGAGTGATTGAAGTGGCGCCGGTGCGCGAGCTCGTGCACGAACACGTAGTTCATCAATCGGCTCGGCAGGCAGACAAGGCGCCAGTTGAGCCTGATGCGCCCGTCGGTCGAACACGACCCCCAGCGGCTGCTCGCGCTTGAGACGCTTGCCATGCCCAAAGCCCTGATCCCCATTTCGCATTGCAGATCCTGCTGCATCTCGTAGACCAGGTCCTTGAACTTCTCAATCAACCAGAAGGCAATGCGCGCCTTGACTTCTTCATCTGCCTCAAGCCCCCCGACGCCCGTACAGGGGGCGATTGCAAGCGTGCGGGCCTTCTCATCAAGAACGTAGCGCCCCGTCTGGTCGCCCTCGAGCACCGCGTAGCGCTCTCCCTGAAAGTAGACGTGGCCTCCGATGCGGGGATCGCACCCGCAGGCTTTGCGCTGCTCGGCGTTTTTCTTTTGTTTTGCAGCGGTCTTTCTCACCCAGGCAATGTGCTCGGCAAGGTAGGTCGTGACGGAGTCAGGCGACTCCGTGACGGGAATGGCAAGGCGCGCGAAGCCTCCGCGCACGATCAAGCCCATGTTCTTGCGGCCCCCGATGCGCACGGCTTCGAGGATGCGCATAAAAAGTTCCTTGTCGGAGAGGTCGTCGGTGACCTCAACCCAGCTGCCGGCGCGCCAGAGGACGCTTCTTCGCGCTCTCGCGGGGATTGCGCGGGCTCTTTGAAATTGATGCGCCCGGCCCGCGGAGAGCTTGCTCTCAAGTTCTGTCACGGATGGTCCCTCCCTTTGCGTTTCCTTTTGGGTGCGCTCGAACTCTTTTTTCATGCTCGATTGCCGCGCCCTATTGCGTATCCCAGCGCTTGATGTCGTCTTCAATCCAGCGCGCGACTTCCTCGTTGACCTCATGGGGCTCGCGCCCCTTGGTTGAAATCACGGGACCGAAGCTCACCGTGATCGTGCCCGGCTTCTTGGCGATGCTGTTGCGCGGCCACAGGCGGCCGGAGTTGAGCGCCACGGGCAGGATGTCGACGCCAAGCGAGCAGGCAAAGCGCGTGCCCCCGGTTTTGTAGGTCGTCCGGGCGCCTGGCTTGGTGCGGGTGCCTTCGGGAAAGAGGATCACCCACCAGCCGCGCTTGAGAAAAACTTCGCCGCGGCTGCGAAAGATTTGATAAGAGGAGCGCCCCTCGCGCCGGTCGATGGCAATCATGCGCATCGACTTCAGCGCCCAGCCGAAAAACGGAATCCAGTGCAGGCTCTTTTTGTAGACAAATCCCATGCGGTTGGGCAGGTAGGCGGGCAAAAAGAGCGTCTCCCAGGCCGACTGATGTTTGCTTAAGACCACAAGCTGCCGCCCGTCGCGGGGAATATTTTCCAAGCCCAGCACGCGGCACTTCACGCCGCAGATCACCTCAAGGGCCTTCACCATGAAGCGCACCCAGACGATGCCGATGTGGTCGTAGCGCCACTCGGAGGAAGTCACGGGCCAGGCAATGAGAATGGAGAGCGCCGCCGGAATCACCGTGACGGCAAAGACAAGGTAAAAGAGAAAACCACGGATGGCGGACACGACGGGAAATCCTTCAGTGTGCTTGAAAAACAAAAAGGGCGCGTCCGCAACGAAAAATTTCCATTCCGGACGCACCCGCTGTTGATGCCTTGTGACAGCCTTTCGGCAGCCTTTTGACAGCCTTGCCGCCTCGTCTGACGAAAAAAGACTTGCAAAACTTCGTACGCGAGCGCCCCTTTAAAGGGACGCTCGCAGGCTTTGCCGCCTATTTCGCAAGGCGCGACAGTTCCGCCACGCGGTTCATCAGAACATAGAGGCGCTTGAGAAGCGCCAGGCGATTGGCGCGGACGGCGGCGTCTTCGCAGTTGACCATCACGTCGGCAAAGAAGGCGTCGACGGCGTCCTTAAGAGGCGTCAAAGACGCGAGCATCGCCTCAAACTCTCCCTTTTCAAAGAGAAGCTTCGCAATGGGCTCATGGTCGCCGAGCGCATCAAAAAGCGCCTTCTCGGCCTTCTCGGTCAAAAGCTCGGGATTGACTTCGGCAAGATTCTCGCCCGAGGCCTTCTTGAGGATGTTGCCGATGCGCTTGTTGGCCGCCGTGAGGCTTTCGGCCTCCGGCAGCTGCATGAATTCGCGCACGGCCTCAAGGCGCTTGGGCGTCTGGCGGATGCGCATGTCGCGCAGGGCAAGCACCGCATCGACCTCCTGGGCCGTGTAGCCCGCATCGCGCATCATCACGCGCAGGCGGTCAAAGAAGAAGTCAAGAAGCTCGGCCGAGGCGTCCTTGACGCCCGCCACGCCCGTTTCCACCGCAAAGGCCGTGTGCACGAGCGCATCGAGCGACACCTCGAGATCCTTTTCAATGATCATGCGCAGCACCCCGAGCGCGTGGCGGCGCAGCGCAAACGGGTCCTTGTCGCCCGTGGGCGTCTGTCCGATGCCGAACATCCCCGAAAGAGTCTCGAGCTTGTCGGCAAGCGCCACGGCAATCGACACCGGGGTCGAGGGGAGCGCATCGCCCGCAAAGCGCGGTTCGTAGTGCTCGCGAATGGCAAGCGCCACGTCCGCGGGCTCGCCGTCGTGACGGGCGTAGTACTCGCCCATGATGCCCTGCAGTTCGGGAAATTCGCCCACCATCAGGGTGCGCAGATCGGCCTTGGCAAGCATCGCCGCGCGCTCGGCGTGCGCGCGGTCTGCGCCGATCATGTCGGCCACGGAGCCGGCGATGGCGCGCACGCGCTGCATGCGCTCGGCCTGGCTGCCGAGCTTGTTGTGATAGACCACGTGCTTGAGGCCTTCGACGCGGTCGGCAAGCTTCGTCTGGCAGTCCTGCTTGTAGAAGAATTCCGCGTCGGCAAGACGCGCGCGCACGACGCGGGCGTTGCCGGCGATAATGGCCGCGCCCCCGTCCTTGGCTTCGATGTGCGAGACAAGGCAGAAGCGGTTCATGAGCTTGCCCGCCTTGTCGCGCATCGGGAAGTACTTCTGATTGGTCTGCATCGTGAGGATGAGGCACTCTTCGGGGACCGCAAGGTACTTCTCTTCAAATTCGGAAACGTAGACCACGGGCCACTCGGTGAGCGAATTCGTCTCATCGATCAGGTCTTCGGGCGCAATGAGCGTGCCGCCTTCGCGCGCGGCTGCGGCCTCCAAGAGCGAGACGAGCTTCTCGCGCCGCTCTCCGTAGCTTGCAATCACCTTGCCCTCTTCAAGAAGCGTGCGGGCATAGTCGTCAGCCTCGGCAATCTCGATGGGCGCGTGGGTATGAAAGCGATGCCCCATCGTCGTGCGGCCGGCCTTCAGGCCAAACATGTGCACGTCAAGGATGTTGCTCCCGTAGAGCGCCACGAGGTGCTTCACAGGGCGCACGAACTGCACGGTCGTCACGCCGTCGGCGAGCTGATAGTTCATGACCTTCGGAATCGGAAGGGCCTTGACGGACTCTTCGAGCGCCTTTTGCACGGCCTGCGCCACGGGAAGCCCCGCGCGCACGCCCTCGTAGACGAGCTGCTCGTTTTTGCCGTCGTTGACGCGCTTCAAGTCGCTCACCGCGCACTCGATGCCAAGCGTCTTCATCTTTTTTACAAGCGCAGCCGTCGGGTTCCCCTCGGCGTCAAGCCCCACCTTCACGGGCACGAGGCGCTGCGTGAACGCTTCGTCGGGCGACTTCTCGAGCACGTTCGTCACCAGCACCGCCATGCGCCGCGGCGAGCCGTAGGGCGTCATCTGCGCGCCCTCGCCCAGGATGCGGCTTGCGGCAAGCGACTTCATCACGCCGTCGGCAAAAGCGGCCGAAAGTTTCTTCAGCGCCTTCGGCGGCAGCTCTTCGGTTTGCAGTTCAACAAGAAGACTGGTCATTTTTCTTTTTTACACCACTCGAAAATCTGTACAAATTCTTCTTTGGAGCCAGGGGAGCCTCTACTGCGCGCTCTTGAGCATCGGGAAGCCCAGCCGTTCGCGGGCGTCGTAGTAGCTCTGGGCCACCGCGCGGCTGAAGTTGCGGATGCGCGCGATGTAGGCCGCGCGCTCGGTGACCGAGATCGCGCCGCGGGCGTCAAGCAGGTTGAAGGTGTGGCCGGCCTTGAGCACCATCTCGTAGGCGGGAAGCGCGAGTTTCAATTCCATCAGGCGCTTTGCCTCGCCCTCAAAGTAGTCAAACTGCGCAAAGAGCTTCTCGGGATCGCTTGCCTCGAAGTTGTAGTGGCTCTGCTCGACTTCGTTCTGATGGAAGACGTCGCCGTAGGTGAGCACGTGCTCGCGTCCCAAGCCGTCGGTCCAGTTGGTGTAGACGAGGTCAAAGACGTTGTCGCAGTTTTGCAGGTACATCGTCAGGCGCTCAAGCCCGTAGGTGATTTCGCCCGTGATCGGCTTGCATTCAAGCCCGCCCACCTGCTGGAAGTACGTAAACTGCGTGACCTCCATGCCGTTCATCCAGACTTCCCAGCCAAGACCCCAGGCGCCGAGCGTCGGGTTCTCCCAGTTGTCTTCGACAAAGCGCACGTCGTTGACTTCGGTGTCGATGCCAAGCGCTCTGAGCGACCCCAGATAGAGGTCCACGATGTTGACGGGGCTGGGCTTTAAAACCACCTGGTACTGATGGTGCTGGTGCAGACGGTTGGGGTTTTCGCCGTAGCGGGCGTCCTTGGGACGACGGGAGGGCTGCACGTAGGCCGCGCGCCAGGGCTCGGGGCCGAGCGCGCGAAGAAATGTGGCCGTGTGCGAAGTGCCGGCACCGACTTCGATGTCAATGGGCTGCAGCAGCGCGCAGCCCTGTTTGTTCCAATAGTCCTGCAGACGCAGGATCACTTCCTGAAAAGTAATCATAGAAACGACAAGATAGAAAAAGCCGGCGGCCTGCCGCACGACAGGGGCCGCAAAAAAGGCCGCAAGCGCCTTGATTTTTGCGCGCGCACCCTGACCCGGCCCTTTGAAAAAAGGCCCGAAAATTGAAAGGTTCCGATTTTATCAGATCAACTTCAGCTCAAACCCGGGATTTTTCGCGCGTCCGCCCGGCGCCGCCTCATGGCCAAAACAGCCCCGAGGGCCAGGAAGATGACGGCTGCGGCTGCTGCCGGCACATTGCCAAAGCGCACAAACCACGTCGGAGGCCCTTTGTACAGGGTGAGCTTTAAATCGAGGTTTTGCGCGCCGCTTGCCGCCTCGCGCTCCACGCGCCCGTCGGGGCCGATGAGCGCGGAGCCCGCATTGTTGATCACCTCTATGAAGGGCCTTGCGGTCTCCCTGGCGCGCATGGCGCTCATGGCGGTGAACTGTCCCGTCACGCGCGGCGCAAACCACCCCAGGTTGGCCACGTTGACGATAAATTGCGGATCTCCCGCATCCCACCAGCGGCGCAGCTCTTCGCCAAACATGTTTTCGTAGCAAATCGAAAGCGCCCCTTGCGCGCCCTCAATCACGAGAGCCGGGCTCGAAGGCACGGGCCCTCGTGTCTGATCGGCCATGGGGATTCCCAGCGCCCTGACAAACCAGCCAAAGCCAAGGGGGATGAATTCGCCAAAGGGCACCAGATGGTGCTTCTGATAGATTTCCTGCGCAGGCTGCGCTGTTGCGCCCTCGCCCGCCGCCCTTGCAAGCCACAGCGAGTTTGTAACGCCCGCACCCGGCGCGCGCTCGCCAAAGCCGTTATAGAGCACCGCCGCGCCCGTTGCCTGCGCCGCCGTCAAGGGCATCAAGCCCGTCTTTGCGCCAAGCCGCTGCACGGGGTAGCCAAAGACGCCCTCGGGCCAGACGATGAGATCAAGCGCGCCCCCGAGGGCACTGCGGCTACTCATGGCAAGCACGCGCGCCGCTCTTTGCTCCTGCATCTTTGGCGTGAGCCCCATGGCGATGGGAAGATCGGGCTGCACGAGGCGCACTTCGATCGAGCCCGCAGGCGCCGACCACTTCACCAAACCAAGGGCAAAGGTGCCCAGAACAAGGCCGCCCGCAAATATGGCGGTCGCCGAGCGCAGCACCACCTTCTTTTTGTCGTACGGGGCAAGAAGCACAAGGATGGTGCCGATCAAAACATTGACCACAAGCCCCGTGCCGTAGACGCCCCAGACCGGCGCCCAGACGTCAAAGAGCGTCCCGCTCCAGGCGTATCCCGTCGAGAGCCATCCAAAGCCCATCACCCAGGAGCCGCGAAAAAGCTCCCCCAGGCACCAGAGCCCGGGCAGGATCAACACGAGCGTCGCCGCGCGCGAGGCCCTTATGGCGCAGGCTGCGGCGCACACCGCCGCGGGCACAAGCGAGAGCAAAAGGGCAAGCGCCACAACCCCCAGGGCTGCCAGCACGGCCGGCACGCCCCCGTAGACGTGCATCGAGTGATAGGTCCAGGAAAGGCCCAGCGAAAAGTACGCCGCGCCCCAGGCTAGCCCCAGAATCGCTCCGCGCAGAATGCGGCCGTCTTTTGCCGCAGCGGCCGCAAGCCAAAAAAGCCCCGCCGTTGAGGCGGCAAGCGCCGCGGGAAACGAAAAGGGGGCAAAGCCCGCCGCGCCCAGCGCGCCCAGAAGGAGGGCCGCAAACGCGGCCGCAGCAGTGCCCGAGAAAAAAGAAGGCACGGAAGATGACGCAAAGGCCTTGATGCGCGCGCGCATCTCCTCGATTTGCACGAATCGCTCCCCTTTGTTTGCGTTAGGAAGCCGCCTGTGCGGGCGCCTTCACGTCGTCGTTGGCGGCTTCGGCCGAGGGCTTGGCGTTTCCGGCGGCCGAGACCAGCTTTTCAACGAGGAACAGGTGCGCCTGCCGTTCGTCGGCCGTGAGCACCTTGAAGCGAAAGCCGTCGATTTCAATCGTCTCGCCGCGGTGAGGAACGTGCTCAAAGCGGTCCGTCACCATGCCGCCCACGGTTTCGCAGTAGTCGTCGGTGAGGTTGACGCCGAAAAATTCGTTGAACTGATCGAGATAGGTCTCGGCCTTCACGCGCCAGTGCTCGGGGTCGACCACGAGGATGTTGTCCTTGTCGGGGTTGACGCTGTCAAATTCATCGTCGATTTCACCCACCACCTGCTCAATGACGTCTTCGATCGTGATGAGCCCCGAGATGGAGCCGAACTCGTCGATGACAAGCGCCATGTGGTTGCGCGTGGCGCGAAAGTCGCGCAGCACCACGTTCAGGGGTTGGGTTTCGGGGATGTAGCGCGCCGGGCGCAGATGCGCGCGCACGTCGTAGGCGGGATCGATGAAAAGCCGCAGCAGATCCTTGGCGTGCAGGATGCCCTTGACCACATCCATGTCGCCTTCAATCACGGGAAAGCGCGAATGGCCGCGGGCGATGACTTTGGGCAGCCACACCTCCTGCGGCTCGGTGATGTCGATTGCCTCGATCTGTGCGCGCGGCACCATGAGGTCGACGGCGGAGAGCTCGCCCACCTCCAGAGCGCCCTCCATCATGTTGAGCGCTTCGGCGTCAAAGAGCTTCTGCCCGTAGGCGCGGTGCAGGGTTTCGGTGAATTCCTCGCGCGTGGTGGGCTCGGTGTGAAAAAGCGCGCGAAGGCGGCTCAAAAGGCCGCGTTTGATGGTTTGCCGATCACCGTCGGCGGATTCGTTCGAACAGTGTGGTTGATCTTGCATAGATGCCGGCGGCAATTGGGTTTGCGCCGGTAAGAGTTGACCTGTTCTTTGAGAATAGCAAAAAAGACGCTGGCGCGTGCGGCCGCGCTCGGGGGGCGCAGGGCGGGCGGCGCCGTTCAAGCTCAAAAGCGGCGTCAAAGGCTCAAAGCGCGCGGACGCGCCTGTTGCAGGGCGCTTCCCGTCCGGCGCTTTTTCCCGTCCCTTTCCCCTTGGGCTAGTGGCGCTGCGCCACGTCGTAGTAGGGATTTTCAAATCCGAGCGAGAGCATGATTTCGGCCTCGCGCGCCTCCATCTTCTCGGCCTGCTCGTCGGTTTCGTGATCCCACCCCTGGGCGTGGAGCACGCCGTGAATCAAGAGGTGCGCAAGATGCGCCTGAAAGCGCTTGAACTGCTCGCGCGCCTCGCGCTCGACGACGTCAAGGCAAATCACGATGTCGGCCTCCACCACGGGCTCGTGCTGGTAGTCAAACGTGAGCACATTGGTCGGGCCGTCCTTGCCGCGATAAGTCTTGTTAAGGTCGCTCGCCTCCTCGACGCTTGCAAACCGCACGGAAATCTCCGCCGGGCGATCCAGGGCCGAGAGCATCCAATGGGTCATCACGCGGCGCGAGGGCAGCCGCTGCACAACGCCCTCGCCGCGCTTGAAGACCACGTCAAGCGTGGGCCTTGCGGCGGGCTTGGCCGGCCTGCGGCCTGCAGCGGGCTCTTCTCCCTCCATGGAGGGCTCTTTAACAACGGGATCGGAGGCGGCCGCCTCGGGCGCCGCGGCTTCAAAGCCGTCGTGGTTCTCGTTGTTCGGTCTCATGCTTGTACTCCTTGGCCGTCAGAAAGAGCGGCGGCCTGTGCGTTTTTGCGTATTAGAGATTGCAGTTGTCTTTGACAATTGTTTTTAATCGGGCGGCCTCGGGCGGGCGATCGTCAATCGGTATCCTCAGTCTCGCGACGCCCGCTCCTGGCCCTGCGGCCCGCGCCTTTTATGCGAAGGCTCCTGGTGCGCCGCCTCCCAAGCTTCGTAGGCGCGCACGATCGCTCCCACCAGAGGATGGCGCACGACGTCGTCGGTCGTAAAGTGCACGATGGAAATGCCGCGCACGCCCTCGAGCACGTTGCAGGCGTGCTTCAAGCCGCTTGCAACGCCCCGCGGCAGGTCGATCTGCGTGGCGTCCCCCGTGATCACGGCGCGCGTCCCGAAGCCGATGCGCGTTAAAAACATCTTCATCTGCTCGATCGTCGTGTTCTGCGCTTCGTCAAGAATCACGAAGGCGTTGTTGAGCGTTCTGCCGCGCATGAACGCAAGCGGCGCTATCTCAATGATCTGCCTTTCGATCAAGCGCTGCGTCTTTTCAAAGCCGAAAAGATCAAAAAGTGCGTCATAAAGGGGACGCAGATAGGGATCGACCTTCTGCACGAGGTCTCCGGGAAGAAATCCCAGCCGCTCGCCCGCCTCAATGGCGGGCCGCGTCAGGATGATGCGCTCGACCGCATCGCGCTCGTAGGCGTCGACGGCCGCGGCCACCGCAAGATAGGTTTTGCCCGTGCCCGCAGGCCCCACGCCAAAGGTGACGTCGGTATTCATGATCGCCGACAGATAGCGCTTTTGCCCCGGCGTGCGCGGCTGCAGGCCGCTGCGGCGGGTTTTGAGCGCATAGCGCCCCTCGCCGTCATCCAAAGCCGCCCCCGACTGCTCGGAGACAACGCTCATCTGCACGTCGTTGATCGTGATTTCGTCTCCCGCGTGCACGCGTGCGGCAAGCATCTCAAGCACGTTCATCGCCTGCCGGGCCTGGGAGCCCTCAATCAAGAAATGCGCGCCGCGGCGCCTGATGCGGGCGTCAAAGGCGTGCTCGATCTGCCTTAAGTTTTCCTCAAGCGGCCCGACCAGCGCGGCAAGCTCGCCCGCCGTGCAGTCAAAGGCAAACTGAAGCGTTTTCTCGGTCATGCGCGGGAGTCCTTGTGAACGAGTTCGCCCCCGAGCGTGTGCGGGAAGACTTCCGTGATGCGGATGTCGGCCATGCGCCCGATTTGAGAGGCATCCCCGGGAAAATTCACGACGCGGTTGTTGTCGGTGCGAGCAGACAACATGCCGCCCCCCTTTTTGGCCTCGCCAAACACTAGGCACCGCTCGACCCCGCCCACCATCGAGCGCGAAATGGCGGCGGCATTGTCGTCAATCACCGCCTGCAGGCGCTGCAGACGGGCAAGCTTTACTTCTCGCGGCGTCTCGTCGGCGTAAGAGGCCGCGGGCGTGCCCGGGCGCTTGGAATAGACAAAGGAGAAGCTTGCGTCAAACCCCACCTCGTCAATCAAGCGCATGGTCTCTTCGAAGTCTTCTTCGGTTTCCCCCGGAAAGCCCACGATGAAGTCGGTGGCAATCGAAATGTCGGGCCGCACCTCGCGCAGGCGCGCGACGCGCTCAAGGTACCAGTCGTGCGTGTAGCCGCGCTTCATGGCGGCGAGGATCCGGTCCGAGCCGCTTTGCACCGGCAGGTGCACGTGGTTGGCAAGCTTGGGAAGCTTTGCGTAGGCCGCAATCAAACGGTCGGAGAACTCCTTGGGGTGGCTTGTCGTGTAGCGGATGCGCTCAATTCCCGGAATGTCGTGCACGTACTCAAGCAAAAGCGCGAAGTCGGCCGTTGATTTTGCGTCCGGCGCGCGGCCCTGATAGGCGTTGACGTTTTGGCCTAGCAGCGTAATTTCCTTGACGCCCTGGGAGGCAAGCTGCGCGCACTCGACCAGCACGTCCATCATCGGGCGGCTGATTTCCGTGCCGCGCGTGTAGGGAACCACGCAGTAGGAGCAGTACTTGCTGCAGCCCTCCATGATGGAAACGAAGGCGGCCGCCCCGTGCGCGCAGGGCTCGGGCAGGCAGTCGAACTTTTCGATCTCGGGAAAGGAGATGTCAACCTGCGGCCTGCCGGTTTTTTCCCGCAGGGCCAAAAGGTGCGGCAGTCTGTGCAGCGTCTGGGGCCCGAAGACCACGTCGACCCAGGGCGCGCGCGAGAGCACGCGGCGGCCTTCCTGAGAGGCGACGCAGCCGCCTACGGCCACGCGCACGGCGGGGTTGGCTCGTTTGATTTCGCGGATGCGCCCCAAGTCTGAGAAGGTCTTTTCCTGGGCCTTCTCGCGAATCGAGCAGGTGATGACGACGATGAGGTCGGCTTCTTCAGGATTTGGGGTTCGCGCGTAGCCTTCGGCTGCCATCAAATCAAGCAGGCGCGAAGAGTCGTAGTCGTTCATTTGGCAGCCGAAGCTGCGCAGATAAATCTTCTTTGCGGTCACGGTTTACATCCGTTGGGCACAAGTTGTGAAACGGTAAAAGACGGTGAAAAAAGGGCTTTGAGGGCTTTGCAAATAAAGCTCGGGCGGCCGCACAATATACCGTTATTTTTTGGGAATTAGTGCGGCTTGTCTCAATGAAAGAGTGAAATTTTATCGAACGCGCACGCAGGCAGCGAAAGCCCTGCGCGGCAAAGAGCAGGCTGTCTGCGGAAAACAAAGCGCTCCTTGAGGCCCGAAACGCTCTTTAGCACTCGATGAAATTCACCGCAAGGCCTCCCCGGCTTGTCTCGCGGTACTTCTCCATCATGTCGCGGCCCGTGGCGTACATCGTCTGCATCACGGCATCAAGACTCACCACGTGCCTGCCCGTGCCGTTCATGGCAAGCCTTGCCGCATTGATCGCCTTGACGGCGGCAAGCGCGTTGCGCTCGATGCATGGAATCTGCACCTGGCCCGCAACCGGATCGCAGGTCATGCCGAGGTTGTGCTCCATCCCGATTTCAGCAGCGTTTTCAACCTGAGTGGGAGAAGCGCCCAAGACGGCCGCAAGCGCCCCGGCGGCCATCGAGCAGGCAACGCCCACTTCGCCCTGGCAGCCCACCTCGGCCCCTGAGATCGAGGCGTTTTGCTTGTAGAGCATCCCGATGGCGCCCGCCGTCAGAAGGAAGTCGCGCACGGCTTCGGGCGTGGCGCGCTCTGCGGCAAAAAAGGTCGTGAAGTACTTTAAAACCGCGGGCACGACGCCCGCCGCGCCGTTTGTCGGCGCCGTGACAAGACGCCCGCCGCTTGCGTTTTCCTCGCTCACGGCAAAGGCCCAGGCGTTGACCCAGTCGAGCACCACCATGGGATCCTGCGCGGCCGTGCGGCCTTGAAGTCTGCGGGCAAGTCCCGCGGCGCGCCGCTCGACCTTCAGGGGCCCGGGCAAAAACCCTTCGGCCGAAAGGCCCCGGTCGATTGCCTCCTGCATCACGCTCCAGACGTGATCGAGCTTTGCGTTGATTTCGTCGTCTGCAAACTGCACGCGCTCATTGGCGCGGACAATGGCCGCAATCGTGGTCTTTTCGCGCTCGGCGTGCGCAATGAGTTCCTGGGCATTTTTATAAGCGTAGGGAAGCTCCCGGGAGGCTTCGGCCAAAAGCCGCCCCGGCACCTCGGGGACGTCGGGGTTGGCGTGGCTTGCGGCAACGATAAAGCCTCCTCCCACCGAGTAGTAGCGCCGGTCGTAGAGCACGTACCCTTCAGCATCAACGGCCGTCAGCTCCATGGCGTTGGTGTGAAACTTCGCCACTTTTGCGGGCGAAAAAATGATGTCGCGCTCCCGATCAAAGGCAACCGGGCGGCTTGAGACGAGAACGAGTTCGCCCGTGTCCGCCGCGCGCTTTAAAAGCGCCTTGGCCTCTTCGGTATCGACGTCAGCCGGAGAGCACCCCATCAACCCAAGCATCACCGCGGCGTCGGTTGCGTGCCCGCGGCCGGTTGCGCCCAGGCTTCCCATGAGCTCGCAGCACACGCGCGCGGTGCGCTCAAGAAGGCCCCGGCGCTGCACGTCGCGCGCAAAGGCAAGCGCCGCGCGCATGGGGCCCACGGTGTGACTTGAACTCGGGCCGATGCCCACCTTGAAGAGATCAAAGACGCTGCTTGCCATGGTCTTCAAAAGAAGAAGAAAAACGAAGGGAAAGCCTGCCGCGGGCCCTTAAATCTGCCGGTCGACCACGAGGGCCCCGTTGCAAACGACCCGGGGGTCGGTGTGCACGACCGTCTTCACGCGATCACCCACGCCCACTTCAAGCGGAAGGCGCACCAGACCCACGGTAAAGGGCCCTTCGGGCACGCGCGCAATGCTCGTCAACGGGTAAAGAGTCCCGTCGACGTCGACCGCGGGCACTTCGATTAAAAGCGAGGGGTCAAAGGCAACGTCAAAGGCCACAAGCTGCATGCGCAGATGGCGGCGCGCATTGGCGCGCGCCTCCGTCAACGCCCGCCCGATGAAAATGCGCTCGGGGTCGGAGAAGTCAAGCGCGTCTTCCAAGCCCGTCTCCAGGGGGCTTGATCCCTCGTCGAGCTCAAGGCCCAGGGCAGGCTCGCGCGCGAAGATGCGAAGCGCGTCAAACCCTGTCTGCTCGCCCTTTTTGGCGCCTGCGGCAAGGAGATTGTCGTAGAGCGCCCCCACGGCCTGCGCGGGGCCCGCCGCAAGGCAGATCCACCCCATGTTGACAAAACGCAGTCCCAGCGCCTTTACAAAGCCGTGCTCGGCAAGAGAGATTTCCTTGACAGGGAGCGTGCCCACGAAATAAAAGCCCGAGAGTTCTTCCGATTTGACTTCCGCATCAAAGGCCGCGCTCACCTGCCGCACCCAGGCCTGCTGCGCATCGGCGTTTTCAGAGGCAAGGATGAGCTCATAGGCGTTTTGCGAGGCTCTGGCGACCCAGGGCGTCCCGATCACGCCGCCCGTGGCGTTCATCATGACGCCGCGCACGACGCCCCCTTCGGGGATTTTCCTGACGTCGTTGGTCAAAAGGCGCGCAAGAAACTTGCCGCCGCCGTCGACTTCGAGCACCGTCACGGGCGTTTTTTCAAACAAAACGAGATTGATTGCCATGATCGAATTGGAATGTTCTAATTTTTCAAAGGAAAACGGTTGCGGGCGGCGCGCCCGGCCGCAAAGGCACAAACGCGCGCGCCTTATTTCTTTATTTGATCTTTTGTTGTCTTATGCGTCTTCGCGCACGCAGTCGAGCATGTAGCGCACGACGCCGTCGTCGCCAGCGACCTTCACAAGCCCGTGCACGTCGCTCTCAAACCCGGGGAAGCGGCGCGTGAAGTCGCGCGCAAAGCGCAGGTATTCAACGATCTTGGCGTTGACGCGCTCGCCCGGCACCAAAAGCGGAATTCCTGGCGGATAGGGCGTTAAGAGCACGGCCGAGACGCGCCCTTCGAGCGCATCGATGGGCAGGCGGTCGACTTCGCCGTGGGCGTACTTGGCGTAGGCGTCCGTGGGCCGCATCGCAGGCACCATTTCCGAGGTGTACATCTGCGTGGTGAGCCGCGCCACGTCGTAGGCGCGGTAGACCTCGTGAATCTGCTGGCAGAGGTCCCGCAGTCCCAGATTCTCATAGGACGGGAAGGCGGCGATAAAGCGCGGCATGACGTGCCAGAGGGGGGCGTTGTCGTCGTAGGCGTCCTTGAACTGCTGCAGCTCCGTGACCATCGTGTTCCAGCGGCCCTTGGTGATGCCGATCGTAAACATGATGAAAAACGAGTAAAGGCCCGTCTTCTCGACAATGATGCCGTGCTCGGCCAAGTACTTCGTCACCACCGCAGCCGGAATGCCCGTTTCGGCAAAGTCGCCCTTGACCGAGAGCCCGGGCGTGACGATCGTGCCCTTGATCGGATCGAGCATGTTGAAGTTTTCAGCCACTTCGCCAAAGCCGTGCCAGTCTTCGTTTGCGTGCAGCATCCAGTCGGACTGCGAGCCAAAGCCCTCCTTGGGAATTTCATCGGGCCCCCAGACCGTAAACCACCAGTCGCGGTAGTTCACGCCCACCTCGCGCATGGCTCTGCGAAAGTCCACGGCCTCGGCAATGGAGTCTTCAACAAGCGCCGTGCCTGCGCGCCCCTCCATCATGGCCGCGGCCACGTCGCAGCTAGCGATGATCGCGTACTGAGGCGACGTTGACGTGTGCATCATGAAGGCTTCGTTAAAGCTTGCGCGGTCAAGTTTCTCGGTTTCCGAGTCCTGAATGCAGATTTGGCTTGCCTGCGAGATGCCCGCCAGAAGCTTGTGGGTGGAGTGCGTGGCAAACACGAGGCTTTTCTTTGTGCGCGCCTTGCTGCGGTCGATGGCGTGCATGTTGTCGTAAAAGCGCGAGAAGGCCGCGTGCGGCAGCCACGCCTCGTCAAAGTGCAGGATGTCGACGCGCCCGTCGAGCTTGGCCTTGATCACCTCGTCGTTGTAGACGATGCCGTCGTAGGTCGACTGCGTGATCGTCAGAATCCGGGGCTTGGCGTTCTTGTTTTTAATAAGCGGATTGCGCTTGATCTTCTCTTCGATCGTCTCCCACTCAAATTCAGAAAGGGGAATCGGCCCGATGATGCCGTAGTGGTTGCGCGTGGGCATCAAAAAGACGGGGATGGCGCCCGTGAGCGTGATTGCATGCAGGATCGACTTGTGGCAGTTGCGGTCGACCACCACGATGTCGCCCGGGGCGACCGTGTAGTTCCAGACGATCTTGTTGGAGGTCGACGTGCCGTTGGTGACGAAAAAGAGGTTGTCGCAGCCAAAGATGCGCGCGGCGTTTTGCTCGGACTTCGCCACGGGCCCGGTGTGGTCCAGCAGCTGCCCTAACTCTTCGACGGCGTTGCAGACGTCGGCGCGCAGCATGTTTTCGCCAAAAAACTGATGAAACATCTGCCCGACGGGGCTTTTTAAGAACGCCACGCCCCCCGAGTGCCCCGGGCAGTGCCAGGAGTAGGAGCTGTCGGCGGCGTAGTGCGTGAGCGCCCGGAAAAAGGGCGGCGGCAGGCTCTTGAGGTATTCCTTGGCTTCGCGCACGATGTAGCGGGCCACGAAGTCGGGCGTGTCTTCAAACATGTTGATGAAGCCGTGCAGCTCGCGCGTGACGTCGTTGGGGATGCTCGGCGCCGTCTGCGTCTCGCCGTAAAGGAAGATCGGCACGTCGGGGTTGGAGGCGCGCACCTTGTGCACGAAGTCGCGCAGCTCCTGCACCACGAGGCTCTCCTCGTCGGGGCGCGCGAAATCGTCGTCGTGCATGCTCACGATGAAGGCCGAGGCTCTGCTTGCCTGCCGCGCAAGACTCGTGAGGTCGGAGAAGGCCGTCACGGCCCGCACCTCCACATCCTGCGCCTCAATGGCCTGCGCCAGGTCGCGGATGCCAAGCCCGGAGACGTTCTCCGAGTGATAGTCCTCATCGATGATGACGATCGGAAAGTGGTACTTCATCCAGTCTCGGCGCCGCAGCCTGCGGGATATGGCGCCGCCTCCTTAGAAATCATGAGTTTGAATTCTCTCACCTGGCCAGCGCCGGGCAAAAGCCGCCTGCAGGCCTTTTGCAAAAGCCCGCTTTGCAAAAAAGAAAACAGCAAGAAGAACCGCTCGGGGAAGTCCGCGGCAAAGCGCCGGGCGCTTGTTGAAACAGCCTTTGGCCAAAAGACGCTGTCGCGCAAAAAAGGCGCTTTTTTGTGTCGGTTCGAATTGCTCTGAAGGCACCCGCAGTATATCGGCAATTGCCCCGCGGCCTGCGATTTTTCCCGCGTCGACCGGGCCGGGGCCTGCAAAAAGCGTGCGATGCATGCGCCCTTGGTCCGCCTTGCTCGCTGCAACCCGCATTTGTCTACACTTGGGCCGCATGTCGACGATTGCCTCCATCATTTCGCTTTTTTCGGGCTCCACGGGGCTTGCGGCCGTGTGCGCCTCCGCCTTTTTGTCCGCCACGCTGCTGCCGGGAAGTTCGGAGGCGCTTCTCATTGCGTCGCTTGCCGCGCAGCCAACGCCCGAGCGCGCCTTTTGGCTTGTGGCGGGCGCAAGCCTCTTTAACACCCTGGGCAGCATGACCAGCTGGGCGATCGGGCGCTACTTTCCCAAAAAGGCCCCTGAAACGCAGGCTCTTGCGCGCGTGCGCCGCTGGGGCGCCCCCGCTCTTGCCCTTGCCTGGGTGCCCGTCATCGGCGACGTGATTCCTCTGGCCGCGGGGTGGCTCAAGGTGGGGTTCCTGCCGGCGCTGCTGTGGACGGCGATCGGAAAGACGGCGCGCTACGCCGTGCTCGCGGCGGGCTTTCTTGCGGTGGGGTAGGAAAAGAAGAAAACCCTCGTCCTGCACGAGGCCAAAGACCGGGCGGCAGTGCACCGCCACGTTTATTCCTTGGTATACGCGGCCCAACGCGGCGCATGGCGGCGTCGATTTTCCCGCTATCCCCATCTAGAATAGCGGCATCATCCCGCCGCGCCCGCCTCCAGAGAAAGTCAGGGGACGCACGGGACTTCGTTTGCGATTTGTTTTTGAGGAGCCGCTTTCCCATGCGTTTGCCTACCTTTCGTTTTTTGAGCGCCGCCGCCGGCGCCATCAGCCTGTCTCTTGCTGCCACGGGCGCCTTTGCCGCCGCCACCGTCACGACGGGCGCGGGCTACGTGCCCGTCGTCAAGAAGCTCGTCGAAGTCTGCCAGAAGGACACGGGCGCTGCCGTCTCGGGCAGCTACGGCGGCAACATCGGGCAGATGCTCGCGCAGATTGCCTCGGGCAGCGGCGTCAACGTCGTCATCTCCGACACCAACACTCTCAAGCGCATCAAGACCGACGTGAAATTTTCGCGCACCGAAATGCTTGGCACGACGCCCATGATGCTCGTCTGGCGCAAGGGGGTGATGATCAAGTCAACCGACGATCTCGCCACGAAGGCCGTCTCCCGCATCGCGCATCCTGATGCCCGCGCGGCCATCTACGGGCGCACGGCGCTTGAGTGGGTCGCAAACCGCGGCAAGTCCGAGCAGGACGCCATCAAGCCGAAGCTGCTGCAGGTCTCGGGCGTTCCGCAGGTCGTCTCCTACGTGTTGCGCTCCGAAGTCGACGCGGGCTTTGTGAACTATCAGGCCGCCATGAGCAACAAGGACAAATTGGGCGGCGTCATGCCCGTCACGGATGGCTACGCTCCCATTGAAATGGCGGCCTTCGTCGTGCAGGGCGCTGAAAAAGACGCCGACGTCGCGGCGTTTCTCAAGTGCCTGAAGTCCGAATCCGCGCGCAAGGTGCTCGGAAAAGCGGGCATCAAGTAGCCCGTCCTCAGCGCAAGCCCCGGGGGCCGAACAGGCGCCCGCGGGGCGCGTGCGCCATTGATTTGTTCGGTTTGTCTTTTTTGCGCCTCTAAAAGGAGGCGCGTTCTGCGATGTACTTTATCTCCGACACTTTCCTTGACTCGGTTCTTTCTGAGGACATCCCCTACGGCGATCTGACCGTGCGGCTTCTTGGCATCGACTCCAAAAGCGGTACGCTCACCTGCTGGCCCAAGGCAGACGCGGTGATCTGCGGGGCGGAACCCGCGGCCCGGCTCTTTCGCAGGCTCGGACTTGAGGTGGAACTCTCCGCCCGCGACGGACAAAAGCTTTCCGCAGGCACCCCCTTCATGAAGGTCTCGGGTCCCGCAGGCGCCATTCACGCAAGCTACAAGACCGCGCAAAACATCATGGAGTACTGCTCGGGGATTGCGACCCGCACCGCACGCATGGTCGAGGCCGCCGCCCGCGGACGCAGGGGCTGCCGCGTGGTTACGACGCGCAAGCACTTCCCGGGAACGAAACTATTGTCGCTATACGCCGCGCAATGCGGCGGCGCCTTCATGCACCGCGCGGGGCTCTCCGAGTCGGTGCTCGTTTTCGATCAGCACCGCACGTTTTGCCCCGACTTTGAAGAGGCGCTCGGGCGGCTGCGCGCGGCCGACCCCGAGCGCAAGATTGCCGTTGAGGCGGCTAGCCTCGACGAGGCTCTGGCCTTTGCGCGGGCGGGAGCCGACATCGTCCAATGCGAAAAAATGGCGCTTGAGGTCTTTGCGCAGACCGTTGCCGCCGTCAAAACCCTCGACTCGCGCATCCTCGTGTCGTCAGCCGGCGGCATGAATGCCGACAACGCGGCCGACTACGCCGCTGCGGGCGCGGACTTTCTCGTGACGACCTGGCCCTACTTCGGGCGTCCCGCCGACGTGAAGATGCACATCGAAGCCGCTCTTTGATGCGCCGTCGCAAAAAGGTGGCTGCGCCTTGATTCGATTTGACTACGTCAAGCGCTTTGAGAAGGGACCGGCGCTCAAACTTGCGGCGGAAATCCCCTCGGGCGAAATTGTCTCGGTGCTCGGGCCGAGCGGCTCGGGCAAGACCACGCTTGCATTGATGCTTGCAGGCCTCACGGCCCCGGACGCAGGCTTTGCCGAGGTAAACGGCGAAGTCTTTGACGACACGGCCCGCGGCGTGCGCTTGAGTCCTCAGGAGCGCCGCATCGGCTTTGTCTTTCAGTCGCACCGCCTCTTTCCCGCCATGACCGTGCGCCGCAACATCCTCTTTGCCCAACAGGCCGCGGGCAGACGCCCGACCCTTGCTTTTGACCGGCTCGTGGAGATGCTGCACATTTCGCACCTCTTGGAGCGCATGCCCGCCACGCTCTCCGGGGGCGAAGCGCAGCGCGTCTCGCTTGCCCGCGCCCTTGTGGCCGCAGAAAATCTCCTCATCATGGACGAGGCCACGGCCTCGCTTGATGCGGCGCTGCGCCGCGAACTCGTCGAGCACATCCGGGGTCTGCACCAGGCTTCGGGCTTGTCCGTCCTCTACATCACCCACTCGATTGAAGAGGCGGTCTCCCTCTCTCAAACCGCGCTTTGGATCGAAAAGGGAGCCGTGCGCGCCTGTGCTCCCGTCTCCGACATCGCGGCGTTGGCCGCAAGGGGCGGCGCCGTCCGCACTTCTTGCGGGACAAGGCAGCGGACAGCCCAAGAGGAAAACAACCGCGGCGCACACGGTGCGGCGCAGGGAGCCTCCTGATGCTTGAGTCCGCAGCCGCCCTTTTGTCCGACCCGGCGCTTGCCTTTCCCGTGGTGCTCACGCTCAAGGCCTGCGCGGCAAGTCTCATTTGCTTTGCACTCATTGCCGTGCCGCTTGCGCTTTACACGGCCCGCCGCAGCGGGCCGGCAAGCCGCGTCATTTTGTTTCTTTCGACTCTTCCCCTGATCTTTCCGCCCGTGGCGCTGGGCTACCTCCTGTTGGTCGTGCTGGGAGTGAACGGCCCCCTTGGCGGCTTTCTGTACGCGCACTGGGGCGTGCGCATCATTTTCTCCGAAGAGTCGGTGATGCTTGCGGCCTTCATCGCCGCACTGCCGCTCGTGGTGCGGCCCTTGAAGATTGCCTTTGAGTCAAGAGAGCTGCGGGATCTTGAAGCCGCGGCCTGGGTGTGCGGCGCGTCAAAACTGCGCACGTTTCTTTTGGTGACGCTGCCCACGGTGCGAAACGCCATTCTCTCTGCCTTTTTGCTGGGGGTCGCGCGCGCAAGCGGCGAAGTGGGCATCACGATGATGTTGGGCGGCAACGTGGCGGGCCGCACCAACACACTTTCGCTTGAAATCTTCAACGCCGTCGGGCGCGGCGACTTTGATGCTGCCTCCATTTTGTGCGCGCTGCTTGCGGCCCTGGCGCTCGTTCTCTACGTCCTCCTGGAAGCGGTGCGCCGGGATGCGCCTCTGTAAGAAAACCCGCATCCCTCACCCCCTGCCGCTAAAATCCCACGCAAATTCGCGTCGTGCGGGGCCCCTCAGTCCTCGCGCGCCCGCAGACGTCCCCTCTTTGACGGCCCCTCTTTTTTCCTTTCGTAAGGCTTCGTCCTATGTCCACCACCGCTTCCCGCATCGAGCTGCCGCGCTATCACGGCAGGCTTTTCATGGTGACGGCCCCGTCCGGGGCGGGCAAGAGCTCGCTTGTGGGCGCGCTCTTAAACCTTGACCACTCCCTGATGCTCTCCATTTCCCACACCACGCGCGATCCGCGCCCGGGGGAGGAAAACGGACGCGAGTACCACTTCATCTCGGTGCCCGAGTTTGAAGAAAGAAAAGCCCGGGGGGAATTTCTCGAGTCGGCCCTCGTGCACGGCAACTACTACGGCACAAGCCGCATCTGGATTGAGCGGCAGATGGCCGCAGGCCGCGACGTGCTCCTTGAAATCGACTGGCAGGGCGCGCGGCAGGTGCGGCAGAAGTTTCCCGACACCGTGGGCATCTTTATCCTGCCGCCCTCGATTGAAGCTCTGTCGGCGCGCCTTCACAAGCGCGGCACCGACAGCGAGGCGACCATTGCGAGGCGCCTGATGGGCGCGGGAGCTGAAATTGCGCACGCGCCCGAATTTGAGTACGTCGTCGTCAACGACGACTTTGAGACCGCGCTCACGCAGCTTCAAGCCATCGTGACCGCAAGCCGCCTTACCTACCGGCATCAGGCCGTGCGGCTCAGAGAGCAGTTCATCGCGCTGGGCGTGCCGGTATAAAACCCCAAAGCGCAGCGCCCGAGACTTTCGGTACAATCGCCTCTGTGGTCGAGCCCTTTGTCGAGGGCTCGACGGGTTAGTGCACCCTTTTTCTTTTTTGCCTTCGTTTCATTTCCAGCATTTCAAAATGGCACGCATTACCGTTGAAGATTGTCTGAAGAAGATTCCGAACCGCTTTGAGATGGTTCTTTGCGCGGCCTACCGCGCGCGCCTCATCACCCAGGGACATGCTCCCAAGATCGACGCCAAGGACAAGCCCACCGTGATCGCTCTGCGCGAGATCGCCCAGGGTCTGACCGGGCGCGAGATGCTCGAGCGCGTCTCCTAGAGCCGCACGCGCAAAGCCTTTGCACGCGCGCTCAAAAACCCTGGGCGCGCGCGGGCGCGCCCCCGCAGGGGCTTTCCCCGCGGGAAAAGCGCCCCTGGTGCTTAAAAAAAACTTGAGAAAAAACGCCGCCGCGACAGACCAACGACAATAATGCGCGGGCGGCGTTTTGCTTTATCGGGAAGAGTTCATGCTGTTTAACGCCCCTCAAGCTTCCTCCGTACCGACGCCGCAGCCCGCGTTTGCCCTGCGCCCGCAGCTGCCGCAGTCGGCTCCCTCCAATGAGGAGGACTACGACGCGGCCTATCTTGACGCGCGCGCCGACTCCAAGGTGAGCCAGGAAGCCGATCTGCCGCTTTTTTCTCCGGTTGCAAAGACAAGCACCATCGTCACTTCAAGCGAACTTCTTGACCGCTGCAGCCAGTACCTCTCTCAGGCCGACGTCGAGCGCATCCGCCAGGCCTTCCAATACGCCGACGAAGCGCACTTGGGGCAATACCGCAAGTCGGGCGAGCCCTATATCACCCATCCGCTAGCCGTTGCCAACATCCTCGCGCAGTGGCACTTGGACGCCACGACGGTGTGCGCGGGCCTCATGCACGACGTGCTCGAAGACACGCAGGTGGCCAAAATCGAGATGGCCGAGCGGTTCGGGGCCGAAGTTACCGAGCTCGTCGACGGCGTGAGCAAACTTGACAAGCTGCGCTTTTCCTCAACCGAGGTCGCGCAGGCCGAGAGCTTTCGCAAGATGCTGCTTGCAATGTGCCGCGACGTGCGCGTCATTTTGGTGAAGCTCGCAGACCGCCTGCACAACCTTCGCACGCTCGGCGTCATGCGCCCCGAAAAGCGCCGCCGCATCGCCAAGGAAACGCTTGAAATCTACGTGCCGATCGCGCACCGCCTGGGGCTCAACCAAGTCTTTCGTGAGCTGCAGGAGCTCTCCTTTATCAACTCCTACCCGCGCCGCTACGAGGTGCTAAGAGAAAACGTGCTTTTGGCGCGCGGCAACCGCCGCGCGGTCCTGGAGCGAATTCTGCGCGAGACGCGCGCGGCGCTCCCCAAGCACGGCATCATCGCCCAGGTGCAGGGGCGCGACAAGACGATCTACGGCATCTACAACCGCATGCGCGATACGCACGCCTCGTTTTCCGACGTGCTCGACATCTACGGCTTTCGCGTCATCGTGCGCACGCGCGAGGAGTGCTACCTCACGCTTGGCGCCCTGCACCAGCTCTACAAACCCGTGCACGCGCGCTTTAAGGACTTCATCGCCATCCCGAAGGCAAACGGCTACCAAAGCCTGCATACGACCGTAATAGGCCCCTTCGGCACGCCCGTCGAATATCAGATCCGCACCCAGGAGATGCACCGCATCGACGAGATGGGCATTCTCTCGCACTGGCTCTACAACGACGGGCTCGATACGAGCGAGCTGCAAAACATGGTGGCCGCGTGGCTGCAGAGCCTGATGGAAATTCAGCGCACGAGCTCGGACAGCAGCGAATTTCTTGAAAACATCAAAATCGACCTCTTCCCGGACCGCGTCTACGTCTTTACGCCAAAGAGCAAGATCGTCAGCCTCCCGCAGGGGTCGTGCCCGGTCGACTTCGCCTATCAGATTCACACGGACGTGGGCAACAAAACCGTGCGCTGCCGCATCAACGGCGAGCAGCTGCCGCTCTCGACGCAGCTCAAAAACGGCGACATGGTCGAGATCATCACCGCGCCCGACGCCGAACCCGATCCCGAGTGGCTTAACTTTGCGCGCAGCGGCAAGGCGCGCGCCGAAGTGCGCCAGTACCTGCGGTCGTTGAGCCCCGAGGAGTCCGTTGAACTCGGCAAGCGCGTGCTTGCCAAAGCGGCCCAGGAGGCAAAGCTCGACATCGAAGCCGTGCCCGAACACGTCTGGCACGACGTGCTCATTGACACCGACACCGAAAGCCGCGCCAGGCTCTACGCCGACATCGGCCAGGGCAAGCAGTTTGCCACGGGCATCGTCGGCCGCATGCTCAACACGATGCACAAGGACCGCTCCGGCCACCACGCCGAAGAGACTGCCGTCACCATCCGCGGCACAGAAGGCATGGCCGTGCAGCTTGCAAGCTGCTGCCACCCGGTGCCGGGCGACGCCATCTGGGGCTTCATGCGCAAGGGGCACGGCCTGTCGGTGCACCGCGCCGACTGCGAACACGTCGCGCGCGGCCGCAAGAGCGACCCGCAGCGCTGGCTGCCGGTGGGCTGGAAGGACGCCATCGACAACGAGGCGCACTTTGCCGTGCCGCTTGAAATCACGGTGACCGACGAGAGGGCGGCGATTGCGGCCATTGCCGCTGAAGTGGCCCGCGAAGGCTCCTCGATTACGGGCGTCAATCTCGAAGACGACAAGAAGGCCTCGAACGTGCTGCACATCACCGTGCAGGTGCGCAACCGCCTGCATCTGCTGCACGTCATGCGCGGCATCAGGCACCTTGCAACCGTCACCGGCGTCGCCCGCATTCTCGACGGCGACAAGAAGGTGCAGCTGCCCGCCGACGACTAAGAGATGCAATAAAAACGCTTCTTTGTCAACGACGCCGCCCGATGAAGACTCCCCTTGGAGCAAGCGGGCGGCTTCTTTTTTGGTGCAACCGTGCCGCAAGCCGTGATTGACGGAAGAGCCGTCGCCCGCAGAAGGCGATGCAGTTCGTTCAACGACTCACCCACTGACATTGACGTCCCTCTCTTCGGCGCCGTCATCTGCCGAACAGATGGCTGATAGGTAGCAGGTAGATGGCTGGTAGATGGCAGATGGATGGCAGGTAACTTCACATCTTTGAGTAAAATAGCAGGTAACCAGCCAACATCAACCCGTTTGGCTGGCAGGTTGCGAGGTTTCCATGCCGGAACTCAATGAAAATACGGTGCTCCAGGCCATTCATCGCATGCGCAGTCTCGGCTCCAACACCCAGCGATGGGAAGTCAAGGAAGCTGCCCAGGAGCTCCCCAAAAAACTGCTCGAGACGATTTCGGCCTTTTCCAACATGCACGGCGGCATCATCATCCTGGGCTTGTCGGAAAAAAGAGGCTTCAAGCCGGTTGAGGGGTTTGATGCGGACAGGATCTACTCTCAAATGCAGACAATCGGGGATGCGCTCACGCCGGTTGTTCGCATGGAAGTCGAGAAGATGCGCTTTGAGGGGCACACGCTCGTCGTCGCGCAAGTCCCGGAAATGCCAAAGCGCATGAAGCCGTGCTACATCTCCAGGCGAGGCAAGTACGACGGCGCCTTCATCCGCTCGGGCGACGGCGACCGCCACCTGACGCCCTACGAAGTTGACCGCCTCAGCGAATCCCAGTGCCAGCCGCAATTTGATCTCGAACCGGTCGAGGCCGCTTCAATTGATGACCTTGACGCCAGCACGCTCGAGGCGATAGACAAACGGGCCCGGGAGTTGTTTCCGCGCGTCTTTGGAAAACTTTCCAAAGAAACCATTTTGATTCAGCTCGGGGTTTTAACCCGCATCAACAATCGTCTTTGTCCAACGATCGCCGGGCTCTTGGCCGCCGGAACATTTCCTCAAAAGTACTTTCCCCGCCTTGAAATTGTCTTTTCGGTCTATCCGGGCGTCGACAAGGTCGAGTCATCCTCAGGTCAGCTTCGTTATCTCAATTCCAAAGAAATCATCGGCTCCATTCCGGAGATGCTCCTTGAGGCGCTTGCCCTTGTTCAACAACGCATGAATACCGGGGCCGTCATTGAAGGAGGATTGCGAAAAGACATTCCGGACTATCCGCTTGAGGCAGTAAGAGAGGCGCTTGCCAATGCGCTCCAGCACAGAGACTATTCGCCGGAGGGCCGGGGCTCGCAAGTTCAGGTCAATATGTATGCGGATCGCCTCGAAATTATCAATCCCGGCGGTCTGTACGGCTCTACGACGGTGGAAAGC
This sequence comes from Sutterella sp., assembly GCA_019418605.1. Lineage (GTDB taxonomy): Bacteria > Pseudomonadota > Gammaproteobacteria > Burkholderiales > Burkholderiaceae_F > Duodenibacillus. The sequence continues at coordinate 1,914 of DYBN01000064.1, read as the reverse complement.
CTTGGAAAGGATGGAATTTCATCAACACGAAATGAGTTTCTCTCGCGCTTGCTGACATATACGCCGTTTGAATCAGGGTTCGTTGTGGAAAACAAGGGAACCGGCTTTATGGTGATCGAAGCTGCGCTCGCAAAGTCTTTAATGCCGCCTCCGGTTGTCAAAGACACCATCACCTATTTCATTTTGACTTTCAAAAAGCGCCGACGCACAAGTGATGAGATGCTCGGTCAATCGTGGGAGAACGTCGACAAAGCCATCCTCAATGCTTTGAACGACCACTCGAGTTTATCCGTCAAAGACATGGCGGAAATGTCCGGCCTTGCGCGCTCGACAATTGGAAACCACGTCAGGCAATTGGTGGCTGACAAGAAGTTGGAGCCCATTGAACCCAAAGGAAGCCCAAAGCAGCGCTATCGCCTGTGTGTGACCTGCGTGCTGCGCTAGGGGTAAAGGTCACGGGAGAAGGCGGCTTGTTCTATTTCGTTGATTTAGTACTACACCATATCATCGACGAGTCTTTCAGCTTCTCGGAAGCACCCTCTCACTATCTGTAAAGTTTTTTCGTATTTCTGCCAACATCTGCCAAGCTCCATTTGACAGATTTAGCAGAAACCACACTTGCAAGGAGGCGGCGCGCCAACGCACCCCACTCATCCGCGCCGATTTTCGATGATCCTATCGCAGCCGGAAGGCCGAATGCTCGAGTACGAGCGGCAATGGTGCGACACAGCAAAGAAGACGATGATCGCTTTTGCCAACGATCTTGGCGGCATTTTGCTAATCGGCGTTGCCGACGACGGCAAGGTTGTCGGCTGCAACTATGATCAGGCCGAACGGAGCGTTCGCAGTTTTGCCCGCGACGGCGTGGATCCGCCCATACCGGAACTGGTACAGGTCCGCAAGCAGATCGCCGACGGCAAAGTCATCGCCGGGCGGCTGAGACCACCCCGGGACGACGGGTGACAGATTTGCTGGTGAAAGAGACTTCAATCTTGTCCGGGAAAAGGCTACAATTCATTCGGGCGCTCCTCATGTGTGTTTTGTGGTAGAAATACTTCGCGGGGAAGCGCCCTTAATTTTATCTCGAATCGTCCGCGAAGCCTTGATTTTATTGACTAAAATCACATTTTGCAAAAATTACTTTCTTTTGCTAGATGTAGTTGATATTTTACGTTTTTGCTCGCGGATGTCATCGTCACAAAGCGCCCTCAGGCATCGCATCCAGGGCTGATGAAATATTCAGGATAAACGCTTGCAGTGCCGGACACCCTCAATCGGGGTAAAATGCTAGGGGATACTAGTATTTCATTTCGTTTGGAGGATGTCATGGCGACGTCTCAGATCAACTTGAGCGTTGATGCAAATTTGAAAGCGAAAGTCGATCAAATCTTCTCCGGCATCGGTTTGACGACCACGGAAGCCATCCGCATGTTTCTGCGGCAAACCGCCGTCAGGCGGGGTCTTCCGCTGATAACGTCTCAGGATGATTTGCACGGTGCAAACATACCTGTTCTCGAACTTTCCGCCGAAGGCTATCGAAACCTGGCAAAGGCGCTTGAAGATACCGAGCGCTTTGCAAAGGCTTACGAAAAGCACTTGGAAAGACATGAGAAATTTCTTGCAGAGCACAACATCAAGGTCAAGGAATGAGGCTGGTTGTCGAAACGCTCAAGGCAACGCACAAGCGTTCTGAGTTTGCGAGCACCAGCAGCGAACTGAATTTCTATCTGTAGCACTACGCGCTGCAGGATCAGAAGCGCAGGCTTTGCCGGTGTTTTGTTCTCGCCGATGCCGAATCCCAAAGGATCATCGGCTTTTACACATTGAGTTTTGCCCACATCGTTCGGGAGCTTCTTGAACCGTTTGTCCAAAACTGACAAATCTTCCATCCGCGCAGTTTTAGACATTTATTCG
>DYBN01000063.1 GCA_019418605.1 Sutterella sp. | reverse complement strand
GGAGATGTGTATAAGAGACAGGGTCACCACGGTCCCCGTGGCGTCCTTTTGATGGTTGTAGGCAATGGCGATGCCTGCGCCGCCGAGCGCGCCGACGACGGTGCCGATCAAGGTGCCAAGTCCCATGGAGAGGCCCCCCGTGGCTAGGTCCGTGGCAAGGCCGCCGGCCGCGCCCGTGCCGATGGCGCCCGCCACGGCGGCATGCCGCGGATCGACGCGGTTGACGACGTTCCAGTCGCTTTGCATGCGCTGCAGGATTTCCTTGCGGATGCCTTTGCCCTTGAGGCCGTTGACGACGATCAGTTTGTCGGTAAGCGCGCAGAATTCATCCGTCGCACGGGCCGACAAGGCGGTCTGCGCGGCTTCGGCCGGGTCGTGGATGTTTTCGTTTTTCACAAGCCCCAGGCGCTTGCCCAGAAACTTGATCTGATCGAGCATCTTGGGCGTGGGCGCGACTTCGCGCTCGCCCAAAAGCTTGTTGAGGTAGTTTTTAAGCGCCTCGATGCTCGAAGAATAGGCCGCGCGCCGCTGCCGCGACCACGTCTGCCGCACGGACTCAAAGGCCGCCTCAAGCTCCTCGGGAAGCGCGCGCCCGATGGCGTCAAAAAGCGAAAACTCCTGCACCCAGCAGCGCGCAAAGGCGTCCATCGAGAGCACGCCCGAGACGATGGGGTACTCCTTCATGGCGCGTTCCCAGCGCTCGACCTCAGCGGCCTCCGCCTCAGGCGGCCGCGGCTGCCCGATCTGGTTTAAAAGCACGATCACGGGCTTGCCGATCCACTCAAGGATGTGCATTTCGGCGCGCACGTACGGGGCGGTTTCGGGCAGTTCCGTCGCATTGACAAGGTAGAGCACGACGCTTGAGACGTCCTTGACGTGCTTGAGGGCCTTCTGGTTGAGCCACTGCGTTTTGTTGGCGACGCGGTCCCAGACTTCCGAGAGAAACCATCCGACGGGGTTCGAGCGCCCCGCCAGACGCTTGGAGAGCGCGACCGAGTTTCCAAATCCGGGCGTATCCCAGAGAATGAGTTCGCACCCTTCGGGCGAGCGCGCAAGCACATAGTCGTCGGTGGTTTCCGTGACGTGCGCGCGGTCGGCCACTTCGCCGATGTCGCGCGACAGGAGCGTGCGCGCCAGCGTCGTCTTGCCGATGTTGGTGTGGCTCACCAAGCTCAAATGGATACGGAGGGGGTCGGTTGACATGAAGCAGAGTCCTTGGTGTCAGCTGCCGCCGCAAGCGCGGCGCCCTGCACGGCTCCCTGTGCCGCGGCCCAGGAGCGCAGCGCCTTGACGGCTTCGAGCACCTGATTGTCGCCTTCGCGCAGCACGAAAAACGCCGTCTGGCGCTCCTTGACAAACGCAGTCCAGAGGTTTTCGCGCTCTTTTGTGCGCGCGGGCAGCAAAGAAAAATGTCGAGAAAATTCAGAAAGATCGATTAAAGCGGCGAGCACGGCCTGCGGATGCAGCTCGCAGGCCGCCTTGAGCTTGTCGAGCACGACGCCGTGCGTGTCGGCCTCGGGCGTCTGCGTGGCGTCAAGCCACAGGAGAACGACGCTGCGGCGCGCCGAGTTCGGAATGTCGGGCGCGGGGCTCTCAGGGTCATCAAAGTCCATTGCGGCCGTCTGCGAGTCTTCTTCAAGCCCCCAGAAGCGGCGCACGAGCGACATTGTTTTCTCCCTTTGGGCGCGCTCGATGCTTGAGTGCACGACAAGAAGGCTCCCGAGGGCCGCGTCTTCGGCGCACTGAGAGAGCATGTCCCTGAAGTAGGGATCGTCAATGTTGATGAGAACATGCTCGCGAAAGCGCCGGATGCGCCAGGAGTCAAAGGCAACGAGCACCAGGCGCGGAATGATGACGGCAAGCACCATGAGAAGCATCATGCGAATGAGCCAGGGTGCGGCCGAGGGAACGCTTTTAAGGTACGGAAGGTTGTCTGCGCGCATCGCCAGCACCCCGTCGACGTCGGGAACGGGCGGCAGCCCTCCCACGCTCGGGATGAGGCCGTAGGTGGCGTCTAAAAACGCCTTCACCGCCTGCGGGTTGTCGGCAAGCCAGGTGCTCTCCCACCCCGCCCAGTAAGAGGTGCCGAAGCCCCGCACCAGCAGGCTTGTGATGAGCCCGAGGGCAAAGGCTATGGCGGCGACATGCAGGGTGCGCGCCACGTACATGCGCACCAAGGGCGCCGCAAGCGTGCTCCAGCGGCTGTAGAAGTCGTGCTTGAACCCTTTTTTAAGCAGCGTCGAGAAGGCGCTTTTTTCAACAAATGAGGTGATGAGCGAGCGCAGGGGCAGCCCAAAGCGATCCTGGCTGTTTCCAAGGATTCCGAGCGCACACAGGGCAAGAGCGATATAGACAAGAAAATTCCAGACGATGACCGTCCAGAAGGGGGGAGACAGCAGGTTGACCAGGTGCGCCGAGTCGCCGATGCGGTCGGACAGGGCGCCCAGCACATAGGCTGCCAGGACAAAGAGCGGCGCAAGCAGGGCGCTCAAGCGCGCCTTGGTGCTCACGGATACGGACGCACCGTGCTCGGCTGCGGCCGCAAGCACCAGACGCGCGCGCTCGACGATGATGCGCGCGGCGCCTGCGTTTTCCCCCAGGGCGTGCGCGGCCCGCAGGCTTGCACCTTCAGCCTGCTCGCGCGTCCATCCGACGGATTTGTCGGACGATTCTTCGATCGCGCGGGCAAGCATGATGAGCTTGGCCTGCTCAAGGGTAACGTCGATGTTCGTCTTCTTTTTTCGCCCCATGATTTTTGCGTGCCTTCGTTTTTTGTCAGGAACAATTCTAAGAGATGCAAAAAAGCCTCTGAGGCGGTCCTCCGCCCGCAAGGGGCGAAGAAAAAAAATCAGGGGCAAAGGCAAGGGCAAGACGCGGCGGCGCTGTTTTTAAGTGCTTTACGCCGCATGGGCGGCGCGGGCCGCTTTGATGGCTTCGGCCAAGTCGTGTGTTGCTTCCGCCGGGTTTTGCTGTCCGCAGATCGCAGAAATCACGGCAAGGCCGTCGGCGCCTGCGCCGATCAATACGTCGGCAAGCGATGCCTTGACGCTGCCGATGGCAACGACCGGGCACGGCTTGCGGGCAATGAGCTCGGCAAACCCTGCCGTTCCAAGCGGCATTGCTGCGTCAAGCTTGGATGAGGTGGCGTAAATGGGGCCCACGCCAAGGTAGTCGACAAGACTTGTGTCGACCTTTGCCATCTGTTCTTCGTCATTGACCGAGAGCCCGAGAATTTTCTCGGGGCCGATGAGTGCGCGGGCGTCAACGGGGCTTAGGTCTTCCTGTCCGACGTGCAGTCCGTCGGCGTCGGCTGCAATGCAGACGTCGGCGTGATCGTCGATGATGAGCGGCACGCGGGTTCTGGGCGACTCGGCGAGCATTTTCTTGATGGCCCGCGCGCATTCGACGATTGCGCGCTTTTTCCATTTTGGGGCGCGCAGCTGCACGATGGTGGCGCCGTTGTAGACCGCAGCGCGCGTCGTGTCGATCATGCCCTGCGTGCCGCCGCACAGATCAGGGTCGAGAACAAGATAGAGCGTGAGATCGACGGCATGCATGTCAGTAGAAGTCCTTGGCTTGAATGAGGTGAAGTGCGTCAATGTAGGCCACGTGAAAGCTCCCCGGGCCGCTTGAGACGCCGGCTGCCTGCTGCGCGGCAAGCTTTGCCATGGCGCAGGCCGATGCGACGGCCTGCAGCGGGTGCTCGGTCTGCGCGAGGTAGGCCGCAACCATGGCCGAGAGCGAGCAGCCGGTTCCCACGACGAGCGTTGCCTTGGGCGAGCCGCCCTTGACCGAGAGTACGTCTTTTCCGTCGGTGACGTAGTCGACGGTGCCCGTGACGCAGACGATGGAGCCGGTTTTGCGCGCAAGCGCCACGGCTGCGTCAACGGCCGAGTCGCTTGAATCCGTGCTGTCAACGCCTTTGCCCCCTGAGCCCACGCCGGCCAGAGCCTTGATTTCGGAGGCGTTGGCGCGGATGGCGGTGGGCTTGAGCGCAATGAGGCCGTTGATCATCTTGTCGCGCCAGGGCAAAACGCCGGCCGCCACGGGATCGAGCACCCAGGGCACGTGGTGCGCGACGGCTGATTTGGCCGCCAGATGCATGGCCACAAGCGAATCCTGGCGCGGCGTGCCGATGTTGATGGAGACGGCCGAGGAGAGCGCCGCAAAGTGCGAGGCCTCTTCCGGGGCGACGACCATGGCGGGCGAGGCGCCGAGCGCCAAAAGCACGTTGGCGGTGATTTCCTGCACGACGTCGTTGGTGATGCAGTGCACGAGGGGAGAGACCTGGCGGACGTGAAAAAGGTGTGCGGCGGCCGTCTCCGGCTCAAGCGCGCTGATGGTGTAGTCGTTCATGGGATAAGGATTGCCAAAAACCGGGTTTACACGTGCTCCTGCGGCCCGTTCAAAGGCACGAGCACATTGGTGATGAAAGCGAATTCAGATTCGGACACGGGCGTAATCGAAAGGCGGTTGCCGCGCGCAAGAACGCGCATGCCCGCCGTCTGCGGATGCTCTCGAAGTTCGGCAAGCCCAATGAGCCGCACGCTTCGCAGCGCCTTGACGTCAACGGCAAGCCAGCGCGGATTTTCAGGCGTGCTCTTGGGATCGAAATAGGGGCTTTTCGCATCAAACTGCAGTTTGTCCGGGTAAGCGGCCGAGGCGATGCAGGCAATGCCGACGATGCCGGGATGTTTGCAGCTTGAGTGATAAAACAAGACGCCGTCGCCTGGCTGCATGTCGTCGCGCATGAAGTTGCGCGCCTGATAGTTTCGGACTCCCCACCAGTCGACGGTTTGGTTGGGAAGGCGCAGGACGTCTTCGAAGCTCAGCTCCGAAGGTTCGGTTTTCATGAGCCAGTAGTGCATGAGAGAGCGAAAAGCCCGCGAAAAGGTAACAAGGGGAAACAGGGGGAGCGCGCAACGCATCGGTGCACGACGGAAAACACCGCTGCCGCTCTTAAAGAGGGGGAGCGCCGCTTCGTCCGTGCGGCCGTCTCCTTGAGCAGGACGACGGCAAAAGAAAACCCCTGTGTGTTTCCGGCTACGTTGCCTGAACCGAGAGTCCAGGGTGGTCGCGACTGGAGCGGAAATCGGATCGGGCAAACGCGTGCCCGATGCACTATCGGCTCTCTAGCTTAACGACCTTGCACGAATGCATAGGTTAGGAACATTGAAGCCTGATTGTGAAACATCACAGGGTGGAACCATTATAAGGTTTTGACTGCCTCTGAAACGCAAGCCGGGGCGGGAAAAAACGTGCGCCTAAAAAACGTGCGCCTAAAAAGAAAACGCCGCTTGTGCGGGCACAAGCGGCGGCAGACGCGCCTTCTTAGTCGAGCGCCGGTTCAAGAGCCTCGTCGCACTTCATGCGCAGGGCGGCCACTCTGGAAATTGTGGTGGCGTCGACCGGAACCTGACCGAGCCGCCCCGTGATCGAGTCAAAGGCGATCTGAAGCGAGGCCATGACGGCCACGCGCTCGGAGGTGAGGGCGCGGTTGGCGTTGTGCACCTGCTGGGCGCGCGTGTTGATGAGCTCGGCAGCCTCCTTGAGCGGTTCGACGTCTTCTTCGGAGACGTCAAACGGGTAGGAGCGGTCCATGATGGTAAGCGTAAGACGAGGCATGCGTGAGAACTCCTGAAGCGGTTAAGACACTTTTAAAAGCGGCGCCCTGAACAGGCGGCTGGCTTAGGCGTTCTCGTTGGAAAGCGAGGCGACAAGCGCGTCGATGCGGGCGCGCACGGCCTGCGACTGCTCTTCGAAAAGCTCGCAGGCGGCGGTCTTGTCGGCAAGCTGCGCCTTCAGATCTTCGTTTTCCTTCTTGAGCTCGTTGTAGGCCTGCACAAGACGTGCCACGGAGCTTTCGAGTTTGTCGAGTTGTTCGTTCATGATGATCAATCCTTGGGATGAAAAGAAAATAGCGGGCGGGCCCTGCCGTACACGGCCGGCGAAAGGCTCAAAGGTTAACGCAGGCCGAGAACGTCGGACATGCTGAAAAGACCATTATTTTTTTTCAAAATGAAACGGGCCGCTTCAAGCGATCCTTGCGCGTAGCCCGCGCGCGAGCCCGACTTGTGGCTGATTTCGATGCGCTCGCCCGTGCTCGCGAAAATGACCGTATGGTCGCCCACCACGTCGCCTCCGCGCAGGGCGGCAAAGCCGATGGTGCCGGGCTTGCGCTCGCCCGTGTGCCCCTCGCGGGACAAAAGCGCGACGTCTTCGAATTTGACCCCGCGGGCCTGCGCCACGCGCCGGCCCATTTCAAGGGCCGTGCCCGAGGGGGCGTCGACCTTGTGCTTGTGGTGCATTTCGACGATTTCGCAGTCGTAGCCGGCAAGAAGGCGGGCGGCGACTTCGACAAGCTTGAAGGCGGCGTTGACACCCACGCTCATATTGGGGGCGAAAACGACGGGGATGCTGCGGGAGGCCTCTTCAATGGCCGCGGTGCCGGCTGCGTCAAAACCCGTCGTGCCGATCACCATGCCGATTGAGTGTTCGGCGCAGAACTTAAGGTACGCAAGCGTTCCCGCCGGGCGCGTGAAGTCAATGAGCACGTCGGCCGCGGCAATGGCTTCGATGTCGCTTGTAACGGCAACGCCCGTCGTGCGGCCGGCAAAAGCGCCCGCATCTTCGCCGATATGGGCGTCGCCCGCGGGGCAAAGCGCCGCGGCAAGCGTCATGTCTTCTGCTTCGAGCACGGCCTCAATGAGCATTTTTCCCATGCGCCCGCTCGCGCCCGAGATGGCAACCTTGATCATCGGTTAGTCCTCTTCTTTTTCAGGAATCACCAAAGGCGTGATTTGAAAGTCCGACTCCCGCCCGAGAATCATCTCGTCGGCCTGCTGCTCGCTTGGCAGCTTGTCGTGCTCGATCGATACGAGCTTGTCGTCGTCGTCAAAGCGCAACGTCACGCGGCGGCTTTCCACCGCGCCGTAGCGGGGGTTGGAATAGTAGGTGTAGTCCCAGCGGTTTTTGTGAAACTGGCTCTGCACGAGCGGCTCGCCCATCAAAAAGTGCACCTGATCGCTCGTCATGCCGAGCTGCAGCTGCCCGATCATCTCTTCGGTCACAAGGTTGCCCTGATGCACGTCGGGGCGATAGACATAACTATTGAAATTGCAGCCGCAAAGGCCTGCCGCAGCCGCGCCGAGAACGGCGCAGATCGCAAGAGGACGAAGAGTCATTTGAAGTAGGGACTAATCCGGGATCGCGTCTTGGGCGATCCATGGGGTTCAAGTTGCCGTTATGATAACGAGTATTGCTCAAAAAAGAAGGCTCATCCATGTCAACGTCCGTCGATGGGAGATTGTCGGTGAACAAGGTCAACGCCGGGCACGTGTCCGAACAGGAATTAAAGAACGCTGGTCTCAAGGCGACGATGCCGCGCATGCGGATTTTGGAAATTTTCCAGAAGGCGCAGGAAAACGAAATTCAGCGCCATCTCAGCGCCGAAGACATCTACAAGCAGCTCGTTGCCGAGGATGTCGACATTGGTCTTGCGACCGTCTACCGGGTGCTCACGCAGTTTGAGGCCGCAGGCCTCATCGTGCGCCACTATTTCGGCAACGACCGCGCGACGTACGAAATGGACGACGGGCAGCACCACGACCACATCGTGTGCACGCGCTGCGGCCGCGTCGAAGAGTTTGTCGATGCTGAAATCGAGGCGCGCCAGCTCTCGATAGCCAAGGAGCTGGGCTTTGAGCTCGAAGGCCATGCACTTTCCATGTACGGCATCTGCGCAGACTGCCGCAGAAAGATGAAGGAAAAGGAGCAGCAAAAGGAGCCCTGAGATGCCCTAATGCGCCCCAAGGCGCCCCAAAACCGCGGCGGCTTTCGGTCTGCCGCCTATTCGCTTTGCAAGCCCAACAAAAATCCCGACAGCCTCGCGGCGGCCGGGATTTTTAAATGCGTTTTGGTGCGTTTTGGATATGCCGAAGGCCCCGCCGTCTTTGCGGGCGGAGCCTTGCAAAGAGCGGATGTTAGTCCGCCACTTCGGGGCTCACGCCCACGATGTGAAAGCCTGCGTCGACGTAGGCGACGTTGCCGGTGATGCCGCTTGCAAGGTCAGAGAGCAGGAAGGCGGCGGTGTTGCCCACCTCTTCGATCGTGACCGTGCGGCGCAGCGGCGCGTTGGCGTCCATAAAGGAGAGGATCTTCGAGAAGTCCTGAATGCCGGAGGCGGCAAGCGTGCGGATGGGGCCCGAGCTGATGGCGTTGACGCGAATTCCCTTGGGACCGAGATTGCCCGCGAGGTAGCGCGTGGCCGACTCTAGAGCCGCCTTGCACACGCCCATCGTGTTGTAGTTTGGAACGGTGCGCACGCTGCCGATGTAGGTAAGGGCAAGCATGGCCGCCTTGCGGCCTTCCATCAGAGGCAGAGCGGCCTTGGCAAGCGCCGGATAGGAATAGGCGGAAATGTCCATTGCGGTTTTGAAGGCTTCGCGCGAGAGGCCGTCCAAAAATTCGCCTGCGATGCACTGGCGCGGGGCAAAGCCGATGGAGTGCACGAAGCCGTCGAGGTACCCCCAGCGCTCGCGCAACGCGTTGATCACGCTCTCGATCTGATCGTCGCGCGAAACGTCCATCTCAAGGCAGATGTCGCTGCCGAACTCTTCGGCAAAGGCCTTGACCCGGTCGTGGAAGCGCTCGCCCACGTAGGTGAAGGCGAGCTCGGCGCCTTCGCGATGACAGGCCTGCGCGATGCCGTAGGCAATGGAGCGGTTCGACAGAACGCCGGTGATGAGAAGTTTTTTACCTTGCAGGAAACCCATGATGAAGCTGTTCCTTTTATTGTGAATAGTTGTTCTATCGGATTTTCAGGCGTTGACCAATGGAGATGCGCGTCGAGCGCAGATTGTTCAAAACGCGGATTTTCGTCACTGTCGTGCCGTAGCGGCGCGCAATGGAAGACAGGGTCTGGCCGCGGCGCACGATGTGCACGTCCTTGCCCGCTGCAGGGGGCTGCGCCTGTGCGCCGGGCGGAATGACGAGCACGAGGCGCTGGCCGATGCGCAGCCGCGACGAGCGCAGGCGGTTGGTTTGGCGGATCGAGCGTTGCGTAATGCCGTACTTTAGCGCAATGCCGTAAATCGTGTCGCCGCGCCGCACGCGGTAGACGATGCGGCGCGTCTCGGGCGGCGTGAGCTTGACGCCGGCGTTCATTTCTTCGAGCGCAATCTCAGGGGCCATCCGGCCGTTGGCGTCGACCAAAAGAACGGAGCCCGCAAGAACGTTGCGCCCTTTGGGAATGCGGTTGATGCGCCGCAGTTCCTCTTCGGTCATGCCGGTGCGCTCGGCAATGGAAGCAAGCGTCTCCTTTTCCTTGACGTGGTAGAGAATCCAGCTTGAAAGCGGCTTGCCGGTGGCCATCCAGCTTGCGAGGTTGTCAAGGAAGATTTCGACGTTTTCGCGCGGCAAAAGAATGCTCGAATTGTGGCTAGCGACAATCACCGGCAGATTGAAGCCGGGGTTGAGCAGGCGAAATTCCTCTTCATCGAGCTCGGCCAGCGCGGCCGCCGTCTTCATGTCGATGTCGCGGCTTTTCGTGATGCGCACGAAATAGGGTTCGTTTTCAATGGCCGGCAGCGTGATGCCGTACTTTTCGGGCTCGGCCACGATGCGCTTGATCGCTTCAAGGCGCGGCACGTAGTTGGCCGTCTCGCGCGGCATTCTGAGGTTTGCGTAGTTCGCGGGCTTGCCGCGCGCCTTGTTGCGGCGGATGGCGCGCGAGACGCTTCCCTCGCCCCAGTTGTAGGCCGCAAGCGCGAGCTGCCAGTCGCCGAAGGTTGCGTGCAGCTGCTCGAGGTAGTCGAGCGCGGCGCGCGTGCTCTCAAGAACGTCGCGCCGCTCGTCCTTCCAGACGTTTTGCTTGAGCGAAAAAATATTTCCCGTCGCGGGAATGAACTGCCAGAGGCCCGCGGCCTTGGCCTGCGAGAGCGCCTCGGGCTTGAAGGCGCTCTCGACAAAGGGAAGCAGCGCAAGCTCCGTCGGCAGTCCCCTTTTTTCTATCTCAACGACGATGTGATAGAGATAGCGCCCCGCTCGATCAAAAGCCTCTTCGGTGTTGCTGGGGTTGCGCGTGTACATCTTGAGCGCAGCGGCAACGCGCTTGTTGTCAAGCGCAGGCATCGAATAGCCGCGCCGGATGCGGTCCCAGATGTCGACCGGGGGAGAGACCTCGGCTTCCGTGGCCGGCAGGTCGTCGGCAGCCTGCACTTCGAGGGCTTCATCGACGACAACGCCTTCGGTTGCCGCTGCGGGCCGGGCGGCGGGCGCGGCCGCGCCCAGGCAAAGCCATGCAAGGCAAATCAGGACAGCTTTGCGCAGACGGTGCATGAGCGTAGGAATGCGGACAACAGAGGAGGGTTGGGGAAAATAATGACGAGGGCGCGGGAAAGCGCAAGAGGCGCTTTTCGTGCGCGGTGATTTTAACTTGATTGCGGCGCGCTCCGCGCTCTCTTTGGGCGGTCTGCGTGCACCCAAAGCGCGTTGCAGGAAAACGCATGATGAAAATCCTCAGGGTGCCGGGGCGTACAAACCCGAAGAACAAGCGGGAAACCTCAACCAAATCAATACCTCAATGGTAGGATCAGTGCAGAGTTGAGTCACGCCTGCGTGACTTGAGTTACAGAGGAGTAGAGACATGCTTTCGAGACGTGGTTTCCTTGCAATGATCGGCGCTGCAAGCCTGGCGCCTTTGGCTGCACGTGCGGCCGACGACGGCAATCCTTTTTCGACGTTTCTTTCCAACATCAAGGACCGCGACGAGCGCGACTACTTTGAGCGCCACCGCGACGACGCCCGCTGGGACGGCAAGTACTACTACGACCGCAAGACCAACAAGCGCTACACAAGCGATGAATGGCGCCGTGAGTTAGGTCGCCGTCATCAGGATGAAAAGCGCAGGGGCGGGCGCGACGATCGTCGGGACGATCGCCGTGACGACCGGCGAGACGACCGCAAGAAGGATAAGAAAGATAAGAAAGACAAGAAAGACAAGAAAAAGGACGACCGCAGGGACGACCGCCGCGATCGCCGTGACGACAGAAGAGACGACCGCAGGTAAAAAGCGCGGGTAGAAGACTCTTCGGGCGGAAAACCCCCCAAAGGTTCCCCCGTCGGACTCTTTCCGCCCCTGATGCAAAGGCCGCTGCAGGCTCGGAACAATTGCCGGGTCGGGCGGTCTTTTTCTTTTGCTTGAGAAGCGGCAAGAGCGGCGCTCTTGGGGCTTTGCGCCGGCACGGCGGGCCTTTGGCGTCGTTTGGCCGTTTGCGCCTCAAGGGCGCCGCACAAGGCCCTTTGCTAAACTTGCGGCTTCAATCAACGGGCCGCTTTTTGCGGCATGGGGAGCGGCAGTCCGCGGGCTGCGGCTTTGCCGTGGAAAGCCTCCTTCGGCGAAAGCCTTTTGCTTTCTTGCGTGCGCAGGCGCCGCACAATCGCCGCATGCGGCTTTTTTGTTTTCCAAGTTGTTTTTCAAGCTGCAGCGCGGGCTCAGAACAGAGGCCGCGCGCAGGCCGCCGGCCGTTTTCCAATTCCCTTAAAAAATCCTCCCTCAATTCTTTACACACAGACGGAACCATCCATGGCTCAGTACGTCATGACAATGAACCGCGTGGGCAAGATCGTGCCTCCCAAGCGGCAGATTCTCAAGGACATTTCCCTTTCCTTCTTTCCCGGCGCCAAGATCGGCGTGCTCGGCCTCAACGGGGCGGGCAAATCGACCCTTCTGAAAATCATGGCGGGCGTGGACAAGGACATTGAGGGCGAGATCATCTGGCAGCCGGGACTCAAAATCGGCTATCTGCCGCAGGAGCCGCAGCTCGATCCCTCCTTCACGGTGCGGCAGTGCGTTGAAGAGGGCATGGGCGAAGTGATGCAGGCCCATGCAAGGCTCGAGGAGATTTACGCGGCCTACGCGGAGCCGGATGCGGATTTTGACGCCCTTGCCTCCGAGCAGGCGCGCCTTGAAGCGGTCATTGCGGCTGCCGGGACCGACGCTTCTACTCAGATGGAAATCGCGGCCGACGCGCTGCGCCTGCCCCCGTGGGAGGCAAAGATTGAAAACCTCTCGGGAGGCGAAAAGCGCCGCGTGGCGCTCTGCAGGCTCTTGCTCTCAAGGCCCGACATGCTTCTTCTTGACGAGCCCACCAACCATCTTGATGCTGAAAGCGTCGAGTGGCTCGAGCAGTTTCTGCACCGCTTCCCGGGTACGGTCGTCGCCGTGACGCACGACCGCTACTTTCTTGACAACGCCGCCGAGTGGATTCTGGAACTTGACCGCGGCGAGGGCATTCCCTGGAAGGGCAACTACTCGTCCTGGCTTGAGCAGAAGGAAAAGCGCCTTGAAATGGAAAAGCGCCAGCAGGAGTCGCGCGCCAAGGCGATTCGCCATGAGCTTGAATGGGTCAGACAAAATCCCAAGGGGCGACAAGCCAAGGCCAAGGCTCGTCTCACCCGCTTTGAGGAGCTCTCAAGCTACGAGTATCAGCGTCGCAACGAAACCAATGAAATCTTCATCCCGGTGGCCGATCGCTTGGGCAACAAGGTCATTGAGTTTCACAACGTCTCCAAGGGATTCGGCGAGAGGCTTCTGATTGACAATCTTTCCTTTACGGTGCCCCCGGGCGCCATTGTCGGCGTCATCGGCCCCAACGGGGCGGGCAAGTCGACGCTCTTTAAGATGATCGACGGCAAGGAAAAGCCCGACAGCGGCGAAATTGTCCTGGGCGAGACGGTGAAGCTTGCGGCTGTTGCCCAGATGCGCGATTCGCTTCCCAACGACAAGACCGTCTTTGAGGCGATTTCCGGAGGGCTTGACATCCTGCAGGTGGGCAAGTTCGAGATGCCCTCGCGCGCGTACCTCGGGCGCTTCAACTTTAAGGGAGGCGATCAGCAAAAGCGCGTGGGAGTGCTCTCGGGCGGTGAGCGCGGACGCCTGCACCTTGCGGCCACGCTCTTAAAGGGCGGCAACGTGCTCTTGCTCGACGAGCCCTCAAACGACCTTGACGTCGAGACGCTGCGCGCCCTGGAAGAGGCGCTGCTTGAGTTTGCCGGCTGCGCGCTCGTGACCTCTCACGACCGTTGGTTCCTCGATAGAATCGCCACGCACATCCTTGCCTTCGAGGGGGACAGCAAGGTGGTCTTTTTCGACGGCAACTACAACGAGTACGAAGCCGACAAGAGAAAGCGGCTGGGCGAAGAGGCCTCCCGCCCGCACCGCCTGCGCTTCAAGCCCCTGAAGCACTAGCGCTCCCCTTTGTACGCTTAAGGCCGGCCCGCGGCCGGCCTGCGGCTGACTTTTTTAAAAGAGCGCCGCTTTTGTTTCCCAGCGCCCCTTCTTTCTCAACAAATCCGTCAGGCAGTCCATGTCAGCCAATTTCGTTCATCTGCGCTTTCATTCCGAGTACTCGATCAGCGACGGCATCGTGCGCCTTGATCCCATTCTCGAGGCGGTGGCGGCGCAAGGCGGCGTGGCGTTGGGGCTCACCGATTCGATGAACATCTTTGGCGGGCTGCGTTTTTACTCGCACGCCATTGCCGACGGAATCAAGCCGATTTTGGGGTGCGACCTGTGGATTACGAATCTGCAGCCGCACGATCGGGACAAGCCCTATCGGCTCACGATCTACTGCCAGAACCACGAGGGGTATCTCTCGTTGTGTGAGCTTCTCTCGCGCGGCTGGATGCTCAATCAGTATCTGGGGCGCGGCGAAGTGCGCCTTGATTGGCTTACCGAAGAGCATTGCCGGGGCCTCATTTGCCTCTCGGGCGGCCCGCAGGGCATCCTCGAGCGGCATCTCATGGAAAAGAAGACGCAGGAGGCCGAGGAGATTGCTCAGAGGCTTCTGGCGGCTTTTCCGGGACGCTTTTACGTGGAGCTGCAGCGCGCCGGGCGCAAAAACGACGAGACCGTGGTGCGAAAGATGGCGCGCTTTGCGGCAGCGCACCAGCTTGCGGTTGTTGCCACGCACCCCATCCAGTTTCTCAAAAAGGAAGACTTTACGGCCCACGAGGTGCGCTGCTGCATTGCAAGCGGCCACGTGCTTGCCGATCCGCGGCGCCCCAAGGAGTTTTCGCCCGAGCAGTATCTCAAGACCGAAGAGGAGATGCGCGAGCTCTTTGCGGACATTCCGCAGGCCATTGACAACACGGTGGTTGTTGCGCAGCGCTGCAACCTTGAAGGCGTGCTGCAAAAGCCGCAGCTGCCGGTCTTTCCCACGCCCGAGGGGATGAGCCTTGACGACTACATGGTCAAGCTCTCGCGCGAGGGGCTCGAGCGCCGGCTGGAGTTTCTCTATCCGGACGAAAGCGAGCGCGACAAAAAAAGGCCCGAGTACGTCGAGCGTCTTGAATACGAGCTCAACACCATCAAGACGATGAAGTTTCCCGGCTACTTTCTCATCGTGCAGGACTTCATCAACTGGTCCAAGCGCAACGGCGTGGCCGTGGGGCCGGGGCGCGGTTCGGGCGCGGGCTCGCTTGTTGCGTATGCGCTTGGCATCACGGACCTTGATCCGCTTCACTACGGGCTGCTGTTTGAACGCTTTCTCAACCCCGAGCGCGTCTCGATGCCCGACTTTGACGTCGACTTTTGCCAGCACAACCGCGACCGCACGATCGAATACGTCAAGCGCACCTACGGCGTTGCCGCCGTAAGCCAGATCGTGACCTTCGGCGCCATGGGCGCCAAGGCGGTGGTGCGCGACGTCGGCCGCGTGCTCAACATGAGCTATAACAGAGTCGACGAGCTTGCAAAGCTCATTCCGCAAAAGCCCGGCATGGACATCACCCTGGCAAAGGCTGCGGAAATGGAGCCCGAGTTCAACAAGAAGATTGCCGGGGATGCGGAGTACACCGAGCTCATGCGCTATGCCACCGAACTCGAAGGCCTCACCCGCAATCTCGGCATGCACGCCGGCGGCGTGCTGATCGCTCCGGGCAAACTCACCGACTTCTGTCCTTTGTACAACGCCGACGGCAGGCCCGAGAATACGGTGAGCCAGTTCGACAAAAAGGACGTGGAAAACGTGGGGCTCGTGAAGTTCGACTTCCTGGGGCTCACCACGCTCACGATCCTGAGCAAGGCCGTTGAGTACATCGACCGGCTCTATCCCGACAAGAAGTTTGAACTTTCGCGCATACCGGTCGACGACAAGGCGACGCTTGAGCTTTTTCAGACGGGCAATACGGGAGCGGTCTTTCAGTTTGAATCCGAGGGCATGCGCGATCAGCTCCGGCAGGCCAAGCCTGACTGCCTCGAAGACCTCGTGGCGCTGAACGCGCTCTACCGGCCGGGCCCGATGGATCAGATTCCGCACTTCATTGACCGCAAGTTCGGCCGCGAGAAGGTGGAGTACCTCGATCCGCGCATGGAGCCCATTTTGCGCGAAACGTACGGCATCATGGTCTACCAGGAACAGGTGATGCTGGTGGCGCGAGCAATCGGCGGCTACTCATTGGGCGGCGCAGACCTTTTGCGCCGCGCCATGGGCAAGAAGAACGTCGAGGAGATGAAGCGGCAGCGCGCGGTCTTCATCAAGGGTGCGGCCGAGCGCAACGTGAGCGAAGAGACCGCCACGGAAATCTTCAACTTGATGGAGAAGTTTGCGGGCTACGGCTTTAACAAGTCTCACGCCGCGGCTTATTCCTACGTCGCCTGGCAGACGGCCTATCTCAAGGTGCATCACACGGCCTGCTTCACCGCAGGCAACTTGTGTCTGTCGATGGATAGCGGCGAGAAGATGCGCGCACTTGTTGAAGACGCCCGGGCCATGGGCGTTGACGTGCTGCCGCCCGACATCAACATCAGCGAGTGGTTCTTTACGGTGCCCAACGAAAAGACCGTCCGTTTCGGACTGGGCGCCATCAAGGGCGTGGGGCAGAACATCGTTGAGGAAATACTCGATGAGCGCCTCATGAACGGCCCCTATCTCGATATTTTTGATTTGGCCGCACGGGTGCCCAGCGTCAACCGAAAGATTCTCGAGCAGATGATTCGCGCGGGCGCCTTCGATTCTCTTGATGACGATCGAGGCAAACTCTTTGCCAATGTTCATCAGGCCTTGAGCGCGGCCCAGACCGTTGCGGCCTCCGTCGGTCAGGCCAGCCTCTTTGCCGATGAAAACGGTCAGGAAGAGCGCATTGTGAGCTGGGTGCAGGCCGAGAGGTGGGACGACAAGAGAAAGTTCACGGAAGAAAAACAGGCCTACGGTTTTTGTCTGACGGGCGACATGTTCGACCCCTATCGCGCGGAGGTGAGGGAATTTTCTCAACCCTTCGGGGCGTTGGCTGCCGGCAAGCAGATGCAGACCATTGCAGGGATCGTGCAGGACATTCGCGTGATTCAGGGCAAGAGAGGGCGCTTTGCCGTCGTCACGCTCAGCGACGGGCAGGACACGATTGATGTGCTCGCCTATTCCGAAGTGTTCGATCGCTATCGAAACATCTTGGTTGCAGACGAAGTGCTTGTTGTAACCGGGCGGTCAAGACTTGACGAGCGCACGGGCCGCATGAGCATGGTTGCAAGCCAGGTGCTGACGCTTGAAGAGATGCGCATCAAGCGAGGTGCACGACTCATCTTTGAAGTCTCGGAAAATGTCGACTCCGGCGGATTGCAGAAACTTTTTGCCTCAACCCCTGTTTCTGAGAGCGGGGTGCTTTGCGAGGCGATCGTGCACGTCAAGGATGCCAAGGGCTGTCTCGTTTTCAAGGACAGGGTCAAGCCCACCGATCGGCTGGTGAGTCTCTTGAGGACAACGCCCGGCGTTACAAAAGCTCGATACGAGTATGGTTTTCACAGCCATTAAAACCTTGTAGGGTTGAAATGAAACTTCAAACGAAGAAGGAAAGGGTCCGTATTTCCTGTTGGCTCAGCGTTTTAATCGGGGGCATAGCGGCGCTTTTGTCGACTAGGTACCTTGGCGTCGGGGAAGAGCTGAGTGCGATACAAAAAGTCTTTTTCTATGTGTATTGTGCCGGCCAAATGTTTATTTTGGCTGGCGTGGTGAATTTTTTGTCATGGCTCGTCTCTTGCATTTTTAAGTCGGCAAAAGCGTTTGCTTTTATACTTTTGCTGTTTAATTCCGTTTTACTAATTTTTATTGTTGCCGATACTTATGTATATCAACTGTACAGATTTCATTTAAACTGGGCAATGATTGATCTCTTTATTAATGGCGGAGGAGAGGTTATTCATTTTTCCGGTGAAATGTGGATGCAAATTTCATTGATTTGCATTGTGATTGTGGCTGTTTCACTTGGTGCTCAGTATCTTTCTGCCAAAGCGGTGAGATTTCCATCGTGGCCTTGTGTTGTAGTTCTTATCTTCTGTTTTGCCGTTGGAAACTTTTCCTACGCCTTTGCTTCAGCAGCACAACGGGCGGATATAACTTGGATGGTGGAGTATGTGCCATGGGCTCGACCGCTAACCATGAACAGCTTGTTGAAAAAATTCGGTTGGACAATAGATGCCAAGCAGACTGTTGATGTACAGGAACACAAAACTCTTCGATATCCATTGAATGAGCTTAAATTTGATGCCGTTGAAGAGAAAAAGAATATTGTTTTTGTTGTAGTAGATTCTCTTCGGGCGGATATGCTTCAGCCGGAGATAATGCCAAACTTGTGGAACATAGCTAAAAACAACATCAAATTTAATAATCATTTTTCGAGTGGAAATTCCACTCGTGCAGGCATTTTTGGATTGTTTTACGGCATTCCTTCAGCATATTGGCATTCTGTATTGAGAGGAAATGTCCCGTCAGCTTTTATTTCTGCTCTCCAACAGCAAGGCTATGTTGTAGAAGCTTTTGCGTCTGCGCGTCTGACTAGTCCAGAGTTTAATAAAACAATTTTTACTTCTGTCCCAAACGTCCGATTAAGTTCTGACGGAGAAACATCTTGGGAACGAGATGTTGATAGTATCTGCGATTTCGAGGCGTGGCTTACTGGTGTGGATGCTCCATTTTTTTCTTTTATTTTCCTTGACAATATACATGGGTTCTCATTATCTCCCGATGGCGACAGACCATTTAAACCGTACTGGGAAAATGTCAACAACTTGGAGTTGAATTCGGAAACGAATCCTACAGAATATTTTAACCTTTATAAGAATGCCGTTTATGATAGCGATAAAAACATTAATAAGATATGGGATATTTTAAAGAATAGAGGGCTGCTGGAAAACACAATAGTTGTTATTACTTCAGATCATGGAGAAGAGTTTAATGACAACGGGAAGAATTTTTGGGGACATAACAGCAACTTTACTGACGCTCAAATCAAAATCCCATTGGTTGTTCATTGGGCGGGAAGGCAAAGAGGGGAGATAGATTACCTAACAACTGCGTATGATATTACAGCAACATTATTGCCTGAAGTGCTTGGATGCATTAATGATGTGGAAGATTACTCGATTGGGCATACCTTATTTAGTCCATCCAATAGAAATTGGTTTTTGTCAGGAAGCTATCAAAACAATGCAATTGTTGAAAGAGAAAGAATAACTATTATCAATGGTATGGGAATGCTTCTGTTTAAGGACCGAACATATGGAGATTCGCCCGATAGGGAGAGAAATCTTAACTTGATAGAGGCTCTGAAACTATTGGGGAAATATAGGAAATAATCCATTTTTACGGTCATGCAGTGTAAAACCGTAAAACAGACTTGACCAAAAATAAGCGCTAAGTGCGCTTATACTAATCTATTGGCGATTCTAAAAAACCAGCGGCTTATCGAACGGGAGTGTAGTAATCCTCCAATGTAGCATTAGAGATACTAAATAGAATAACTACCCCCTTTTCCCGTGACCTTCGAGAAAATCGGAGTGAGCGTAGTGGTGATCAGTTTCCGGGAGGGCGGGTGCCGGCATCCCGGAGCCCGCCCTCCCGGAAACTGATCTGTATCTCAAATACTATATGGGGAGATTGCGGAACTCTCGCTCGTTAATCCGATGTTTTTTAGAATCGCCCTTAAAATCTCTCAATATTATAACCCCTTTCTTTTTGTTCGTTCAGCTATTTTCTTTGCTTTGCTTGCGGTTGAGGCGATGAGTTTTCTTTCAATGGAGAAGATTTTGTGAATGTTATTTTCGTTTAAATAGTTTTTAAGAAAAAAGACAATGTCAGTTCTCGTAAGACCTATTTCTAAGGACGAATAATATAGGGCAATAATGTCTTTGTCGCGCCAGCGTTTCGGTACGGTCTTTCGTATCTGCGCTCTGTGCAGGTCGATTAAAGATAATTTTGCGTTATCGAGGTCAAACGGAAGAGAAAGAAGAAAGTGGCACAGATAGCAATCACGGTGGTTAATGCCGGCCATGTGCATTTTTCTTACTGCCGTTGCAACTCTTTTGATTAATGAGCGCTTAGTATCAAAAGAAGGAGGCTTTTCTTTCCAGTCTTTACAGAAGTCTTCTAGACTGATTGATGGGGCTATCTCTTTTGTTATAATAAAAGAGGTCTTATGGAAAGGATTTTTCCCTTTTTCTCCAAATGCGACCCCAGTCATTGTATCGATACCAAATTCTGCGAGTTTGTTTATTGCTAGCCATTCGTTTTTTGCCCCGAAAACAGGAAGACGAAGACAAAGAAAGTTTTTAAATGCCTCACCGTAGGATGTTCCGTGATGTAATTTTAGATAATATCCCTCTCCATTAACCTCAAAGCGAATGGTTCTTCTTGATTTTACTGATCTATAAGTTTTCCCAGTAATTTTCTTTACTTCTTCAAAAGGATCTTTGTTTTTCCAAATGGATGAGAAGGGTGGACGAAGAACAATCATTTTGTTAATATTTCTGCTGCTTTTATGTGGAGGCTGTATAAGTCGTGATTGTCAGAATACAACATGCAATTTTGCTTTATTCGGAAAAGCTCAGACGGCTCAATTAGCAACTTAAGTAAGCATTCGTTGAATTCCGATTGTTGATAGGGTGAGGAAAGCACTCTTCCGCTGTTTGCCTTGATGACATAGGATGCATAGCCGCAGACATCTGTGACTATTTCTGGAAGCGCTCCGGCCAAAGCTTCAACAATGACTGTTCCAGTGTTTTCAGATCGTGCAGGATGTAAAAAAATATCAGATGCTGCTATAAAATCCCCAACATCATCTCGTGCACCAAGGAATAGAACTTGATTTGAAATTCCTAGGTTTCTTGATAGTGTTATAAACGATGAGGGAGAGTCTTGGCCGATGATGCAAAGGAAGGTGTTATTTTTAATGGTTTCTGGCAGAGAGGCTAGTGCTCTAATTGAACGGTCGACACCTTTACGTTTGTAGTCAGAGCCTATCTGCAGAAGTAGATGCTGGGAGTCTTTAATTCCTAACAATGACCTGACTTTCTTTCTTGTCAGTGGAGAATAATTGATGTATCGTCTATCCTCAGAAATTCCCGGCGGAAGCAAATAGAACCGCGATTCTTCAGTATGATAATAGCGCTGAAATATTGGTTTTAATGCATCAGAGAGAAGAAGAATCTTTGTTTTTCCGCCATGTTTGAAAACTTCTTTTTCGAAGTTTTTGAAAAGTCGGTATCTGGGCGTAAGCTTATAGAGAAAACTTCTGTTTAAATTGTCAGAATAATAACAAGTGTCTCCCTGGTAGTAATAGTCCAAGTTTGGCATCTTGTCAAACCCAACAATGCGGTCGACGCTATTCTGTTGAATTTCTTTAGTAAAATTGACGTAAAAATTTCTGTTTTTTGCTTGATTTGAAAATCCGCTCGTTTTTAACAAAACTAAGCGCATATCATTTGGCAAATCAATTTTTCCTTCCCAAGATCGGGTATAGAGGGTTACTTGGTGCCCTTTTGCTGCTACAAGAGAGGCTATTTTGATAAAGTCTCGCTGCAGACCACCATAAGGGAAATATTTATAGATGCAAAAGGCAAAATTCATACGCTTCCCTTGGCGTAAGCTAAGACTTATTGAAATACTGCCGACAGAGCTTTAAGAACTTCGGAAA
This sequence comes from Sutterella sp., assembly GCA_019418605.1. Classification (GTDB taxonomy): domain Bacteria; phylum Pseudomonadota; class Gammaproteobacteria; order Burkholderiales; family Burkholderiaceae_F; genus Duodenibacillus. Next base: position 11,797 of record DYBN01000063.1, on the reverse strand, counting down.
CCTCAGGCCACTGACCTTCTTTTCCTAGAACAATAGCGTCAGGATTCCAAGGTGATGTTCTGGCGGGGTCCGTCACGCCCACAAGCGTAATCTGTTTGACCCCGACGGCTGCCGCGATGTGGCTAACCCCAGAGTCATTGGCAATAACGATCTGAGCGCGCTTTGCAAGAGCCGCGTAGTTTCCCAAGGTGGTCGGCGGCAGGATGGTTGCATCGGGGCAAGCTTGTTTGGCAAGCTCCTCTTCTCGCTGGCTTGGGAACACGATGGGCTCGACGCCAAGATCGCGCAGGGGCTTGACCAGGTCGTTGAAGTGCCCCCAATTTTTTTCCTTGCCGTTGTGTTTGCCGCGCGCGACGGGTGCGAGCAGCGCAAACTTCTTCGGGATGCTGTATTTCTCCATGAGATTCTTGGCTGCAGCCTCATGGCGCTTGAGCAGAAGAAGCCCCAGCTTTTGCGGCGCCTTGTCCCAGGCGGGCGTCCCGCCCCAGACCTTGATCGCCTCATGCGCTACATAAAAAAAGCGCTCAACCTCATGCATCTTGCCCGGCTCGGGGATTTTTGCGTCGAGCAGGAAAGAGCGTCCGTCGGTTTTGAGTCCCGCCGTGGCAAGCCTGCCGATCTTAAAGAGAAGCGCCGATCCGAAGGAGTTGGGGAAAAGAAGCCCCTTTTCGGCCTGCGTATTTTTCACAAGGTAGCGGATGCGGCTGAGGTCTTCCGTGACGTGTCCTTCAATCGGGTCAAATCGCCAGCCCATGCCGGCCACGAGGTCGCCCGCCCAGCGCTTGCCGACCAGGGCCGGCGTGTAGCCGCTTGCTTCCAAAAGCCGCAGCGCCGGCAGGCACATGCAGCAGTCACCGACATGATTGGGCAAACGACACAAAACGGTAGGCATAAATGTCTCAAAAGAGGTAGGTTGATAAGGGATTCCGGCCATTATAGCCGCAGCCTGCCGGGCGGCTTTCTGCCTGTAAAATGGCGCTGATCAGCGATTTCCAAACACATCCCTCCATGCAAAAAACACAGACTGCGCCGGAGACGTCGGCTTCCCCGGAGCCGGACTCGACTGTTGCCCTCAAAGACCAGGACAAGCCCGCGCTGCGCCGCCTTCTGGGGTATCTTCTTCCCTACAAGAACAAGCTTATTGTGGCGATGATCGCCATGGCGGTGACGGCGACGACATCCTCAATGATCGCCGTCCTGGTGGGAAAGCTCACCGATCAAGGCTTTTACGAAAAGGACCCGACCGCGATGTGGTGGGCGCCTTCGGCGCTTCTTTGCATTGCGCTCATTCACGGGCTGTCGACCTTCACAAGCGGCCTGTATCTGCAGAAGGTCTCTCAAGGCGTGCTCTATGAAATGCGCACCGCCATGTTTTCGCGCATGATCCGCTGGCCTTCGCAGACGTACCAGGAGCGCAAGTCCGGCACGGTGGTGAGCAAATTCATTAACGAGGCGGGCATCGCTCTTGGCACGGCCGCCGAAATGCTCTCGACCATTGTGCGCGACTGCCTGCAGATTGCCGCGCTTGCCGTCGTGCTTCTTTACTACAACTGGCAGCTCTCGCTCATTTCGCTGGTTGTGTCGCCTGCACTGGCTGCCATCATCAAATGGGTGGGAAGGAAGACGCGCCGATACAGCAAAGACTTTCAGTCGTCTCTGGGCGAACTTGTAAGCGTCGTTCAAGAGAGCTACGAGGCGCAGCGCATCATCAAGGTCTACGACGGCTACGCGTTTGAAAACACGCGCTTTCAAGAGCTAAACAGCAAAATCCTCAAGCTTGCCATCAAGATGCAGAAGGTCAAGGGCGCCGGAACGCCGATGACGCACTTTACGAGCATGCTTGCGGTGAGCATCGTGGCCGTTGTCGCCTTGTACCAGGCGCAGCACGACATGCTCACGCTGGGTGAGTTCATTACGTTTTTGTCGGCGCTGCTGCTGCTGCTCACTCCCGTGCGGCACCTTGCATCGTTAAACGGCGCCACGGGCCGCATGCAGGCGGCGGCCGAAAGCCTTTTTGCAATGCTCGACGAAGAGCCCGAAAAAGACCCAGGCACGAAGATTCTCCCGCGGGTGAGCAGCGAAGTGCGCTTCTCTCACGTCTCCTACGCTTATGAAAACAGCGAGGCTCCCGCTGTCAACGACTTCAACCTCACGGTGAAGGCCGGCGAGACCGTGGCGCTTGTGGGCGCCTCGGGCGCCGGGAAAACGACGCTCATCAATCTCATTCCGCGGTTTTGGACACCCACTTCGGGCGAGATTTACTTTGACGGGGTGGCGCAAAGCGAGGTGACGCTTGCAAGTCTGCGCGCGCAGATTGCCCTCGTGAGCCAGGACGTGGTGCTCTTTAACGACACGATTGCGGCCAACATCGCCTACGGGCACCCCGAGGCCAGGCGCGAGGACATCGAGGCGGCGGCCGAGGCGGCCTATCTCATGCCCTTTGTGAAGAGCCTGCCGCAGGGGCTTGACACCTTGGTGGGCGAGGCCGGCAGCAAGCTCTCGGGCGGTCAGCGGCAGCGCATTTCGATTGCAAGGGCGCTTTTGAAAAACGCCCCGATTCTGCTTCTTGACGAGGCCACGAGCGCGCTTGACACCGAAAGCGAAAAGTACATCCAGAAGTCGCTTGAAGAGCTCATGAAGGGGCGCACGACGTTTGTCGTCGCCCACCGCCTCTCGACCATCGTGGGAGCCGACAAGATTGTGGTCATGAAAAACGGCCGCATTCAGGAGGTTGGTCGCCACGAGGAGCTCCTTGCGGCCAACGGGCTCTATGCGCATCTCTATACCATCCAGTTTGCAAAGAACGCCGGCAGCGCTCAAGGCGCAGAAAGCGAAGAAAGTGAAGAAGGCGGGCAAGGCGCAGGCGACGGTGCTCGAACCCAGGGAGAGAGCAGGTGACGCCATCCAAACGGCTCTTTGACCTTGTTCTGGCCCTGGCGGCGCTTCTCGTTTTAGCCGTGCCGCTTCTGATCGTAGCCGCGGCGGTCAAGCTCACGAGCCCCGGGCCCGTGCTCTACTGGTCGGATCGCGTGGGGGTGCACAACACGATCTTTCGGATGCCGAAATTTCGCAGCATGCGCATCGATACGCCTGTCGTCGCCACGCACCTTTTGAAAAATCCGGATCAGTGGCTCACCCCCATCGGAAGCTTTCTTCGCCGCACAAGTCTCGATGAGCTGCCGCAGATTCTGAGCATCTTGAAGGGCGACATGAGCTTTGTGGGGCCGCGGCCCGCGCTTTTTAATCAAGACGACTTGATTGCGCTTCGCACCGAGGCCGGGGTCGACGCCCTCGTGCCGGGGCTCACGGGCTGGGCGCAGATCAACGGGCGCGACGATCTGCCGATCCCCGTGAAGGTGGCCTTTGATGCGGAGTACCTCAAAAAGCGCTCGTTTGCCTTTGACCTCATGATTCTCTGGAAGACCGCGATCAAAGTGCTGCGGGAAGACAACATCGATCATTGAGAGTCTCCCGGCAAGTTTTTAAAATTCAAGGACTCGGGCAAGGCCGCTGATTCTTTTGCCGGCCTACGCTTTCCTTGAGGCCGGCGCCAGAGCCCTCCCGCGGGCAAACCGCGGCGTTGATGCCAGGCGGTCGCCCTCGCCCGCGTTTTGTAGTTTTTTCGTTCTTTCCCCTTTATTCATGCCGCTTACCGACGCCATTCTTCGCTTGCCCCGCGTGACCAAGCGACTCATTGCGCTGACGGCCGACGTCGCCATGTGCCTGCTTTCGGTGTGGCTTGCGTTTTATCTGCGCACGGGCGTCTTTCACGAGCTGCACGCAGGCGTCGTGACGGCCATGGCCGTCTCGGTGGTGCTTGCGGTGCCCATTTTCATTGTCACGGGCCTGTACCGCGCCGTTTTTCGTTACGAGGGCTTTGCTGCGGCTGTGGCGATCATGCAGGCGATGGTGGCCTACGCCGTCATCTACGCGGTCATCTTTACCGTCATCGGCGTCTCGGGCGTGCCGCGCACGGTGGGGCTCATTCAGCCCGCGCTTTTAATCGTGTTCGTGGCCTTTTCGCGCGGTCTGGTGCGGCTTTTCTTAAGCGGCGAGTATCAGCTGCAGGTGCGCGAATCAAAGCTCCCGCGCGTCATTGTCTACGGCGCGGGCAATACGGGCAGACAGCTTTTGTACGCGCTTGAGTCAAGCAGACAAATGCGCGTGGCGGCTTTTGTCGACGATGACAAGCGCCTGCAGGGGTGCCTGCTGGGCGGCGTCAAGATTTATCCGCCCCGCAGGATTCCTGCGCTATTGCGTGCATTCGGCACACAGACGGTGCTGCTCGCGATCCCGTCGGCTGCGCGCAGCCGCAGGCGCGAGATCGTCAACGCCCTGCAGCAGTGCAAGGCCAAGGTGCGCACCGTGCCTTCCTACGACGAGATTGCCGCAGGCAAGGTGGCCGTGAGCACGCTGCGCGATTTGGAAATTGACGAGCTTCTTGGGCGCGACCCGGTCTCGCCCAAGCGCGAGCTCCTTGTGAAGACGGTCGAGGGCAAGACCGTGATGGTAACGGGCTCGGGCGGCTCAATCGGAAGCGAACTTTGCCGGCAGATCGTGCGCTTGAAGCCCCGCCGGCTGCTTTTGGTCGAGCGATCCGAATTTGCGCTCTACCACATTTACCACGAGCTCATTGAACACACCGCCCGCGGCGGCACGGTCGACGTCGTGCCGCTTTTGGCCGACGTCAACGACAGCGACCGAATGCGCGAAATCATGCGCACGTGGCGGGCGCAGACGATCTACCATGCGGCCGCCTACAAGCACGTGCCGATGGTCGAGCACAACCCCCTGGAAGGGGTGGAGAACAATGTCTTTGGCACGATGACCGCCGCACGCGCCGCGCGCGAGTTCGGGGCCGAGGACTTCGTTCTCATTTCCACCGACAAGGCCGTGCGGCCCACCAACGTCATGGGTGCTTCAAAGCGCATGGCCGAGCTCGTGTTGCAGGCAATGGCGCACACCGACCCGGGAAAAACGGTCTTTACCATGGTGCGCTTTGGCAACGTGCTCGGCAGTTCCGGCTCGGTTGTGCCGCGCTTTCGCGAGCAGATCCGCAGCGGCGGCCCGGTGACCGTGACGCACCCGGACATCACGCGCTACTTCATGACCATTCCCGAGGCAAGCCAGCTCGTGCTGCAGGCCGCTTCGCTCGGACGCGGGGGCGACGTGTTTTTGCTTGACATGGGAAAGCCCGTGCGCATCTACGACCTCGCGCTGCGCATGATTGCGTTAAGCGGCATGACGGTCAAGGACAAGGAGCACCCCAACGGCGACATCGCCATCGAGATCACGGGCCTTCGGCCGGGCGAGAAGCTCTACGAAGAGCTTTTAATCGGCGACAACCCCGAAAAGACCGAGCACCCGCGCATCTTCCGGGCGGTGGAAAAGGCGCTGCCCATGCAGCGCATGAAGGAGCTCACGGGAGAGTTGATCGAGGCGCTTGCAAAGCGCGACCGCGCCTGGGTGATGCGCATCATCTCCGAGGCCGTGCCCGAGTTTTCTCCCAAGGACGGCATCGGCGACTGGGTGACGCTTTTTGAAGAAAAGGAAAAGGCGCAAGCCGGGAAAGAGAGCCCTGCAGCGTTGCCCGATGCGGAGAAAAAGACGTCCTCGGACGAGGCCGCCGGGCATCCCCGGACTCAGGAGGCCGCATGAGCGAGGAGATGCGTGAGGCGCCCCCGGCGCCTGCCGTTGTTGCCGTCACGGGCGCAAGCGGCTTTCTTGGCTCGCACCTTGTGCGCGCCGTGCTCGATCGAGGCGGCCGCGTGCGTGCCGTCGGCCGCAAAGAGGGCACCGTGCACGCCGTCCCCGTTGCTGCAGCAGGAGAAAATCTGCAGGATCTGAGCCCCGAGATGCTCCTTGGGGCCGACGTGCTCATTCACTGCGCCGCGCGCGTGCATCAGCAGCACGAAGAGAAAATCGAACCCAGGAAGCTGCACGAGCTTTACCTTGCGGCCAATGTGGACGCGGCGCTGCAGGCTGCGCGCGCCGCCTGCAAGGCGGGCGTGCGGCGCTTTGTCTTTGTAAGCACCGTGCACGTGCACGCGCAGGCCACGGCCGCAGGCGTTGAAGTCACGGCGCACTCGGCCTTTGCTCCTGCCTCGCCCTACGCCAAGTCAAAGCTCGCCGTCGAACACGCCCTGACGGAATTTTGCCGCGACACGGGACTTGAACTTGTGATCGTGCGCCCGCCCTTGGTCTACGGGGCTGGGGTGAAGGCAAAGTTTGCGCGCCTGGCCGACTGGGTTGCAAGCGGCAGGCTCCTTCCCTTCGGGGCGCTTGACCGAAACCGGCGCTCGTTTGTGAGCGTGGGCAATCTTGTGGATTTTCTCCTTCTTGTCTCGCGCCACGAGCTCGCCGCGGGCCGCGCCTGGCTTGTGGCCGACGCCGAGCCCGTGTCAACCGCAGGGCTGATCGAGGCGCTTGCGCGCGCCTCGGGCGCGCGGGTGCGCAACCTCAATGTGCCGACCTGGCTTTTAAAGCCCCTATTGACGCTTGTCGGACGCGGCTCCGTTCTCAAGGTGCTCGATACGTCGCTTGCGCTTGACATCAGCGAAAATGCGCAGGTTTTGGGCTGGAGGCCCCGGCAGACGATGACCGAGGCCCTGGGCGAGCTTTTTGACCAAAGAAGAGCGCCGCACGACATTTCCTCATGTGGAGAGTGACGACCGTGAAAAAGTTTCTTGCCGCTGCCGGCGTTCTTGCCGCCGCGGCCTTTGGGTTGAGCGGATGCGGGGGCGAAGACGTGGCAGACGTTTCGCTTGGCATCTTCACCTTCAAGGACATCAAGCTCAACGCCTTCGTTGATCCTCTCGTGCCGGGCGTGACCTGTCACGTGGCAAGCATCGAGTCGCCCCTGTCGCTCACCGACCCCTCGGAGAGCGCCGTGAGCTGCCGCCAGACGGGCGAGATCACGCCCGAGATGATCGCGCGCATTGACAAAAGCAAGGACGGCGAGGTGGTGTTTGCCAAATCAAAGAGCGTCTTTTTAAAGACGCTCAAAATCAGGCGCATTTTTGACGCGGAAAACCAAACGCTCATGTACCTCTCATACTCCACGCGGGAAATTTCGGGAAGCTTTCAGCACAGCCTCTCCACGATCCCGCTTTGGGGCACGGCGGCCTACGTCGAGCCCCGCACAAGGCGCGCGCCGGCAGCCGCAGGCAGTGCAGGGGCGGCAAACGCGCCGGGCGCAGCGCGCAAGAGCGGAGAGCGGCGCACGTTTGAGTTTTAAGGAGCCCCCGGCGCGCGCTTGAAGCGGCAAAGCGCTCCGGGGCCGGCCGCGGACGCGGGTTTCGTCAAAGGGGCTTTGCGCCAGAAGAGGCAAAAGAGCCCCTTTGGCTTGACTTTTTTGTTTTTCACTGTACTTTTGACGCCTTTATGCGGGCGTTTCATCGTTTGACTTATGGGTTTTATTCATCATCAGCCCACTTCGAGCGTTGCGGGCAACATCACGAACGCGCTTGAAGACATTCAGGCCACGCTGCAGCAGCTGCGGCTTGTGACGGTTTTCGGCTGGCAGGACATCAGGCAGCGCTACCGGCGCTCCGTGCTCGGGCCTTTTTGGATCACGGTGAGCATGGCGGTCATGATTGCGGCCCTGGGGATTGTCTTCGGGGCGGTTTTGAAGTCGCCCATGGAAACCTATCTGCCCTTTTTGACGATCGGCCTCATTTTGTGGACCTTCATGAGCACGGTGGTGACCGAGGGATGCACGGCCTTTACGTCGGTTGAGGGCATGATCCGGCAGATGCCGATTCCGTTTTTTGTCTACGTGCTGCGCATGTACTGGCGCAACACGATCATTTTGGGCCACAACCTGCTGATCTTCCCCTTTGTGTGCATGATTCTCGGCAAGGGGATCACATGGACGGCGCTCTGGGCCATTCCGGGCTTTGTCGTCGTGTCGCTCAACCTTTTGTGGGCGGCCGTGTGCTGCGCGGTCTTCTGCACGCGCTTTCGCGACGTCACGCAGATCATCGGCTCGCTCGTGCAGGTCGCCTTTTACATCTCTCCCATCATCTGGATGCCCTCGGCGCTGCCGGCGCGGGCGGCCAACATGATTCTCGAGCCCAACCCGATCTACCACATGCTCGCCGTCATCCGCGACCCGATTCTGGGCATTGCGCCCACGATGCTCAACTGGACGGTCACGATCGGCATGGCCTGCGCGGGATGGCTTTTCGCGCTCTGGCTCATGGGCCGCGCAAGACACCGCATCGCCTACTGGCTGTGAGACACTGTGAAAGGACTGAGGGCATGGCATACATTGATTTTCAGCACGTGGGCGTGGACTTTCCCATCTTTGCCTCGCAAAACCGGTCGTTTAAAAAATCCCTGATGAACATCGCCACGGGCGGGCGCATTGCGTCAGATGCCTCGAGCGCGCCGGTCGTGCGCGCGCTCGACGACATCAACCTGCGCGTTGACGAAGGCGAGCGGGTGGGGCTTTTGGGCTGCAACGGCTCGGGCAAGAGCACGCTTTTGCGCGTGCTGGGCGGCGTCTACGTGCCGACCTCGGGCCGCGCCGAGGTCATGGGCTCGATCGGCTCGCTTTTGGATATCAACCTTGGCACCGACGGCGAGTCGACGGGCATTGAAAACATCTACCTGCGCGGCACGCTGCTTGGGATGACGCGCTCGGAAATCGAGCGGGTGTTGCCCGAGATCGTGGAGTACTCGGAGCTTGGCAACTTCATCAATCTTCCCATGAAGACGTATTCAAGCGGCATGCAGATGCGCGTTGCCTTCACCGTCTCCACGCAGTCGGCCCCCGAAGTTCTCCTGATGGACGAGTGGCTTGCCGTGGGAGACCAGAACTTTCAGCGCAAGGCCGAGGATCGCCTCTCGAAGCTCGTCGAGCAGACTAAGATTCTCGTCATTGCCAGCCACTCGCGCAGCTTGATCGAGCGCGTCTGCACGCGCGCGGTCTGGCTCGATCACGGCCGCATGATGATGGACGGAAAGCCCGAAGAGGTCTGCAAGGCCTATTTTGGGTAGCGTCTCTTTTTGAACGAAAAAAGCAGTGCGCCGGGCGCGCGCCTTGGCAAAGGCGCACCTGCGGCGCAACTGCATGTTCAAGACGGCAAAGAGCAATGTCAGCACAAAACACGCTTGAAGACGACGACGGCAACGAAGTAAAGCTTCCCGGCCTGCCGCCCAACACAAAGAACTACATGACGCCTGCGTGCTACCGCAGGCTTCTTGATGAACGCGAAAAGCTTGTCAACGTCGAGCGCCCGAGCGTGGTCAACGTCGTCAGCTGGGCCGCGAGCAACGGCGATCGCTCCGAAAACGGCGACTATCAGTACGGCAAGAGGCGTCTGCGCGAAATTGACCGGCGCATCCGGTTTTTAAACAAACGCATCGAGTCGGCCGAGGTGGTCGACCCGGAAAAGCGTCCGCCCACCGACCAGATTTTTTTCGGCGCAACGGTAACCTATGAAAACCTCACCACGGGACAAGAGCACACGATCCGCATCGTGGGCATCGACGAGGCCGATCCGGATCACGGCGACGTGAGCTGGGTGAGTCCCATTGCGCGCGTCTTTTTAAAGCAGCGCGAGGGTGATCAGGTGAAGCTGCCCACGCCCGCGACGATCGACCACCCGGCGCGCGTTGAGGTGCTTGAGGTCGTGGAGGTGATCTACACCAACGAGCCTCCGGTGCGCGGGTAGGTGTCCGCGCGTGCAGTTGCGGATAGCCGCTTATTTGTCTTCACAAGCGAAATAGCGCACGCAACGTGCTTTTCCGTTGCTGAACGATCCGGGCGCTTTCTATCAGCGCAGCTTCGGCCTTCGAGACTTGCCCTTACAGAGTAATAGACTTTTAAGCGATGCGATTTTGTTTTACAAAGGCGAGCGGACGAGGTTTTGTTTTGCAGCCTTTAGATAAGGTGGTAAATGGATTTTAGACAACGTCTAAAAAGAGGGGTGGGGTTTCTACTTCTTGCCTCTTTTTCACTCTATTTTTTTACAGCTATTAGCTATGGCTTTGGTCACGGAAAGTACCTCTGGAAGATTGTTCTTCCCATATCATTAATCGCCTTATTGCTATTGTGGAAAGAATACAAATGGAAGGCGTTGATTAAGGAATGTGAGCCTTGGTTCCCTTTGCTTTTTTCGTCTCTTGTGATCTTTGCGGTTTATGGGACTTGGCCTGCAGGTCGAAGTTTGGAAGCTGTTGGAATCACTCTATTGGCTATAACAATTTTGTCTCAGCTCAAACTGATATCCCTTCGGTATTTTTATTGGGTTAATGCTTTAACCTGTGTTCTTCTGTTTTCCTCTGGGCTGATCGACGTCCTTGTCTTGGGGAAGCATGTTCCTGGTGAAACCATTAACCAAAATATTTTTGCCGGCGTTGCTGTGACTGTTTCTGGATTTTCTTTGATAAGTTCTTTTGATCGATCGATAAATCTGCGGTCATTTGAAAGAAAATTTTTTGCCTGTGCAGGAATTCTGGCACTTGCAATTACAATTGCAACACAATGCAGAACAGTATTGTTGCCAATCGCGTTGCTTTTGTTATTGGTGTGGAATGGATCTGTCAAGAGTTTGGGAAAGGGCTCGGCTATTGCTTTAATTGCATTGTCCTTGAGCTTTCTGTCTATAGTAATTTATTTTAATCCTGGCTTGGTTGTTAAACTGTATAAAATTATTCCCGAAATTTCTGAATGGTTGTCTTCAAACAATGTTGCGCAGTCGTCAATTGGAATCCGGCTAGAGATGTACTCTTTTGCATTGACGGAAGTTTTTCCATCGCATCCTTTTATCGGACTAGGGATATCAGATGGGTCGAGTGTGGCTGCAATGTTTGGTGATGTCCGTATTAACGAAGAATTTGTTCGTCATTGGGCGCATTTTCATAATGATGCAATTCAGATGCTTGTTTCCGGGGGGCTTCTTCAATGTGTTGCTGCCATTTCAACATGTTTCCTTTTATGGAGACGCAGCGGTAAAAATGTTTTAATTTTGTGGCTTTTGGCTTGCGGGATTTTGTTTGGATTGACGGAAATATTCTTTTTTAGGCGAAATACTTTTGTTTGTTTTTTGACTCTCTATTACGTTACTTTGTTTGGTACAAGATTTAATGAAGTCAATGCCAAGCAATGATGCATATTGTATTTTTAGTTATTGCCCTGTCTTGTCGGACCACATCAACCTCGAATGGTCGAACGTAGTCAACGTCGTAAATTGGGCTGCAAGCAATAGGGATCGCTCCGAAAGCGGCGACGTGAGCTGGGTGAGTCCCATTGCGCGCGTCTTTTTAAAGCAGCGCGAGGGTGATCAGGTGAAGCTGCCCACGCCCGCGACGATCGACCACCCGGCGCGCGTTGAGGTGCTTGAGGTCGTGGAGGTGATCTACACCAACGAGCCTCCGGTGCGCGTGTAGGGGGCCCGCGCCTGCACCTGCGTGAAGCCGGTTATTTGTCTTCACAAACGAGATAGCGCACTGAACGCGCTTTTCCGTTGCTGACGATCCGGCCGCTTGCTTTGAGCGCGTTCAAAAGCTTCATGACCGTCGGGCGGGAGAGTTCGAGATAGGCTTCGATTTCAGCGCGGCTTCGTCCTTGGGGGCTTTGCCTGATGAAGCGAAGAACCTCGGCCTCTCTTCCCGAATTTCTCTGCAAAACATGCGGCTACACGGCGCATGCCGACCAAAATGGAGCATGGAACCTGTTGATAAGAGCGAGGGATCCCGCCTACAAGAGGTTCATGAGCAAGGATGAGGTGCGCAAGGCTTGAACAAGAGCGGCACGAGGCATGGCTCAAGCGCAGAAGCAAAGAGCTGT
>DYBN01000062.1 GCA_019418605.1 Sutterella sp. | reverse complement strand
GAATAAATGTCTAAAACTGCGCGGATGGAAGATTTGTCAGTTTTGGACAAACGGCACACGCAAACGGTGTCGGTGGTCGACTCCTCCGAGAGAATCAAGCTTGATACGAAGGTGACGCTCTCTGACATCATCGCCTTTGCCGAAAACCTCACCAACAAGATGCTTGCCTCGGACGTCATCGCCAAGGCAAAGAAAAAGCCGCGCATCGTGGTGGGCAACCTGCGGCAGAACACGCATGACGAAAACCTGCGGGTAAAGGACATTCAGGACCGCATCCAGGAGGTGCTGTTCAATTCCGGCACCGTGCGCGTGCTCGACAGTTCCGCCACGAACTTCGACTACATCATGGAGTCCGAGATCACCGACATCGTCACCCGCGCCACCGATGGACAAAAGCTTGTCGACTACACGATGAAGATCAAGCTCATTACGCTTGACGGCGAGCTCGCGGGCCAGTGGTCCGACGACCTGTCGCTGTTCAAGTCAAGGTAGGGCGGCGTCTTTTGCGCGCCTGACCGAACGCTTGAAAAATTTGGGGAGCCGGCCGGACTGCATCGGCCGGCTCTTGTCTTGTGCGTCGACCAAAGCGCAGGCTGCAAGCCGCACCCGTCGGCGCGGCCTGCGCCTTCGAGGGCGCGCGGCTCAAGGGGGCCCATGCGCGCGGTTTGGCCTTTACCGGCTTTTGCTAAAATTCGCCGCGACAGCACAGCTTTGGATTCATCGGCCCGGCCCAAAGGCCCGCGGCCGCGGTCTGCCTGCGTGCTTTTTCTTCTTTGACCCTTCCGGTTATTCAAAAAACATGTCCACTGAAGTCTCTCCCAAGACGATGGCCGCTGCCGTGCGCGCCCTTTCCATGGACGCCGTGCAGAAGGCCAAGTCGGGACATCCCGGCATGCCCATGGGCATGGCTGACATTGCGGTCGCTCTCTTTACCCGTCATCTGCGCCACAACCCCTTGGATCCCAAGTGGCTCGGGCGCGACCGCTTCATTCTCTCCAACGGCCACGGCTCCATGCTGCAGTACGCGATGCTGCATCTGACGGGCTACGACCTCACGATGGACGACATCAAGAACTTCCGTCAGTTCGGCAGCAAAACGCCGGGACACCCGGAAGTGGGCGTGACGCCTGGCGTTGAGACCTCCACCGGGCCGCTCGGGCAGGGCATTGCCAACGCCGTCGGCATGGCGCTCGCTGAAAAGATGCTTGCCGCGGAATTTAACCGCGAGGGCTACAACGTCATCGACAACCGAACCTACGTCTTTTTGGGCGACGGCTGCATGATGGAGGGAATCAGCCACGAGGTCTGCTCTCTTGCGGGCGTCTGGGGCTTGAACAAGTTGATTGCCCTTTACGACGACAACGGCATCAGCATCGACGGCGACATCAAGGGGTGGTTCAAGGACGACACGCGCATGCGCTTTGAGGCCTACGGCTGGCACGTCATCGGCCCGATCGACGGGCACGACGTTGACGCAGTCGACGCGGCCATCACCGAGGCAAAGGCGCAGACCGAAAAGCCCACGCTCATCATCTGCCGCACCGTGATCGGGCAGGGCAGCCCCCACCGCGCGGGCACGGCCAAGGCCCACGGCGAAGCCCTGGGCGAAGAAGAGATTGCAGCCACGCGCCGCAACATCGGCTGGGACTATCCGCCCTTTGAAATTCCGGCGGAAATCTACGCGGCGATGGATGCGCGCCCGGCGGGCGAGGCCATGCAGGGCGAGTACAACGAAATGTTTGCCCGCTATGAAAAGGCCTATCCGGAGCTTGCCTCCGAATTAAAGCGCCGCATCGCGGGCGATCTGCCCGAAGCCTTCAACACCGCCGTGATGGAAGGCTTGTGCGCGGCGCAGGCCATGCAGGAAAAGATCGCCACGCGCAAGGCAAGCCAGCGCGCGCTCGACGACATCGCGCCTGTGCTGCCCGAGCTCCTGGGCGGCTCGGCCGATCTCACCGGGTCCAACCTCACCAACTGGAAGGGCGTCGAGCGGCTCACGCACGACAACATGCTCGGTCGCCACATCAGCTACGGCGTGCGCGAGTTCGGCATGAGCGCCATTCAAAACGGCATTGCGCTCTACGGCGGCTTCATCCCCTTTAGCGGCACGTTCCTGACGTTTTCCGACTATGCGCGCAACGCCGTGCGCATGGCCGCGCTCATGAAAATCCGCTCGATTTTCGTTTATACGCACGACTCGATCGGCTTGGGCGAGGACGGTCCGACGCACCAGCCCATTGAACATGTCTCAAGCCTGAGGCTCATCCCGAATCTCGACGTGTGGCGTCCGGCCGATCCGATTGAATCGATCGTTGCCTGGGCGGCGGCCATTGAGCGCCGCGACGGCCCGAGCGCATTGATCTTCTCGCGCCAGTCGGTGCCCTTTGTCGATCGCGACGAAGTCGACGCCGACGCCATTGCCTGCGGCGGCTACATTGCCGCCGAGGCGCCCGCAGGCGCCGACAAGCTCGAGGCGATCATCGTTGCCACGGGCTCGGAAGTTGACCTTGCCATGCAGGCGCGCAAGATGCTCACGGCGCTCAACGTGCAGGTGCGCGTGGTCTCGATGCCTTCGACCGACGTCTTTGACCGGCAAAGCGAAGAGTACCACCGCACGGTGCTGCCCGCGGGCGTCCCGGTCTTGGTGATCGAGGCGGGCTCAAGCGCGCTGTGGCACAAGTACTTCACGGGCAGGGGCGAAGTGATGGGCATCGACTGCTTCGGCGAGTCGGCGCCCGCCTCCGTGCTCTGGAAGCACTTCGGCTTTACGCCCGAGCGTGCGGTTCAAATGGTTCAGGCATTGCTTGCCAAGTAAAAGAAACATCATCCAAAGGAGATTATTGATGACGATTCGCGTTGCGATTAATGGTTTTGGACGCATCGGCCGCAATGTCCTGCGCGCCCACTATGAAGACGGCAAGAAGCACGATCTGGAGATCGTGGCCGTCAACACGCTGGGCTCCGAAGAGGTCAACGCGCACCTTCTGCGCTACGACACGGTGCACGGCCGCTTCAACGCGGACGTCGCCACTGAAAACGGCGAGTGGCTCATTGTCAACGGCGACAGAATCCGCATGTTCTCGACCCGCGACCCGCATGAAATTCCGTGGGGCGAGCTGGGCGTTGACGTCGTGCTCGAGTGCACGGGCGCCTTTACGAGCAAGGAAAAGGCGCAGGTGCACCTCGATCAGGGCGCAAAGAAGGTTCTGATTTCCGCGCCCGGCAAGAACGCCGACGCAACGGTGGTCTACGGCGTCAACGACGACGTGCTCACCTCGGCCATGACGGTTGTCTCCAACGCCTCGTGCACGACCAATTGCCTGGCGCCCATCGTTGCGCCCCTGCATGCGGCCCTGGGCGTCGAGCGCGGCCTTATGACGACCGTGCACTCCTACACGAACGATCAGGTGCTCACCGACGTCTATCACAAGGACATGCGGCGCGCCCGCTCGGCCACGCACTCGATGATTCCGACGAAGACGGGAGCGGCTGCGGCCGTGGGCCTGGTGCTGCCTGAATTAAACGGGCGGCTTGACGGCTTTGCCGTGCGCGTGCCCACGATCAACGTGAGCTTTGTGGACCTCACCTTCATCGCGCAGCGCGACACGAGCGTCGAGGAAGTCAACGCGATCATGAAGGAGGCAAGCGAATCTCCCCGCTACAAGGGCGTGCTCGGCTACAACGATCTGCCCCTGGTGTCGATTGACTTCAACCACGATCCGCACTCGTCGACCTTTGATGCGACGCTCACCAAGGTCTCCGGTACGCGCCTTGTGAAGGTGACGAGCTGGTACGACAACGAGTGGGGCTTCTCGCACCGCATGCTCGATACGGCCTGCGCCATGATGGCCGCCAAGTAAGCCATTCGGTATTCATCAGTTTTAGGAGTTTGGCGCTTTATGCATGTCCTGACGCTCGAAACGCTCGCCCGGCAGGGGGCGCTTGCCGGCAAGCGGGTTTTGATCCGCTCCGATCTCAACGTGCCCCGCGACGCCGAGGGGCGCATCACCAATGAGGCGCGCCTCATTGCCAGCGTGCCCGCCATTCGGCTTGCGCTCGATGCGGGCGCCTGCGTGATGATCATGAGCCACTTGGGCCGCCCCACGGAGGGCGAGGTGCGTCCCGAAGACAGCCTCGGCGAGGTGGCCGTGCGCATGAGCGAGCTCGTGGGCGTGCCCATCGGGCTTTCGAGAAACTATCTCACCGACGGCGTGGAGCTCAAGCCCGGTCAGGCGATCATGCTTGAAAACTGCCGCTGCAACAAGGGCGAGAAGAAAAACGATCCGGAGCTCGCGCGCAAGTACGCCTCGCTTTGCGACGTCTACGTCAACGACGCCTTCGGAACCGCGCACCGCGCACAGGCCTCGACCGAGGGTGTGGCGCGCTTTGCGCCCGTGGTCTGCGCCGGCCCCCTGATGGCCGCCGAGATCGACGCGCTCACCAAGGCCGTGGCGCAGGCCAAGCATCCGCTTGTTGCCATCGTGGCGGGCTCGAAGGTCTCAACCAAGCTCACCATCCTCAACAACCTCGCGCAGAAGGTCGATCAGCTGATCGTGGGCGGGGGCATTGCCAACACGTTCCTGCTTGCCTCGGGCGCGAAGATCGGCAAGTCTCTTGCCGAGCCCGAGCTCACGGGCGAGTGCGCCAAGGTGCTCGAGACGCTCAAGGCCAAGGGCGCGAGCCTTCCGCTGCCCGTGGACGTGGTGGCGGCCAAGGAGTTTTCGGCCGAGGCCGAGCACCGCGTCTGCGCCATTGAAGAGGTGGCCGAAGACGAGATGATTCTTGACATCGGTCCCAAGAGCGCCGAGATGCTCGCCGAGATCATCGCGCAGGCGGGCACCATTGTCTGGAACGGCCCCGTGGGCGTCTTTGAGATGGCACCCTATTCGCACGGCACAGAAAAGCTTGCCGCTGCCATTGCTGCGGCCACCGACAAGGGCGCCTTCTCGATTGCGGGCGGCGGCGACACGATCAACGCCGTCAATACCTTCGGCATCAAGGATCACGTGAGCTACATCTCCACCGGCGGCGGCGCCTTCCTTGAGTTCCTCGAAGGAAAGACGCTTCCGGCCGTGGCCGTGCTCGAAGAGCGCACCAAGGCTGCTGAAGAGGCCTCCGCCAAGGACGCCTAAAACGCACTGGAACTCAAAGAACAAGCCGCAGGTTCTTCACACGAAAGGGCCTGCGGCTTTCATTTGTCGAGTAGTCCTCTAAGCTTGAAGGTAGTTGCGGAAAGACATCAGCAACAAGTTCGTTTGAGGCGCTCCAATGGGGCGCGAGCCAACGAGCTTCTTTGAAATCGCCAACTGATTGTCGTGGTGTCGGTCGCATCGAGTTGGCGATTTAAAGGCTTTGGAGTGCTTATTCTGAAATAATCCATATAGAGCACGTTATTCAACCTGCTGAAGCCGAAGAGGTGATCTGATGAAATCTGTTCGCAATGATCAATATAAGGGTTTGCCCCCCCCCCCAACTCCTGACACTAAAGCGTTCCGTTCTTGCTCTAGCAGTCATTGGACTCGGGGCTGCGATTCAGCCTTATGCTAAGGCAGCCCAATATCAAACGGCCATTACCGGATCGGAAACCGGCTATGAGGACATTCGTTCTGAGGGTACCTCAGGCTTGACATATAGTTTCTCGGCTGGCGACAGCATTGTTTTGAATGATTCAGACCAAGCGATATTTGCTGACGGAAACCGTTTAACAATTCAAAACACCATCAGTATTTCAAACAGCAACGAAGATTCTCAAACCGTTGTCTTTAGCCGCGCTCTCTACGCCTGCGACGGTGGTGTCATCAATACAGATGATTTGATTATCGAATCCACATCCGTCAATGCAATCGACAATGGGAATGCAATTGCAGTTGGCATGGATGCGACCGGCGGCTCAATTTCTACAAAAGATATTAGTGCGAATATATCTGCAACTGGAGTGCAAGGCTCGGAAGTGGGGCAGCTTCAGGCACAAGGATTCTTGGTTTCTAGGAACGGCACCATTGTGGTCAATGGAAATGCAGACATTACTTTAAGTACACAAAATGTAGATTCCTATGGTGTGAGCAAGGATTCTAATATTGCCGGAGCTGTGTTGGAGAATGGCTCTTCCCAAAGCCAAAATTTGACCATAACCGGGCACTTTTCCATTAATGGTTCGACGATCCTTACTAGCAATGGAGGCGATGCAAATGCACTGTCTGCAGGCATTGCCGTTTATGATATCGGTACGGTGGATGTTGGTTCACTGTCGATAGATTTGTCTAGTATTGTCACGGGTGAAAATTCTTCCTCTGAAGCGGTGGGTATCTATTCAACTGCTGGTTCGCAAACAATCCAATCGGGGCAGTCAGATATTCAAGTTAGTGCCGAAGCGAGGCAAGGCGGCAGCGCCCACGCCCTCGGTATAGCGAGTTACGGCGGGGCTGCAATAGAAATCGGAGAGGGGGACATTAAAGCAAAAGCACTATCTGACTCTGGATTGACTGACGATTCCGGAGCGTTCGGTATTTTGGCCAATGGAGGCATCGTCTCTAAAGGTGCCGGCAATATTTCCGTTGAATCGAGAGGAGTCTCTTACGGCATCTGGGTCGGCGCAAATGGCGTCGTCAATTATGATGGAGGGACTATTACAGTAACCGGCTTCGACGAAACCTACGCTGCGGGCATCTGCGTGAATGCAGGCACCGTCGTCAATTTAAATGGAAATACCGAAGTTGATGCAGGGTTTGCGCTTTTAGGCAGTGGCACGGTTGTTGTTCAAGAAAATACAATTTCTTCCTTCAACGGTTACACCCATGAATTTAACGGTGACGCCGTTATTCTCGGAAAAGCTGCCTTGGGTATGAGCTCGACTCAAGCTTCATCCTATTCTGACGCCTCTGATGTGGCTTCCTTGACGATTTGGGCTGGATCGGTGCTTAACGGACAGTACACTGTCGGGACCGAGGCCCAGGCAGGCTCCGGCTCAGGCAGCTCTTTGGATCTGCTTTCGGACGGCACGCTCATCATCGTGGCCGGCAGCGACTATGATGGCAGTGTTGCGCTTGTGACAGTTGATTCTGCAGCGACAGAATCCGGCTCCGTCGTGCGTCTGATCAACTCAGCTCGGGTTCAAAACGGTACGACAGTTTTCAAGGTAGAAGATGAGACGACGGCGCCTGACGCTTATATTTTCGAAACGGACAACCTATTAACGGAAGTTCGCAATAATAAAATCGTCAAAAAGTCTGCCGAGAGTGTGTTTGGTTCCAACCTTATTATTCCGAACACGGTCAATGAAGCCATGAACGGTGCCACGGGCGAAGGTGTTGAGCGCATCATGGCCTTTACATCTGATTCTTTCGAACCCGATGTTGCCGCAAATGCGCTGAATCGAATCGCCTTAATGAGCGCCGCCGGCGGCGCTCAGATCGCAGCTTCCAATGCTGCAGGCATGATTGATGATTCCATTATGCGGCACGGTTCGAAGCTCGCCGCACTTGGTCATGAATCCCTCGGTGCCGATCTTTGGGTCGACCTTTCCGGAGCTTTCAGTCGCGCGCATGATTTTAAAGCTGGTTCGTCAAGCTACGGGTTTAAGAGCGACTTGACCGGCGGTACGGTCGGTGCAGACTGGAATTTCTCGAGCGGTGTTGCTGTAGGTGCTGCGTTTAGCTTCGGTACAGGCTCTGTTCGCGGGCAAGATTCTGCCTACGGAACAAAGAACGATGTTGATTATTGGGGCGTTAATCTCTACGGAGCTTGGGATGCGGGGCTAGTTAATGTGATTGGCTCAATCGGTTGGCTGCAGACAAAAAACGACATTTCCCAAGACGGACGTAGTGCAGAGCCTGATGTCACTGCGTTCACTGTATCAGCACGGTTCGAAAAAACTTTTGCGCTAGGCGCTGGCTATGCCGTGACTCCCCACGTGGGCGCACGTTGGACACATATTGATATGGACGACTTCGTTGCCGGCGGTTTCCGCTATGAGAGCGAAACAGCGGATCTCATATCATTTCCGATCGGTGTCGCCTTTTCGAACACGTTTACCACAGGCTCTGCGGAATTGAAGCCATTCCTGGACGTGGAGATAGCGCCAACAGCAGGCGACAAACACACCAATAACAGCATCGGATTAGTCGGCGGAGCAGTAGAAGACGTTATCGACACACGCATTGCCAGTAGTGTGGTTTATTCAGCCAGAATTGGTCTAAGTGGCAACATTGGCTCATCTCACGACTTTGGTTTGTATTACGGTGTTTCTGCAGGGAACGGAGAGTATGTTTCGCAACATCTAAAAGCTGCCTATCGCTTCATTTTCTAATTTGAAGACTTTTCAGAAACGGCTTTTCAAAAACTGTGTAAAAAATAACTCTTCAATTTTAAAGTGAGGGGAATGCAACATTTCCCCTCACGAAAGGCCCTGCTTCCACCCCCTAAAACCGAGCGCACCTGTCTCGCCCGCCTGCAGGCGATCAAGAAATCCCTTGGTGCCCGCATGCCTTTTCTTGATGAATGTCTTTGTCGGATCGTCGGTGCCCTTAGCGGCAATGCTCGGCATGGCGGCAAGGAGGGCGTTGCAGAAATCACTGACCTGTCGTACCCAACGATTGCCAAGGGCGCAGGGGAAAGTGCCTCAGTACCCGGCGACCCGAAGGCTCGCCGAGACGTCGAGGACGAAGTGCGCGTGCGCGCTGAGGACGCCGGCAAGCAGGTGAAGACGGAAAGCGATTGAGGCTTTTTTTCCTGAGCTCTGTGCGCGGGGCTTCAGGAGGAACCTGCGCCTGTGCACGCTCCTTGCGGGGCTAGTCCTCCTGCCGCACGTGCATGGCCTTTTCGACCTTCTCGGCCTTTTCGCGGCGCAGCTTCTCAGCGAGGCGATGGACGTACTTCCAGCCCAGGGCCACCACGACCGGACCCATGGCCGCGCACACGACGCCAAGCAGCAGGATCATCGAGAGGTTGTTTTTGACAATCGGGATGTTGCCAAAGAGGTAGCCCACGCCGATCAAGGAGACGGCCCACATCAGCGCGCCAAGGCCGCTGTAGAGCTCAAAGCGGCCCATGCTCATGCGGGCAGCGCCCGCAACAAGCGGGGCAAAAGCGCGCACGATCGGCACAAAGCGCGCGAGAACGATCGTCTTGCCGCCGTGCTTTTCGTAGAAAATCTGCGTCTTGGCAAGCTTCTCGGCATCGATCCAGCGCACGGAGCCGTCGTAGATCTTGTTGCCGAGCCAGCGGCCCGTGTGAAACCCCAGCGTGTTGCCCAAACAGGCCCCTAGCGTGACGGCAAGCATCAGCCCCCAGGGGCTCATGGTGCCCGCAGCCGCCACGGTGCCCGAGACAAACAACAGCGAATCTCCCGGCAGAAAGGCCAGCACGACGATGCCTGTTTCACAAAAGAAGATGAGAAACATGGCGGCATACACAAGCCAGCCGTAGTCGGTGGCTAGCGTAATGAGAAACTGGTCGGCGTGCGTGAAGAGTTGAACAATGAGATCCATGGCTGCAGAGAAATTCGCATGAAGGCGAAACAAGTGTGAACTTTAGCAAAATGCGGGGTGCGGCATGCGTCGGCGGCCGGCTTGGCCCGCACTTTTTTTTAAGTTTCGAGCGTGCGGGGCACCCCTGCGGCAGCAAGTAAAATGAAGGCCGAACGATTTTTTGAACTTTTGACAGCGTCAGGAACCAACAGGCCTTGAGCACGGATTCTTCTAATCAGGGGCGAGCGCACATTGCGCAGTTAAGCGACAGGCTCATCAGCCAGATCGCCGCGGGCGAGGTGGTCGAGCGCCCCGCTTCGGTCGTCAAGGAGCTCGTCGAAAACGCGCTTGACGCAGGCGCCACGTCCGTTGAGGTGCGCCTGGACGAGGGCGGCATCAAGCGCATCGTCGTTGCCGACAACGGCTGCGGGATCGAAAAAGAAGAGCTTCCCCTGGCGTTGAAGCGCCATGCCACGAGCAAAATCCGCACCTTGAACGACTTGGAGAGCGTTGAGAGCTTCGGGTTTCGAGGCGAGGCGCTCGCCTCGATCGCCTCGGTCTCCGACATGACGATCACAAGCCGCACGCCGGGCGCATCTTCGGCCTGGGCGATCGATCGCGACGGCATCTCTCCTGCCGCGGGCGCCGAAGGCACCCGCATTGAAGTCAAGGATCTCTTTTACCTGACGCCAGCGCGGCGCAAGTTTTTGAAGTCCCCCGCCACCGAACTCTCGCATTGCCTCGCGCAAATTGAGCGCGCGGCGCTTGCCAACCCCGAAGTCGAATTTCACGTCTACGCCAACGGCAAGCCCGTGCTCACGCTTGCTTCGGGCTCGGCCGAGGAGCGCATCCGCGCCGTCATGCCCTCTGAATTTACGCAGGCGAGAAGGCAGGTCTCGGCCGCGGCCTCAGGACTAGAACTCAAGGGCTGGGTGGGGCTGCCCACCGCGGCGCGCTCGCGCACCGACCGGCAGTACTTTTTCGTCAACGGCCGCTTTATCCGCGACCGGGTGCTGCAGCATGCGGTCAAGACCGCCTACAACGACGTGCTCCACGGCCAGGCGCAGCCCATGTACGCGCTCATGCTCACGATGGATCCGACGCGCGTTGACGTCAACGTCCATCCCCAAAAGTCCGAGGTGCGCTTTCGCGACAGCCAGCTCGTGCACGGCTTTGTCACGCGCGCCGTCACGCAGGCGCTTGCCTTTGCGGCGGGCGAACAACCCGAAGGGGAGGGCGATCCCACGGCGCCCGCCGTGCTTGAGCCCACGCGCGACGATGCGCTTCGCGTCCAGTCAAGAGCCCGGGCGGGCGCGCACGCTTCTGGCGCAGGTCGCCCCGCGGGCGAAGTCAAAAAGCCCGCGCCCTTAAGTGAAGAGCAGTGGCTCAAGCTCTTTGCGCCGCACGATAAAGAGAACTCCGAGATCTCGCCCGGCGAGCTCGGCTTGGGTGATTTTGTCAGAGCGGGCGCCGCCGTTGAAAACCCCGCGGGATTCGCCCGAGAAGAACCTGGCAAGGCCGATGCGCCCGAGACGCTTTCTCCCGATGCCATGCCCCTGGGGCACGCCATTGCGCAGATTGCCGGCATCTACGTGCTTGCGCAAAACGACAAGGGCCTTGTGATCGTCGACATGCATGCCGCGCACGAGCGCGTCACGTACGAAAAGCTCAAGGCCAAGACGCGCCTTGGGATGGATCAGACGCAGCTTCTCGTGCCGGTCGTTTTTCGCGTCACCCCCGAAGAGATGGCCGTGTTTGAAGACTATCGCGGAAAGTTTGCCGAGCTGGGACTGGAGGTGAGCGCGGCCGGTGAGGATGCGCTTGCCTTGAGGGCGCTGCCCGCCATTCTTGCGCACGGCAAGTTTGACGCCCAGGCGATGGTGACGGCGCTTCTAGCCGACTTTGCCGCTTACGGCGAGAGTGCGCTCACCGAAGAGCTGCGCAATCACTGCCTTGCCACCATGGCCTGCCACGGCTCGGTGCGCGCGCACCGCATCCTGACGATTGAAGAGATGAATGCACTGCTGCGGCAGATGGAAAAAACCGAGCGGGCCGATCAGTGCAATCACGGGCGCCCGACGTGGCTGCAGCTCACCATCGAAGACCTCGACAAGCTTTTTTTGCGCGGCCGCTAGCGGTCTGCCTTTTTCTTGCCCCATGGAAGTTCAAACGCCTGCCGCAGCAGCAATGCCCCGCACAAAAGAGCGCGTGCGCGCGCTCATGATCCTCGGGCCCACGGCCTGCGGCAAGACCGCCGTGTCGCTTGCGCTGGCAAGCCTTGCGCCCATTGAAATCATCTCGGTTGACTCGGCGCTTGTCTACCGCGGCATGGACATCGGCACCGCCAAGCCCGACGCGGCCGAGCGCGCGCGGGTGCCGCATCACTTAATTGACATCGTCGACATTGAAGAGAGCTACAGCGCGGCCGACTTTCGCAGCGACGCCCTGCGCTTGATCGATGAAATCCGCGGCCGCGGCCGGCTTCCCGTGATCGTGGGCGGCACGATGCTCTATGCAAGGGCCCTGCGCGAGGGCATCGACGAGCTGCCCTCGACAGAGCCCCGCGTGCGGGAAGACATCCTTGCGCGCGCAAGAGAGCTTGGCTGGAGCGCCATGCACGAGGAGCTCTCGCGCGTTGATCCCCAAAGCGCCGCGCGGCTCAACGCCAACGACAGCCAGCGCATTGCCCGCGCGCTTGAAGTCTTTGCGATGACGGGAAGGCCTTTGTCGAGCTTTCAGCAGGGCAAAAAAGAGCCCGATCCGAGTATTGCGACCGCGGCGTTTCTGCCCGCCGACCGCGCGCGGCTGCATGCGGCCATCGGCGAGCGTTTTGACGCGATGGTCAAAAAGGGATTTTTGGACGAGGTGCGGGGCCTGATGGCGCGGCCCGGCTTTTCCAAGACGCTTGCAAGCATGCGTGCGGTAGGCTACCGGCAGGCCATCGAGCATCTGGAGGGGAAGACGACGTTTGCACAGTTTCTCGAGGCCGGCAAGGCCGCCACCCGGCAGCTTGCCAAGCGGCAGATGACCTGGATTCGCAGCATGCCGCAGGTGCACCTCATGGACCCCTGGGCCAGGGATCATGAAGCGCTTGCGCGCGAAATTCTTGCCCTGGCGGGCTAGCGCAATGTTTTTGGGCCCTTCTTTAATACGTCATCAGCAATACGCCACCAGCCATGGACGACGCCATTCGTTTTGAAAAGCTGCGGGACGCCTTGAAAGAGGCTTCCAGCGGCACGCGCACTCTCACCGTTGCCTACTCGGGCGGTTTGGACAGCCGTTTTCTTTCGTTTTGCGCCAAGCGCGAGGGCTATGCCGTGCGGCTTCTTCATGTGACGGGCCCGCACATCTCGGCGCAGGAAACGCAGGAGGCCGTGGACCTTGCCCGCGCCATGGGGCTTGAAGCGGAACTTGTGCGCGTCAAGCTTGCCGATGCGCGCGAGCTTGCCCGGGCCGGGCGCGCGCGCTGCTACATCTGCAAAAAGACGATCTTTACGCAGCTTCAGGCCATGGCCGAAGGCGCGCGCTTGTGCGACGGCACCAACGCTTCGGACCTGAAGGTTTTTCGGCCTGGCAGCCGCGCCATTGCCGAGCTGGGCGTTTTCTCGCCCCTGGCAAGTGCGGGCTTTGAAAAGGCCGACATCTACCGGCTTGCGGCCAAGTTGGGGCTGCCCTATCCCTCGCAGGCCGCGCGCCCCTGTCTTCTGACGCGCTTTCCCTACGGCGTGGAGCCCGCGCCCGAGATGCTTGCGGCCGTGGGAGAGGTTGAAAAGTGGCTCTCCGAAAACCCGCTTGCGGCCGGCGTGAAGTTTAGGCTCCGCTACCCCGACGGGCAGCATCCCGTGCTGCATCTTGCGCGCGAGGGCCTGGGCGAGGGACCCCGGCAGAAAGCCGAGGCCATCGCCAGGGCCGTTCGGGAGCACTTCGGGGGCGCGCTCTCGAGTCTTCCCGTCGAAGTCTTTGAGCACCTCTCGGGCTACTACGATCGACCCGAGGCGGCAGGAGGCGGGAAAACTTCGTAAAGAAGCGCCTGAAAAAGAAGAATGCGTGCAGGCTGCCTGTGCCCTCAGGTCAGGAAGCAAAAGAGCCCGCGGAGCGACTTAAAGCGGCAGCACGCCCAAGGTCTTCAAGAGCCGCCCGGTTTCAAACACGGGCAGTCCCATGATCCCCGAGTAGCTTCCCTCGATGCGGTCGATAAAAAGGCCCGCCAAGCCCTGAATGCCATAGCCGCCCGCCTTGTCGTAGGGCTCGGCCGTGGCGATGTAGGCTTCGATCTGCTCGGGTTCAAGGGGGCAGAAGTGCACGTGAGAGACGCTCACGGCGCTCAGGAGCTCAACTTCACTTGAGCCTGCGACAACGGCCGTGCGCACCTCGTGCGTGCGGCCCGAGAGGCGGTTTAGAAAGCTTCTTGCCTCTTCCTTGTCAGCGGGCTTGCCCAGAATGTCGCCGTTGAGGATCACGACCGTGTCGGCGGCCAGAACGGGGGTGGGGGCAAGCTGCATGGCCTTGATGCGCGAGAGCGCCTGCAGCGCCTTCTCGCGGGCCGTGCGCAGCACGTAGTCTTCGGGAGCTTCGCCCTCAAACTGCACCTCGTCGCCCGCAAAGGCCCCGGGCGTCATCGGGCCGCTTACCAAAAGGGCGATGTCGGTGACGCCCATCGAAGCGAGGATTTCCCGGCGTCGGGGGCTTTTGCTGGCAAGGTAGAGCTTGGGCATGAAAGGGCCTTGAAACGGAAAAGGAGAAAGGGAACGCGCCGCCCCTACGCGCGGTGGTAGGGATGGTTGTGCAGGATTGACCACGCGCGGTAGATCTGCTCGCAGAGCAGCACGCGGGCAAAGGCGTGCGGCAGGGTCATGGAGGAGATGCGCATCATGAGCCTTGCAGAGCGCTTGAGCTGCGCGTCAAGTCCGTCGGCGCCGCCGATGATGAAGGAGACGCCCGCGCCTTCGTTTTGCCAGCCCTGAATCTTGTTTGCAAAGTCCATCGTGGTGAGGTCGCGCCCGTGCTCGTCGAGCGCAACCACGACGTCGCCCTCGGGGATTGCCTTTTTGATGCGCTCGGCTTCGGCGGCCATCAGCTTCTCAGGCGTCTGGCCGCTTCGCACTTCGGCCTTGACCTCCTTGAGCGTGACGGAAAAGTCCCGCGGAAAGCGCGACAAATAGTCGCGCACGGCTTCATCGGCCCAGGCCGGCTGACGCAGGCCCACGGCCACAACGGTGATGCGCATGGTGAAAGGCAGTTGCAAAAAGCGTGAAACGAAGCCTCAATGTCCAAAGAGGCGAAAAAGCGCAGCGCGTCCGGGGCCGCTCGGTTAGATCGCGGCCGTCTCGGGCTTGCTCTCGGCGGGCTTGGCCAAAGGCGCCACCTTCACTTCTTCGGGCCCCCAGAGCTCCTCGAGGTTGTAGTAGACGCGCATGGCGGGCTGCAGGCAGTGCACGATCACGTCTCCGGCGTCGACGAGCACCCACTCGCCCGTGTCGCCCCCTTCAATGCCCTGCACGCGGTGTCCCATCTTCTTCAAGGCGCGGCTCACGGAGCTTGCAAGCGCACGGGTCTGTCGGTTGCTCGTGCCCGAGCAGATGACGACGTGCGAGAAGGCGCTCGTCTTCTTCGTGGTGTTGTAGACGCGGATGTCCTGCCCCTTGACGTCTTCAAGGGCGTCGACGATGGTGCTCAATACAAGTTCGTTGGTGCTCAAGGCTTGGTGTCTCCAAAGATGAAAAGTTTCCGCTCCCCGCAATAAAGCGCTGCCCGTGCCTGCCGCGGGTCAATGCGCACTCTCAAGCCTCTCGCGCATCTCGCGGTGCGCGGGCGGGACTGTAGAGATTTTTTTGCGCAATGCGGCGCGCCACCCGCACGGGCAGCCAGCGCTCCAGGCGCGTGAGCGCTTCGGTCCGGGGGAGGGAGGATAAAAGTTCGCGAATTTTAGTGGAACTTGCCTCGTGCGCGGGGATGTGAAACAGGCACAGTCTCCCGCAGGGGCTTTGCGTGACGGTGCCGGGCTCAATCAGTCGGCCCCGGGCAAGCGCTTCGACCTCGGCATCGGCGCAGGGCACGTCGTCGGCCCTGTTGCAAAGCGCGATGTGGCAGAGCTCAAAAAACTGCTCCCAGCTGCGCCACGTGTGAAAGTTTCTCCACTGATCGGCCCCGAGAATCAAAACGAGCGGCACCGAGGGCCCCGCAATGCGGCGCATCTCGCGCAGGGTGTCGATCGTGTAGGTCTCGCCCTCGCGCATGACTTCAAGCGTGTTGACGGCAAAGCCCGGGGTGTCGGCAACGGCTTCCTCCAAAAGTGCAAGCCGCTCGGCCACGGGCGTGGCCACGGCCTTTTGCCAGGGGCGGGGCGCAAGGACAAAGTCAACGCGCGAGAGCGCCATGGCATTGAGCGCTTCGCGCGCCACGCACAAATGGCCGTTGTGCACCGGATCAAAGGTGCCGCCGAAAAGGCCGATGCCGCGTCTGACTAGCGTTGCGGCTGGAGTTGATTGGGTACTTTCAAGCACGATTCAAAAGCTGGGAGCGCTAAAAGCAGAGCGTCTTTTAAGTTTTCGCGTCCCGTCGATGGGTGGCAAAGCGTGTTTATCGCGTGATCTGTGTTGTGAAGACGTCTGAAATGACGCCCCCGGCATCGGCCAGAGCGCCCACCCAGACGTACTCCGTGTAGGTCTCGTCAAAGTAAGTGTACGTGCGCCGCGACACCCAGAAGTGCCAGCCGCGGGCGTCCTTGCTGCTCGCTGGGCCAATGTCGCGCACGACGGATTCAATGGTCATGCCGCTTGCAATCCGCGAGAGCTTGGCCGGGGCAAAGTGTTCGGTAAGCGCCCCGCACCGGGCGCCTTCGTCAAACGCGCCCGGGCGCATCTGCACTTCGGTCACCGTCTCCTGGCCTGAAGCGATGAACCAGAGTTTGACGGGCCCGGCGGCGGCCTCGCCCTGCGCGCACACCCAGCGGCGCTCTCCTGAGGGCGACTTCTCTTTATGCACGGGCGCGCGGGCGATGGCGGCGACGTCCGTGAGGCGCGACTGCTCAAGCACCACGGCCGTATCGCCCAGCATCACGGGCGTTGCGGGCGACACCGTAAAGGTGCTGCGGGCTGCCAAAAGCGAAGCGGGGTAGGAAAAGGGCGCCTCGGCCTGAGGCGAGGCGGAGCTTGGATTGGGTTTCTGCGCGAAGACGCCGCCAGCGGCAGGCGCCAGACTCAAGGCAAGCGCAAGGAGGCCTCCTGCAAAAGCAGCCGGTGCCTTTAGAAGAGGAGCTCGCAAGCGTCGGCCGCTTGCGCGGCGCTCGACGAAATGGAATCTTCCCGGCAAGTCACACCTTGAGTCTTGAGACAAAAGAAGGCACGCGCGCGCCCGGCAAGGGCTTGGCGGGCTCATCGCGCGCGCCTTGTTCTTTCTTTTGAGCCGTTAGAGGCCCTTTTCGCGGGCAATGGCGCGGTAGCCGATGTCGCGGCGCATCTGGGCGCCGTCAAAGTGTACCTGATCGGCTGCTTCGTACGCCTTGTCGCGGGCTTCGGTGATCGTCGTCCCCAGACCCACGACGCACAGCACGCGTCCGCCCGAGACCACGCACTCGCCCTTGTCGTTGGTCTTGGTGCCGGCGTGAAAGACCATGTGGTCGTCGTCGTTGGCAGGCAGCGAGGTGATGACCGCACCCTTTTGCGGATGCTCGGGGTAGCCGCGGGCGGCAACAACGACGCCGAGCGCGGCGCGATCGTCCCAGGCAAGCGTGCGGCCTGCAAGATCGCCCTTGGCGGCGGCAAGAAGCACCTGCGCGAGGTCGCCCTTGATGCGGCTCATGATGGGCTGCGTTTCAGGGTCGCCCATGCGGCAGTTGAATTCGAGGGTCTTTGCCGTGGTGCGGCCTTCCTTGTCGCGGCCGATCATGAGGCCCGCATAAAGAAAGCCGCTGTAGGGGATGCCGTCGGCGGCCATGCCGGCCACGGTGGGCTCGATGATGGTGCGCATGACAAGGTCGTGCACCTCGTCGGTGACGACGGGCGCAGGCGAATACGCCCCCATGCCGCCCGTGTTGGGGCCCTGGTCGCCGTCGAGGAGCCGCTTGTGGTCCTGCGAGGTGGCTAGCGGCAGGACGTTCTTGCCGTCGACCACGACGATAAAGCTTGCTTCTTCGCCTTCGAGGAACTCCTCGATCACGACGCGCGCGCCGGCCTGACCGAACTTGTGGCCGCTTAACATGTCGTCGACGGCGGCGTGGGCCTCGTCTTCGGTCATGGCAACGACCACGCCCTTGCCCGCGGCCAGGCCGTCGGCCTTGATCACAATGGGAGCGCCCTTGGCGCGGATGTAGTCGTGCGCGGCCTGCGGATCGCTGAAGGTTTCGTAGTCGGCCGTGGGAATGCCCTTTCTTTTCATGAAGGCCTTGGCAAAGTCCTTGGAGCTTTCAAGCTGAGCGGCCTCGCGCGTGGGCCCGAAGATGGCAAGCCCGCGCGAGCGGAAAAGATTCACAACGCCGGCGGCAAGGGGGGCTTCAGGCCCCACGACCGTGAGGTC
Organism: Sutterella sp.; assembly: GCA_019418605.1. Classification (GTDB taxonomy): domain Bacteria; phylum Pseudomonadota; class Gammaproteobacteria; order Burkholderiales; family Burkholderiaceae_F; genus Duodenibacillus. The sequence continues at coordinate 79,825 of DYBN01000062.1, read as the reverse complement.
GACCTGGTTGTCGCGGGCAAAATCGGCCAGCGCCTCAAGGTCGGTGACGGGCACGTTTGTAAGCGCTTCGTCCATGGCCGTGCCGGCGTTGCCGGGCGCCACGTAAACGGTATCGACACTCTCGGATTTGGCAAGGCGCCAGGCAAGCGCGTGTTCGCGGCCGCCGCTGCCGATCACTAGAACTTTCATCAATTGGCCTCGGAAGGGAAAAAACGAAGAGGAAAAAAATTGAAGGCCTGCGCGGCAGAGCCCGATTACCGATCAAAAAGGCTCGAAAAAGGCCGTTGCGCGCGGGCGCTTTGATTTGTGAGCGTAATTGTACCGGGATCGCCCGGGAGAGCCCTCTTTGCAGAGGGGCGGCCTTTGAGCGAACAAAAAAAAAGCCCGCCGGTCAAGAAGACTTGCCTGGCGGGCCTTGCGGGCTTTGCGCTTGGCGTGCCAAGCGCAGAGGCGGGCGCTTTGTTTTTTTACTGTGCCTCTTCTTCGTCAAACACCGCGCTCGTGTAGACGTGGCTTACGTCATCCAAATCTTCGAGCGCGTCGATGAGGCGCTGCATCTTGGCCGCATCCTCGCCCTTGAGTTCGATTTCGTTCAAGGGCTTCATGGTGATTTCAGAGGACTCGGGATTGAGGCCCGCGGCTTCAAAGGCCTTGCTCACGGCGTCGTAGGCGGTCGGGTCGCAGACCACTTCAATGGAGCCGTCGTCGTTGGTGACAACGTCGTCGGCTCCCGCCTCAAGCGCGGTCTCCATCACGGCATCCTCGCTCGTGCCCGGCGCAAAGAAAAATTCGCCGCAGTGGCGGAACTGGAAGGACACCGAACCCTCGGTGCCGAGGTTGCCGCCGTGCTTGGAGAGCACGTGGCGCACGTCGGCCACCGTGCGGGTGCGATTGTCGGTCGTGCAGTCGATGATGAGCGAGGCGCCGCCGATGCCATAGCCCTCGTAGCGAATTTCCTCGTAGTTGACGCCTTCGAGCTGTCCGGTGCCCTTGAGGATGGCGTTCTGAATTGTGTCCTTGGGAACGTTGCCGTCGCGCGCCTTGGAAATGGCAAGGCGCAGGCGCGAATTCATGTCGGGATCGCCGCTGCCGCCCACGCGTGCGGCGACGATGATTTCGCGCACAAGCTTGGTCCACAGGTTGGAGCGCTTGGCGTCCTGGCGTCCTTTACGGTGTTGAATATTGGCCCATTTTGAATGTCCGGACATGTTTGTTACCTTATGGTGTTCTAAAACTAAAAAGTCGATGTTTGCAGGGGTGGGCGCGGCGCGGCCGAATACAACCGAGGTGCGCGCGCAGCGCGGGGCCGCTCGCGGCCAAAGGCAAAGGGAGCACGCAAAGCGCAAAGGTGAGGCGCACGGGGGCGCCGCACGAAAAAAAAGGAGGGCTTTGCGGCGTGCGGCATTGGGCCGGCGCGGCGATTGAAATTTTTAAATCGCCGTATTTTAGTCGTTTTGCACACAAGGCGCGAAAGCGCGCATTTTGTGCCCGCCCGCAAGCCAGGGCCCTGGGCGCGGCCTCAAGGTCCGCAAGAGAGCGCGGCAAAGCGGAAAGGGGGAAAGGTGAACAGGGGAGCAGGAGCAGCGCCGCCGCGGCTGGGGTTTTTGACAGGCTTTTGAAAATTGACGGTGCTGTCATCAACGTGTCATCATCGGGCATCAAAATCGCGTGAAAATTCGCGGGTTCTGTGATGCCGCCGGGCTTTGCCTTGCCTGCGGCCCTTTTTGTTTCCCGCTTTTCGCGGCAACTCATGCTCGAACTACAACACATAGAAAAGGTCTACGGCGGCAGACGCGTCCTGCACGACATCTCGATCTCGGTTGCCAAGGGCGAGATCGTCTCCATTCTCGGCCCTTCGGGGTGCGGAAAGACGACGCTTTTAAACATCGTGCTCGGACTGACGCCGCCCACGTCGGGGCGCATCATCTGCGAGGGCGAGGACATCACCCGCGTCAAGATGGAAAAGCGGGGCTTTAACATCGTCTTTCAGGACTACGCGCTTTTTCCCAACCTCACGGCCTACCAGAACATCGTCTACGGCCTGCGCAATTTTCCGGATCGCTCGAGCAAGGCCGAAGTCGACGAGCTCATCGACCTTTTGGGGCTCGAAGATCATCTCTCGCAGCACGTCGACGAACTCTCGGGCGGACAAAAGCAGCGCGTGGCGCTTGCGCGCACGCTCGTCATGAAGCCGCGCATCCTGCTCCTTGACGAGCCGCTCTCGGCCCTTGACGGCCTCATCAAGGAGTCGATCAAGGAGCGCATCAAGACGATTGCGCGGCAGTTTTCTCTTACCACCCTCATCGTCACGCACGACCCCGAGGAGGCGCTCACGCTCTCGGACAAGGTGCTCATCATCGATCAGGGTGAAATTGCGCAGTACGGCACGCCGGGCGAAATCGTGCATGCTCCTGCGGGCGACTTCATCCGGCAGTTCATCCTGCGGCAGCTTGCCATCAAGCGCGACAACATCTTCAAGCTCTTTGCGCTTGATCCGGCGGCGGCCGCCGCCGCCCTGAAGGCCCCGGGGTCCGGGGAAAGACGCCTTGGCGCGGCGCCGGCTTGCTAAGGATTGAAAAAGACCATGCATGCACGCGCGCCCGAAGCGGCCGGGGAAGACACAAAGCAAAAACGCGCAGCTTTGAGCCTTCGCGGTCTTTGGGCCGGCTTTTGCGCAAGCCGCGCCGAATACCGCGCCGCCTACATCTTTGTCGTGGTGCTTTTTGCCGCGATTCTCATCTACCCCGTCGCCACCGTCGTCGTGCAAAGTTTTCTGCGCCACGGCGACCCCACGCTTGCCAACTGGATTGAGACGCTCACAAGGCCGCGCTTTCGCGAGATGCTCGCCAACAGCTTCACGGTCTCGGGGGCGGCGGGGCTCATTGCCGCGCTCATTGCCTTTTTCGCGGCCTACGGGTTGACATTTACCAATATCGACGCGCGCGCCAAAAAGGCCGTGCAGATCCTGCTGCTTTTGCCGCTTTTTCTGCCCTCGATCACCTACGGCTTTGCGGTCATCTACTCCTTTGGCCGCATGGGGCTTGTCACGCAGCTTTTGGGCGCGCAGCTGCCCGTGCCGATCTACGGCTTCTGGGGGCTTTTGATCACCGACGTTGTCTACTCGGTGCCGCCTGCGTTCCTGGTGCTCTACAACGCCTTTTTGTACGTGGACCGCCGCTACGTGATCGTCTCGCGGGTGCTCGGCGACAACTGGCTGCGCACGTTCTGGATCACGGCCTGCCGGCCCACGGCGGGCGCTTTTGTCTCGGCCTTCGTGCTCTCGTTTTTCCTCTCCTTTACCGACTTCGGCATCCCGGTGTCGATTGCCGGGCAGTACAACGTCATCGCCACCGAGCTCTACACGACGATGATGGGGGCGGTGCCCGATTTCGGCAACGGTGCTGTTCTGGCTATTGCCATGCTCGTGCCGTCGGTGGCGGCCGTGTGGCTTTTGAAAAACGCCGAGCGGCTCAACTTTCGCTACGCGCAGATTTCCTCGGCCCCTCCCTTGCAAAACCGCCTGCGGGATGCGGGCTTTGCCCTGTACTTCGTGGTGCTGGGCTTTTTGCTGCTTTCCATTCTTGCCGTTGTCTTCGTGGTGCCCTTTGTCGAGTACTGGCCCTACAAGCCCAACTTCACGCTTGAGCACGTGCGCGCCATTTTCTCTGAAGACGGCATCGGGACGCTTTATGCAAGAAGCCTTGCCGTGGCAGTCGCCTCGGCCGTTGCGGGCACGGCCTGCGCCTTTGCTGCCGGCATGATCCGCTCGCGCTCGAACATGCCCGCATGGTGCCGCACGACGATGGATGCGCTTGCCATGCTCACCTCGACGCTGCCGGGCATGGTGCTCGGTGTGGGCTACCTCTTTGCCTTTAGCGGGACGCCGCTGCAGAACACGATTTTGATCCTGGTTCTTGCCAACCTCGTGCACTTTCTGGCTACGCCCTACCTGATGGCCACGACGGCGCTCTCGAAGATGAACGCAGGCTGGGAGACCACGGGGCTTTTGATGGGCGACAGCTGGTTTAAGAGCGTCTGCCGCATCATCGTGCCCAATTCGCGCACCACGCTCATTCAGATGTTCGAGACCTACTTCATCAATTCGATGGTGACGATCTCGGCCATTGTCTTTCTCACGGGCAGCCGCACGATGGTGCTCACCACGCGCATCAAGGAGCTGCAGCACTTTGAGCGCTTTGACGCGATTTTTGCGCTCTCGCTTCTGATCTTCATCACCAACGTCGCCGCCAAGCTTCTTTTTGACGCGCTCGCGCGCGGCCAGGCGGGCACGGCGAAGTCGGGCTGACAATCAGGGCGGGCCACGGGGCCTGGCAGGAAAGAGCGCACCGGTACAGAAAAAACAAAGCGGCCCTGCAAAGAGAGGCCGTAAAAAAAACAGGAAGAAAACTTCGAGATGATGGCTTAAGCGGCGGGAAGGATTGCTGCTTTCAACTCACATACAAATTTGGTGAAAACATGAAAAAACTAGTCTGGGCGGCTGCGGCCGCGGCGGCCGTGCTTCTTTCCGGGTGCGGCGACAATGCTTCCGACAAGGCGGGCAAAGAGACTGCCGCGCAAGGAAACGCCTCCGCGCAGGTCGTCATCTACTCCAACGCCGACGAGGAGGCGCAGCAGGCCATCCGTCATGCGCTTGACAACAACGGCTTCAAGGGCCGCTACCTGCTGCAGGCCTTCGGCACGTCGGAATTAAGCGGCAAGCTTATTGCCGAGGGAAAGAACATCGAGGCCGACGTGGTGACGCTCTCGACCTACTACTTGGAGAGCCTGCAAAAGAGCAGCGCCATGTTCCAAAAACTTGCCTTTACGCCGCAGACCATTGAGCCCAGTTCCGAGTACTATGCGCTGCTTCTTGCGCAAAACGGGGCGCTTTTTGTCAACACGCAGGTGCTTGAGGCCGACAAGCTTCCCAGGCCCACGGCAATTGCCGATCTTGCCAAGCCCGTCTATGCGGGCCACATCTCCGTGCCCGACATCATGGGGTCGTCAACGGCCTGGCTCATGACGCAGGCGCTCATTGCGGCATACGGAGAAGCCGAGGGCGCCAAGATTGCGCAGGCAATTGAGAAAAACGCCGGCCCGCACCTTGAAATGTCGGGTTCGGGGCCGTTAAAGAAGATTCGCGCGGGCGAGGTGGCCGTGGGCTTTGGCGTGCGCCATCAGGCGGTGCTCGACAAGGCCAAGGGCCTTCCCATTGACTATGTGGATCCGGTCGAGGGCAATTTTGATCACACCGAGTCTGCGGCCGTGATCGACAAGGGCGACAAAACCAATCCGGATGCGCAGAAGGTGGTTGAGACGATCATCCGCTACGGCCGCAGCGAACTCCTCAAGAACTACCCGGTGGCGCTCTACAAGGGCGAGACGGTCGATGCCGCAAACCGCCCGGCCAACCCGAAGAAGTTCCCCGAACCCCTGACGCTTGAGCTGCTGCAAAAGCACCAAAAGCTCGTCAAGGGCGAGTAACTCCATTTGCCCTTGAGCCCGCAATGGGGGCGAAAGCCCCCGCGGGCGCTGGGCTCATGCGGTGGCGCGCTTCTTTCAATGAGTAAAAGACGCGCGCCGCTTTTTTATGCGCCGCCGGGGACGCCCTGCGCGCTTGGATCGCCCTGATCGTCCTGCGAGTCGCACTCAAGCGCGAGCGCCTTTTGCTTTAATTCATAGAGAACTTCAAGCGCTTGGCGCGGGGAGAGCGCATCGGCGTCGATGGCGGCTACCGTTCCGGCAAAGTCCTTGAGCGCCTGCATTTCGTCTGAAAGCGGCTCGTCTTTGCCGGGTTCGGGCCCCAGGGTTTCGGCAATCAAGTCGCCTGCGGCAAAAAGATCAAGCTGCGGGCCGTTTCGCAAGGCGCGGGTTTCAAGTTCCGACAGATAGCCCCGGGCGCGGCGGATGACGCGTGCGGGGACGCCCGCGAGGTTTGCAACGGCAATGCCGTAGGACTGGTTGGCCGGGCCGTCCTCGATGTTGTGCAAAAAGACGATTCCCTTTTTGGTTTCCTGCGCGCAGACGTGAATGTTGGCCGCTTCGGGGCACTCGCTTGTGAGCTGCGTCAATTCAAAGTAGTGCGTGGCAAAAAGCGTCCAGCTGCGGGTGTTTTCCACGAGCTCCCGGGCGATGGCCGCCGCAAGGCTCAGGCCGTCGAAGGTTGAGGTGCCGCGGCCGATCTCGTCCATCAGCACAAGCGAGTTTTCGGTGGCCTGATGCAGGATTGCCGCCGCTTCGGTCATCTCCACCATGAAGGTCGAGCGCCCGCGGGCGAGATCGTCGGAGGCGCCGATGCGGGTGAGAATCTTGTCGATGGGGCCAAGCCGGGCACTCGTGGCCGGCACAAAGGAGCCTGCGTAGGCCAGGAGCGCAATGAGCGCCACCGAGCGCATGTAGGTCGACTTGCCGCCCATGTTGGGGCCCGTGATGATCAAAAGCCTGCGGCCCGGCACAAGCCGGCAGTCGTTGGGCACGTAGTGCTCAAACATATGCTCGACCACGGGGTGGCGGGCCGCGGCAAGTTCAATGCCGGGCGAGTCGTCAATCTGCGGGCGGCACCAGCGCGCCCCCACGGCGTGCCGCGCAAACGTTTCGAGCACGTCGATGCGCGAGACGGCCGCGGCGGCCTGCATGAGAGGCTTGACGAAAACGGCCGCGCGGGCAAGAAGCGCATCCCAAAGCGAGCGCTCAAGCTGCTGGCAGCGCTCCTTTGCCGAGAGCGCCTTGTCTTCAAACTCCTTGAGTTCGGGCGTCACGAAGCGCTCGACGTTTTTGAGCGTCTGGCGCCTTCTGTAGCGATCGGGGACGTTGGCGGCCTGGCCGCGCGGGACTTCGATGTAGTAGCCCGAGACGCGGTTAAATTCCACGCGAAGCGACGCGATGCCCGTGGCCTGCTTTTCGCGCAGCTCAAGCTCCATCAGGAAGCCCCCCGCGTTGTCGCGCATGGCGCGCAGCTGCGCAAGCTCGGCGCTTGCCTCGCTGCGAATGACTTCGCCGTCGCGCAGCAGCGGCGCGGGCTCGGGCAGGAGCGTTCGCTCAAGATCGGCAAAAAGCGCGGCGTCCACGTGCAGATCGCGCATGAGGCTTTGCAAAAGAGGGGCCTTGAAGCCGCACAGAATCTGCACCATCGCCTGCAGCTGCGGCAGGGCGTCTCGCAGCGCGGCAAGCTCCTTGGGGCGGATGCTTCTGAGCGCAATGCGCCCGGCGATGCGCTCGATGTCGGGAAAGTTGTTGAGGGCGTCCGCCAAAAGCTCGCGCTTTTGCGGCATGTCGATCAAGTCTTGAACGGCGTCGTGGCGCGCGCGCACTTCGAGAGCATCGCGCAGCGGATTGTGCAGCCACCGGCGCAGCGTTCGGCTTCCCATGGAGGTGCGGCACGCATCGAGCACCGAGAGCAGCGTGGGGCCGTCGTCGCCCCTGAGCGTTTCGCTGATTTCAAGGTTGCGCCGCGTGGCGGCGTCAAGCACGATGAAGCTTGTGTCGGACTCAAGCGAGAGCGGCCGGATGTAGGGAAGGGCTTCCCTCTGCGTTTGCTCCACGTAGCCCAGAATGGCGTTGGCCGCGGCCAGCACCGAGGGCTCGTTTTCAAGCCCGCGCACAACGAGGCCTTCGAGCCCGAAGCGCGAGCGGATTTCCTCGGCGCCTTTTTGCGCGTCAAAGTGCCAGTCGGGCAGGGCGGTGATGGTGGCGCCCGCATCCTCCGAGAAACGCTCGCGATAGGCGTCGGGCACGAGGAGCTCGCTTGGCGCGACGCGGGCAAGTTCGCCTGCCAATGACTTGCCCGCAAGCCTCGTTGCGCAGAATTCGCCGCTTGAGAGCGTGAGCCACACAAGGGCGGCCGAGCCGTTTCTGCCCTTGGGCGGGGCCCAGGCCGCAAGGGTCGAGTCAACCTTTTCAGACAAAAGCGAGTTGTCGGTGATCGTGCCGGGCGTGACGATGCGCACGATCTTTCGTTGCATCATGCCGCGGGCGGACTGCGCGTCGCCGATTTGCTCGCAGATCGCAACGGAGACGCCGGCGCGCACAAGCCGCGCGAGATACTGCTCGAGCGTTGAGGCCGGAACGCCCGCCATCGGAATGTCCCTGCCCTGGTTGTCCTTGCCGCGGTGCGTGAGCGTCAGCCCGAGAAGCTTGTTGAGCCTGACGGCGTCTTCAAAGAAGGTTTCGTAGAAGTCGCCCAAGCGGTACAAAAGCAGAACGCCCGGATTTTCGTCTCGCATCATCAGATACTGACGCATCACGGGCGTGTGTTCCGCGTAGGGGAGCGCCGCGTCGGCCGATGTGGTAGTGGCCTGGGCTGCCTTGAGGGTTTCGGTGGAGTTGATCTGACGAAAAGCTTGCGGTTTCGATTGGGGATCGGCCATGGACGCTGTCGGCGGGAAAAAGAAAAAGCAGGAAATATCGAGGAAAGCGGCCGGGAACTAACCGAACCCTCCCCGGGCCGCATCAAAAGAAAGCAAAGACAATGCGAGCCCGCGCGCGCAGTCAAAATGAAACGACCGCGCGGGCTTTTTTAGCGTTGTCTCTTAAAAATCAGCCTGCCGCTGCCGCAGGAGCGTCGGCGACTTTAAAAAGAAGAGGCGAGAAGATCTTGGGCGTGCCGCAGCAGATGCCGCCCGTTTCGAGGTATTTTTCGCCGCCTTCAAGGTCGGTGACAAGGCCCCCTGCTTCAAGGACAAGGAGCGAGCCCGCGGCGATGTCCCAGGCGCTCAAGCCCTTTTCCCAGTAGCCGTCCAGGCGCCCGCAGGCGACGTAGGCAAGGTCCAAAGCGGCCGAGCCCGCGCGGCGCAATCCGGCCGCTGCGCGCGCCACGCGCTCGAGCTTGGGCAAAAAGCCCGCGTAGTCGTCGCCGCGCCGGAAGGGAAAGCCCGTGCCGATCAGGGCGCGGGAAAACTCCTTGCGGCCGGAGACGCGCATGCGGCGGTTGTTTAAGAACGCGCCGCGGCTTCTTTCGGCGGTAAAGAGCTCGTTTTTGACCGGATCGTAGACAACGGCCACCATGACGCGGCCCTTGACGGCGTAGGCGATGCTCACGGCGTACTGCGGAAAGCCGTGCAGAAAGTTCGTGGTGCCGTCAAGCGGATCAATGATCCAGGCCGAGGCGGCCTCGGCTGCGTACGGAGCGCGGTCCTCTTCGGCGATGATCACATCGCGCGGGAAATACTGCTTGATGAGCCCCGTGATGATGTCCTGACTCGTGGTGTCGACGCGGCTGACAAAATCAAAGGGAGCCTTTTCCTCGACCTCGATCGAAGAGAGGTTGAGGCTTTCGCGGTTGATCATGTTGCCGGCGCGGCGGGCGGCTTGAATCGCCACTTCGAGTTGAGCGGATGCCATGGTGCGTTGTCTAGAAGATCGGTTGGTGCGCTGAATTGGCGCTGTGTGCGTTTGGTGCGAGGAGTCTGTCCGCGGGCCTGAGGGCGCAGCAAAACGCGCCCGGATGCCGCCTTTTGCAAACGTCAATGCAAACGTCAATGCAGGGAGCGCGGCACTCGTAGAAATTGGCTCGCGAAGAAAAACTGTAAACGTCCATTTTAAAGGATTTGGCGCAGGGGAATTTTTCAAAATTTTGGGCCGCGCGCTGCACGCACGCAGGCGAGCAAGGCGGCTGCGGCTACAATGCGAGGGCCTTGGCCAGGGCGGCGCGCCTGCAGGCCTTGTGAGTTTCTTCATGCGGCCTTGAAGCATCCTTGCGCGCCCGGCTTTTTTTCCTTCAGCACCCCCGAAGCCGTCGCAAGAGACGGATTTCCTTTCTTTGTGAATACCGCTTTATCCCCTTTAGCCGCGCGCGTAGCCTTCGTGCTCGTCGCGCCGAGCCACCCGGGCAACATCGGCTCAGCCGCCCGGGCCATCAAAACGATGGGCTTTACCGACCTGCGCGTGGTCGCACCCAAGGTGCCGGGCTATCGATCGCACCCCGATGCGGTGGCGCTCTCGACGAGTTCGGTCGACGTGCTTGAGGCGTCAACCGACTATCCCACGCTCACCGAGGCGCTGCACGACTGCGCGCTTAGCTTTGCCATGACGGGCTACAGCCGCGAGTTCGGGCCTCCCTTGGAGACGATCCGCGAGAGCGCCGACCGGGCGGCCATGTGGCTTGAGACGCCGCAAAACCTCGCCATGAAGACCGCCTTTGTCTTTGGCTGCGAACGATCGGGCCTTACCAATGAAGACGTCGAGCGCTGCCAGTTTTGCGCGGCCATTCCCGCCAATCCCGAAAGCCAAAGCCTGAATCTTGCGCAGTCCGTGCAGATTGCAGCCTACGAGATGCATCTGGCGCTTTTGCAGGCTTCCCACGCTGACAGCCTCTACGCCTGGCAGGAGCGCTTTGCCGCGGAGCCCGCCGCCGGCGTCAAGGCGATCGAAGGGTTTCTCGAGCACTGGGAGCAGGCCATGATCGCCTGCGGCGCCCTGAATCCTGAGGAGCCCAAGAATCTGATGGAAATCAGCCGCAGGCTTTTTGCCCGCGCAGGCCTCACGCAGCCCGAAGTCGACATGCTGCGCGGCATCTGCGCGGCGATCATCCTGCCAAGAAGGCTGCGAGCGGGAATGAAAAAGGGCGCGGCCAAGCCTAAGGACGCAACGGCGGCGCCCCTTCGCACCGACGCCGCGGGCGTGAGAACATAATGCGGGGCGGGCTCATTTTTCGAAAGCCCAAAGTTTTCGGAACTCGCTGAGAGTCCGCCCGCGAGCAGGCTACAATGAGCCGAAACGCACAAGACTCAAGGCTTCGGGCGGCCCGCGTCCGCTTGGAGAGGGTGCTCATGCTTTGAAGTTTTGCCGTCCTCTTTTTTTTTGCCGCATTCCAGGCCCGGCCCCGGCCGCCCGCAACGACACACACATACAACGAAGGACACTGGTCATGTTTGAGCGTCTCAAGGAAGACATGCGCACCATTCTCGAGCGCGATCCGGCCGCGCAGTCGCCTGCGCAGGTGCTGTTTTGCTATCCCGGCCTGCACGCGCTGGCCTTTCACCGCGCCGCGCACTGGTGCTGGGTTCAGGGCTGGGGCGGGTTTGCGAGGTGGCTCAGTCACGTGGGACGCTTTCTGACGGGCATTGAAATTCACCCCGGCGCGCGCATCGGCAGACGCGTCTTCATTGATCACGGCATGGGCGTGGTGATCGGTGAGACGGCCGAAGTGGGCGACGACTGCACGATCTATCACGGCGTGACGCTCGGGGGACTTAATCTCGGCCGCGGCGTCAAGCGCCATCCGACCATCGGCAAGGGCGTGATCATCGGCGCGGGCGCCAAGATTCTCGGCAACTTCACCGTGGGCGACAACGCCCGCATCGGCAGCAACGCCGTTGTGGTCAAGCCCGTGGCCGCCGACACGACCGTGGTGGGCGTACCCGCGCGTGCAACGAAGGAAACAAGCCGCGCCAAGGTTGAGGCGCACGCCAACTTCAAGGCCTACGCCGTGGTGCAGGGCGAAGACGATCCTTATGCAACGCGCATCCGGGAGCTTGAAAAGGCGATCAAGGATCAGGCGCAGATCATTGAAGAGTTAAAGCAAATGATCGGCGCCGGAGTCGTTCAAGACTCGCCCAAGGAAGGTTCCGGGCAAAACGGCGATGCGGCTCCGGCCGCGGGCCGCAGGGCTTCTCGTTCCCAACGCCGCAGGTCCCAGGCGATGGCCTCCGGCGCGGCCGCGACGGTCCGCGCCCCCGAGGCTGCCGCAACAGAAGAGTCGTCCGACGCTGAGCAGACGCCCGCAGCTTCTTCCCGCAAGTCGCCCCGCAGAGCGCGGATGACGCCGCAGGAAAAGCGCATTGCCAAGGCGCGGGCAAAGATTGAGGCTGCAAGAAAGGCGCTTGAAAACAAGCACGCGAAAGCTGCGGAGGACTCGGACGCCCCGCAAGGCCCGAAGGACGAAAAAGACAAAATGAGCGCCCAGGTCCAGGGGAGCGCTGATGCGCCTGCGGCCGCGGGCGGCGAGCCCGCTGCGAGCGCATTGAGCGTGCCGCCGCAGGAGCCGGCGCAAGAACCGACGAAAGAACCGGCGCAAGAGCCCGAAAGCCCGCAGCAGATTTCTCAGGACGCTGCAGGCCCCGCGGATTCCTCCCTGGGCGCCCAAGGCGAAGAGGGCGGCAAGCCGCAGCAAGGCTCGCAGCAAGGCGCGAATTAAGGCGGCTTTGAGCGGCAAAAAGATCGCAAAGACAAAGCGCAAAGGCGCAAAAAACCCGGCGCAGGCCTCATTGGCCGGCCGGGTTTTTTGTCGAATGCGCGTTTTGAAGTCCGAAGCAGACCTTGGGCGGCCTGCTTCAGAACTTTTAGCGCATCAGCACTCGTAGATCCAGCCTTCGGGGGCTTCGATCTCGCAGGACTGAATGCCGGTGAGCGTCTCGCGCAGCTTCGTGGAGATTTCGCCCATCTTTTCCATGCCCGAGGGAAGCGCCACCACGCCTTCGTGCGTGTGGATTTCGCCCACGGGAGCCAGCACGGCGGCCGTGCCGATCAGGGCGCATTCCTTGAAGTTCTTGATTTCGGCGAGTTCCACGGGGCGCTCGACGACCTTCAGGCCCAAGTAGTGCTCGGCCACGTACACGATCGAGCGGCGCGTGATCGAAGGCAGGATCGAAGGCGACTTCGGAACCACCACCGTGTTGTCGGCGTCGACGAAGATGATGTTCGTGCCGCCCGTTTCCTCCACGTAGGTGCGCGTGGCCGGATCAAGGTAGAGGTTCTCGGCAAAGCCGTGCTGGTGCGCGATCACGGTCGGATACAGGCTCATGGCGTAGTTCAAGCCCGCCTTGACGTTGCCCGTGCCGTGGGGAGCGGCGCGGTCGTAGTCGGAGACGCAGATCTTAAGGGGCTTCACGGCGCCCTTGAAGTAGGCGCCCACGGGCATCACGAAAACGCGGAAGAGAAAGCTCGGGGCCGGCGCCACGCCGATCTGGGGGCCCGAGCCGATCATCACCGGACGGATGTACAGCGAGCAGCCCGTGCCGTAGGGCGGCACCCAGGCTTCGTTGGCGCGCACGGTCTTTAGAACCGCTTCGACAAACTTGTCCTCGGGATAGGCGGGCATCTCCAGGCGCCGGGCGGTGTTGGCCATGCGCTTGGCGTTTTCATCGGGACGGAACGTCACGATGCGGCCGTCCTTGGTGGTGTAGGCCTTCAGGCCCTCAAAGCAGCTCTGCGAGTAGTGAAAGACGCAGGCCGACTCCAGCAGATGAATTTCCGGATCGGTGACGAGGCCGCCCTCGTCCCAGCTGCCGTCTTCCCAGTTGGACTGCCAGCGATAGTCGGTCGGCGTGTAGCCAAAGCCCAGCTTTTCCCATTCGATGTTTTTCTTTTCCATTTTGGTGTTGCTCCGAAATTGCGTGCGCCCGGCGCTCTCAGAAAGGAAAATCGCGGGCGGCGCGCCAAGTCGTTCAAACCGCCTTCTTGTTTGCCAAAAGGCGGTTTTTTCTGCGTTAAAAATTCTGTTTTTCGTTCGTCCTATTCGTGAGTCTTGCGGCGCTTGTGGCGCTTTTTTTGTTCAGAGGCCCTCTCTTCCTTCGGGTGGTTTTGCCTTTGCGCTCATGCTGCGGGCTTGTGGCCCGGTGCGTGCGCATGAAGAAATCGGCCGCCGCCCGGGCGGGCTGACGCCTGCGTTCGCTTGGGTGAGGCGAACGAGTTCAAAAATCCCGGCGGCTAGAACGAAGTCCGCCTCATGATAGCGCCAAGCGCCGCGGCTCGGAGAGGCCGCATTTCAAGACTTTTGACAAAACACGGGGTAAAGGTAGTTTTTGACCTTGTCCCATGGAAAAGACGCGCCGCAGCGGGGGCTTTGCTGCGGCGCATCCTGCACTTTGGGGTGCTTTGTCACTGCCTTTTAAAGGTGCCGCGCGATGATCTGCGCGAGAGCCCGGATGCCTGCGTCAATTTTTTCTTCGGGCACCGTCACAAAGGACATGCGCATGTGGTTGTGATGATCGCCCAAGGCAAAGCAGGCCACGCCCGGCACGTAGGAGACCTTGGCCGCGAGCGCCTCGTGCATCATCTGCATGGTGTCGATGTGCTCGGGCAGCGTCACCCAGATGAACATGCCGCCCTCGACGTTGGTCCAGGAAATGCCCGCGTCGCGCGGCATGTACTTGGCCAGACACTCGAGCATGCAGGTGCCGCGCTCGCGGTAAATCTTGCGCACGCGCGGCAGGTGCTCTTCGATGACGCCCGTTTTAAGAAGGCGCGCGGCAATGAGCTGCGTGATCGTGGGCGTGTGCATGTCGGTCGACATCTTGAGTTCGGCCATGGTGTTCATCAACTCGGCGTCGCCGCAGATGTATCCCAAGCGCATGCCGGGCGAGAGAATCTTCGAGAGCGTCCCGAGCCGCACCGTGCGCTCGGGCGCAAGCGAGCGGATCGTCTGCGGGGGGCGCTTTTCGTACCAAAGCTCGCCGTAGGGGTCGTCTTCGATGATCCACAGGTCAAGCTCGCGGGCCTTTTCAACAAGCGCGCGCCGGCGCTCAAGGCTCATTGTCAGCCCCGTCGGGTTGTTGAAGGTGGGCATGACGTAGGCGAACTTGGCGCCGCGGCAGTCTTCGGTCATTGCCTGGGGATTGAGCCCGGCATCGTCAGCCGGAAGAAACTTAAAGTGCGGCCGGCACAGATTGAAGGCGCTCAGCGCTCCGAGGTAGGAGGGATTCTCAACGAGAATGTCTTCGCCCGGATCGATGAAGGCGCGCGCAACAAGGTCAAGCGCCTGCTGCGAGCCCGTGACGATTTGCACCTCTTCGGGCCGCGTGGGGGTGCCGCGGCTCGTTTCAAAGGCGGCGATCGCCTCGCGAAGCTCCGGCTCTCCTTCGGTGACCGAGTACTGCAGCGCCCGGGTTCCCATGGTTTTGAGAACGTACTGGGCGGCGTCTGCCACCGCTTCAACGGGAAAGCCGTCCGGGCTCGGGAGGCCGACCGCAAAGCTCGTGATGTCGGCGTTGGCCGAGAGCGTCAGAAGTTTCTTTAAGACCGCGTCCGTCGGCATTGACGCGATGGTGCTCAGGGGAGCACGCGGCTTGGTGTCTTTCATGCCAGTATCAAAGTAAAACTTGCAAATGCGCCGCTTGGAATCAAAGCGGCTTGAAGCAAAAACAAAACCCGGGCGCCGATGATGTCCGGCACCCGGGGCAAAAATTGAAAACTCAAAGCGTCCGGGTGCCGTCAACGCGCCCGCACTGCTGCCACAACTGCATCAAAGGTCTTGTTCATCTCCTCGTCGGGGGCCTTCGTCAGAAGACTTGCGATGACGATGGCCGCAATGCCGAAGACAAAGCCCGGCACGATTTCGTAGAGTCCGAACCAGGCGAACTGATGCCAGATGAGAACCGTGGCCGCGCCCGTGATCATGCCCGCAAGGGCGCCCTGACGGTTCATGCGCTTCCACCACAGGCCCATGATGATGACGGGACCGAAGGCAGCGCCAAATCCCGCCCAGGCGTAGCTCACCAAGGAGAGCACGAGGCTCTCGGGGTCCATGGCCATGATGATCGAAATGACCGAGACGGCAAGCACCATCATGCGCCCGAACCACAGCAGCTCGCGCTGGCTCGCGTTGGGCCGCACGAAGGTGCGGTAGAAGTCTTCCGTCAGGGTCGAGGAGCACACCAGAAGCTGGCAGGAGAGCGTGGACATGACCGCAGCGAGAATGGCCGACATCAGGATGCCGCCGATCCAGGGGTTAAAGAGTAGCTGCGAGAGGACGATAAACACGCGCTCGTGGTTTTGCGTCACCAAAGCCGCCTGATCGGGGTGGCCGGCAAAGTAGGCCGCGCCGAAAAAGCCCACGCTCACCGCACCGCCAAGGCAAAAGAGCATCCAGACAATCGAGATGCGGCAGGCGTTGGGAATGACCTTGATCGAGCGGGCGGCCATGAAGCGCACAAGGATGTGCGGCTGCCCGAAGTAGCCGAGCCCCCAGGCAAGCAGGCTCAGGATGGCGATCGCGCTCTGATTGGTGACCATGCGCACCATGTCGGGGTTGATCGCGCGCACCTGCTCGACCGTGGCCGTAAAACCCCCCAGGTCCGACATGACGACGATCGGGGTGACGACCAGGGCCACGCACATGAGGCTTGCCTGAATCGTGTCGGTCCAGCTCACCGCAAGGAAGCCGCCGATGTAAACATAGATGATGGTGGCGGCGGCGCCGATCCAAATGGCCGTGCCGTAGTCCATGCTGAAGGTGTTTTCAAAGAGGCGGGCGCTTGCCACGATGCCGCTTGCGCAGTAAATCGTAAAGAAGATGAGAATGATCGCCGCGGCGATGATGCGCAAAACGCGCGTCTCATCCTTGAAGCGGTGCGTAAAGAAGTCGGGCAGGGTGAGGGCGTTGTGCGAGACCTCGGTATAAAGGCGCAGGCGCGCCGCCACAAGCTTCCAGTTGAAGTACGTGCCGATTGTGAGCCCGATGGCAATCCAGCTCTCGGAAATGCCGTAGAGAAACACCGCGCCCGGCAGTCCCATCAGCAGCCAGCCGCTCATGTCGGAGGCGCCCACCGAGAGGGCGGTCACGATGCTGCCGAGCGAGCGTCCGCCCAGAATGTAGTCGTTGAAGTTGCGCGTGTAGTGCCAGGCAAAAAAGCCCAGCGCGATCATGAGCAGCAGGTAGCCGCAGAAGGTAACGGCGGTCGGGTTGCTAAACATTCTTTCTTCTTGTCGTTGTCTGTTGTTTTCTTTTTCATGTGCAGAGCACAAGCACATGACGTGGAGGGGCGAGGGGGTGCTCCCTCTCTGTTGGGAGCGCATGCCCGGGAGCTGATGAAGCGCGGTCAAGATGCGAATTTTACCGCAGGGCGGCATACGCAAATTTACTTAGCGCAAAACCCGCAATGGCGCAGGCCAAGAAGGGCCCAAAGGCCCTTTTCGTGACAAAGCCCCTGTTTTCCGGGCTCTTTGAGGGGGCCATCGCGTTTGTCAAAGGCTTTTCGTGCGTGTACGCTAGGCACCTTGAGCGCGAGGACGCCGCAGGACTCGAAACGATCGACTTGCGTTTGCGCGCACATGAGCGCCCGATAAACAAAAAGTCCAATAAAAACAAATCAACCAGGCGAAGAAAAGGAAAAAAGACATGCCGGATCAGCAGTCAACGCCAACGCTCAAGCGTCCCGTCATGACGCCGGAGCAAAAACGCGCGCAGCTTATTCTTGCCGCGTGCTATCTCGTGGCCATCGTGCTCGGACTGGCCAACGGGCTGTGGGGGTCGGAATTCTGGCAGACGGCCGGTCAGTTCATCTCCAACATCTTCATCCGGCTTTTCCGTTTCATCGCGATTCCCATCATCGCCGTCTCGATCATTTCGACTCTCGCGACGATCAGCCGCTCGAAGGAATCGGGCAAGATTTTCCGGCACACGATTTTCTATACGCTTTTGACGACGATCCTGGCGGCAAGCCTTGCGGCGGTGCTCTTTGAGCTCTATGCACCGGCCAACGTGGCGCTCACGTCGGCCGCGGCGCAGCCCTCGGAGGCGCTCGCCAACATCAAGGGGCACAGCTACTTTGAGTACGTCGAATCGGTGATTCCCGACAACGTCATCGCGCCCTTTCTCTCGGCCAACGTTTTGTCGGTGCTGATCATTGCCGCGGCGGTGGGCATTGCCATCGCCAAGCTTCCCGTGGGAAGCAAGCAGCAGGAGCTGCTGATCACGTTTTTCGGGGGCATCCAGTCGGTGCTCTTCATGATCGTCACCTGGATCATCAAGATCCTGCCCATCGGCATCTTCGGCTTTTTCACGGTGCTTGCCATGCAGATGGCTTCCGGCGTGGCCCTGGGGGGATTGGGTGTGTATCTGGCCACGGTGCTTACGGCCAACTTCGTGCAGATGCTCGTGATCCTGCCCGCCATTTTGCTCATTCGCGGCATCAATCCGCTTCACGTTGCAAAGGGCATGCTGCCGGCGCTCACCGTTGCATTCTTCTCGAAGTCTTCTGCCGGCACCCTGCCCGTGACGATGTCGTGCGCGGAGAAAAATCTGGGGGTGCACGCACCGGTCTCGCGCTTTGTGCTGCCCATTTGCACCACGATCAACATGAACGGGTGCGCGGCCTTCATCCTCATTACGGTTGTCTACCTCATGCAAAACGCCGGGGCGGACATCACGGCGGGAACCCTTCTTATCTGGATTGTGATCGCCACGATTGCCGCCATTGGCAACGCGGGCGTGCCGATGGGATGCTTCTTTTTGTCGGCGAGCCTTCTTGCGAGCATGAACGTGCCGATTCTTCTGATGGGCGTGATCCTGCCGTTTTATGCCGTGATCGACGCCATTGAAACCACGCTCAACGTCTGGAGCGACAGCAACGTGGCGGTGCTCGTCAACCGCGACATGTACGGCAAGGAAGAGGCAAGCTGAGGCTGCCCGGCATTGATTGGACAAAGAAAAAGCCCTGCGCAGGCAACCGCTGCGCAGGGTTTTTTTCAAAGCGGGCGAAAACTACTTGAGCCAGGGCGCCTTTTCACCCTCGCACATGACGCCGTCGGTCATCGTAAAGCCCTCGAGGCTGCCCGCCTTGGTCTGCACGCAGATAAAGGTCATGCCGCCCTCGAGCGCGCGGATGGCGCGGTGTCCTTCGGGACGCACGACGAACCAGTCGCCGGCGGCAAGCGGATAGACCGTGCCGTCCATGTAGATTTCACCGCTGCCGGCGAGAACGCCGTAGAGCTCTTCGTTTTGGTTGTGCTTGTGCACGAAGGGGACGGCTGCGCCCGCAGGCAGCTTGTTGATGCTTGCCTCGCACCCGGTGAGGCCGAGCGCATCGTGCAGTTCCGTTCTCGCAGCGGCGGGATCAACGGCGATTTTCTTGAAGTTGTCGGACATGGGGTTCTCCTTGACAAAAAAGATTTGACATCAAACCAAAAGAGCAAAACAAAAACAAATCATCGGCTTTTCACTTGTCGCGCTCATGACGCGGGCAAAAGCTCAAGCGCCCTGGCCAGGTGCGCTTCAAGCGCATCGGCGCCCTCCCGCCCAAGAGCGGCGAGAAGTTCCTCGTCCATGGCGCGGGAAATTTCTTCGAACACCTGCCGCAGCGACTCGCCCTTGTCGGTGAGGCTCACAAGGCTCGAGCGCGCATCGAGCGCATTGCTGCGGCGCACGACGTAGCCCTTGTGCTCAAGCTTGTCGACGAGCACCGTCACGGTGGCCCGCGTGCGGCCGCTTGCACGGGCGATCTCGCTCATCGTGCACTCGGACCGGGCAAACAGCACGGCCAGCACGTCGCCGTGCGCGGCCACGATATCCTCGATCCCGGCCTGCTTCATCTTGCGCATCACAAACCGGCTCAAGAGCGTGTCAAGCCGCGAGGCAAGAGTGGCAATGCGGTAGTGGCCGCGGTGTTCGTTGCAGGGCATGGATCTGTTGTTGAGAAAGCGTCTGATTTGTTTCGGGAGGCATTATAGTTAGACATCTAATAAAATCAAGTCCGCAATGATGGTGACCGGAAGTCGTTGCCCGCGGGCAAGAAAAAGCCCTGCTGAAAAAGGCGTTTCAGCAGGGCCCGCTATGGGTTTGATGGCGCTTTGCGCGTTATTCCCACTCGATGGTGGCAGGCGGCTTTCCGGAGACGTCGTAGACCACGCGGTTGATGCCCTTGACTTCGTTGATGATGCGGTTGGAGACCGTGCCGAGAAGCGCGTAGGGAAGCTCCGACCAGCGCGCCGTCATGAAGTCGCTCGTTTCAACCGAGCGCAGGCTCACCACCCAGTCGTACGTGCGGCCGTCTCCCATGACGCCCACGCTCTTGACGGGCAGGAACACGACGAAGGCCTGGCTCACCTTGTCGTACCACCCGGCCTTGCGCAGCTCTTCAATGAAGATGGCGTCGGCCTGCCGCAGAAGGTCTGCGTACTCGCGCTTGACTTCGCCCAGAATGCGCACGCCCAGGCCCGGACCCGGGAAGGGGTGGCGATAGACCATCTCGCGGGGGAGCCCGAGCTCGACGCCAAGCTCGCGCACCTCGTCCTTAAAGAGCGAGCGCAGGGGCTCGAGCAGCTTCAAGTGCAGCGTATCGGGCAGGCCCCCTACGTTGTGGTGGCTCTTGATCGTCTTTGCCTTCTTCGTTTTGGCGCCGGCCGATTCAATCACGTCCGGATAGATCGTGCCCTGGGCAAGCCACTTGGCCTGCGAGAGCTTTTCGGCTTCCTCTTGAAAGACGTTGACAAATTCGCGCCCGATGATCTTGCGCTTTTGCTCGGGATCGGTGACGCCCGCGAGGGCGCTCATGAAGCGGTCCGTGGCGTCGACCACGATGAGCTTCATGCCCATGTTCTTTTCAAAGGTCTCCCGCACCTGCTCGCGCTCGTTGAGGCGCAGCAGCCCGTTGTCAACAAAGACGCAGGTGAGCTTGTCGCCGATGGCGCGGTGAATGAGCGCGGCGGCAACCGAGCTGTCGACGCCGCCCGAAAGACCGAGAATGACTTCGTCTTCGCCCACCTGCTTGCGAATCGAGTCGACGGCCTCGGCAATGTAGTCGCCCATCACCCAGTCGGGCGTTGCGCGGCAGATGTCAAGCACAAAGCGCTCGAGAATGCGGCGGCCCTGCACGGTGTGCGTAACCTCGGGGTGAAACTGCACGCCGTAAAAGCCGCGGGATTCGTCGGCCATGCCGGCAATCGGACACGAGGGGGTCGAGCACATCACGACAAAGCCCTCGGGCAGGGCCGAGACCTTGTCGCCGTGGCTCATCCAGACCTTGAGCATGCCCTCGCCCTCGGGGCCCTTGAAGTCTTCGATCCCTTCGAGAAGGCGCGTGTGGTTGTGCGCGCGCACCTCGGCGTAGCCGAACTCGCGCTTGGCGCCGCTCTCGACCTTGCCGCCGAGCTGCTGGGCCATCGTCTGCATGCCGTAGCAGATGCCGAGCACGGGCACGCCCGCCGAAAAGACGGCGGGGCTGACTTGGTCGGTGGACTCCTCATAGGCGCTCATGTGCGAGCCCGAAAGAATGATGCCCTTGGGGTTGAACTCGCGGATGAAGTCGGCCGAAACGTCGTTTGCGTGCACTTCGCAATAGACGTGCGCCTCGCGCACGCGGCGCGCAATGAGCTGCGTGACCTGACTGCCGAAGTCGAGAATGAGAATGCGGTCGTGTGACATGAAAGAAGCTAAAAAAGGCGGGAAGGGTGAAACGGGGAAAAACAAGGAAGAAAAAAAGGCGGCGCACGTGTGCGCCGCCGTCATTTTAGCCTGCCGGATTAGTTTTCCTGACGATAGTTCGGGGCTTCCTTGGTGATCTTCACGTCGTGGACGTGGCTCTCGCGCCAGCCCGCGGCGGTGATTTCAACGAACTCGGCGCGGGTGCGCATCTCGTCGATCGTGCGGCAGCCGCAGTAGCCCATCGAGGAGCGCAGGCCGCCGGCCATCTGATAGAGGATGGTGTAGACCGATCCCTTGTAGGGCACCATGCCTTCAATGCCCTCGGGCACGAGCTTGTCGAGGTTGCCGGAGTTGTTGTCCTGGAAGTAGCGGTCGGCCGAGCCGTGGAACATGGCGCCCAGAGAGCCCATGCCGCGGTAGGACTTGTAGGAGCGTCCCTGATAGAGGATCACTTCGCCCGGAGCTTCTTCGGTGCCGGCGAGCATGCCGCCCATCATGACGCAGTTGGCGCCCGCGGCAATGGCCTTGGCGATGTCGCCCGAGAAGCGAATGCCGCCGTCGGCAATAAGCGGAACGCCCGTGCCTTCAAGGGCTTCGGCCACGTTGCTCACGGCCGAAATCTGCGGCACGCCCACGCCCGCCACGATGCGGGTGGTGCAGATCGACCCAGGTCCAATGCCGACCTTGACGGCGTCGGCGCCGTGATCGACGAGCGCGCGGGCTGCGGCGCCCGTGGCGATGTTGCCGCCGATCACCTGCAGGTTGGGATAGTTCTTCTTGACCCAGGCCACGCGGTCAAGCACGCCCTTGCTGTGGCCGTGCGCGGTGTCGACGACGACGACGTCGACGCCCGCTTCAACAAGCAGCTCCAGTCGCTCTTCGGTGCCCGCGCCCACGCCGATCGAGGCGCCGGCAAGAAGCTTGCCGTCCTTGTCCTTGGCCGCAAAGGGATGTTCGGTCGCCTTGACGATGTCCTTGACGGTGATCAGGCCCGAGAGGTTGAAGTCGCGGTCGACCACGAGAACGCGCTCGAGGCGGTTTTCGTGCATCAGGCGCTTGGCTTCTTCGAGGCTTGCTCCCTCCTCAACGGTCACAAGGCGCTCGCGCGGGGTCATGATCTCGCGCACGGGAGCCTCCATGCGGGACTCAAAGCGCAGGTCGCGGTTGGTGACCATGCCGAGCACGCGGCGGCCTTCAACCACGGGAACGCCGCTGATGCGGTGCTCCTGGCACATGCGGATGACGTCGCCCACGAGCATGTCGGGCCCGACCGTGATGGGGTCGCTCACCACGCCTGACTCGTGACGCTTGACCTTGGCGACTTCGGCGGCCTGCTGCTGGGCCGTCATGTTCTTGTGGATGATGCCCACGCCGCCTTCCTGCGCCATTGCAATGGCCAGACGGCTTTCACTGACCGTGTCCATGGCCGCCGAAATCATCGGAATGTTGATGCTGATTTCGCGCGTGAGCTTTGTCTTGAGAATAACGTCGCGGGGGAGAACTTCGGAATAGGCGGGGACGAGCAGAACGTCGTCGAAGGTAAGAGCCTTCTGGAGGAGTCGCATGGTGTTAACCTCGGGAGCAAAAAAAAAACGGACCGTGCCGTCCGACATTGCATCGGCGTGTTCTCGGTTAACGTTTAATTCTAGCACCCCGCAGGGCTTCTTGTCTCGTGCCCGCGCACAAAAACTTGCGATCGAAGGGGCCGTCAGCGCGCTTGAGTGCCTTGACTTGACAGGGGTTTTTGCACCGAGCGCCTGAGCCTCGGAAAAGGGCTCTCTGTGCGCGGCCAGCGCCTATTCAAGCGGCTTGATGAGCTGATGAATGCCGCCGTGGCGCGGCCTTGGGATGGGGCGGGCGGCCTTGTACTGCGCCCGAAGGCGCCTTGCCGCCATGGGGTCGATTAAAAGAGAGGTGCCGATGTCGACGCGATCGCCTTCGTGGAGCTCCGTCTCAGGTGCGGCCTTGCGCGCGCACACGCCCCAGGACTGAACGGTTTCGGGATTGATCCCGGCAAGCTGCACGGCCTCGCGCGCCGTGGCGCCGGCTTCGACTTCAAGGTTGAACAGCTGCACGCGGCCGTAGAGGGGCGCGTCGCTTCCTTTCGGACGGCGGTCTTCGCAGTCAATGACGGCAACGCAAACGTGCATGGGGAAAAAAGAGGGAAGAGAAAAAACAACGAAAAAAGCCCAGGGCGGACGAGGATTTCATGAGAGCGCCGCACGGGGCGGCGCTTCCTGCTACGACCGCAGGGGGCCCGATGCCGGTTGGCGATTAGATCACCACGCAGCCGGCTTCCCCTTCGGGGCGGCGCACGATGCTGCCGATGCGATAGACCGTCTCGCCCTGCTCTTTAAAGAGCGCCTGCGCGCGGTCGGCGTCTTCGGGCGCCACGACCACGGCCATGCCGATGCCGTTGTTGAAGACGCGGTGCATCTCGTGGGCGTCGATGTTGCCCTTTTCCTGCAGCCAGTCGAAAATCGCCGGCCGCTTCCAGCTGTCGGAATTGACCACGCACTGCAGCGACTCGGGCAGCACGCGCGGAATGTTTTCAATGAGGCCGCCGCCCGTGATGTGGGCCATGCCCTTGATTTTGACCGACTTCATCACTTCCAGAACCTGGCGCACGTAGATGCGCGTGGGCTCCATGACGCGGTCGGCGAGCGTGGCGCCGTCAAAGGGCATCGACCAGTCGGCGCCTGCGACTTCAACGACTTTGCGAATCAGAGAAAAGCCGTTTGAGTGCGGGCCCGAGCTTGCAAGCCCCAGCACGATGTCGCCCTCGGCAATCGTTTTGCCGTCGATGATGTCGTCTTTTTCCACAATGCCCACGGCAAAGCCCGCGAGGTCGTATTCGCCCTCGGGGTACATGCCGGGCATTTCAGCCGTTTCGCCGCCGATGAGGGCGCACCCTGCAAGTTCGCACCCCTTTGCAATGCCCTTGACCACGCGCTCGGCCGTGTCGACGTCAAGCTTGCCGCAGCCGAAGTAGTCAAGAAAGAAGATGCTCCTGGCGCCCTGCACGAGGATGTCGTTGACGCTCATGGCCACCAGGTCCTGCCCCACCGTGTCATGGCGGTCAAGCTGCATGGCGAGCATCAGCTTGGTGCCCACGCCGTCGGTGCCCGAGACGAGCACGGGGTTTTTGTATTCCTTGCTGATTTCAAACAGGGCGCCGAAGCCGCCGATCGAGCCGAGAACGCCCGGAATCATGGTGCGCTTGGCGGCGGGCTTGATGCGTTCGACGAGTTCGTCGCCGGCATCGATCGAAACGCCGGCAGCTGCATAAGAAAGTTGGGTCATAAAAGCTCGAAGGTGCAAAGACAACGCGCCTGCCTTGGCGGGCGGCGCAGAGCAAAAGCAGGAGTAATTGAGGTGAATTCAGTTGAAAAGGCGCTTCGCGCTAAACTTGCGCTTTGCGCTGGGTGCGCCGAATCCGAAGCATTTTAGCCGATAGGCGCTCGCGCCGCGCTCTCAATCGACGAAGCGCCCCGCCGCTGTTTTTGCGAGCGGGCAAGCTCTCGCGCGGTCGAATTTTCGAGGACGGCATCTCTCCGACGGTTTTGTCCGAGGGGGCGCTGCCAGCCCAAGTCCCGCACGAAAAAAGAGAATCCAAAGACGACTTCACGACGACGTGCTCGATCAACCCACAGAGCAGCTCGCCCTTGAGCTTGTTGAGCCCGAGGCGCCGACGCTGGAAAATTTTGTTGCCGGCGACAACGCGCAGCTCATCGAGAGCCTGCGGCGCTGCCGCGCGCACGAAGGACCGCAGTTTGTCTACATCTGGGGGCCGCCCGGAAGCGGCCGCACGCACCTCTTGCGCAGCCTGACGCCGCGGCAGCGCTGGCGCGTGCCCGAGTTTGACGAGAAAACGCTCCTATATACGGTCGACAACGTCGAGCAGCTCGATGAGGAAGACTTGGAAAAGCTCTTTCACCTCATGAACGCCGTGAGAAGCCACCCGCAGGCGCGCCTTGTGGCGGCGGGCTCAAAGCCCGTGAGGGAGCTTCGCATTCGCGAAGACATCCGCACGCGCCTGTCCTGGGGGCTCTCCTATCGGCTCAACTACCTGCCGGACGCTTTGGCCGAAGCCGAATTCGTGCGGCTTGCGCGCGCCCGCGGGCTTGAAATCAGCGCCGAGCAGGCGCGCTGGGTGAGCGAGCACGCCCCGCGCGACATGCGCGGCCTGCGCGCCTTCCTCGATAAAATTGACCGCCGCTCGATGCAGACCAAGCGCAAGGTGAGCTTTGCGCTGCTCAATGCGTGCCTCAAAAGCCTCATCGAGGAAAAGGCGCATCTGCCCAATATCGCTGCACAGGACAATGTATGAAACTTGCTGTTTTTGATCTCGATCACACGCTCATGCCTTTTGATACGGGCGACATGTGGGTGCGCTGGCTTGTCTCGCGCTCCGGAATCGATCCCCGGCCCGTGGCGGGCGAACTTGAGCGCTTTGCGCGCGAGTACAGAGCGGGCGTCATCGACATCAATGACTTCGAATCCTTTCAGATGCGCTTTCTGGCGCAGTTTCCGCGGGCCGTGCTCAACGTGGCCTTAGCCGACTATCTCGAAGAGATCATCCGCCCGGGCGTCCCCGCGGCTTCCCGCCGCTTGATCGAGCGCTATGCAACGGTGGGCGACAAAACGGCCCTGTGCACGGCCACCTACGATTTTGTCTCGGGCGCCGTGGCGCGCGAACTTGGCATCGACTGGATTCTTGCCGTGCACCCGCAGGAAAACGACAAGGGCGAATTTACGGGCGCCGTCGCCACGCCCCCGTCCTACTCCAAGGGCAAGGTCCTCTACGTCAAGCATCTCATCAAGGAGCTGCAGTCAACGGCTGACAAAAAGGAGCGCCTTGAAGCCGTGCACGTCTATTCCGACTCGATGGCCGACATGCCGCTTTTTGAGTTTGTGGAGTCAATCGGCGGCACGTGCTACGTGGTCAACCCCGAAGAGAAGCTGCGCCAGGAGGCCATGCGGCGCGACTGGGAGGTGCTCGGCACCTTTGGCGCGGCGGACCTTGCGCACTGGAAGGCCGTGGCGCAGCAGCTCATGCCCGTGACGGCGTAGCGACGAACGCAGCCGTCGTCATAAAAAACAGAGAGGCTCGACGAAGCTTGTTTTGAGAATTTTGAGGTAGCAGACGAAGTGTTTGATTGCGTAAGGAAGCTGGTGGCGGGACTCGCGGGCCGCCGCAGGAATGCCGAGCCCAACAAGACGCCGAGAATCATCGGGGCTGAGGAGCACGGCATTGATCCCGACAAAGTGAGCTGGGCCGCCAAGCGCACCTGTGAAATTCTGCACTCGCGCGGCTACAAGGCCTTCATCGTGGGAGGCGCCGTGCGCGATCTTCTTTTGGGCGTGAGGCCCAAGGACTTTGACGTTGCCACCGACGCAACTCCCGAGCAGGTCAAGCGCTCGCAGCGGCGCGCCTTCATCATCGGGCGGCGCTTTCGTCTGGTGCACGTCGTTTTTGGCGAAGAGATCATCGAGTGCTCGACGTTTCGGGCGCTTGACGCCGCAGGCGTCAGAAAAGACGCCACGGGCCGCGTCGTGAGCGACAACGTCTTTGGCGAAATGTGGGAGGACGCCGCGCGGCGCGACTTCACGATCAACGCCATGTACTACGACCCGGCCACGCAGGAGGTATACGACTACCACGGCGGCTTTGAAGACATCGCCCGCAAGCGGCTTGCGATGATCGGCGACCCCGAGGAGCGCTACCGCGAGGACCCGGTGCGCATGATGCGCGCGGTGCGCATCGCGGCCAAGCTGGGCTTTGCGATGGACAAGGAAACCGAACGGGCCATCCCGAAGATGGCAAGGCTTCTTGAAAACGTCCCCGCCGCGCGCCTTTTTGACGAGATGATGAAGCTCTTTACGAGCGGGCACGCCGAGGCGTGCCTCATCAAGCTCAGAGCCGAAGGACTGCACCGGTCGCTGCTGCCGATGCTCGACGTCATACTCGATGAAGAAGAGGGCGAAAAATTTCTCATGCTCGCGCTGCGGCGCACCGACGAGCGCATCGCCGTGGGAAAGAAAATCTCGCCCGCGTTTCTTTTTGCAACGCTCTTGTGGCCGCAGGTGCACAAGCGCTGGAACAGCTACCAGGAGCGCCAGGGCATGATCCGCTCAAGGGCGCTTTATGCGGCCGCCAACGACGTCATCGCCACGCAGTGCCAGAAGCTTGCCATTCACAATCGGTTTGTCGCCGACATCAAGCTCATCTGGATGCTGCAGCTGCGCTTTGAGCGGCGTACGGGCAAGAACCCCTACACGCTCGTGCAGCACCCGAAGTACCGCGCGGGCTTTGACTTCATGCTTTTAAGAAGCCTCCTTGGACACGTGCCCGAAGAGATGGTGCAGTGGTGGGACAAGTTTGCCCAGGCCGATGCCGACACCCGCGCGGCGATGGTCTCGGAAGCCGAGCACCAGGCGCGCCGCACCGCCTCGCAGGCCCGTGCGGGCAACCGCCGCCGCAGGGAGGAGGCCGAACTGCGAAGCGAAGAAGAAATCCTGCAGGAAGTCGAAATGGAGCGCGAAAACGCCGGCATGAGCCGACGCGGGCGCCGCATGCGCCCGCGCGGGGGCTCTTCTTCCGGTGCATCCGATTCCTCGTCCGGAAAAGCTGCGGCTGACGGCGCGCTTGACGCCTCGCAAAGCGATGCTGCGCCCGCAAAGCCCAGGCGCCGCAGATCCCGCAAAAAAAGCGCCGAGGCTAATTCCGTTCAAGGCGCTTCAGAGTCTTCGCAGACGCAACAGCCTTCCCTTGAGAGCACGGACGCCGAAGCGAGCAAGGCGAGGCGCCGGCGCCGCAAGGCCAAGCCTCGGCTCAGCATGGAGGAGGCGCAGTAAATCATGGCCGGCACGCGCGTTGTCGTGGGCTTGGGCGCCAACCTGGGCGACCCCGCCCGGATGCTCGCTGAGGTCATCGGCGAGCTTGGGCAGCTAAAAGACACCCGGCTCGTTGCCGCGAGCCCTTTCTATCGGACGGCGCCGGTTGACTCTTTCGGCCCGGACTACGTCAATGCCGTGTGCGTGCTCGAAACGGCGCTAGAGCCCGAAACGTTTCTTACGCTCCTGCAGGAGCTTGAAACGAGGCACAGGCGCGTGCGGCCTGCGGGCGTTGTCAATGCGCCGCGCACGCTTGACTTGGACGTGCTGCTGTGGGGGAAGGAAAAAATTGCGTCGCCCCGCCTGACGGTGCCGCACCCGCGCATGCACGAGCGCGCGTTCGTCTTAAGGCCCCTTCTTGACGTTTTGCCCGACTGCGAAATTCCGGGCTTGGGGCGCGCCGATGCGTGGCTTGAAAAAGTCCGGGGGCAGCGAATCGAGCCTCTTTGCCCCAAGCGCTGATTTTCCTTTGCGCTGCGCTTTCGGGGTTTGCCCGGGCGCTTTCGCGGCATTGGCCAGGCCCGCATCGGGCGTGCGACAATTGCGGCGGCGCCGTCAAAAGCCTTTTATCGCTTGACGCAGCCCCAGCGATTTCGTACACGTTTGATGCGTTCTCAAACAGGAAGGAGATGTAAAACATGAAGAACAAGCTCTTTGCGGCTGTCTGCGCGGCCGTGCTCGCGACCGGATCGTTTGCCGCGTCGGCTGCCGAGCAGCTGCGGGTGGGAACCCATCCGACATTTGCGCCGTTTGAATTCATGGAGACGGCAAGCCGCCAGTACGTGGGCTTTGACATGGACTTGATCCGTGAAATCGGCAAGCGTGCCGGACTGGAAGTGGAAATCGTCAACATGGGCTTTGACGGGCTGATTCCGGCGCTGCTCACCGGGACGATCGACATTGCCGTGAGCGGCATCACGATCACCGACGAGCGCAAAAAGCGCGTTGACTTCTGCGATCCGTACTATGAAGCGGGCCAGAGCCTGATGGTGCGCACCGAGGACAAGGACAAGTTCACCACGGCCAAGGATTTGGAAGGCAAGCGCATCGCCGTGCAGATCGGCACGACGGGCGCCGACGTGGCCAAGGGCATTGCCGGAGCCGAGGTCAAGAGCTTTAATACGAGCGCCGAGGCCTTCATGGATCTGAAGATGAAGGGGTGCGACGTGGTGATCCTCGATCGTCCCGTGATCGGCTACTTCCTTGTGAAGAACGCCCGCGCCGCCAAGGGGCTCTCGCAGCAAAACGCCGTCAAGTTTGACAGCGAATACTTTGGCTTTGCCGTCAAGAAGGGCAATAAGGAGTTGGCCGACAAGGTCAACGCCGCCTTGAAGGCCATTCGAGACGACGGCACCTACGAGAAAATCTACGCCAAGTGGTTTGGCGGTCCGTCAAAATAAGACGTTTCGAAAAATCAAATTTCTAGCGGCCGGGGCGCTTTAAAAGAAGTGCCCGCCCCGGCAAAGCCCCGTTGATGCAGCGCTGCCGTCGGTTACGTCGGGCAGCCTGCGCGGCGGGGCTTTCACTTCAAAGAAGACTTCCAGCCACTGCAGGGCTTCAGGCGAGAGCTTGTCAAGCTGCCAGTATTGGTTTCTCTGCGTGCGGCGCAGCTTGAAGCGCTCGAGCTCGCGCAGCATTCTGTCAATCGAATCCCCGGGCATCCGGAGGATTGATTGCGGATGCGTCTGCCTGTGGAGCTCTTCGCGCCAAAGAATCCGACAGCGAATGGAAACAGCGAGAAGGTACGCAAGAAGCCTTCCTCGAAATGCGTTCGCATGCACGCCCAGAGCGCTGCCGCAGGCGGGTTTGAGTTGGTCAAACCCCCGCTCAATTTCAGCGCGCAGCGCATAAAGGCGGTGCGCCTTGACGGCGTCGGTCAGTGTGTCGGTGATCAGAACCTGATACCCGGCCCGAGCCAATGTGCGCTCAAGCGCCTCGCTGTTGATGCCCCAGCCTGCGTGCTGCTCTTGGGGAACGGTTGAGGCGGGCTCCTCCGTCTTCTTGATGAAGGGCGCAAGGAGCTTCATGCGGCTTTCTTCAAGCGGCTCTCCCTCGTTGAGCGCGTAAACCGCTCTGACGACCATGCTGTTGAGTTCCATGCGGGCGGCTCCGGCTATCGCAGCGTCGTAGTAGTAGTGCACGCTCACGGATTTCGATTTTTTCCCGCTTTTGCGTTTTTGCTGCCGCGTCTGCACGCCGAGCATCAAGTCCGTATTGACCGCCGAGACCGACTGCATGAGATCGACGTGCTCCAAGGCCCATTTTTCAACAGCCGGGTTTTCGGCCATGGGGCAGGCGGCAAGAAAGTGCGCGCCTCTCTTCAGGGCCTCGCGCAGAGTCTCATTGCCTGGGGACTCTTGGTCGGTCACAAGGATGACCTGATCCATGGGAAAGCCCGCCTGGGCCATCTTCTCGAAAATGCTCCCGCAGAAGGTCTTGTCGTTGAGCGCCATGGCGTCCGCGTGCGCGTAGACGACTTCTCCCGTGGCCTGATCCATCACCACGATGAGTTTGATTTGACGAATTTCGCCGGTGTGTCCCGCGGCGGCGTCGATGCATGACGAGGAAGTCGTGATGGACGTGCTCTCAAAGGCAACGAAGCGAGGGCCGCTTGCCGCGCTCATTTTTGCCTGCCGGGAGCGCCTGAAGCGCTCGGCCCAAAATTGATCGAACCGCTCCTCGGTGCATGAAGCAAAAAGCGTCGAGAGCCTCTGGCTCGAGATCTCGCCCTTGCCCTCGATGTACTGGTCGGCGAGCCACTCGGCAAAGCAGGCCTCGGGCCCCGCATCGCACAGTTGGTAGGCCATCGCCGTGAGCCAGGCGTTCGCTGCCTTTTTCCCGAACACGCCGGCCAAGGTCTCGTCAAAGTCTTGATTGCGGGCCATGGCGAGCACCGCATGGGCGGGCAAAAAGGAAAGCGAGAAGGGCCCGCAATCGTCGTTTGAGTCGTCGTCTGAATCGTCGTCTTTGCCATGCCCGCGTGAGAGCGCCTGCGCAGCCGTTTGCGCCCGCAGCAGGGCGCCGGCAGATTCGCTTGATTCCGATATGTCCTCATCGTCCATGTCGTCAACGGGATCGACGTAGTCGGGGTGCTCGGCGAGAAACGTCTCCTTGTCCTTGAGAAGGTTCTTTTCGTAGAACCACTCATCGCCTTCAAATTGAGGAAAGCGATGCAGGAACTTGGGCGAGAGGCGCACGCGGAAGTCGTCGATCAGGGTGCCAGCGTGGTACTGCTCCTTGGTGCGCGAGCGGCCTTTCGCTGTTCCCGTCGTGTATGCCCGAAGGTAGCGGCGTCCCTTGGCGTTGAAGGCAAGAAAGTTAAGCGGCGAGAGATCCTTGCTGGTTGTCATGGCGGATTTCCCGGGTGCTGGCGATTTCAATGATTGCGGTGCGCCTGACGCGGATTGACGGCGTCGGGCGAGGCGGCCTGCGAGAGCGTCCAGCGGGGCTTGACGGAGAAGTTCCAGCGCTTTTTGGCGTGCTCGATCTCCTGCGGAGTCATCTGCATGAGGCGCGTCATGCCTGCCACGGCAATCATTGCTCCGTTGTCGGTGCAAAGCGCCATGGGAGGAAAGAAAACGCGCGCGTGCCTTCTGCGGCAGGCTTCAAGGAGCCCCTCGCGAAGCTGCTTGTTGGCCGAGACGCCTCCTGCGACCACGACGCGGCGAATGCCCGTTGTCTTGATCGCCTTGATGGTTTTTGCAACGAGGACGTCAACCACCGCGTCGACAAATCCCCGGGCAAGATCGCAGCGAAACTGTGCATTGTCCTTGTCCGGGGCATTTCTGACGGCCGTGAGGACAGCCGTTTTGAGCCCCGAAAAACTCATGTCGAGGTTGGGCGAGTGCAGCATGGGCCGGGGCAGTTCAACGGCTCCCGGGGTGCCGGACTCCGCAAGGCGGCTTACGGCAGGGCCCCCTGGGTAGCTCTCGCCCAAGAGCTGGGCGGTCTTGTCGAAGGCCTCTCCTGCGGCATCATCGAGCGTCTCGCCCAAAAGCTCATACTTGCCGAAGGCCTCGACCTTCATGAACTGGGTGTGCCCGCCGCTTACCAGCAGGGCGATGAAGGGAAAGTCGGGCGCGGGATCAGCAAGTCTTGCCGAGAGCAGGTGGCCTTCGAGGTGATGCACGCCCACCACGGGGATGCCAAGGGCGTAGCCCACGGCGTGCGCCACGGAGGCGCCGACCAAAAGAGCGCCTGCAAGGCCCGGCCCTTCGGTGACGGCAACGGCGTCGATCTCGGTTTTTGCAACGCCCGCCTCTTCGAGCACCTGATCGGTCAGCACCAGCACGCGCCGGATGTGGTCGCGGCTTGCGAGCTCGGGCACCACGCCGCCGTAGGCGCGGTGCATGTCGATCTGGGTGTGGATGGCGTGCGCGAGAAGCCCTTTTTCACTGTCGACAAGGGCTACGCCCGTCTCGTCGCAGGAGCTTTCGATGCCGAGAACTTTCATCTGTTGCCGCGGGTGTCTGAATCAAAAAGGTGGGAGGCAAACGATTGGCCTTGGAAAGGCCATGAATTGTAGCCGCTTGCAAAATGGCGGTGCGCGCGAGGCTTCCGCAGCTGCCTGATCTCAAGGTTTGTGCTCGGGCCTTAAATCCCATACAATGCGACCCCGGCGGGTCCCCTCGCATGAGAGCTCTGCTAACCTGGTCAGGTCGGGAACGAAGCAGCCACGGCGGAATACTCTCAGTGCCGAGGACAAGGCTCGCCATTTTCATGCCTTTTTTCAGGCGGGATCGCTCTTTTGAGTCCGCGCTGCGCTGCCGGCCGGTCCCCGGGGTCTTTCACCCGCGTCTATTCTTTATGCGCCGCACTGCTTGACTGATTGAGCGGCGACTTCAAGCTCCCAGGGCCTGACCCAATGAAGCGGGCCTGCGGCTAAAATTTCCTGCCCGCGCCTTCCGCGCGCCAGGGCGTGCCATCTTTCGCACAAAGCCCCTCACATCGACATTTTGCGACGTTTCTATGAGCTATCAGGTTCTTGCCCGCAAGTGGCGCCCCCATGACTTTGAAAGCATGGTGGGACAGGAACACGTGGTGGCGGCGCTGCGTCATGCGCTTGACGAAAACCGCCTGCACCATGCCTATCTTTTTACCGGCACGCGCGGCGTGGGCAAGACGACGCTCTCGCGCATTCTGGCCAAGTGCCTCAACTGCACGGGTGAAGACGGCAAGGGCGGCGTGACTTCGCACCCCTGCGGCAAGTGCGAGGCGTGCCGGGCGATCGACGAGGGACGCTTTGTCGACTACATCGAAATCGACGCGGCCTCAAACCGCTCGGTCGAGGAGATGACGACGCTGCTCGAAAGAGCCATGTATGCGCCTTCCAACGCCCGCTACAAGGTCTACATGATCGACGAAGTGCACATGCTCACGACGCACGCCTTCAACGCCATGCTCAAGACCCTCGAGGAGCCGCCCGAGTACGTAAAGTTCATTCTGGCCACGACCGACCCGCAGAAGGTTCCCGTGACCGTTCTCTCGCGCTGCCTGCAGTTTAATTTGCGCAACATGACGCCTGCGGCCGTCGCTGGCCACATGCAGCACATCATGAAGGCCGAAGGGATCGAAGCCGAGCCCGCCGCGCTCATGATGCTTGCCAAGGGCGCAAGAGGCTCGATGCGCGACGGCCTGAGCCTTCTTGATCAGGCCATAGCCTTTGCCGGGGGCAAGGTGACGCTTGAGAGCGTGCGCAGCATGCTCGGCGTCATCAGCGGCGACGTGCTCCTTGAACTCACCGAAAAGGTGCTCGCGGGAGACGCCCGGGGCGCGCTTTCCCTTGCCGAATCGATGGGCATGCAGAGCTTTTCCTACACGCAGGCCATCCGCGACTGGGCCGCGCTCCTGCACCGGGTGGCGATTGCGCAGCGCGTGCAGCTTGAGGCCGATCCCGAAGACGCCGAGGCGCAGGGCGTCGTGCGGCTTGCCCGGGCAATGTCGCCCGAAGAAGTGCAGCTTGACTACCAGATTCTCCTGCAGGCAAGAGCCGACATGGCGCTCGCGCCCGACGAGTACGCGGGCTTTACGATGGCGATTCTGCGCATGCTCGCCTTCAAGCCCGCGGGCGCGGTCGTCGGCAGCAACGTTCCCGTGCACGGGGAGGCGTCGCCCGCAGCGCAAAAAAAGAGGGATGAGGCGCCTGCGCCTGCATCAGCGCCTTCATCACCGCCTTTATCGGCGTCTTCAGTCTCGCCCGCAGCGGCGCCTGCAGCAGCGGCGGAGCCTGCCGGCGCCAAGAGCGCAGGCATTCAGGCAAGCCCCCCGCCCGAGCCCGTGACGGTGATTGACCCGCCCGAAGAGGTCTTTTCAGAGGCCGATGCGGCCGCTGAGGTTGCGCCCTGGGAGGATTTCGGAGAACCCCCGCGGGGAGAGTGAAGCGCCGGTCAGAGTTGCGCACGCCGGCAGAGGCCCTGAAATCCTGCCATTGATTGATGTGCAGGCAACGCCTCTGCTGTCTGACTGGCGAAAACTTGTGTGCGCAAGCGCCATGCAGGGGTTGATTCGCGAAATCGCCGCCTCAAGCGAGGTGCTCGAAGTAACGGACGATCACGTGAT
Source organism: Sutterella sp. (assembly GCA_019418605.1). Taxonomy (GTDB): domain Bacteria; phylum Pseudomonadota; class Gammaproteobacteria; order Burkholderiales; family Burkholderiaceae_F; genus Duodenibacillus. Next base: position 45,294 of record DYBN01000062.1, on the reverse strand, counting down.
GCTGCGACCCGCCGCGCAGACGCTTGTGAGCGCTGAGATCGTGCAGATGATCGAAGAGGCCGTAAGCAAAGGCGCAGGCCGCCCCATGCAGGTGCGCTTTACCAAGGATGAGCGCGCCAAGGATGCGGTGACGTTAAGCCTCATCGAAGAGGCCGAGCGCAGGGCCGCGCGCAGGGCGATGATCGAAGCCTTCAAGAGCGATCCGTTTGTGCAAAAATGCTTGGAAGTTTTCAACGCGACGATCGACGAGACGTCGGTCGAGCCCAATCAGGAAAAAGCAAAGGAATAAGTTTTCATGAGAGGTAATCTTCAGGGCCTGCTCGCTCAGGCGCAGAAAATGCAGAAAAACGTCGAGCGCGTTCAGGCCGAGCTCGGCAATCTGGAAGTGGTGGGCGAGTCCGGCGCCGGTCTCGTCAAAATCACCATGACCTGCAAGCACGAGGCCCGCAAGGTCGAAATCGATCCGAGTCTTCTCTCGGGCGAGCCCGACGACAAGGAAATGCTCGAAGACCTGATCGGCGCGGCGGTCAACGACGCCGCCCACAAAATCGAGCAGACCGTGCAGAACAAGATGCGCGAGGCCACCGCGGGCATGCCGCTGCCTCCGGGCATGAAGCTGCCCTTTTAACGAAAGCGTTTTTTAAAACTCGAATGCGTTTTTCCTTGCGCGGTGCCTCTTGCCTTCAAGCCGGAAGCTCCGCGCTTTCTCGTATCTGAGGCTAAAAAAAACGCACTCACCACGGACGGGATTTCTTTTCTTTTGACGGGCCCGCAAGAGGGGCCTTTTCGAGCACACCATGAGCAGTTGGGTCGACGTATTTTTGCTTTTTTGCCTGATTTGTTTAAACGGCGTTTTTTCCATGAGCGAAATTGCGCTTGTCACAAGCCGCAGGGCGCGGCTGCAGGTCTTGAGCGAGGACGGCAACAAGGGCGCCGACAAGGCCATCAAGCTGCAGGACAATCCCAACTGGGCGCTCTCGACCATTCAGGTGGGCATCACGAGCATCGGCATTCTCTCGGGCATGGTGGGCGAGGCGGCGCTCTCGGGCCCCGTGGCCAAAATCTTCATGGACTGGGGCGTGCCCGCTGAGACGGCCCGCGTTCTGGGCGTGGTGATCGTGGTCGTGCTTGTGACCTACTTTTCGATCGTGCTGGGAGAGCTCGTGCCCAAGCGCTTGGGGCAGGGCAGCCCCGAGAGGCTTGCCTGCATCGTCTCGCGCCCCTTGAGTGCGCTGAGCATCGTGATGAGCCCCTTTGTGAAGTTGCTTTCCTCGTCGACCGAACTCATCCTCAAGGTGCTGGGGCTTGACAAGGACAAGGGCTCGGGCGTGACCGAAGAGGAAATCCACGCCATGATCCAGGAGGGAAGCGAGTCGGGCGTCATCGAAGAGAGCGAGCGCGACATGGTGCGCAACGTCTTTCGCCTTGACGACCGGCAGGTGGGTTCGCTCATGACCCCGCGAAGCGACATCGAGTGGATCGACCTTGAGGATACGCGCGAGGAAAACTTCAAGAAGGTGCTCACCTCGAGCCGCTCGCGGCTTGTGGTGGCTAGCGGCTCGCTCTCAGACGTCAAGGGCATCTGCACGACCCGCTCGCTGCTGCAGCAGATCGTGGAAAACGGCAAGCCCAACTTCATGCGCAATCTCGCGCCCGTGATCTACGTGCCCGAGTCCTTGAGCGGCATGGAGCTGCTCGAGCAATTTAAAAAGACGACGACGCCTCTGGCGCTCGTGGTCGACGAGTACGGCGAGGTGGTGGGGCTTGTGACCCCGAGAGACCTCTTGGAGGCCATCGCAGGCGAATTCAAGCCCGATGCCAACGAAGAGGCCTCGGCCGTCTCGCGCGGCGACGGCTCCTGGTACCTGGACGGCATCATCCCGATTCCGGAACTCAAGGACTGCCTGCATTTGAAGGAAGTGCCCGAAGAAGAGCTCGGGCGCTACAACACGCTTTCGGGCATGATGATGCTTTTGCTGCAGCGGCTTCCCCGCACGGGCGACAAGGTCGTCTGGGAGGGGTGGTCCTTTGAAGTGGCCGACATGGACGGGCGGCGCATCGACAAGGTGCTAGCCACCCCCCTGCCGCAGGAAAAGCCCGAGGACAAAAACGAGGCCGCGGGCGACCACAAGACTTCCGACGAGCGCGGCGTCTGAGGCCAAGCAAGGGCTTTCGCTTTTTAAAAACGGCCCCGGGGCCAGCTTTGTTTCATCCACGGCCGCCAGCGCGCGCACAGATCCATGGAATTCATTTATTTTCTCAAGACCGTCGTTCTCGGCATCGTTGAGGGGCTCACCGAGTTTTTGCCCGTGAGCTCAACCGGCCACCTCATCCTGGCCGGCCACTTTCTTGACTTCAACGGCCCGGAGGCCGACACCTTTTACATCGCCATTCAGGCGGGCGCCATCGTGGCCGTCTGCTGGCACTACCGCGTGAGAATCGTGCGGATTCTCCAAAATCTCTTTCGGCGAGGGCCCGATCAGCGGCTTGCCGTCAACACGGTCGTGGCCTTTATCCCGGCGGCCGTGCTGGGGGTGCTTCTCTCCTCGATCATCAAGGAGCGGTTTTTCAACATCTTCACGGTTGCCACGGCCCTTGTCGTGGGCGGCGTGATCATTCTCTGGATCGAGCACTACAACAAAAAGCGCAGCATCCCGCCGCGCGTGGCCACGATGGACGACATGACCTGGAAGGACGCCCTCGGAGTGGGCTTGATGCAGTGCTTTGCCCTTATCCCCGGCACGTCCCGCTCGGGCGCCACCATCATCGGCGCTCTTGTGCTGGGCCTTTCGAGGACGGCCGCAACGGAGTTTTCCTTTTTCCTTGCCATTCCCACGATTTTCGGCGCCACGGTCTACGATCTGTACAAGTCGCGCGAGATTCTCTCGGCCGACAACCTTCCCGGCATCGGCGTGGGGTTCGTGGTGAGCTTTCTGTCGGCCATCGTCGTGGTGCGCTGGCTGCTGCGCTACGTCTCCAAAAACGACTTCTGCATCTTCGGCTGGTACCGCATCGTCTTCGGGCTCTTCATTCTGGGGCTGTGGGCGGCGGGACTTGCGCACATCTTTTAGCCGCCCGCTGCTTTAGTCGCGGGAGAAAAAAAGCGGCGCTTGAAGCCTTTCGCCTTCCGAAAAAAGGAAGAGGGCTTCAAGCGCCGCTTTTGTCTTTCCCTGTCCCAAAACGAAACCCGCCGCAGTGCAAAACCGGGCGGGTCTCGGGCCTTGAGCGGGGTGGTTAAGCCTTCTTTGCGGCAGCCTGCGCGCGCTCGTTGAAGATCGCCTCCCAGCGCGCCACCTGCTTTAGCACCTGTTCGGGAGCCGTGCCGCCCACGTGGTTGCGTGCGGCAATCGAGCCCTCGAGCGTGAGCACCGCATAGACATCCTCTTCAATGACCTCGCTAAAGCCCTTGAGCTCGTCAAGCGACAGATCGGCGATGTCGCAGCCGCGCTCGCTTGCGAGCCGCACCACGCGGCCCACGATGTCGTGCGCGGTTCTAAAGGGAACGCCGCGGCGCGCAAGGTAGTCCGCGAGGTCGGTTGCGGTGGGGTAGCCCGCGGCGGCCGCCTTTCGCAGCTCCTCGCGGTTTGCCACGACGCCCGCCATCATTTCGATGAAGGCGCGCAGCGTGTCCTTGACCGTGTCGATGGCGTCAAACACGGGCTCCTTGTCTTCCTGCAGATCCTTGTTGTAGGCTAGCGGCAGCCCCTTCATGAGCATCGTCATCGTCATCAGGTCGCCCACCACGCGCGAGCACTTGCCGCGGGCGGTTTCGGGCACGTCCGGGTTCTTTTTCTGCGGCATGATCGAGGAGCCCGTCGTAAAGCGGTCGGGCAGCTCGATGAACTTGAAGCGCTGGCTCATCCAGTAGACGAGCTCTTCGGACAGGCGCGAGATGTGAATCATCACAAGGCTTGCGGCGGCCGTAAATTCGATGCCGAAGTCGCGGTCGCTCACCGCGTCAAGCGAATTCTGGCAGACGGCTTCAAAGCCAAGGAGCTCGGCCGTGCGCTCGCGGTTGATGGGGTAGGTGGTGCCCGCAAGGGCCGCGGCCCCAAGAGGCGAGCGGTTGACGCGCCGCCTCAAGTCAATCATGCGCTCGCGGTCGCGCTCGAACATTTCGACGTAGGCGAGCATGTGGTGCCCGAACGTGACGGGCTGCGCAACCTGCATGTGGGTAAAGCCCGGCATGATGGTGTTGTACTCGCGCTTTGCCTGCGCGACGAGCACTTCCTGCAGATGCCCGAGCATGCCTTCGATGGCGTCGATTTCGCCTCTGAGATAAAGCCGGATGTCGGTGGCGACCTGGTCGTTGCGGCTGCGGCCCGTGTGAAGACGCTTGCCCGCGTCGCCGATGAGCTGCGTTAGGCGCGCCTCGATGTTGAGGTGGACGTCTTCGAGCTCAAGCTGCCAGAGGAACTTGCCCGCCTTGATTTCGTCGGTGATCTGCGCCATGCCGCGGCGGATGTCGGCCAAGTCGTTTTCGCTGATGACGCCGCACTCGCAGAGCATCTGCGCGTGCGCAAGCGAGCCCGCGATGTCGGCCATGGCCATGCGCTTGTCAAAGCTCACCGACTGGGTGTATCGGAGCACGAACTCGGCCACGGGTTCGGAGAAGCGGCCCGACCATGCTTCTTTCTTGGCATGCAGGGGATCGTCGGAATGATTGTGTTCGGTGCTCATGGAAAAATGATGTGCAGAGAAGTGGTCAATGTTTCGCGGCGCCGCACGAAGAAAAAGCGGCGCGCCATTTTTTGAAAAGCTTCAATAATATCAAAAGGAAAGCGATTCTGTTTGCGGCCAGAAAGCCTCTTTCATGACGGCCTGAGAGCGTCAATCAGTCAGAAGGCCCACCGCAAGTTGACGTGTCCCCACAGGCCGGAAGTGTTGCTTCCAAACTCGCAGCCAAGGCCTGCGCCGGCCGAGAAGCGCTCCTTCACTTCGGCCTTGAAACTTACGGCCGCAAGGCCCGTGTCGCGCGCCTGAACTTCGCTTTCAAAGCGAAAGCTCTCCTGCCGCAGGCCCGCAAAACTTGCCTGCGCCGTCCCGTAGCGGGACAAAAACTCATGATTCCAGGCGGCAAGCGCACCGATGCTTGCCTTCATCGTCTGCACCGGCAGCCGCCAGTGCGCCCGCACTCCGAGGGACGAAGAAAGCGACTGGTACGTTTCGCTCGCAACGGAAAGCGCCGTGCCGTGGGAAGACGACTCCGTCGTCGCCGGCTGATGCGCCAGGCCATAGTCAAGCCAGAAGACGGGGCCTGCCGAGAGGTTTTCGGTCAAGTCAAAGGTCTGTCCCGCACCTGCGGCAAGGCTCGCGCCCCAGCCTGTCCAGTCGCTTTCGGCATGATCGTCGAGCACGTACCGGTCCATGTCGGTGTTTTCAATCGAGACTTGTGCAAGCCCAAAGAGATAGGGCGCGCTCTCTCCGGCAAAGTCGTACCGCCCGTGCGCGCCGAGGTAGAAGCTCTCCGAGTCCGCTTGGCTTCCCTGGGCGTTGCTCAACTTATCCTTTCTCGTGAGCACCGCCGTGTGCGCGCCCAGCGTGAGCGTGCCGCCGGCATCGGCGCGCTGCGTCTGCACGCCCGCCAAAATGCCGGCATAGGTGCTGCGCACTCCGTCGGCATCCCGATCGGCATAGCCGCCCAGGGGAACGACAAACGCCTCCTTGCCCCCAAGCCGCGCTGCGGCAAGCCGCCCGGCGCTCAACTCGTTGATGACGGTGCGCGCCACGGTCTGCCGGGCAAAAAGACTCGCCGCCCCGGCGCGGCCGTAGAGGTCCGGACTCAGGCTTTCAAAGGCCGACTGCAGAGCGCTTCCGTCAGGGCTTAAAAAGTCAAGCCGTGCCACCAGATCCTGCATCTGGCCCTGCACGTGACCGGCGTTGCGGTCAAACACCGCTGCCACGCCGCGCGCAGCGTCAGAAAATGCCCAGCGGCTGTAGGCGTCGGGCGCGCGTTCGACGGTTACCGCAAGCGTTGCGTCCGTCAGCGCCCCCGACATGGAAAGCGTGGGCGACACGCCGCTTGTCGTCACTGTCGCGCCCGCAAAGCTGATCGTGCCTTCCTGCGCCGTCACCATGCCGGAGAGGGGGATTTGAAGCGTTCCGCTGTAGTAGCCCTCCGCTGGCTGCATGGTCAGATTTGCTGAGGTGAGCGTCACGTCCTGCACAAGGCTTCGCAATTGAAGCCTGTCGGTGCGGCCGTCGGCGTCAAACTCCATGAGAAGCCTTCCTGACGCGCCCATTTCAAACGCCCCGTTGATGGTCATGGTGCCAAGGCTGTTGCCGGGCGAGAGCGTGCCGTTGTTGACAAAGGTGCCCCCAAAGGGGGCCTCGTCTTCTCCGGCCGGCCATTGAGTGACGTTGTAGGTGCCGTTGCCGCTTAAGGTTGCCTGCGGCAAAACCTCGACCGAGAGCACGTTGGCCGTGCCGTTGTAGGAGAGTTCGCCTCCGGCCACGCGCACGGCAATGGCGGCCGCGCCCGCTTCCGACTCCGACTCTCCCAGACCGGTTCCGTAAATGTTGCCGTCATAGCGCAGGTAAAAGTTCGGATCGGGCACGTCGGCTATGGCCGCCCCGTCGGCTGCGGCAGCCTGCCCGAAGGTGAGAGTCGTCGTCAGCTCTTCGCGCGGCAGGCCGCCCGCGTCAATGCGCTCGTCGTTCGGGTCCCAGAGTGAGACGATGTCGCCTGCAAGGAGTGCGCCGTTGAGAATGTTGATGTTGGAGACGAGCGCGTTGTCGTCAATCAAAATGGCCGCCTTCGTGCCGATCAGGGCGCCCGAGACGTCAAAACGCTCCACAAGCGCACCATCGAGCCCAATGTCTTCAACTTCAAGCCCCGTGTCGAACATGGGGCTGGGGCGGTAGATGTAGGAGCCGCGCTGCTCGAAATCGTTGCTGATGACGTTGTCGCCAAAGGAAAAAAGCGCGGCAATGCCTTCCTGGCCCCGTGCGGCGATCACGCCCTGATGGACGACGTTGTGATTTTTGCCGTAGGTCACCGCGAGCCCGAAGCCCTCGCTGCCGTCGCTTTGTATTGTGACGCCGGGCGCAATGCGAAGCGTGTTATTGGAGCCTTCAAGACGAATGCCGATGGCAAATTCGCCGCGCGTCAGAATGTCGGCGGCCTGCGTAACGTCGTTGTCTCTGCCGTAGACGTGAAGCCCGATGCCCCAGGGGTTGCTGCTTGCAACGCCCTGCAGATAGGCCGTTCCCGCCTGATTGCGCTCGTAAAACGGATGGGTGTTGACGATCGTTGCGCCTGAGTTGTAGACGGAGTAGCCAAACCATTTGCGGCGGTCGATTTCAAGCCCCAGATCCTGCAAAAGGGCAAGCTCGGCCTCCATGTAGACGCCCCAGTTTCTCCAGCTCTGGTGGCTCATCAAGCTGTTTTGAAGCTCGATGTGACTCATTTCCGGCGTGTAATAGTCGACATTTTCGGCTGTGTAGACGTACTCCCACCCGTTGACGGGAAGGCCCGGCAGAGGTTCGCCGGTGCCGTCGCTGTCGGCCGGATAAATCAGAGCGCCGTTGAGCACTTCTTCAACATGCTCTCCCGTGAAGTAAATGCCAGGGGAGAGCAAGTCTACGTCAAAGGTGCCGGCGCCGGCCTGATCCGTGCCGCCGTTGACCGTGATTGCCATCCCCGGCGCCGCCGCCGTCCCGTCGCTGTCGCGAAGCCCCTGCTCAAAGCGGTTAAGCGTGGATGTAAAGCGAGATTCGAGAAACCGGAAATAGTCGCCTTCCAGTGCAAACGCATCATCAGCCGTTTCGGCCCGAGTCAGAATCCCGAGCGCGTGCAGCATTTCATGTGAAAACGTTGCAGCCAGATTCATGGAGTTTCCGTTTTTGGGAAGCACGTGCATGGCGTCCTGGGCGCGATACCAGGCGCCGTCTTCTTCCGAACGCGGGTAAACAAGGATGACCGCGGAGTCCCCGGTGGGCGTTGCAGGCGCAATGCCGTGAAGAATTTGAGCGATAAACCACGTATCGCCCGTCGGCGCGACATCGCTCGAGGCAAAGGCATTGCCGAAGGTCTCGCCGTCGTCTTGCGCGACAAGCATGATGGAGGCGGGGTGATTCACCGCTTTTTCAAGCAGCTCTGCAACGTAGCCCGAGCCCTGCAGGATGCTCTGCAACTCTTCCGACGGAAGACTCCACATGGCATTGCCCTTTAACCCAAAGAGATCATAAGGCTCGCCGTTGCCGTAGATGTTGAGCGTCACAAAGGGCCGCCCGTCTTCGAGCGTCACCTGCACCTGATCAATCGTTGCCTGCGCCCTCATGGCAAAAAGCGCAAGGCAGACCGCCGTCGCCGACAGTTTGACGGGCGTGCTGCACATTCAACATCTCTCCTTGAACAAAGAAGCTTGCATAAAACAAAAACGCAAAGCGGCTGTTTTTTTCCATCCGGCTGCGCGAACCTATTTTGCCTTAAGGCCGCCGATTTATCGTTTGCCTTTATTCGAACAAGCCTTCGCGCCGGGCCCGCCTTGAGCCTCTTTGTTAGAATCGGCCTCGATTTGCGGGACAGGCCCGGGCTGCCGCAGAGGGCTCGGCAGGGGGCGCAGCGCCTCCTGCGCGCGCCTGACGGCGTCCGCTTCCCGCGGCGGGGCTCGGCGCCCCGCTTGTGTTTTCCTTTGTCAGAAGCATGATTCAATGACTCAATTCAAGCACTGCGTGATCGCCACGCGCGAAAGTCCGCTTGCCATGTGGCAGGCCCTGCACGTGCAGGCCCTTTTAAGAGAGCACTACCCGCAGGCCGAGGTCGACATTCTCGGCATGACGACCAGAGGCGATCAGATTCTTGATCGGACGCTCTCGAAGGTGGGCGGCAAGGGGCTCTTTGTCAAGGAGCTTGAGGCGGCCATGTGCGAGGGGCGCGCCGATCTGGCGGTGCACTCGCTCAAGGACGTGCCCATGGAGCTGCCCGAGGGCTTTGCGCTTGCGGCGGTGAGCGTGCGCGAAGACCCCCGCGACGCGCTGGTGAGCCCCCGCTACGAGAGCCTTGAAGCGCTGCCCGCGGGCGCCGTGGTGGGCACCTCGAGCCTGCGGCGCGAGCTGATGCTGCGCGCAAAGTTTCCGCACCTTGTGGTGAAGTCCGTCAGAGGCAACGTCGGCACGCGGCTCGCAAAGCTCGATCGGGGCGAGTTTGACGCCCTTGTGATGGCCTCGGCCGGACTCAAGCGCCTGGGGCTAGCCTCCCGCATTCGCCAAATCGTCGATCCTTCCGTGAGCCTTCCTTCGCCCGGGCAGGGCGCTTTGGGTGTTGAGGTGCGCGCCGACAGAGATGATTTGATCGAGGCCCTTGCCTTTATCAACGATCCCGTCACGCGCGCCTGCACGGCCGCCGAGCGCGCCGTCTCGCGCGCCCTGGGGGGCTCCTGCCAGGTGCCGCTTGCGGCCTACGCCATTGTCGAAGAGGGCCAATTGTGGCTGCGCGCCCACGTGGGGGACCATCGCAGCGGCGAGATGATCTGCGCCCAGAAAAAAGGCGCGGTTGACGCGCACATGCAGATCGCAGCCGACGTGGTTGCCTCCTTGAGAGAGCAGGGGGCCGATCAGCTTCTTGCCAAGGTGCTTGCAGAGACCGCAGGCTAAAGCGCAGGCTTCGGATAGAGCAGAGAAAAGAAAAAGGGCCCGCGGGCGGCGTTTTGGATCATGGGCGCTTCCCGCGGGCTTTTTTTGCTCTGATGCACGAGCCCCGAAACGGGCGTCTAAAGTGTAAATCGGGGCGCTGCGGTACAATCTGCGTCAAAATTCTTCTTCTCGTTTACATTTCTTTTCGAAGCTTTTCCTATGGGACTCAGTCATCAGCCGGTCATTCTGATGCGTCCGGGGGCGGCCAACGACCGGCTTGCCGAGCTGCTTAAAAAAGACGGCATTGACGCCTGGCGCTGGCCGGCTTACTTGATTGTGCTGCCCGAAGATCAGGAACTGGTGGCGCAGCGCCTCTCGCATCTTGACGATGTCGACATGATCGTGCTTGCTTCGCCGGCGGCCGTGACGGCCGTTGCGCACTGGGTCGAGCACTGGCCCAAGCACGTCACGCTTGCCACGATCGGCGAGGGAACCGCCAAGGTGATCCGCGCGGCCTGGAACGACGAAGTGCCGCTTATCTACCCCGCGGGCGACGCCGAACACTCGGGCAGCGAAGCGCTCTTTGAAATCCTGCGCCACACCGAAGTGCCGCGGCGCGTGCTCATCTGCCGGGGACAGACCGGGCGCGAATGGCTCGGGCAGCAGTTAATCGAACTTGGCGCCGACGTCGAGAAGCTTGCCTGCTACGTGCGCGTTCCGATTGAGTTGACGCCCGCGCAGGTCGACGAGCTCTCGCATGCGGTCGACGGCCCGTCGCCCATTGTCTATCTCACAAGTTCGGACTCGGTGGCAACGCTTTTGCACGCGATCAAGCCCGTGCCGGAGGCGCGCGAGTGGTTTTTGCACGGCACGGCGCTCACGATTCACCCGCGCTGCGCCGATCGCCTGCACGAGGCGGGCTTTACGCACGTCGAGATCACAAGCGCCGACGACGAAGCGGTGCGCGCGCACATCAAGGCCAATTTAAGGCGCCTTGACGTTGCAGCCTGAGCCGGCCCCAAAATGGCGCTGTCTGCCCGGGGCCGCCCCGACTGCGGCTTGCGTGATCCTTCCTCAGCCTTTCGTGCGGACGGTTGGAAAAACGCAGGCGCTTTCGCCTAAAATACGCGCCTAAAAAAGTTGGCGGCCGCTCATGAAGAGCCGCCCATCCGGGCCAAGCTTTTGGCCCGGCCTCTTTTTTAAGAGTTTCCTTCTTATGCCGCCGGCGGGCCGGCGCAAGGCATTTTGTCTTTGCGCGGGGCTCCTCAAAGCACGCTTTCCAAAGTGCGGCGCCCCAAAAGGCCATGTCTTCCGGGCTCTGTTCGGGCTTGGTTTGAACATTGCGTACGAAGCGTTTTGCGGGTGCTTTTAGAAGAGCCGCAGCCGGCTTTTTGATTGTTTTCGTTTTTTCGTTGAGTAAAGAAAAATGGGTCTTGCCCGAGTAAGCGCCGGCCGCGATCTGCCGCGCGACTTTAACGTGATTGTTGAAATCCCCGCCAATTCCGATCCGATCAAGTACGAAGTCGACAAGGAGTCCGGGGCTTTGTTCGTGGACCGCTTCGTGGGAACGGCCATGCACTATCCCTGCAACTACGGCTACATCCCGCAGACGATTGCCGATGACGGCGACCCGGTCGACGTGTGCGTTTTAACGCCCTTCCCGCTCATGACGGGCACCGTCATCCGCTGCCGCGCCATCGCGGTTTTGATGATGGAAGACGAAGGTGGCGGCGACTGGAAGATCCTTGCGGTGCCGGTCAACAAGGTGTGCCTGCGCTACGCCAAGTGGAAGTCCGCCGACGATGTTCCGGCCGACGAGCTCGATCAGATCCGTCACTTCTTTGAACACTACAAGGACCTTGAGCCCGGCAAGTGGGTCAAGGTCAAGGGCTGGCAGAGCGCCGAAGAGGCCGAGCGGCTCATCATGGAAGGAGTGAGCGCCTACGAGGGCATGGAAGTCAAGCCCAAGACGGCTTGATCGCCCCGCGGAAACGGGCGTCTTTCGCGCCCGTCTCCTTGCGCGGGCCTGCCGTGCGCTGATTTTCGTAAAAATCGCAAAGCATCTCTGCAGGGGCCGCGCGAAAAAACCACGCACAAAAAATGGAGGAAAGCCCGAAGCGGCCGACAAAGGCCGGCTTTGCCGGGCTTTCTCTTTTTTTGTGACAAACTACGCCTTGCGCGCCGTCAATCGGGCTTCTTGCCCGCCTTCGGCCGCTTGTCTTCAGACTTCTTTCTTTGGCTGGTCCCATGCGTAGCGAATCCACTCCCTTTTACATTGCCCTTGCCCAGATCAACACCGTTGTGGGCGACTTCAAGGGCAATGTTGAAAAGATTCTTGATGCATCGCGCAAGGCGCTCTCGCAGGGCGCTTCGCTTCTGGTCTGCCCCGAGATGACCGTCACGGGCTATCCGGCCGAAGACTGGCTGCTGCGGGCCGACTTCTGCGAACGGGCCGAATTCTGGCAGGCGCAGCTCTCCGCCCGTCTCAAAGAGGCCGCGCCCGGACTTTGCGTGGTCTACGGGGGCGTGCGCACAGCTTCCGAGGGGCGGCACAACACGCTTTTCGTTGCAGGGGCCGGGGACGGAAAGGATGCCGAGCCCTTTTTCTACGACAAGCGTCATCTGCCCGAGTACGGCGTCTTTGACGAAGAGCGCGTGTTTGCGCCGGGCTCCGGCGTTCTGGTCGTTGAGCTCGAAGGAGGGCTCAAATGCGGCTTTGCCGTCTGCGAAGACCTCTGGTTCGAGGACGTGGCGCAGGACTTAAAGCGTGCAGGGGCGGACTTCATCGTATCGATCAACGCCTCGCCCTGGGAAAAAGGAAAGCGCGCCGCACGCGAGGCCTGCGTGGCGGGCCACGCTGCGGCTGCGGGCCTGCCCTTGGTCTACGTCAACCTCACGGGCGGGCAGGACGAGTTGGTCTTTGACGGGCACAGCTTTGCAAGTGACGCAAAGGGCCGCGTTGTGATGCGCATGGATAGCAGCGAGGGATTAAGCCGCCTTCTTGATGCACGTGCGCTCGTTGCGGGGACGCTGCCTGCGCTTGAGACGCTCAAAGCGCCGGCAAGCACTGACGCACCGGTTTTTTCGACGGCCGATTCGCCCGAGGCGCTCTCGGAACTCTACGACATGCTCGTTGTCGCCGTGCACGACTACGTCGTTAAAAACGGCTTTCAAAAGGTGGTGATCGGGCTCTCCGGGGGCGTTGACAGCGCACTGGTTGCCAATATCGCCGCTGATGCGCTTGGCGCGCAGAACGTGCTTGCGGTGATGATGCCCACGCGCTTTACGGCTGACCTGAGCCTGCGGCTTGCAAAGACCTGCGCGGAAAATCTCGGCATTCGCTACGTGGTGCGCGCAATCGAACCCCTTTATGCCGCGTTTATGGATGTGCTCAAGGACGACTTCAAGGGACTGGCCTGGAGCGAAGCCGAGGAAAACCTGCAGGCGCGCATTCGCGGCACGCTTTTGATGGCCTACTCCAACAAGTTCTCGCGCCTTGTGCTCACCACCGGCAACAAGAGCGAGTCGGCCGTAGGCTACTCGACTTTGTACGGCGACACGGCGGGCGCCTACGCGCCCATCAAGGACATTCTCAAGACGGAGGTCTGGGCGCTGTGCCGGGAGGTAAACCGCCGCGCGGGATTTGAGCGCATTCCGCAGGAAATCATTGAGCGCCCCCCGTCGGCCGAGCTGCGTGAGGGGCAGCGCGACGAAGACAGCCTGCCGCCTTATGCGGTGCTCGACGCCGTCATCGCGGCCTACGTTGAAAACGGGCGCAGCACTGAGGAAATTGCCGCTTCGGGGGCGGCGGCGCCCGAGGTTGTCAACTGCGTCGTCACCCTCATTCATCGCAACGAGTACAAGCGGCGGCAGTGTCCGGTGGGGCCCAAGGTGAGCGCCGTCGCCTTCGGGCGCGACTGGCGCTTTCCGATGACCGCGCGCATGGGACTCATGCAGAAGCCATAGGGAAAACGCGCGGCTTTCACTTGCGGCTTTTCACGTACGCGAAGCCTCTTTGTTGTCGATAGAATTGTGCGGATCGGGGCGCTTTGTCCGGTCCAAGAATGAGGTCAAACAAAAATGAAACTGGTAGTAGCCATCGTCAAGCCCTTTAAGCTTGACGAAGTGCGGGAGGCACTTGCCGAACTCGGCGTCAACGGTCTGACGGTGACCGAAGTCAAAGGATTCGGGCGTCAGAAGGGACACACGGAGCTCTATCGCGGAGCGGAGTACGTGGTGGACTTCCTGCCCAAGGTCAAGATTGAAGCGGCGGTGCCCGACGATCTGCTCGAGCAGTGCCTTGAGGCCGTGCAGCGCAGCGCCCGCACGGGCAAGATCGGCGACGGAAAGATCTTTGTCTTTGACATCGAGCAGGTGATTCGCATCCGCACGGGTGAAACGGGCGAAGCCGCCGTCTGATCGAGCGCATGAGCGCGGAGCCGGCATCTCTTTTCTTTGCGGCCCGCGCCTGAATTTTCTTTGAAAGAGGCGCTCCTGCACTGAACGGTTGCAGGAGCCGGCCTCTTTTCTCTGACGCAGCTTGGTGCCGGTGCACCGGGCTGTTGTCGTCTTTGGGCCGCCAAGGCGTTGTCGACACCGGCGTTGCCTCCGGCAACGCGCAAGGCAAGACGGCTGTACGCGGGCTCTTCTTTTCGCGCAAACCCCCGGAAGTGATTTCATAGGTTATGCGCTCTTGCCGAGCAAGGCTACGGGAGCGGCCACGGTCAGGAGGCGGAAGGCTTTTTGGCTGGCCAAGGCCTGAGCGCAGGGCAGGGGCGAAGTTGCTCCGGTGCGCCAACACCAGTATGCCCGCGGTGCCGACAAGGGGCGCAGGAGCGGATTGCGGGTCCTTTTCTATTTGGATGTAGTACGTTTGTTTTGAAGTGTTGTATTTTTGGCGAATAACGAAAAAATAAAAAACGAAAGTGCAGATAGAAACTTGACAAATTGTCGCGGGGGGGGGGGGCAAAGTTGAACGAAAACCCCTTCAGGTCTCTGTCAAGGCAATCATCAAACAAAAACAAAATTGTTTTGACAAGACTCCTTGATTCTTATTCCCGAAAATGAATCTGTTTTATTTATGCGGGAATTAAATCTTCAATTTGGTGAGTCTGCCATGAAAAAGTCTTTGATCTGCGTGGCCGTATTGTCGGCATTTTCCGTTGGTGCTTATGCTGACCCGTCTTTCGTTATTAATGATGACACTGAAATTCCGGACGTTGTGAAAATTTGGCCGGGACGAGATAATGTCGGATCCGATAAGGAAGGCTTTTTGCAAAACAATGCGGCGTCGGCCTATGTCAATGAAGTGCGAGAAATTATCGAGGAGGGCGGAGGTTGGCCCCTGTCAACCGCGTACGTTAAAAATTTTGGCGGCACATTGAGAATCGGAACGCTGACGACGGCCCCCGGCATGGAGCTGCCCTCCGGTTATGTAGATTTCCCGTATTACCCCCACATCGTTACTTTTGAGTTCTATCCCAAGGCAGGGTCGGGCGAGGGCGCCGCGGACGCTCAGAACAAGAGCTTTGTCATTGACAATGCGAATCTGTCGCCGGGCTCGGTATTGCGCTTGATGGAAACCTCCTACAACGATCTCGACAAATATATGACCGGTTCCACCAGCCTTGAGATCGGAACGCTCACAATGAGCGACTATACGGCGCTGGCGCTTGGCATTGGAACGCGCGATGGGGATTCAGATACAAATTTGGAAAGCGCGGATTCCATTTCTATTGATCATCTGGTCGTTGAGGACGGTGCAACTTTTGCCGGAATCGTTGCCGGGAAGACGAACGAAACATTTGCCAACGATGTTGTTCAGATCGGCACGATCGACGTGAACGGAAATTTACTCGAATTGTCCGGCGAGGAAAAAATCGAGGGGTATAACTACAGCTACGGCGGTGTGACGATTGTCGGTCAGGAAAATAACGACGGGCTCGTCAAAATCAATATGAACAGCGAGCGGTCTCAGATTAAGTTCGGCAACATCGGCGTAGCGGCCGAAGCGAGCGGCGGTGAAGGCGGAGAAGGCCAGAACGGGGCGACCTCCGTTGAAATCAATTTCACCAGCGAGTCGCTTGCCTCTGAAAATTCAACCGTGACCTTCGGGGAGGACTCGCAGGTTGCCGAGGGCACGAGCATTTCCGCTGTTGCTCTCAACGGCGGCGCGGCAGGCGACACCACGCAGGATGTGGCGAACAAGCTGCTCGACAAGGTGTACGCGAACAACACCGTCTTGAACTCGGTTGAGTCGAAGACGGTTACCGTGAATCCGTACGGTGTGGAAGACGGCGCGAGCTATGAAGTCGTGACCGACGAACAGGGCGCCGCAGCGCTTGGCAATGTCACGGCCCGCACCGAGAACCCGATCACGCACGGCTTGACGCAGATGGCCGTGGTGGGGCTGCTGCAGTGGCGCGAAGAAATGAACCACATGCAGTACCGTCTGGGCGAAATCCGCGATCAGGGCGGCTACAACAACGGCGGCTGGGCCCGCGTCTACGGCGGCAAGGACGAGTACGGCTCTCAGAACGTGGACAACAAGTACGTCGGCGTTCAGGTCGGATACGATCACCGCATCGAAGGCACGAACTGGATTGTGGGCGGCGCGTTCAGCTATGCCCATGGGGATTCGAGCTTCTCGGCCGGTGAAGGCGACAACAACAGCTTTACCTTCACGGGCTACGGCACCTGGCTCGGCGACAACGGCCTCTTTGTGGACATCACCGGCAAGTGGGGTCATCTCACGAACGACATCTCGGTTGCAACGGGCGACGCCTCTTATGAGACGAACGCCGTGGCCGTTACCGTCGAGGGCGGCTGGCGTCTGCCTGTGACCGAAGTGTTCTATGTCGAGCCGCAGGTTGAGGTGATGTACGGTCACGTCTCCGGCGCCGACTACTCGCTCGGCGGCATGGACGTGAACCAGGATTCGGCCGACATGATGGTGGGCCGCGTGGGCTTCCAGACCGGCCTTGTGTGCCCGAGCAAGAAGGGCGGCGTCTACCTGCGCGCGTCGGCTCTGCATGACTTCGACGGCGAGACGTCCTACACCTACACGATGGGCACCTCCAAGACCCACACCGAGGACTTGGGCGGCACGTGGTATGAGATCGGCCTTGGCGCCAACTACAACATCACGGATGCCGTGTACCTCTATGCGGACGTGCAGTACGCCGACGGCGATGAAATCGAGTCGCCTTGGCGCGGTTCGCTCGGCGTTCGTTTCGCTTGGTAGGAAAGGCGCTCTCCGGGGCTGACTGCCGTCGGCCCCACAACCCCTCGGGGGTTGGTTTGATAAGCCAGTCGACCCCCTTGTTGAGCCCCGTCGAAGCGGCTGCCTGCCGGCAGCTGTGCGGCGGGGTTTTCTCTTCAAAGAAGACTTCGAGCAAAGCCGCGATCCTGGTCCGCAGCATGTCGAGCTGCAGGCCGCGGCGTCTTTCACGACCATCTCCGCGAAGGGCGCAGTGGCCGGTCATTTGAAAAGCCGGCATCCCTTTCTTTTTTCATCCGGACTTTCCACGCAGACGCACGAAGACTCGACATCAAAAAAGCCGCACGCAGGCGCTTCTTTTGCGCTTTGCATGCGGCTTCTTTCAAGCCTTGAGGCCAAGGCCGCAGTGAGCTTTAACTCACGCCGCGGCCGGCCTTTTTCAGCCGATTACTGCACCGTACGGGTGCCGATCACTTCGATCACGGCACGGCGGTTCGGGGCAAGGCACTTGACCAGGTCCTGAACGTTCTTGATTTCACCGTTGCGGGTCGGATCCGGGCATTCAACCACGGCATCGGCTTCGCCGCGGCCTTCGGTCTGAACGAGGTCAGGCGAGACGCCCTTCTCGGCGAGGTAAGCCTTGACGGATTCGGCACGGCGCTCGGAGAGCTTCTGGTTGTAGGCTTCGTTGCCCAGACGGTCGGCGTAGCCGGTCGTCAGGATCACTTCGACGTCCATGCCGGCCATGCGGCTCACGAGCTGATCGAGCATCGCGGCGCTGTCGGTGGAGAGCTTGGCGCTGTCGAAGTCAAAGAGCGTGTCGGCCGAGAGCGTCACCTTGGCAACCTTGGGCTCTTCAACGGGAGCGGCCGGGGGTTCGCAGGCGCCGGCAGACAGGATGTCCTTGTCGCAGGTGCAGCCCGGACCTTCATAGCCTCCCTGTTCGGCCAGAGCCGGGGTCCAGAAGCCGGTGCGCCAGCAAAGGCCGGTGGAGTTCACGACCACCTGGTCGGTGGAGTTGGTGACATAGGGAACGACCGTGTCGGCCGCGAAGGAGGAACCTGCAGTAGCCATCATGACGGCAGCCACGAGGCCGCTCAGTTTGATCGAGGTCTTCATTGTTAATTGTCCTTTCTTCTCAATAGACGGATGGGCACTGCTGAAGTGTCCCGTTTTGCACCGGCCGCAAGCAGAAAAACCGGCAGCCGGCGCGCCTAAAAAATGAAAGCACGCGCAAACCTGTGCATTGTCCATGCAACAGGCCTGCACCACTAGATCGTGATGCTAACGCTATTTTGCCCCAAAGACCAATCAAACGCGAGGACAAAATCAAGAAAGTCGCGCAAATTTCCCCTCTTTGTGCAAGTTTTCACACGCAGAGCCCGCAGGAAACCTGCACCCCGCTGCGGGATGCGGCGCCGCCGGACTCCGAGAAAACCAAGGATCGTGCAAGGTTTTCTGCGAGGGGCTTTGAAAACAACCTCGCTTTGGGCCCTTGAGGGCCTTGGCGGGCCGATTTCGGGCCTTTGAGGGCCATTGTTGTCTTTTTTCCTCTTTGGGGCGGGCTCGCCCAAAACGCAGCCACGGGCCGTTTTGGGCCTGTTGCGGGGCCCGCCCTGATAAAATGAGCCCCGCTTTTTCAACTTCCACTTAACTTTTGCTGCAGACCGCCTGCCTTTTTCTTGCCTTGCGAGGGAAATCAGGCGCACGGGCGGGGCGTTGTCGTTTGTTTTCGCGGGCTGCCGCGCCCCTTTCTTTTTTAGAAGAAGAAATCGGGCGTCCGAAAAAAGCGCGATGAACACGCACACAAACGGCGCAGCGCTCAATCGCATGCTGCTTTTTCCCCTTGACGCAGAAAGAGCCGCCCTCGCTGGCGGCCGCCTGCGGTCTGCAGCGGGTTTCATTGACGACATATGGCGCAAGACGACAATCAGGATCAGGGCCTTGATGCGGGCGAGCAGACCCAGGGCGAAGCCAACGGGATGCCGATCTCGTACTCTTATGAAACGCTTCCGGTGACGCTTGAAACCGAGATGAAGCGCTCGTACCTCGACTACGCGATGAGCGTGATCGTCGGACGCGCGCTGCCCGACGTGCGCGACGGCTTCAAGCCCGTGCACCGGCGCGTGCTCTACGCAATGCACGAGCTTGGCAACGACTTCTCGCACCCCACCAAGAAGTGTGCGCGCATCGTGGGCGACGTGATCGGCAAATACCACCCGCACGGCGATCAGGCGGCCTACCAGACGCTCGTGCGCCTGGCGCAGGACTTCTCGATGCGCTACCCGCTCGTTGACAGCCAGGGCAACTTCGGCTCGATCGACGGCGACGGCGCGGCGGCCATGCGCTACACCGAGTGCCGCCTCGCGCGCATTGCCGACGCCATGCTCGACGATCTCGATCAGGACACGGTCGACTTCATTCCGAACTTCGACAATTCGGAAAAAGAGCCCGTGGTGCTGCCCGCGAAGCTCCCCAACCTCCTGGTCAACGGGTCGGCGGGCATTGCCGTGGGCATGGCCACGAACATCCCGCCGCACAATCTCTCGGAGTGCATTGACGCCTGCCGGCACCTGCTTCACAACCCGGAGGCGACCATCGACGAGCTCATCGCCCGGATGCCTGCGCCCGACTTCCCGACCGGGGCCATCATCTACGGCCTCAAGGACGTGCACCAGGGCTATAGGACCGGCCGAGGGCGCGTGGTGATGCGCTCGCACACGCACTTTGAAGAGCTCAAAAACGGCCGTCAGGCGCTCGTGGTCGACGACATTCCCTACCAGGTCAACAAGAAGGTCTTGGTTGAGTCGATTGCGCGCCTCATTCACGAAAAGAAGATCGAGGGCATCAGCGAGTTGCGCGACGAGTCGTCAAAGACCGTGCGCATCGTCATGGAGCTCAAGCAGGGGGCCTTCGGCGAAGTCATCCTCAACAGCCTCTACAAGCTCACGGCGCTGCAGACGTCGTTTGGCATCAACATGGTCGCCTTGGTCGACGGGCAGCCGCGCGTGCTCAACCTGCGGCAGATTATCGAGGCGTACCTGCGGCACCGCCGCGAAGTGGTGACGCGCCGCACGATCTTTAGGCTCAACAAAAACCGCATGCGCGGCCACATCCTCGAAGGACAGGCCGTGGCGCTCTCAAACCTCGACGAGTTCCTCGCGGTGATCCGCAACTCGCCCAATCCGCCGATTGCCAAGCAGCAGCTCATGTCGCGCGGCTGGCGCTCCGAACTCGTATCGGGGCTTCTGACCGCGGCGGGCAACGCCGAAGACTTCAGGCCCCAGGAGATCGATGCCAATTTTGGGCTCGACAAGAACGGCGAGTATCACTTAAGCCCCATTCAGGCCGAGCGCATTCTGCAGATGGCGCTGCAAAAGCTCACGGGCTTGGAGCAGGACAAGATCAACAACGAATACCGCCAGTGCAACGCCGAGATGGTCGATTTGCTTGACATTCTCGCCAAGCCCGAGCGCGTGGCGGCGATCATGGACGCAGAACTTGAAGAGCTCAAGGTCAAGTACGGCGACGAGCGCCGTTCGGAAATTGACTACGCGGGCGACCCCAACTTCAATCCCCTTGACTTCATTCCCAATGAAAAGGTCGTGGTCACGCTCTCGCAGCAGGGCTACATCAAGCGGCTGGCGCTCAACGAATACCGCAGCCAGCGCCGCGGCGGGCAGGGCAAGCGCGCGGCCAAGGTCAAGGAAGGCGACGTGGTCGATCAGCTCTTCGTGGCAAGCTGCCACGACACGACGCTGTGCTTTACCAATTTCGGCAAGTGCCTCACGCTGCCCGTCTACAGCATTCCGGAAGGCGCCCGCACGAGCAAGGGCAAGGCAATCGTCAATCTCATCGGGCTGCAGGAGGGCGAGCGCGTCGAAGTGGTGCTTCCCGTGACGGAATTTTCCGAGGACAAATTCATCTTCATGGCCACCGCCGACGGCTACGTCAAGAAGACGCCGCTGTCGCTTTTTGCGGGCGTCAACCGCCGCGGCAAGCGCGCCATCGTTCTGACCGAGGGCGACGTGCTGATCGGCGCGGCCATCACCGACGGGACCAACGACGTCATGCTCTTTAACGATCAGGGCAAGGCAACGCGCTTTGCCGAGACCGACGTGCGTCCGACGGGGTGTGCCACGCGCGGCGTCCTCGGCATGCGCCTTGAGGTAGGATCGCGCATCCTTGCCATGCTCGTTGCCGACGACAACTGCAAGCTCGTGCTCACGGCAAGCGAAAACGGCTACGGCAAGTGCACGCCGATCACGGAATTTGCCCGCCACGGCCGCAACACCAAGGGCATGATCGCCATGGCAATGAGCGAGCGCAACGGCAGACTCGTCTCGGCCTGCCTTGTTTCGCCGCAGGATACGGTGATGCTGCTCACGAGCGCCGGCAATCTCGTGCGCACGGCCGTGAGTTCGATCAAGGTCTTGAGCCGCCTCAGGCAGGGCGTGACCTTAATCGGCGTCAAGGACAACGACAGGCTCGTGAGCGTCACGCGCGTTGCCGAAGACGACGCCGACGGCGAGGCCTACGACGAGAATGGTTCGAATGCGCCCGCTGCGGCGGGCGAGGGTGCGCCTCAGGCGCAGGAAGCCGCAAAGGCTGCAGGCACTGACGTCACTGGCGACGCCCCGACGGCAGCGGCCGACGAGGCCGCCGCAGAAGACGAGGGCAGCGCCACATAGTTTTCATCCCCGAAAAAGGGACGCTCAAGGAAAACACGGGCGTCCCTTTTTCAAACGGGCTGGTGCGGGGGCTCTTCGTTGCCGACTTTAAGGGTCCCTGTTTTTGCGGGTGCTAGCATTGCCCGAAGTTTTTTCGTTTTCCCTTTGGGGAGCAGTCAAGGAGAGCGAGTCGTGAGCAGGGTGTTTAATTTTGCGGCCGGCCCGGGCATTCTGCCCGTGCCTGTTCTTGAAGAGGCGGCGGCCAACTTCGTCGACTATCACGGCCAGGGGATGAGCCTCATCGAGATGAGCCATCGCGGCGCGGTCTTTACGCAGATCATCCGCGAGACAAAGAACCTTCTGCGCGAGCTCCTCAACATTCCCGACACGCACGACGTGCTTTTTCTCCAGGGAGGCGGCCACACGCAGTTTGCGATGGTGCCTTTAAACCTTCTCGGCGCTGCGGCCGAGGCAAGCTACATCGTAAGCGGCATCTGGTCGAAGAAGGCCGCGGCCGAAGCCGCCCGCTTTTGCCACGTCAACGTGATCGGCACGCCCTCGAAGTCGGCCATTCCGGCCCCCGACGCCGTGACGGTGGCAAACGACGCGGCCTATCTCTACTACTGCATGAACGAGACCATCAACGGGCTCGAATTCAACTACATCCCGTCGTGCCCTGAGTGCGTGCCGCTTGTGGCCGACGTGAGCTCGGACTTTCTCTCGCGCCCCATCGACTTCAAGCGCCATGCGCTTGTGTTTGCCGGCGCGCAGAAAAATTTCGGCCCGGCGGGCCTTACCGTGGTCATCCTGCGCAAGGACCTGCTGGGGCTCGCTTCCGAGAGCTGCCCCACGATGCTCAACTATCAGATTCACGCCGAGGCGGGCAGCATGTACAACACGCCGCCCACCTTTGCGATCTGGATTGCGAATCTCGTCTGCAAGTGGCTTGTCAACGAAGGGGGCCTGGAAGTGATGGACGAGCGCGCCCGCGCGCGCTCCTCACTCATCTACAACACGATCGACGCTTCGGGCGGGTTCTACCTCAATGCGATCCCGCAGAAACACCGCAGCCGCATGAACGTGGTCTTTACGCTTGCCGAACCGGCGCTCACCGACCTCTTTATCAAGGAGGCCGATGCGCAGGGCCTTAAAAACCTGCGCGGGCACCGCTCGGTGGGGGGCTTGAGAGCGTCGCTTTACAATGCCATGCCGGTTGAGGGCGCCCAAAAGCTCTCCGAATTCATGAAGGACTTTGAGCGCCGCCGCGGCTAGAGCGCCCCGGCGGGCAAAGCGGGCGGCCTTGCAAAGATTGGAAAAGCTCCCGTCCCGTCCCGTATCGTCTCGAGCCGGTTGGTTTCAGATTTTTTTATTCTCAGCGCATGTCAAACGAGTCCAATACGAAGCAACCCGATGCAGCCGCCGAAATCGGCGCTCAAGCCGGGGGTGAAAACACGGTGCTTTTGACCGAACTGCGAAGCCGCATTGACGAGGTCGACGCGCAGATTGTCTCGCTCGTTGCCAAGCGTGCCTTGCTTGCCCGCGAGGTGGGCCGCGCCAAGGGGACGGCTGCCGTCTACCGGCCCGAGCGCGAACGGCTTGTGGTGCAAAAGGCGCTTGCAAGATCGCGCAGCTGCGAGCTTCTCATAACCGAAGAAAACCTCGCGGACATCTACCGCGAGATCATCAGCGCCTGCCGCGCCGTGGAAGGAAAGCCCTCCGTGGCGTTCCTGGGCCCCAAGGGGACCTTCACGGAGATGGCCGTCATCGCGCAGTTTGGCTCGGCTGTCGACATGCTCGCGTGCCCTAGCATCGACGCCACCTTCCACGCCGTGGAGTCTGAAACCGTGCAGTACGCCGTGGTGCCCGTGGAAAACAGCACCCAGGGCACGGTGACGCGCACGATGGATTTGCTGCTGGCAACGCCCCTGACCGTCATTGGCGAGGTGAGCGTGGCGGTGCGCCACAACCTCATGAACAAGACGGGGCGCATCGACGATGTGCAGGAAGTCTGCGCGCACCCCCAGGCGCTTGCGCAGTGCCGCAGCTGGCTTGCCGCGCACCTGCCGCAGGTGCGCGTGACGCCGGCGGCCTCAAACGCCGAAGCCGCCGTGCGCGCCTCAAAAGAAGAGAGCGTGGCCGCCATTGCCGCAAGCCGCGCAGCCGAGCTCTACGGCCTTTCGATTCTGGCGCCCGCCATTCAGGACAATCCCAACAACACGACGCGCTTTTGGGTGCTCGGCGCGACGCCCGCGGACTATGCGGCGGGCGTTGTCTCCAAGACGGCCGTCATCTTTTCGGTTCCCAACCGCGCGGGCGCGCTTTTTGCCGCGCTCGAGCCCCTTGAGCGCAACGGCGTGTCGATGGCGCGGCTTGAGAGCCGCCCGGCGCGCAACGGCGCCTGGGACTACAACTTCTACGTCGACCTCGAAGGTCACCGCGAGCAGCCTCACGTCGCCCGCGCTTTGGACGAGATGCGCGCGATGACAAGCTTTTTCAAGGTGCTGGGATCATTTCCGGCCGACGCCTCGGCCCCGGCTCTCAAAAAGCAGGCTTAAAAAAAGAAGGCCCTTCTTTGAACAGGGCTGCAAGGGGAGCAAAGCGCATTCCTTGCAAAAGAAAAAGCATCAACAACAACCCCATCAACCAGGCAACACAAACAATGACACACACCGGATTTGTCGCCAAGAGCGCCATTGAGGCGATCAGCCCCTATGTCGCGGGAAAACCCATTGAAGAGACTGCGCGCGAGTATGGCCTTGACGTGCACGACATCGTCAAGCTCGCAAGCAACGAAAACCCCCTCGGCATGCCCGAGTCGGCCGTCAAGGCTGCTCTTGCGGCCGCCGCCGGCGCAAACCGCTACCCGGACGGGAATGCGCGGCTCTTTCGCGAGGCAGTGGCGCGCCACCACGGCGTTGAGGCCGACTGGGTGATCGCTGGCAACGGGTCCGACGAGATTCTCTCGCTTGCCGCGCGGCTTGTGCTCACGCCGCAGACGCGCTGCGTCTACTCCCAGTACTCGTTTTCGGTCTATAAGCTGAGCGCACAGGAAAACGGCGCAGAGTGCTTCGAAGTGCCGGCAATCGACTTTGCCGTTGATCTTGAGGGGATTCTTGCCGCCATCGATGAAAAGACGCGGCTTGTCTTCATCACCAACCCCAACAATCCGACGGGGTATGCGCTCACCCGCGAGCAGGTCGAGTCCTTCATGGCGCGCGTGCCGCGCGAGTGCATGGTGGTCTTTGACGAGGCCTATGCGGACTTTTTGCCCGAGTCCTTGCAGTTTGACTCCATTGACCTTGTGCGGCGGCATCCCAACATGATGGTGACGCGCACCTTCTCGAAGGCCTACGGCCTTGCGGGGTTGCGCGCGGGCTACGGCGTGGCGCACCCCGACATGATCGAGATGATGAACCGCATCCGCCCGCCCTTTAACATGAACCTCATTGCACAGGCCGCTGCCGCCGCCTGCCTTGAGGACAAGGAGTTTCTCGCGCGCGTGCGGCGCGTCAATTTCGAGGGCCTGGCCGCGCTCGAGGCGTTTTTTGACGCGCGCGGCGTGCACTATCTTAAGAGTTGCGCCAACTTCATCCTGGCGCAGACCGGAGAGAAGACCGCGGAGCTCTACACCGAGCTCTTAAAGCGCGGCGTCATCGTGCGCCCCGTCAAGAGCTACGGGCTGCCCGACTGGATGCGCATCTCGGTGGGCACCGAGCGAGAGCTTGCGCGCTTTTTCGCCGCCTACGACGACAGCGTCAAGGCGCTTTAATAGACAACCACCCAAACGATTCAAGCCAAGCGGCCGCAGAGACCGCACACCGTTTTTCTTATGCAGCTCACACTCATCGGCTCCGGCCTTATCGGAGGCTCGGCCGCCTGGGCCATGAAGCGCGCAGGTCTCGTTGACCGCGTGCATGTCTACGATCTTGCAACGGCAAACGCCGAGGCGGCCTGCCGCATGGGTATTGCCGACGCGGCCTTTGCGACGCCTGCCGAAGCCTTGGCCGGGGCCGGCTGCGTGATGTCGGCCGTTCCCGTGCAGGCCATGGGAGAGGTTTTCTCAGAAATCGCGCGCAGCGCTCCGAAAGAGGCCTGGATCACCGACGTCGGAAGCACCCGCTGCACGGTGATTGCGGCCGCGCACGAATGTTTGGGCGAGCGTTTTTCCCGCTACGCCCCCGTGCACCCGATTGCCGGAGGCGAAATGCCTGGGGTGGAGTACGCCCGAGACGACCTTTTTGTGGGCGCGCGCGCCATTTCCACCCCGCAGGACGGCATGAGCGAAGAGGCGGTCGCCTTTTGGGAGAAAGTCTGGGGGGAAATCGGCGCTTCGGTCGTGCGCATGACGCCCGAAGAGCACGACGAGGTCTTTGCCTCGGTAAGCCACCTGCCGCACGTGCTGAGCTACGCCATGGTCGACTCGATCCTGCAGACGGGAAAAAGCCAGAAAAAGCTAGCCTTTGCAGGTGCCGGTTTTCGCGACTTCACGCGCATTGCGGCTTCAAGCCCCAGAATGTGGACCGATATTTGCCTGGCAAACCGCCGCGCGATTCTTCTGGCGATGGACGCCTTTGAAAAAGACCTCGCGCATTTAAGAGCGCTCATTGAGTCAAGCAATGAAGAGGGCCTGATGGAAGTCTTTGGGCGCGCAAGCCAGGCGCGCAGGGCGCTTTTTCCGGCCAAGCCTGGCCGGCGTTAAAAACGCCTCGGTGCCGGCCAAGGCCCGCCGAAGTCCCCGTGAGGGAAGCGCCTGCAGCGCCTCGTGCGCGCGCATTTGCCACGAACCAAGAGAGCAACCAACGTTTTTCAAGATGAGTTCCATGGATTTTGAAACAACGCCCGAACAAGCGGCTTTTCTTGTGCGTCCCATCACCGCCGCAAGCGGCACGGTGCGGCTGCCGGGCAGCAAGTCGATTTCAAACAGGGCGCTGTTGATTGCGGCTCTCGCGCAGGGGACGACGCGCTTGGAAGGGCTTTTAAAGGCCGACGACACCGACCGGATGATTGAAAGCCTCGTGCGGCTCGGGGTCAAAATCGAGCGCATCGATGATGAAACGGCCGTGGTCGAGGGCTGCGCAGGGAAGATTCCGGCGCGGGAAGCCGAACTTTTTATCGGCAACGCGGGGACGGCGGCGCGCACGCTCACGGCTCTTTTAGCCTTTGCCGGCGGGCGCTATCGGCTCGACGGAATCGCCCGCATGCGCGAGCGCCCGATCGGGGACCTGATCGCGGCGCTGCGGGAATTGGGCGCTTTGATTGTCTGCGAAAACAAGGAAGGGTATCTGCCGCTCGTTTTTGAACCGGCCAAGCCCAGCAAAAGCTGCGTGCACGTACGCGGCAGCGTCTCAAGCCAGTATCTCACGGCGCTCCTTTTAACGGCGCCCCTCATTGCCCCGGCTCAGGGCCTTGACATCGTGATCGTGGGCGACCTGATCAGCCGCCCCTATGTCGAGATGACGGTGGCGATGATGCGCCGCTTTGGCATTGAGGTTGAACAACTTTCCGAGGGCTACAGAGTCCACCCGGGGCTCTACCAGGCAAAAGAGGTCTACCGGGTGGAGGCCGACGCCTCGAGCGCAAGCTACTTTCTGGCCTTGGGCGCCCTCACGGGCGGGCCCGTGACGGTCGAGGGCGTCGGAAGCGAGTCGCTTCAAGGCGACGTGGCTTTTGCCGACGTGCTCGCGCGCATGGGCGCGGAGGTGAAGAAGGACCGCCATTCGATCACGGTGCGCAGGGCGCCGGGCGTGGCGCTCACGGGCATTGACGTTGACTGCACGGCCATTCCCGATGCGGCGATGACCTTGGTGCCGATGGCGCTTTCCTGCACCGGCGCCGTGCGGTTAACGGGCGTGGGTTCCTGGCGCGTCAAGGAAACCGACCGGCTCAAGGCGATGGCCTCTGAAATGCGCAAATTCGGCGCCATTGTTGAAGAAGGCGAAGACTGGATCTGCGCGGCGCGCCCCGTCGACGACATAAAGGACGCCGTGGTCGAGACCTATGACGATCACCGTATGGCCATGAGCCTTGCGCTTGCAGCCGCCTCGGGCGCTGCCGTCACGGTGCTCGATCCGGGCTGCACGGCAAAGACCTTCCCCTCCTATTTTTCCGTGCTCGAAGGCCTGTGCCGGCACGCGCAGTAAGGCTGCTTTCCCGCACTTTTTCTTCAGAAAGAAAAAAGCGGCGGACGGCACGTTTTGTTTCAACATCGATCAAGAATCAAAGAGACTTTATTCATATGACTATCGACGTCATTGCCATTGACGGGCCGACGGCAAGCGGCAAGGGAACGGTTGCTTCTCTCGTGGCGAGCAGGCTGGGGTTTCATTATTTGGACAGCGGGGCTCTTTATCGCCTTACGGCCTACGCCTGCATAAAGCACGGCGTTGCTTTGGACGACGAAGCGCTCTGCGCGCAGACCGCCCGCGCGCTCAAGCCCGTTTTTGAGGGCTCAAGGATCATGCTCGAGGGCGAAGACGTCACAAGCGCCATCCGCGCCGAAGAGGTGGGGTTGGCTGCAAGCCGCGTCGCGGCTCTTGGGGCCGTTCGCAGCGCTCTTCTTGACGTGCAGCGGGAGGCCAGACGCGCCCCGGGCCTTGTGGCCGACGGGCGCGACATGGCCTACATCGTCTTTCCCGATGCAGCCCTGAAAGTCTTTTTGACCGCGACGCCATCCTCGCGTGCCCAAAGACGCTATAAGCAGTTGATTGACAAGGGGATTTCTGCTAACCTACGCGACCTTACCCGAGACTTGGCGCAGCGCGACAAGCGCGATCGCGAGCGGGCCGTCGCCCCTTGCCTTCCGGCGCCGGACGCGCACATCCTCGATAGTTCCGGGCTCACGATCGACGAGACCGTCGCGGTCGTGCTCGCCTGGTGGGAGAGAGCGCGCGAAAAGGCGCTCGAAAGGGCGTGCGGAAAGTCCGGAAAGTGATTTTTTTGACCCTGCCGGCAACCGGGACCGGCCAGGGATGAAAACGACCAACACCGCCCCAACAGGGCTTTTTCCTCAGGCGACCTGCGCCTAAGGGGAATGCGCTCTCCCGGCGGGGCGTGAATTTTTAATTTTTTTCTCTTTTTTCATGACCAACACTACCAATACCGAATCTTTTGCCCAGCTCTTTGAAGAGAGCCTTGCCAAGCAGGAAATGCGTCAGGGCGAAGTGATCACCGCTGAAGTCGTGCGCGTCGACTACAACTTTGTCGTCGTCAACGCCGGCCTCAAGTCCGAGGCCTATGTGCCCATTGAAGAGTTCAAGGACGACCGCGGTGAAGTGACCGTCAAGCCGGGCGACTTCGTGTCCGTGGCAATTGAATCGGTTGAAAACGGCTACGGCGACACGATCCTGTCGCGCGACAAGGCCAAGCGTCTGGCTGCCTGGGCTCACCTCGAGGCCGCTCTGGAGTCGGGCGAACTCGTCACCGGCACCATCACGGGCAAGGTCAAGGGCGGTCTGACCGTCATGACCAACGGCATCCGCGCCTTCCTGCCGGGTTCGCTCGTTGATACCCGTCCGGTCAAGGACACCACCCCGTACGAGGGCAAGACGCTTGAGTTCAAGGTCATCAAGCTTGACCGCAAGCGCAACAACGTCGTGGTTTCGCGCCGCGCCGTGGTGGAGGCGAGCATGGGCGAAGAACGCGCCAAGCTGCTTGCCACGCTCAAGGAAGGCGTCATCGTCAAGGGCGTCGTCAAGAACATCACCGACTACGGTGCGTTCGTGGATCTGGGCGGCATCGACGGGCTGCTGCACATCACCGACCTCGCATGGCGCCGCGTGCGTCACCCGAGCGAAGTGGTTTCCGTCGGTCAGGAAATCGAGGCCAAGGTTCTCAAGTTTGATCAGGAGCGCTGCCGCGTGTCCCTGGGCTTGAAGCAGCTCGGCGAAGATCCCTGGATCGGCATCTCCCGCCGCTATCCGCAGAACACCCGGCTCTTTGGCAAGGTCACCAACATCACCGACTACGGCGCCTTCGTTGAAATCGAAAGCGGCATCGAGGGTCTGGTGCACGTCTCCGAGATGGATTGGACCAACAAGAACGTTGATCCCAAGAAGATCGTGCAGCTCGGCCAGGAAGTCGAAGTCATGGTTCTTGACATCGACGAAGACCGCCGCCGCATCAGCCTCGGCATGAAGCAGTGCCGCCCGAACCCCTGGGAGGAGTTCAGCCAGTCGCACAAGAAGGGCGACCGCGTCAAGGGTCAGATCAAGTCGATCACCGACTTCGGCGTCTTCATCGGCCTGCCGGGCGGCATCGACGGCCTCGTGCACCTCTCGGACCTCTCCTGGAACGAGCCGGGCGAAGAAGCCGTGCACAAGTACAAGAAGGGCGACGAAGTTGAAGCCGTTGTGCTTGCCATCGACACCGAGCGCGAGCGCATCAGCCTTGGCATCAAGCAGCTCGGCGGCGATCCGTTCTCTGAATTTGCCGGCCGCCATGAAAAGGGCACCGTCGTGACGGGGACCGTCAAGAGCGTCGAGCCCAAGGGCGCCGTGATTGATCTCGGCGGCGACACCGAAGGCTATCTGCGCGCCAACGAAATCTCCTCGGGCGAACGCGTTGAGGATGCCACCACCAAGCTCGCCGTCGGCGACAAGGTTGAGGCGCAGATCATCAGCGTGGACCGCAAGAACCGCTCCATCCAGCTCTCGATCAAGGCCAAGGACGCCGCCGAGACCCGTGAAGCGCTCGACCGCGTCAACAGCGACGCCGCCAGCGGCACCACGAACCTGGGCGCTCTGCTCAAGGCCAAGCTCGAACAGAAGTAATTTTTTGGAGTCTTCATGCGAGCCCTGACGAAATCGGAACTGATCAGCCGCGTCTTCGAACGCCATCCCACGCTCACCAACCGTGACGCGGACATGGCCGTCAACGAAGTGCTGCGCACCATGGTCAGCGCCATGAGTCACGGCGTGAGAGTGGAAATTCGCGGCTTCGGGAGCTTCTCATTGAAGTATCGCGAAGCCCGCGAAGGCCGCAATCCCCGCACGGGAGAAACCGTCAAGGTGCCGGCCAAGTACGTCCCGTACTTCAGAGCCGGCAAGGAGATCCGCGAGCAGCTCAATTCGGCTCTGGCCGAAGACGCGCACGCGGCAGGCACACCTGACGCGAAAGCGGCCTAAGGCAGAGCTTTCGCCCGTGAAAGACAAGAAAAAATGGCTTCAAGCCCCGAATCCTTCGCCGGATCGGGGCTTTTTTAATGGCTCGGGACAGGTCCGAGTCCTGTACAATCAACGAAATTGCGGGCGGGCCGGGGGCTTTCCCGCTGTTGATTTTGTCCTACTGACGATACGTTAATAAGGTCTCGAAATTAGAGTCATGCGAAAGACGTTGCTTGCGGCGGCATTGGTGTCGGCCATGGGTGCAGCTTCGGCTGCGGAGTTGGGTGCTCTCACGGTGTACTCGAACGTGGGCGAGCCTTTTGACGCCACGCTTCAAGTCCGCGACGTCGATCCCAAGGTCGAGCCCCTGCTTGTGCGCCTGGCGCCCGCTTCGGTCTATCAGCGCGTTGGGAAAACGAGCACGGTCAACACGAGCGAACTGACGCTTGAATTGGAAAGCAAATCGCCCTACGTGGTGCGCATCAAGGGTGCGGCGGCGGTAAATGCCAAAGAGTTCCCGCTCATCGTTGAACTCTCGGAAGCAGGCCGCATCTCGGCCAAGCTCTATACGGTGTCGCTGCGCGAGGCCGCCGCGGGCGCCATCAAGGAAACCACGCGCGAGACGGCTTCCAATACGACGGCCAATGCGGCTTCAACGACCAAGACGAGCGCAGCAGCAGGAGGAGCGCAAAAGACTTCTGCCGTGCCCTCGGCCTCGGCCGTTCCCTCGGCTTCGGGCGCGCAGCAAAAGACGACGGCGGCGGTGCCAAGCGCCGCTGGTGCGGCACGCACGAGCGCTCCCGCTTCGAGCACCGCCCCGAAAGCCTCCGCAACAACAACGAACACCGCAAACACCAATTCGACCGCAACGGCCGAGGCGGCGGCCGAGCAGCGCCTCGCGCAGGTGCGCGCGGGTAGCGCGAATTCCGCAAAGGCTGCCCCGCAAAGCTCAAGCGAGCGCGCCTCGGGCGCCGTGACGCTTCCTCTTGATCCGGCCGACTACAACCTTGATTCGCCCTTTGAGGTGCGCCAGGGCATGACGATGTGGTCCATCGCCAAGCTCTACAAGGACCGCTACCCGCAGGCGACGATGGATCAGCTCCTGGTCGGCTTCGTGCGCGCCAATCCGCGCGCCTACGACGGCGGGCGCGTCAACGGCGTCAAGGTTGGATCGCGCCTGCGCGCGCCGCGCGCGACCGACGTTCAAAAGATTCCGGTTGACGACGCATGGGCTCTTGTGCGCGTCAATCCCAACGCCAATGCAACCCGCGCACCCGCAAAGCGCGATCTTGAGCGCGCCCGCACCCAGATTAGAAAGCAGGCCCCGGCACTGGCAAGCCTACGACGGCGGGCGCGTCAACGGCGTCAAGGTTGGATCGCGCCTGCGCGCGCCGCGCGCGACCGACGTTCAAAAGATTCCGGTTGACGACGCATGGGCTCTTGTGCGCGTCAATCCCAACGCCAATGCAACCCGCGCACCCGCAAAGCGCGATCTTGAGCGCGCCCGCACCCAGATTAGAAAGCAGGCCCCGGC
Source organism: Sutterella sp. (assembly GCA_019418605.1). Lineage (GTDB taxonomy): Bacteria > Pseudomonadota > Gammaproteobacteria > Burkholderiales > Burkholderiaceae_F > Duodenibacillus. Next base: position 13,194 of record DYBN01000062.1, on the reverse strand, counting down.
ACTGGCAAGCCAGGTAAACGCCCGCATTGCCTCTGAAAAGGCGGCGCGCGAAAAGGCCCGCGAAAAAGAGGCGCAGGCACGCGAAGCCGCCCGCCAGGAAGCCGCGCGGCAGGAAGAAGAGCGCCTTGCCAAGCAGCGTGCCGAAGAAGAAAAGCAAAAGGCCGAAGCTGCCGCCGCCGCAGCAGCGGCAGCTGCAGCAGCCGCGCCGCAAGCGGCTCCTGCACAAGGATCGGCCCCTGCGTCCGATCCTCTTGCGCAGACCATTGAACAAAGCAGCAAATCTCAGGAAGCAGCGGGCGGCGAGCCGCCCGCTTCACAGACTGCCGAGAAGCCCGAGGCGGCCGCCGATGCGGCTGCTGAGGAGGCACCTGCTCAGGCCGCTGCCAACAAGGAGGAGACCTCTCAGGAAGAATCCTCCACGGGCCTGTGGGTTGGCATCATCGCCGCGCTTTTGGTCGTCATCGGCGCAGCGGCCTTGATTTTGAAGAGCCGCAACCGTCGCCGGCGCGACGCGCAGGCCATGCGCACCGTGCGCTTTATGCGCGCAGAGCCCGCAAGCGCCGAACAGTTAAAGGGCACCTCGCAGATGGTGCAAAACCGCATGCAGGCCGATGCGGCCGCAGCCCGCGGCTTTGGCCAGGCAGCGGCCCCGGCGGCGCCGGCTTCGCGCCCCCACGCGCAGTTTGACCGTCCGGCGGCGGCCCCCGCGGCAGCAGCCCAACCCGCAGCGCCTCAGGCGACGACTTCCGCAGGCGCCGCGCCCGTTGCGCATGCGCAGGGCGCAGCCGGCTTTAACGTGGCCTCAGCCTACGTGCCGGAGGAAACCACGGGCGCTGCGCCCGACGTGATGGGCGTCAAGCTCACCAATGCGCGCAACTACATCAGCGTGGGCGCTTTTGACGCCGCGATGCAACTTCTGCGCGAGGTTGAAGCCTCGGGCTCGCCCGCTCAGAAGGAGCAGGCGCGCGAACTCATTGAAGCCGTCCGCGCCAAGGGTGTTTAAGAGGCATCTTTACGGGCTTTGACCGTCGACGACCAGCGGCTGGCGTTCTGTTTGGGCTTGAGGCAGCGCCTCGGGCTTTGAGAAAAGAGCGCCGCGGCTGGTCGTTTTCATATCCCGGCGTTCCCAAAACACCCGCCGGCGCCTCGATCCTTCATCGCCTTTTGCGGGGATGGGAATCGCGGGGCGCCCGTCCCAATCTTTTTTCACGCACACGAGTCCCTTGATGGATCACTCCTACATTGCCCTTGGAATCGAATACAACGGCTGCGGCTACTGCGGCTGGCAAACGCAGCCCGATCAGCCCACGGTGCAGGACGTGCTCGAAGAGGCACTTGAATCGTTCGTTACGCACCCCGTGGCGACGATCTGCGCGGGCAGAACCGACGCGGGCGTGCACGCCACGGGGCAGGTGGTGAGTTTTGAAGTCGACTGCGTGCGCAGCGAATCCTCCTGGGTGCGCGGCGTCAACACCTTTTTGCCGGCGGACATCGCCGTGCGCTGGGCGCGCGCGGTTGACGAAAATTTCCACGCGCGCTTTTCGGCGCAAACAAGAACCTATCAGTACTGGATTTGCAACGACCGCGTCCGCTCGCCCGTGCTCGAGGGCCGCACGGGCTGGGTGTGGAGGACGTGCGATGAGAGCCGCATGCAGAAGGCCGCCCGCGCTCTGCTCGGAGAGCACGACTTTTCGAGCTTTCGCGCGGCCGAGTGTCAGGCGGCAACGCCCGTGCGCCGCATTGATCGTCTTTGCGTGCGGCGCTTCGGGCGGTTGATCGGCATTGAAATCACCGCCAACGCCTTCTTGCAGCACATGGTGCGCAACATCGTGGGCACGCTCGTCTACGTGGGCATCGGGCGCGAAGAGCCCGGGTGGGTCAAGGAGGTGCTTGAAGCGCGCGAGCGCGCCGCCGCGGCCCCGACCTTTGATCCGCACGGGCTTTACTTCGTGGGGGTGGAGTACCCCGAAGCCGCGCAGGTGCCCGCCCGCGGGGCCGAGCCGTTTTTCCCGATGGGTGAGACTGCGTAAGGCGCCAAAGCCAGAGTGGCGGCAGCTGGCAAGGCCTCAAGGGCGCATCCCCTTGCCAGGGGCCCCGGCTGCATAGCCATCTTCTATCGGCGCAGTAGAAATCGGACTTTTTGTGCAACCAAATCTTTCGTGCACAAAAAAGCCGCGGGCGCGCACACCTATAATCGACGCACGTTTTTAATTTTTGCGAGCGATTCTCAATTCAAGGCGTCATGCCGTGCCGCTTACCGCACGCGCAGGCGCCTGTGCACGCAAGGGTTGACGCGCCTTTTTCGGCGCTTTTTCCCCAATTCATTCGTGCGCGCTTGTCAAACAAGTGTTTTTTGTTGTTGAGTTCGCCCCTCAAGGAGTACATGCATGTCCGAGGTCATTCACGCCCCCGTCATCATCATCGGTTCGGGTCCTGCCGGCTACACGGCGGCCGTCTACGCCGCCCGCGCCAATTTAAAGCCCGTTCTCATCACCGGCATGGAGCAGGGCGGGCAGCTCATGACGACCACCGAGGTCGACAACTGGCCGGGTGCCGTCGAGGGCATCCAGGGGCCGGATCTGATGCAAAACCTTTTAAAGCAGGCCGAGCGCTTTCAGACGCAGATCGTCTTTGACGTGATTCACACGGCGCATTTAAAGGAAAAGCCCATTCGCCTCGAGGGCGACATGCAAAGCTACACGTGCGATGCGCTCATCATCGCCACCGGCGCCTCGGCAAAGTACCTGGGGCTTGAGAGCGAAACGCGCTACAAGGGCAAGGGCGTCTCCGGGTGCGCCACGTGCGACGGCTTTTTCTATCGCGGCAAGCCCGTGGCCGTCGTGGGCGGGGGCAACGCCGCCGTTGAAGAGGCGCTTTACCTCTCGCAGATTGCAAGCGTCGTGCACCTCGTGCACCGCCGCGGGCAGTTCAGAGCCGAGCCCATTTTGGTCGATCGCCTCATGTCGGTTGTCGCCGAAGGCAAGATCGTGCTGCACACGCCCTTTAACGTCAAGGAAGTCAAGGGAGACGACAAGGGCGTCACGGGCCTTCTTCTTGAAAATGCCGAGAATGGAAGTTCGGAAGAACTTGCTGTCGACGGCGTTTTCATCGCCATCGGCCACTCGCCCAACACGGGCGTCTTTGCCGGGGAGCTGGCGCTCGAAAACGGCTACATCGTCACCGACAAGGCTTCGAGGGCGGCGACGGCCACGTCGGTGCCGGGCGTCTTTGCCGCCGGCGACTGCGCCGATCAGATTTACCGCCAGGCGGTGACGAGCGCAGGCTCGGGCTGCATGGCGGCGCTCGACGCCCAGCGCTACCTCGAGGCGCTTGCGGCCAAGTAGCCTCCAATCAACGAGAGCTCTCAACGCCGGAGGGCGCTTCGCGGCTACAATGGCCGCCGGGCGCGCCGGCGCTTTTTGTTGCCTTTTGCGCCTTTTTGCGCGCCTCTTTGCTACGGATGGAAAAAAGAAAATGAACGGATTTGACGCACTGCGGCCGCTTGCCGCGCAGCTCAAGGAAGAGGCCCGGGCGCGTGAAGAGCAAAAGGTCAGGGAAGAAAAGGTGCAGGCAAAGATTGCCCGCGACACAAAGCTTTTTCTAGACACCATGCGCCGCACGGGCGTCAAGGCCGCCCAGGGCGTCAAGATCGCGCGCTCCGTGGAGGAAAAGGACATCGACTTTGCCTCGGCCATGAAAAAGGCGGGCGTCGAGCCCTTGTCGAGCGCCTCGCGCGTGCAGCACAAAAAGGCCGTGCGGCCCGAGCCGCGGCAGACGATTGCCGACAACGAGAGCGTGCTCGAAGAAAGCTTGAGCGATGAACTCGACAGCATCGAGTTTTTGGAAAGCGACGACGGCAAGAGCTTTCGTCGCCCGGGCGTGGGGCCCGACGTGCCGCGCGATCTGCGCCGCGGCCGCTGGAGCGTCGTGGGTCAAATCGACCTGCACGGAATGTTCGTGGAGGAGGCGCGCATTGCGGTCGCGGACTTTTTAAAGAAGTGCCAGGCCCACGAGTGGCTGTGCGTGCGCATCATCCACGGCAAGGGCAACGGCTCGCCCGACAGGCAGTCGGTGCTGCGCGAGCGCGTGCGCCGCTGGCTCAAGCAGCGCGACGAGGTGATCGCCTTCTGCGAGCCGCGCGAAATCGACGGCGGCGCGGGGGCGACCATCGTGCGGCTGCGGCCCGCGCCCCGCAAGTAGCCGGGCGCACAAGAGACGCTCCACAAGAGATTCGCCTCCCGCAGGCCTTCCTCCTTTTTGTCGAGACTTTCGAGGCAAAGACCGCCGGAGGTTCGAGGACTTGGCGCAACAATTGCGCGGCGCTCCCGGGCGCGGGATTTCGTTTGCTGATAACATGCCGAAAGCTGCGCAAACTCTTCTTATTTAAAGGAAAAATTTGCCGCGGCGCCTGAGCCGGTTGTGTTCCTTAGGGAGGAAAGGAGAGGAACGTGCAGCCGGTTCCACAAAATTGGACGGCGCTCCTTTCATCGGACAAACGAAAACCTGCATGCGCCGGACCGAACCTAGAACAAAGGATAGGCATGACATTCACCAAGCTCGCCGCGGCAGCGGCTGTTCTGGTTGCCGCTGCAGCCCTCTCGGGGTGCTCGGACGACGCTAAAAATTCTTCCGGCGCGCAAAGCGCCGCGGCCAAGGCCGATGCGGCGGTTACCGTCGGCATTGTGCAGCTCGTTGAACATCCGGCGCTTGACGAGGCCAACCGCGGCATCGTCGAGGCGGTCCGCGACAGAGGGCTCAAGGTCGAATTCGACCAGCAAAACGCCCAGGCCGATCAATCCAATCTCGGCAACATCACGCACCGCTTCGTCACGCAGAAGTACCCGCTCATCTTTGCCATCGCAACGCCCGCCGCACAGAGCGTAGCAAATGCCACCGACTCGATTCCGATCGTGGCCACGGCCGTCACCGACTTTGCCGTTGCCAAGCTCGTGCGCTCAAACGAAAAGCCAGGCACCAACGTAACGGGGTCTTCCGACTTGAATCCCGTGGCAGCCCAGGTCGATCTCATTTTGAAGTTTGTGCCGCAGGCCAAGACGATCGGCACGATCTACAACAGCTCCGAGATCAATTCGCAGTTTCAGGTGAACATCCTCAAGGAGGAACTTGCCAAGAGGAGCATCAATCTCCTTGAGCTCACCGTCTCCTCGGTCAACGACGTGCAGCAGGTTGCCCAGAGCATGGTGGGCAAGGTCGACGCCATCTATGTGCCGACCGACAACATCATCGCCTCCTCGATGCCGGTGCTCACCAAGATCACGACGCCTGCGCGCATTCCCGTCATCACGGGCGAAGAGGGACCGCTTGAAGGCGGCGGACTTGCCACCGTGGGCGTGGACTACTACAACCTCGGCCGCATCGCGGGCGAGATGGGCGCCGACATTCTTGAGGGAAAATCCAAGCCCCAGGACATGCCGATTCGCCATCAGAGCGAGTTCAAGGCCAAGGTGAACGCCACGGCCGCCAAGGAACTCGGCATCACGATTCCGGAGAGCCTCAAGGGAGCCGAGATCGTCAACTATTGACGAGCCGGAAAACTTGCGCGCGCAGGGAGTGCACATAGGGGGCATCAAGGGCCGTCAGAAGACTGCGGGCGGCGTTGACGCGTGATAAAACGCGCACAACGCCGAAGCGCCCGGGCAGGGCGCCTGCCTGGGCAGGCTTTTCTGCCGCGCCCTGGCGTTTTTAGTTTCGCCAAGCCGGCCTGACGGCAAGACGCTCACGCACCTTGATGCAGCCGCACTTTGGCGCGCAGTCGACTCTCTGCACATTTTCAAAACTCTCCGTTTTTTCACCTGCATTTCCCGCCGCAGCGCTTTGCCGAAAACGCAAAGCGGCTGTCCGTGCGGCAGAACTTCTTTTTTTCTTGCGAGGCTTGAAGACCCGCGTCCCGTTTTTCATGAAGAGCCGTGCTCTTTTCGTCGGCCGGGACGCCATGGCCGCAAAGGCTAAAAAAGCTTCGCATCGTTTGTTTTATGCTGGACATTCTTATTCCGACCGTCGCACAGGGCCTTTTGTGGGCGCTGCTTGCGCTTGGGGTCTACATCACTTTCCGCGTCCTCGACATCGCCGACCTGTCGGTCGAGGGCTCCTTTCCGCTCGGGGCGGCCGTTGCCGCAAGCGCCCTGGTCGCTGGCCTTGGCATCGGCACGGCCTTTGTTCTGGCGGCCGTCGCTGGAGCCGCTGCGGGCGTCGTCACCGGGTTTTTAACGACCAAACTCAAGATTCCCGCGCTTTTGGCGGGCATTCTCACCATGATTGGTCTGTACTCGATCAATCTTCACGTGATGGGAAAGGCCAACGTGGCGCTGCTGCGCGTGGAGACGATCTTTACGTGGACCGAGTCCTTCGGGCTTGCCGGGGGCGTTGCGATGCTCGCTGTCGGCGTCGTGGGCGTTCTTGCCGTGGGGCTCGTGCTCTACTGGTTTTTCGGCACTGAACTTGGCACGGCCATCCGCGCCACGGGCAGCAATCAGCAGATGGCGCGCGCGCAGGGCGTCAACACGAGCCGCATGGTGGTGCTCGGCCTTTTGATCAGCAACGCGCTCGTGGCGCTCTCGGGCGCCCTCGTTGCGCAGTCAAACGGCTTTGCCGACGTCGGCATGGGAACGGGGACGATTGTGATTGGCTTGGCGTCTGTGATCATCGGCGAGGTGCTCTTTGGCACACGGAGCTTTAAAAACTGCCTCATTTCCGTGATCCTGGGCTCGATCGTCTACCGACTGGTGATTGCCGTCGTTTTGCAGCTTGGCATGCCGCCCAACGACCTGAAGCTCTTTACGGCCATTCTCGTGGCGGCCGCGCTCTCGATGCCGCTGATTCGTGAAAAGATGCGCAGCCGCAAGGTGCGCTCGTAACTTTGCGCCTGTGGATAAAAGGAGAACACGGCCATGTTCATTGCAAAAGACGTTCACAAGACCTTTTTCCCGGGCAGCGTCAATGAAAAGAAGGCGCTGCAGGGCGTAAGCCTCGAACTCAAGGACGGCGACTTCGTTACCGTCATCGGCTCCAACGGCGCGGGCAAGTCCACGTTTCTCAACGCCGTTGCCGGAGTCTTCCCGATCGATCGGGGCACGATCGAAATCGACGGCGTCGACATCACGCGCATGCCCGAGTACGAGCGCGCCCGCTACATCGGACGCGTCTTTCAAGACCCCATGAAGGGCACCGCGGGCAACATGATGATCGAGGAAAACCTTGCCATGGCTAGCCGCCGCGGGAAGCGCCAGGGCTTGTCCTGGAGCTCCAAGCCCGAGATGAACGCAAAGTTTCGGGAGATGCTCGCCGAGCTCGATTTGGGGCTTGAAGACCGCATGAGCGCGCACGTGGGGCTGCTCTCGGGCGGACAGCGCCAGGCGGTGACGCTTCTGATGGCAACGCTCGTGCGCCCGCACCTGCTTCTCTTGGACGAGCACACGGCTGCGCTTGATCCGAAGACCGCCGAGAAGGTGCTTGCGCTTACCGTCAAGATCGTCAACACGCACAAGCTCACCACGCTCATGATCACGCACAACATGCGAGATGCGCTGCGCTTTGGCAACCGCCTCATCATGATGCACGCAGGCCGCATCGTGGTCGATGTGTCCGAAGAGGAAAAGCGCAGCCTCACCGTGCCCGATCTGCTCGCGCTCTTTGAAAAGGGCGCGGGCGAATTGAGCGACCAGATGGTGCTCTCGTAAAAGAGCCATCAATCAATAAAGCACCCGTTGCGGGCGGCGCGACCCTTTCCTTTGCGTGCCGCCCGCGATTGTTTTTGGCGCGTTAAAAAGCAAAATGCCCCTAAAGCGCAAGGGCCTTTAGAGCAGCGTGCGCCGCCGTGAGGCGGCAACGCCCGCCGCCGTCCAGAAAACGACGGCAAGCGCCGTGAGCGCAAAAGGCGCGCCCCAGCCGTGCGCAGCTTCGAGCACCACGCCAAAGACAAGGGGCCCAAAGCCCGCGCCAATGTAGCCCAGGCCCTGCGAGAGGGCCGAGATTGCAAGCATTTGCCCCGCGTTTTGCGACTTGCGCGCCATCAAAAGAAGCGCGACGGAGAGCATGCTCCCCTGGCTGATGCCCGCCGAGATGCTCGCTGGCAGCAGCCATGCGCCGCCTGCCATCCACCCGGCGATCCCCGCAAGGTAGAGAACTCCCAAAATGACGGCCGCAGCCGCCTCGCTTTTTACCGCCCGCATGAAGGCGGGCGTCAACATCGAGGCGGGAAGGCCGCTCGCGAGAAACACGAAAAACCAAAAGCCCGCTTCATCGGCGGCCATGCCGCCGGCGCTTAAAAAGGCGGCAAGCCACGCCCCGACCGTGTAGACAAGAAGCGACTGCAGCCCCATGACAAAGACAAGCGCAACGGCCGTGGGACTCTTTAAGAGCTCAAGAAAGGTCGTTTCTCTTTCCTGAGACTTTGCCTCGGAACCCGAGGGCGCTGCAGTCGGCACCGCGTCCGGATGGGCTTGCTGCACGCTCTTTGCGGGCGCAAGAATGAGCCAGGCGAGGGCGGCTGCGGCCGCTGCCGCAGCCCAGAACAAAAGCGGGCCCCTGATGCCGCCAAAGGCGTTAAGCAACGGAACCGAGGTGAGGCCGCCGACGGCGCCCGAGAGGCCAATGAGGCCCGTATAGAGCCCCATCATGGCCGCGGCCCTGCCGCCAAACCACTTTTTGACCGCCACCGGCATGATGACGTTTAAAAGCGCAATCCCTGCGCCCGTCACAAGGCTTGCGGCAAGAAAGAGGTTCCAGTTAAAGATGAGTCTTGCAGCGGCTCCCGCAAAAAGAATGACGAGGGCGGCAAAGGCTGCGTTTTTAAGCCCCAGGAACTTGCCTAAAGCCGCGGCGAAAAAAGAGAAGATCCCGAAGGCCGCAATGGGAAGCGCGGCAAGCGTGCCGTACTGCGAATAGGAGACGCCGAAGGCCGCCACAATGTTCTCGGCCATGGGCCCGACGCAGGTGACGGGCCCGCGCAGCAGCATCGCGGCAAGACACACGGCCGCGGCCGCCGCAAAGGCGCTGCCGCAGGGGGCCGCGGGCAAAGATTTTTCTGACTGCTTGCAAGGGTCGGGAGTGCGGCTTCCGGAGTCGGTCATGATAGAGGGCGGCGGCAAAAGAAATCCCCGGGCGGGGAGCGTCTGAAAATGAAGGCACCGAAGTTTAGGCGCTTGCCTTCGGGACCTGCAAGGCGTGCCGTGGGATGCAAAATCCAGGCGGCGCAGATTTCGAAAGACGCCTGCCGTGCATGCGTAGGAAGCATTAGGGCGAAGAATTTAGAGAGCGTGACACAGATCAAGGCGAGCCGTCTTTTTCGTTGAAAATGCCCGACAGCAAAGCCTTGCGTGGTAGTGTCAGTGCAGTTTGGGGGGCATTTCTTCAAGTTCCCCGCTTGGAGCGAAGTGCCTCTCCTGCAGGGAGGGACTTTTTTTCGTGCGTGCGGAAGGGAGCAATTTTTCTTAGCGCGTACACCAGGCAAAGAGCCCGCCCGCAAACAATAAAAACCCGTGCAGCGCCAAAGTCGGACGCGTGCAGTTTTACGAAACTGGTGCGTTTCTTCTTTAAGCAATGGGCGGGCGGCGAGCCTTCAAGGCAAGACCGCTTGAGGCTTTTTTACGGGGGCCGCCTTCCTTTTGTCGGGCGTTGAGCGTCGATCAAACAAAGGAAAGACAAAAATGGACCTGGTTAAAAACTTCAAACTGCACGCGTTCGCGCTGGTGATCGTCATCATCGCCGAACTCATTGGTGTGGTGCGCTTCGGACTGGTGATGTTCCTGCCGCTTTTCTATGCGCTCGTGCTCGGCGGCATCGTGAGCTACCCCTCATTCAAAATTTTGAAGCTCCCTGAAATGGATCGCGCCGCGCGCATCCTCTCGGTGGGCATGCTCATTCTGGTCACGAAGATCGGTCTTGGAATCGGTCCCAATCTCGAGATGCTCTCGAACTCGTCTCTGGCGCTGCTCGTGCAGGAGTTCGGGCACTTTTTCGGCACGCTCATCTTCGGCCTTCCGGTGGCGTTCCTGCTTGGCATGAAGCGCGAGGCAATTGGCGCGTGCTACTCGATTGACCGCGAACCCAACATCGCCATCATTGCCGAGCGCTATGGGCTCGACTCGGCCGAAGGCCGCGGCGTCATGGGCATGTACATCTGCGGCACGGTCTTCGGCGCCCTCTGGGTGTCGATTCTCGCTGGCGTCATCGCGCAGCTCGGGATCTTCCATCCGCACTCCCTGGCAATGGGCGCGGGCATCGGCAGCGCCTCGATGATGGCCGCTTCAACCGCCTCGATCATCGCCACGCACCCCGAGTGGGCTGAAACCGTTCAGGCCTACGCGGCGGCGGCAAACCTTCTCACCACGGTCTTTGGCATCTACTTTGCTCTCTTCATTTCGCTTCCCGTCACCGTCAAGGTCTACGAGTGGCTCGACGGCCTGCGCAGCAAGAAGAAGGCTGCTTAAAGAGTAAAAAAACTTCAACGGGAATACGACAAAAACAACGGATGCGCCGGCAGCCTCAAGGGCTCTGCGGCCTTCCAAATGAACAGACAAAGGTTTCGCTATGCTGATGCAGATTTTTCAGAAAATGAAGGACATGGTGTTCATCCTGCTGGTAACGGGCTTTTTCAGCTGGATTGCCAACATCATCAACATCAACCCGCCGCTTGCCTCAAGCGCAATCGGCTGCCTCATTCTCGTCGTGCTTGCCGCGCTCGGCATGTTTATCTCGATGCTGCCCGTCTTTAACAAACTGCCGATGGTCTTCTGGGTGTCGATCGTGGCGGTCGTCGTGTCGGTGCCGGGGTTCCCTGGCGGCGAATTCATCATGACCCACACCAACAACGTAAGCTTCCTCGCGCTCACCACTCCCCTTCTTGCCTACGCGGGTCTCTCGATTGGCAAGGACATGGAGGCTTTCAAGCAGCTTTCCTGGCGCATCATCCCGGTGGCGCTTGCCGTGGCCGCGGGCAGCTTCATCTGCGCCACGGTTCTCGCTGAATTCATGCTGCACCTCGAAGGAGTATTCTGATTGCCGCAAGGAAATTAAAGCGCCAATGGGGGCGCTGGCGCCCGCGGGGTGCGCGCCCTGCGCTCTTAATGCCTGCCAATTGAGCACACAAAAGGAATCTTTATGACCAAGGATGAGTTGAAACAGCGCGTCTGCGAGGCGATTCGCGCGCGGCGCGCCGACATTGAGGCCATTGCCGCCGACATCTTTGCCGAGCCCGAACTGGGCTTTAAGGAGCAAAAGACCTCCGAGAAGGTCAAGCGCGCTTTTGAAGCGCTCGGGCTCACCTACGAGACGGGCTGGGGCATCACGGGCGTCAAGGCCCGCATGAAGGGCCGCAGCAGCCGCAAGACCGTGGCGCTTCTGGGAGAGCTCGATGCCATCGTCTGCCGCGAGCATCCGCACGCAGACCCCGTGACGGGCGCTGCGCACTGCTGCGGGCACCACATTCAGATTGCCAACATGCTCGCCGTCGGCATGGCCTTCAAGGACGCGGGCATCATGAATGAGCTCGACGGCGACGTGGTCCTCTTTGCCGTGCCCGCCGAAGAGTACGTCGAAATCGACTATCGCAACGGCCTGCGCGAGTCGGGGAAACTCCGCTATCTGGGCGGCAAGCAGCAGCTCATTGCCGAGGGCGCCTTCGACGACGTCGACATGGCCATGCAGATGCACGCGCAGGTCACCGACAATCCGCAGGGCTACTACGACGCGGGCGCAAGCAGCAACGGCTTTATCGGCAAGCTCATCACCTACCGCGGCAGGGCCGCGCACGCTGCCGGCGCCCCCGACAAGGGCATCAACGCCTTGAACGCCGCCATGCTCGGCGTCATGGGCGTCAACGCCATCCGCGAGCGCTTCCGCGACAGCGACTACGTGCGCTTTCACCCGATCATCAATTCGGGCGGGGACCTCGTCAACGTCATTCCCGACTACGTGACGATGGAAAGCTACACGCGCGCGGCAAGCGTCGAGGCGCTCTCGCTCTACAACAAGGACATCAACCGCGCGCTTAAGGCAGGCGCCGACGCCGTGGGCGCTACCTGCGAGATCAAGGACCTGCCGGGTTACCTTCCCCTGCGTCCCGATCCTGCGATGAGGGGCCTTCTGCAGGCCAACGCCGAGACGCTCTTTGGCAAGGAAAACGTGGGCGTGGCCGAGCACAGCGCAGGCAGCACCGAGATGGGCGACGTCTCGCACATCATGCCGGTGGTGCACCCCTGGGTGGGCTGCGTCAAGGGCATCCTGCACGGGGCTTCCTTTGAGCTCAGCAATGCCGACGTCGCCTTTGAAAAGTCGCCTGAAGTTCTCGCGATGACGATCATCGATCTGCTTGCCGACGGCGCGCAGACGGCCGAGAGCATCTGCAGCAACTTCAAGCCCGTGCTCAACCGCGAGACGTACTGCAAGTTCCTCGACGACATCGCCGCGGGCAAGTAGGCGCTTTGAAAGCCGAGCGCTCGCGCACAGATTTCATGCGCGCGAGGAGTTCGCTTCTTGAAGTGCGCAATCGCCGCGCCGGATCTTCGCTTTTGTCGAAGGGTCCGCGCGGCGTTTTTTGTATTCTTGTCCCGTAGGCGCGGCGCTTTGCGTCAGCAGGCGGAAAAGGCATCCGTACAGGTTTTTGACTCAAATGACGCGATTTATCGCGTGAAAACGAATCGAAAATGCAGTCGTAAAAATTTACGACCGCATTGGTGCTCGAAAAGAGTCGATTGAAGGCGAAAAGAGAGGCTTCTGCAACCCGCACTTCCACGGCTCTTGAGCTTTTGTTCAAGTAGTGCAGTAAAGTGACGTATAATAGCGGCGTGCATTGAGAGGAGAGCCGCATGTTCGTCACAACGATCAACGGGGGCAAGGGCAACAAAGTCAAGTACGTTGTCCTCAAGGAGTCCTACGTCGCCAAGGGAGGGAAAAGGTCCAACCGCATCGTCAAGACGTTCGGCAGACTGGATGCGCTCACCAAAGACGATCCCGAAGCCTTTGAAAAGCTCAAAGCAAGGTACAACGCCGGATCTTCCGAGAAGAAGGCGGTCACCGCGCGCACCCGAATGAGCGAGGTCGCCTCCCTCATTGCGCTCAAAGACGGCGGCCTGGGTTGCAAGCCGGCGCTTCTCAACTACGGCTACTACGCTTTGCGCGCCGTTTGGAACGAGGCCCTTCGGCTCGACTCGAAGCTGCGCTACCTGCAAAAGCAAG
>DYBN01000061.1 GCA_019418605.1 Sutterella sp. | reverse complement strand
TAGACCTGCCGGGGGTTCCCGAGCAGGTCACCTGCTAAGTGGTCGAAAAGTCAGGGCCTGCAAACTCGCTTTGCACCACCATGCAGCGGCCCGCCGCGCGCGTATAGCCCGTCTTTTGCAGGCCCACGTTCCAGCGCGGATCGCCGATCAGGCGGTTCGTGGTCATCAGGCGCACCTTGGAGACGCCCGTATTGAGAAGCGCCACGGATCCGGTGGAGGCTTTGGCAAGAAAAGCAAATTCATGCACGCGCGAGGCAAGAATCGCCAGATCGTGCGCCGTGGAGACGTTTTCGTTTGACAGCCCCGTGGGATCGGTGAAGTGACTGTCGTGCATGCCGAGCTCGCGGGCCGTCTCGTTCATCTTTTCAACGAAGACCTTGACGCCGCCCGGATAGGTGCGCGCGAGCATGTGCGCGGCGCGGTTGTCGGAGCTCATGAGAGCCGCGCGCAGCGCATCCTCGCGCGTGAGCACCATGCCGCTTCTTAACTTGCTCTCGGCCGTGCTCTTGACGTAGTCGGCGCGCGTGACCTTGAGCTTTGCCTTTAAGGGCAGTTCGCTCTCGGCGATCACCAGAGCCGTCATGAGCTTTGTGACGGAGGCAATCGGCAGCTTGATGTAGGCGTTTTTCTCAAAATAGACTTCTCCCGTGTCCTGATCGATCATGTAGGCCACGGAGCTAGAGAGCTCAAGCGGATCGGGCGTCTCGCGCAGCCCCGACTGCGAGGCCACGGAAAGCGAATTGCGCCGCAGTCTTCTTTTGGCCTGCACGGGCTCGTGCACCACGGCCTTGACCGTTTCCACGCTAAAGGAGCGCGGTCCCGGCGCATAGGTCGCGACAGCGGCTCCTGCAGCCGCACATGCACCAGCTCCGGCAAGGCATGCCAGAGCGCAAAAAGCCGAAAGAAAAACGCGCGGATTCACGGCAAAAAAGAAAATCGTGAGGGTGAGGGAAGTCTCAAAAATCGACGCATTATAGATGCATTGGCCGCCTTTTTTCTTTTTTATTTCAAAATGTTACGGCGCTCGCGCAGGGCGCGGCCAATGCCGGCCGCCCCTTTTTGACGAAAGCCCGGGGGGCCTCAAGGCGCAGGAACGCCTTCGGCCTACAACCTCCTGATTGACTCCCAGACGCGCGTCAGGCGCTTGACGCTCACCGGCATGGGGGTTTTGAGTTCCTGAGCAAAGAGCGACACGCGCAGCTCCTCAAGAAGCCAGCCGAATTCGGCCAGCCGTGCATCGAGGCGCCCCTTGCGCTGGGAGATTTCCCGCCTCCAGGGCACCAGGAGACTTTGAATGTCGGCCATGCGGGAGGCGTCGCGGGCGGGATCGTTTCTCAATTTGTCGAGCCGCACGTTGACGGCGCGCACGTAGCGCACGTAGTGGCGCAGGTGCTGCTCGCCCACTTCAATCATGAAGTGCGCGGGGAAAAGCGCCTGCAGCTGCGCGCTCACGTCTTTTACCGCCTCGGGCCAGCCGCGCACGTTTTGCAACTTCTTTGGAATCTGCGAGAGCTCGGCGGCAAGCGACTGCAAAAGCCGCAGATATTCGCCCCCGATGAGCGTTAAGCGCGAGCGCGCCTCGTCCTTTCGCGCCCCGAATTCGGCCGCATCCACGGGCCAGGGCTGCTGCATGGCGGCGCTTTCAACGGCGGCGGCCACAACGTCTGCGCGCAGGCTCTCAAAGCTCTCAAAGGCCCGCGCCACGGGCTCGACCACCACGCACTGCATCTGCACGCGCTGCAAAGCCGAAAGGTTGCGCTCGAGATACTTCACCTGCTCGCGCAGCTGCAGCGTAAAAAGGCGCCGCAGCCCTGCGCGGTGCGCGCGCTGGGCTTGCTCCAAGTCGTCAAACACCTCAAGCGAGCAGTCTTCCCCTCTGTCAACGAGCGCAGGGTGCCCGATGAGGGTGACGCCCCTGCGGCGAATTTCCATCAACTCCGGCAGCTCGCCGAAAGACCAGGTCGTGATGTGCTCGGCCAAGTCTTCGGCAATCGAGGCGTCGGCCTGCGCCATGCTCTGGAAGGCGTCCTGGGCCTGGCTGCCGAACTCTGAGCGCAGTTCCGCGAGGCTGCGCCCCATCGCAAGCTGCCTGCCGTGCTCGTCGACGACCTTGAAGTTCATAAATAGGTGCCGGGGCAAAAACTCAAGTTTGAAGTCCGTGCGCTCGCACACCACCCGCGTTTGCGTGCGGATGTCTTCGATCAGGGCGTCGATCAGGGGCTTTCCCGCCGTCTGCACGCCGCCCGTGCGTTCAAAAAAGCCCTCGGCGTAGTGATCAATGGGAACGCAGTGGCGCCGGTAGCGCTGCGGCAGCGACTTGATGAGGCTTCTCACCTTTTCCTTGAGCATGCCGGGGACGAGCCACTCGCAGCGCACGGGGTCGACCTGATTGAGCGCATACAGGGGAACGGTGAGCGTCACGCCGTCTCGCGGCGCGCCGGGCTCGAAGTGGTAGGTGAGCGCCATCGACACGCCCGCCATTTCGATCTTTTTGGGGAAGAACTCGGCCGTGACGCCGCTTGCGTCGTGCCGCATCAAGTCTTCCTTATTCAAAAAGAGCACCTTGGGGTCGGCGGCCTCGGCCGTTTTTCTCCACTTCTCAAACGTCGCGCCCCCGACGACCTCGGGGCCGATGCGCGCGTCGTAAAAGCCGTAGATCGTCTCCTCGTCAACGAGCACGTCGGGGCGGCGCGACTTGTTTTCCAAGTCCCGAATCTCGCGCACGAGCTTTTGGTTGTGCAAGAAAAAGGGCGCGCGCGTCTCGAAGTCGCCCTCAACGAGCGCCTCGCGGATAAAGATTTCGCGCGCGGTCTTGGCGTCGTGCGGGGCAAACTGCACGCGCCGCTGCGCGTACACGGTCATGCCGTAGAGAGCGCCTCGCTCAAAGGCGATGACTTCGGCGCGCTTTTTCTCCCAGTGCGGCTCACTCCAGCTCTTTTTAATGAGGTGCCCTGCGGCCGCCTCCACCCACTCGGGCTCGATGTCGGCCGCGCAGCGCGCAAAGAGGCGGCTCGTCTCCACAAGCTCGGCCGCCATCACCCAGCGGCCGCCTTTTTTTGCAAGAGCCGATCCGGGCCAAATCCAAAAGTGAATGCCGCGCGCCCCGAGGTAGGGCGGCGCGCGAAAGTCCGCGTCAAGCTGCCGCAGGCCCAGGTTTCCCAAAAGGCCCGATAAAAGAGCTCGGTGCAGCTCCTCGTAAGTGGCCTCGGCCGTGTTGAGCCGCCAGCCGATTTCGCCAGTGAGCTCATGGAGCTGATGGTAGACGTCGCGCCACTCGCGCATGCGTCTGGGAGAGAGGAACACGCGGTGCAGCTCTTCGGTAAAGAGCCTGTTGGAGGCCTTCTTGGCAAAGGCGTCCTCATACCAGCGCCACATCCGAAGGTAGCTTAAAAAATCGCTTCTCTCGTCGGCAAAGCGCTTGTGCGCGGCGTCGGCCGCCTCCTGCGCGGTAACAGGCCGATCGCGCGGGTCCTGCACCGACAGGCCCGAGACCACGACAAGGGCTTCCTTAAGCGCCCCTCGGCGGCTTGCCTCAAGCAGCATTCTCGCAAGCCTCGGATCCACGGGAAGGCGCGCGAGAGCTCTGCCCTCTTCGGTGAGCTGACCCTCTTTGTCGATCGCGTGGAGCTCGGCCAAAATCGCGTAGCCGTCGGCAATGGCCCTTGCCGGAGGCGCCTGCACGAAGGGGAAGTCGCGCACGTCGCCGAGCCTGAGGCTTTTCATGCGCAAAATGACGGCCGCAAGGTTTGAGCGCATGATTTCCGGGTCGGTGAAGTCGGGCCGCCTCTGCCAGCTTGCCTCGTCAAAGAGCCGAATGCAGATGCCGTTTGCCGTGCGGCCGCACCGGCCGGCTCTCTGATCGGCCGAGGCCTTGCTCACCGGTTCAATTAAAAGCTGCTCGACCTTGTTGCGGTACGAGTAGCGCTTGACGCGCGCGAGCCCCGTATCGACCACGTAGCGAATGCCCGGAACCGTGATCGAGGTTTCGGCCACGTTGGTGGCAAGCACGATGCGCCGCAGGCCTCCCGAGGCAAAGACCCGCTCCTGCTCCTGCGCCGAGAGCCGCGCGTACAAGGGAAGAATCTCCACCGTGCCGGGACGGTTGCGGCGCCTTAAAACTTCGGCCGCCTCGCGAATTTCCCGCTCGCCCGGCAAAAAGACGAGGATGTCGCCGCGGCCCGCCATCTGCAGCTCGTCGCAGGCGTCGGCAATGGCGTCCATCAGCGTCCTGTCGTCGTCTTCGTCAAGATCCTCCACGGGCCGGTAGCGGATTTCCACGGGATAGGTGCGCCCCTCGATGCGGTAGACGGGAGCGGGCCTGCCCTCTATCTCAAAGTGTTTGGCAAAGCGCTCGGCGTCGATCGTGGCCGACGTGACGATTACCTTGAGGTCGCGCCGGCGCGCGAGGATGCGCTTGAGGTAGCCGAGCAAAAAGTCGATGTTGATCGAGCGCTCGTGCGCCTCGTCGATGATGATCGTGTCGTAGCGGCGCAGGAAGGGATCTGTCTGCGTTTCGGCAAGCAAAATGCCGTCGGTCATGAGCTTGACCGCAGCCCCTGGCATCGTCTTGTCGGTAAAGCGCACCTTGTAGCCCACGACCTCGCCCACGTCGGTGTTGAGTTCATGCGCGATGCGCTTGGCAATCGAGCTTGCCGCAATGCGCCGCGGCTGCGTGTGCCCGATGAGGCCCTTTGTGCCGCGCCCGGCAAGAAGACAGAGCTTGGGCAGCTGCGTGGTTTTGCCCGAGCCGGTCTCGCCGCAGACGATGATCACTTGATTGGTGCGGATGGCCTCGATGAGCTCTTCGGCGTGTTCGCTCACGGGCAGCCCGGGGGCAAGCGTCACGGGCACCGTCACGGGACGCGGCGGCTGCCAGCCCTGCGGCGCGCCCTGAGGCGCTCTCCGGGGGCAATTCTCCCCCTTCTGCTCCTTCTTCTCCTTTCTCTCCTTCTGAACTTTCTGCGCCTTCTGCACCTGACTCGGCGCGGGCACTGCCGGCGCCGCATGAGGAGCGGGGCGCCCGGGGCCCGCCTTTTTCTCCTTTTCCTTCCTTTCCGCCCTTTCCGTCTTTTGAGGCGCCCGTGCTTTTTGCGTCGTCTCGGGGCCCTTTACCTGCCCTTTGACCTGCACCCCGGCCGCAGGGGAGGCCGAACGGCGCCTTGGCAAGACCTCTTTTTGCGCATGCGGAACTGCCGCAGGGGCTGCGCCCGGTTGCGGCGCATTGACTTTGCGCTTTCCCGCGGTGCCGCTCCCTTTTTCCGACGTTTTTTGCAGCGGCGCGGCTTGGGATGCCGCCCTGCCGGGCGTTTTTTCCTGCGGCTGCTCTCGGGGAAGGCCCTGTGCAGCCGGGGCCTTTTGCAAAACCTTTTTCTGAGGCTCCTTTTGAACGGTTGCCGGGGCGCCCTTTTGGGCTCTTTTTCTTGCCTCCTGTTCGGCGGCCTGCCGAATCTCGGGGTCGGCAAAGCGCAGCGCTGCCGCTGCTTTTTTCTGCGAGCCCTGCGGCACGCTCACGGCGCGGCGCACGGCGAGTCCGCGCAGCGCCTCAAAGGGATTGCTCGATTGTGAAGCCATTAAAGAGAAATCAGACTCAGATCGGTTTTGGATGTGAACGGGAGCTTTGCGCATTGCCAAAAAAGCGCACGGCGCCGGCGCGGGAGAAAACGACGCGCCGCGCAAGCCCTGCGCACTTTGCTATGCTTTGCGCACTTTTTCAAACGCACTGCGAGCCCCTTTCAAGAAGCCGTGCACGGTCGCGCCGGCGACTCGGTGCGTTTTTTTTCAAAGGTGTGTCGGCGCCATGCCTCAACCTGAACAATTCGACCTGCACGTCAACGTCCCCACGCTCACCGAGCCTGGTGCGCAAGAGCTTCCGCAGTGGGTGGCGTGGTTAAGAAGCTTCGCCCCGTACGTGCATCTGCACCACGGGCGCACCTTTGTCATCAGCTGCGCGGGCGAGGCCGTCGCCGACGAAAAGCTCCTCAATCATCTTGTGATGGACATCAGCCTGGTGGCGAGCATGGGCGTGCGCATCGTGCTCGTGCCCGGCTCCCGCCCGCAGATCGAAGCGCTCATGAAGCTGCGCGGGCTTGAGGGCAAATTCTACAAGGGCGTGCGCATCACGGACCCCGAGGTGCTCGAGTGCGTCAAGGAGGCCTGCGGCGAGACGCGCTTTAACTTGGAGGCGGCCTTCTCCCAAGGCCTTCCCAACACCCCGATGCAGCACTCGCGCGTGAAGGTGGTCTCGGGCAATTTCGTCACCGCGCGCCCCATCGGCGTCATCGACGGAATCGACCATCAGCACACGGGCGTCGTGCGCAAGGTCGACTCCGAGAGCATCATCGATCTCTTGTCTCGCAACAACATCGTTCTTGCCAGCCCCTTCGGCTTTTCCCCGACGGGAGAGGCCTTCAACATCACGACCGAAGACGTGGCCACTTCGATTGCGGTTGCCATCGGCGCCGACAAGCTCATCCTCTCGGTGGGCGTGCCCGGCGTGCGCGTGGGCGGCGTGGTCGAGCAGGACATTTCGGCAAGCCGCGCGCAGAAGTTAATTGACGACAAGCTCGTCGACGACGAAGACGTCTACAACCTGGGCTTTGCGCTTCGCGCCGTCAAGGGGGGCGTTGACCGCGTGCACATCATCCCGTATGCGCTTGACGGCAGCATTCTGGCCGAACTCTTTACCCACGACGGCGTGGGCACGATGGTGGCCGAAGAGAACATGGAGTCAATCCGCGAGGCGACGATCGACGACGTGGGCAGCCTCATCAAGCTGCTTGAGCCCTTCGAGCAGCAGGGAATCCTGGTCAAGCGCCCGCGCGAGAAGATCGAGCGCGAGATCAGCCGCTTTACGGTGCTCGAGCACGACGGCTTCATCTACGGCTCGGCCGCGCTCTACCCCTACCCCGAGGCTAAAATCGGCGAAATGGCCGCCGTGGCCGTGCACCCTGACTTTCAGGGCGCAGGCGACGGCGACAGACTGCTGCGGCGCATTGAGCAGCGCGCGCGCGACCTGGGGCTCACGCGCATCTTCGTGCTCACCACGCGCACCGCGCACTGGTTCATCAAGCGCGGCTTCGAGCCCGCCCCGGTTGAGAGCCTGCCCATTGAAAAGCAGCGCATGTACAACTGGCACCGCCGCTCGCAGATTCTGATCAAGAAGCTTTAGCCGCCCGGGGCCTCTCTCTGCGCAGGACTGACTGCGCGAGCGCTTTCGGCCCGGGCACCGCAACCCAACACACTTACGAGGAGAGCATTTCTTATGGCACGCATGGTTCACTGCGTCAAACTCAACAAGGACGCCCCGGGACTTGCCTATCCCCCCGTTCCCGGCGAACTCGGCAAGCGCATCTGGGCCCAGGTAAGCAAGGAGGCCTGGGACGAATGGATGAAGCTGCAGACGATGATGATCAACGAGTACGGCTTGAACTGCGCCGACCCGCAGGTGAGAAAGCACCTCATGGAGCAGTGCGAGAACTACTTCTTTGGGAAGGGCGTTGAAAACGTCCCCAACCACGTGCCCGTCGAGTAAGGCCTGAACTTTTGCCCGCTTCCTGTTGGATCAGCGTTTTTCAACGGGCCTTGGGAGTTTTCAAGTGCGGCTGCAGCCGCAAAGAAAGAAAGGGAGCGCCGGCGTCTGCCGCGAACTCCCTTTTTTCATGAGTTTGAACCAGAGGGCGCTTTACAGGCGCCGCGCGGCCGAGCCGCCCGCATACACCGAGCGCTGCACGCCCTGCGGGGTTCCCAAAAGCAAAATGTCTGCGCGGCGGTGCGCAAAAAGCCCCACGGTCACCACGCCGGCAATGCCGTTGACGGCGTCTTCAAGCGCTTCGGGGTCCGTGATTTTCAATCCCCTGACGTCAAGAATCCGGTTGCCGTTGTCGGTCGTAAAGTCGCGCTCGCGGGGATCGCCGCCTAGCGCCTTCATCCGCCTTGCGACCGATGCAAGCGCCATCGGGATCACTTCCACGGGAAGGGGAAAGGCGCCGAGCACGTCGACCTTTTTGGTGGCGTCGGCAATGCACACAAAGGTCTCTGCGACCGAAGCCACGATCTTTTCGCGGGTGAGCGCTCCGCCCCCGCCCTTGATCATGGCGAAGTCGCCGTTGATCTCGTCGGCGCCGTCGACGTAGACGCCGATTGAGTCGACTTCATTGAGGTCGAGCACGCGAAAGCCCAGCGCCTGCAGTTTTTTGCTTGAGCGCACGGAGCTAGAGACGCACGCCGGGATCGCCTTGCCGCTTTCCTTGAGGGCGTCGATGAAAAAATCCACCGTCGAGCCGGTTCCCACGCCCAGAATTTTTCCTTCGGGCACTTCCTCTACGGCGGCCCGGGCCACGAGCCGCTTCATCTCGTCTTGCGTCATGGTGTGTCTTTTCTCTTGCTTTTGATGCCTGAAAAATCGTGCGCTTCGATAGCCCTCGGGGCCCCGCGAGCGCGCCATTTGGATGCCCAAAAGTATAGGGAAAGGCTTGCGGACAGAAAGCACGGCAAAAGCGCCGGGGCTTTCTTTTTGCTTTGCCCCAATTTTGAAGGCCTGCGTCCACTCTTTACGAAAACACCTACACTTGCAGGATAGAAAAACGCGCGCTTGCCTGCGCGGGTTTTATCGGACCTTTTCTTTTCGCATCTGCACTCGAGCCACAAGCCTCATGCGTGATTCGGATCAATCCGTTCAGATCGACGACAAGCTCCTTGAGCTTGTCAGCAGCAGCGCCCGCCCCGTGAGCCGCCGCGGCATCTACATCACCTTCGGCGTGATCGTGCTGATGCTCGCCGTCTTTGCCTACGTCTCCTGGGCCGTGAGCATTGAAACGCGCAAGCTCGAAACCGAGGCGCAGGTGGCGATGACGCAGTCGATTGCCCGGCAGTTCGAGCGGCGCATGCTTGTGTTTTCCGAGCAGCTAAAGGAGCTTGCCGCAAGAGCCTCCCCCGGGCCCGTGTGCGCCGCGGCATCCGAACTTTTTGGCCGCTACGTGGAATTTACCGAGCTCTCCGTCGTAAACCGCGAGGGCGTGATCAGCCAGAGCTGCTCCACGCCCATGGTGCTTGAGGCCGCGCCCAGAAGGGCAGGCGTAAAACTAGAAACCGCACAGAGCCTGCGCGCTCTGGCGCGCGCCGACGGAATCTCAACCGCGGCCCTGTCGCTTCCCTACAGGCTGAGCCAAAACAGCGCCATCTACACCGACCTGGTGCTGCCCGCCGGCAACGGCCGCTTTTGGGTTGCGCGCATTGCCCTCATCTCGATGCTGCGGCAGTTTACGGAAACGACGCTCGGCTACCGCTACAAGATTTCGCTCTTGGTCGACGGCAGGGAGGTTCTGGCCGCCTCGCCCGTGGCCGGGCCCAAGTCGGCGCTTCCCAAAACCCCGAGCGACAACATCCGCACCACCTCTCCCCTGACGCCGCTGCCGCAGGCCGTGCAGCTGCTTGTGGTCAACACCCACATGGACTCGGCCTACGGCTACACCAAGCTCATCGCAGGCCTCATCTTCTTTGGCTGTCTGCTCGTGCTCTCGATGCTCGGCATCCTGATCTACCAGTACCGGCAGATAAAAACCGAAGAGGAGCTGCGCGCGCGCATCATCGTGCAGCAGACGATGAGCCAGTCGATTCTCGACGGCCTCATGGTGACCGACCGCACGGGAAAAATTCTCTACACCAACCACGCCTTCAGCGAACTCATGGCCGACGCCCCGGGCGAGGCGATCGGCATGACGCCTCCCTACCGCTTCTGCCCGCAGGATCAGAAGGTCTTTGACTTTGAAGGCCATCTTGGAGAGTCCGGCGCGGGCGACATCGTGCGCGCCGAGTTCAACGCCCGCAGAAAGGACGGCTCGCGCTTTGTGTGCGCCGCCGAAATCCTGCCCCTGCGCTCGCTCTCCGAAGGCGGCCGCCAGCCCGGGTGGCTTGTGACGCTGCGCGACATCACGCAGCAAAAGCGCTCGCGCCAGGCGCTTGCCGTCGCGCACGAGCGCACGATCCGCGTGCTCGAGTCGATGGACTCGGCCGTAAGCGTCGCCTACGTCAACCCCGACGGCACGTGCGAGCTTCTTTATGCCAACGCGCGCTACATCGAGGTCTTCGGCAACACGGGCGCGGCGCACCAGCGCCTTGCCGCGCTCATCAAGGAGCAGGGGCCGGTCGCGCAAAGCAGCGCCGTCTACGACGAGGCGACGCGCCGGTGGTTTTTCATTGGCGCGCGAAACATCACTTGGATGGGAGGAAGGCCCGCTGAGCTTCTGACGATTCAGGACGTGACGGTAAAAAAAGAGCACGAGGAGATGCTCGAGCAGCAGCAAAAAAACGCCGAGCAGGCATCTCGCCTTATGACGATGGGCGAACTTGCAAGCTCGCTTGCCCACGAGCTCAATCAGCCCCTTGCCGCCGTGCAGAACTACGCCTCGGCCACGCTTACCATGCTCAAGGCGGGCAAGCTCACCGAAGCCGGGGTCGAGGCGGGCCTCAACAAGATCATCAATCAGACGCAGCGCGCCGCGCAGATCATCCGCCGCATCCGCGGCTTTGCAAAACGAGGAGAGACCGTGCGCGTGCCCGCGGCCGTCTCGCACATTCTCGACGAGACCCTGGAACTCGCCCAGCTGCAGGCTAAAAAGTACGGGATGACGATTGCGCTTGACATCAGCGCCGGAAGCGAGACAATCGTCTGCGACCCCGTCTTGATCGAGCAGGTGCTCATCAATCTTCTTAAAAACGCCATGGAGGCAAGCCTGCAGACGCACGCGCAGCAGGTGCGCCTCACCGTGCGGCGGCTGCCGCGCGCGGTTGAATTCACCATTGCCGATCAGGGCTGCGGGATTGATGCCGAAGCAGCCCGCCACATCTTTGATCCCTTCTACTCAACGAAGCGCACCGGCATGGGAATCGGGCTCAACATCTGCCGCTCGATCGTTGAAAGTCACCACGGGCGACTGAGCTTCGAGCCCAATCCCGAGGGCGGTACAATATTCAAGCTTTTGCTGCCGGCCTCCCCTGCAGCCGCCGGCAGCCCCGCCGACACCCAGACGGGCGCGAGCAGCCAAGAAAAATAAAAAGGGAAGCACTTATGCCTTTTTCCAACTACACCACTACCGAATCCACACAGACCCTCGGGACGGTCTATGTCGTCGACGACGACGAGGCCGTGCGCGACTCCATCCGGTGGCTGCTTGAAGCAAGCGACTACAAGGTGGAGCTCTACGACAGCGGCGAGAGCTTCATCGCCAAGTACGACCCTTACGCAATCGCCGTTCTGCTTCTCGACGTCCGCATGAACGGCATGAGCGGACTTGAGGTTCAGGAACACCTCATCGCGCGCAACGCCGATCTCCCGATCATCTTCATCACCGGCCACGGCGACGTGCCGATGGCGGTCAACGCGCTCAAAAAGGGGGCCGTGGACTTCATCGAAAAACCCTTTGATCAGGCGGCGCTCAAGCAGCAGGTCGAGCGCATGCTGCAGGAAGCCCGCGAGCGGCGCGTCAGAAACGAGCGGCGCAGCCTCAACGAGGCGCTGCTCAGAAAGCTCACCGCGCGCGAGCAGCAGGTTCTGGAGCGCATCACGGCCGGACGCCTCAATAAGCAAATCGCCGACGATCTGGGCATTTCGATCAAGACGGTGGAAGCGCACCGCGCCTCGATCATGGACAAAACCAACTCGGGCACGGTGGCCGATTTGATGCGCGTGGTGTTGGGCGCGGGCATCAAGCCCACCCACGGGCTCTAAAAGCGCGCCCCCGGGCCTTTTCAGGTCCTGCGCCAGGCCTTCGTTGCCTGCGCGCTTTTCCTTGTCTATTGCCCTTTTGTGCGGCCCGCGCAAAAGGGCAAACTGACGCCTCGCGCGCACGGTCGGCGTGCGCACAGTGAATGCGTGCGCATCTGGCCCGGCTTTTGGCGCGGGCTTTTGTTTTTTCAGTCTTTTTGAATTTCAGCGGATTCGGCTCGTCAACATGCAGCAGGTGTACTTTCTCATTCCCGGCCTGATTCTTTCTTCCCGCGAAGAGCCCCTTGTTTCTTCAAAGGCCATTGAGACGCTCTCGCGGCTGTCGACGAACCTCACCGACGAGCCCGTGGTGCAAAGCTTTCACTCGCGGGCCTTTTCGCGCTCGGTGCACCTCATTTGGGCGTGGTCGGTTTTATGCCGCCGGGCGCTGCCCGCGGTGTGCGCGCCCTATGTCTGGTCTGTTAATCAGGGCCCGCAGCTTGCCAACGAAGTCTGGTCGCTCACGCTTGCCCACGCCGATGAAAACGGGGCGCTCTCGCGCATCGATCCGACTGAAGCAGCCGTTGAAGCCTTTTGCTCGAGCATGACCGTGCCGCTGCGCGAGCGCGGCTTTCGGCTGCAGCGCTGGGACCGGACGCTTTATCTCACGCGAAAAACCCCTTGGGGCGTGGCCGCCCGCCCCTTTGAGGCTCTTGAGGGCCATGCGCCGGACGCGGCGATCGACCTCGAGCCCGCAACCGAATCGGCCGAATCCGTCGATCGGGCGGTGGACGATCTCAACGCCCTGAACCATGCGCTTGCAGCTGCCGGACTCTCCTGCAGCGGGCGCGCCGTCAATACGCTTTGGATTTCAGGCGGGGGCTGCTACAGCAACTTTTATCCCCCCACGCGCATTCGCAGCGTGCTCACCGACGACGACGCCATCACGGGCTGGGCGCTTGCCGCGGGCATTCTCAACCACCGGCTGGGAAAAATCACCAACGCCGAGACCTGGCCCGCCGATGCGCCCAACGGCGAGTGCATTGCCGTGATCGACGCGCTCTACAAGCCCTGGCTTGCCCGGGACTGGACGCTTTGGCAGGAGCGGCTCGACGCGGTTGTTGCGCAGGTTGACGCCTTGTCGGCCGCGGCCCGCCGCAAGGGGTGCGATCACGCGGTCATCGTGGGGTGCGGCGAGGGGCTCACGCTGACGCTATTGAAGAAAAACAACGACCCGAAATCGTTTCTCTCGCGCCTTGCCCCGGGAAAGAAACTTTCCGCGCGCTCCTGGCTTTTTGCCCAAGGAGCGGCATCTGAAGAAGCCCAAAGGCCGGAGGGCGCACTGTGAAAACGCGCTTTACCCTTCGCCCGTACGACAAAATCGCCTGCGAGAGGCTCGAGCACGCGGGCATTCTGCGCCCGATTGCGCAGGCGCTAGCCGCGCGCGGCATCACGCGTCCCGAGGACCTCCTTGAAGACTGGCGCTCGATGCTGCCGCCCGCAACGCTTGAAGGCGCGCAGAGCGCAGCGGAGCTCCTTGCCGAGGCCGTTTTAAGAAAGCGCCGCGTCACGGTCGTTGCCGACTACGACTGCGACGGGGCGACAGCCTGCGCCGTCGCCGTGCGCGGGCTTGCCATGATGGGGCTTGACGTGCGCTACATCGTCCCCGACCGCTTCAAGTTCGGCTACGGGCTCTCGCCTGCGATCGTCGATCTGGCCGCAAGCGCCGATCCAGCGCCGGACCTCATCATCACGGTTGACAACGGCATTGCAAGCGTCGAGGGCGTCGAGCGCGCCAGGGCGCTTGGCATCGACGTCATCATCACGGATCACCATTTGCCGGGAGATGCGCTCCCCAACGCCTCCTGCATCGTCAACCCCAACGTGCGCGGCTCGGCCTTCCCGAGCAAGTCTCTTGCGGGCTGCGGCGTGATGTTTTACGTCCTGCTTGCGCTGCGCGCCGAACTGCGCCGGCGCGGCGTCTTTACGCAGCAAAACCAGCCGCGGCTAGACCGCTTGAGCGACCTTGTTGCTCTGGGCACCGTCGCCGACGTGGTCAAGCTTGACCACAACAACCGCGTGCTCGTCGCCCAGGGGCTCTCGCGCGTGCGCCGCGGGCTGGGGCTCGCGGGCATCAACGCGCTTTTTGAAGTGGCAGGGCGCGACGTCACGTGCGCCACGGCCCGCGACTTCTCCTTTGCCATCGCCCCGCGCATCAACGCGGCAGGCCGCCTCACGGAGATGGGCGTGGGCATCGAGTGCCTGCTCGCCGACGACGCCGAGACGGCGCGCCGCTATGCCGAGGAGCTCGACGCCCTAAACCGCGAGCGGCGCGGGCTTGAAGACAGCATGCAGCTTGACGCCGTTGAGCGCCTTGCCAACATGGACTGGCGGCACCACGCCACGATCACGCTCTTTGAAGAAGACTGGCATCAGGGCGTCGTGGGCCTTGTGGCAAGCCGCTTGAAGGAGCGCACGCACCGCCCGGTGATTGCCTTTGCCAGAGACGACCGCGACTTGCTCAAGGGCTCGGGCCGCTCGATTGAAGGCATTCACCTGCGCGATACGCTTGACTTGATCAGCAAGCGCGCCCCGGACGTGATCGAGCGCTTCGGCGGCCACGCCATGGCCGCGGGCCTCACCATCAAGGCCGACAAGCTCGAGCGCTTCAGCCGCCTTTTTGAGGCCGCCGTCAAGGAGACGACCGACCCGGAAGTCTTTGAGCGCGTGGTCTACATCGACGGGGCCCTGTCGCCTGAGGAAATCTCCTTTGGCTTGGTCGAAGCAGTGCAGCAGCGCATCTGGGGCCAGGGCTTTGAGCGGCCGCTTTTTGCCAACGACTTCACCGTAATCAGCCAGCGCATCCTCAAGGACGCGCACCTCAAGCTCGTCGTTGATCTTGCGGGCAACCGCTTTGAGGCAATCTACTTTCGCCGCAGCACTCCCGTACCGACGCACGTGCGGCTCGCCTACCGGCCCGAAATCAACGAATTCATGGGACGCCGCTCGGTGCAGCTCGTCGTTGAGGCCATGGAGGAATAAAAAGCAACGGTGCCCAAGGGCCTTTTTTTTAAGACGCGCAACCGCCGCATTGCGGGGGCGCCCGCCGAAAGCAAGCGGCGGCGCTCTTGTCTTGCGGCATGCAACAGCAGCCGCTGTTGCCCGCCGTGTCTTAGAAACGACTATTGCATGCAGGCTCTTGGCTCAATGTTGGCCTGAAGGTCTTTGGGCAACTTACTTTCCTGCCGCCCCCATTGCAGCTTCTTCAACAAGCGCCCAGCGCGTGAATGCACGCGCTTTGCCGTCAAAGACAAGGACGGCGCGCAGCAACTTGGCCTTGTGCAGCGTCTCGCCGTAGCGTCCCTTGAGCATCTGTTCGCGGCCTTCGGCAAGAAGACGGTCGGCGTCCTCCGGCCTGCGAGCGAACTTGGTTTCGAAAACCCAGCGCCGGTTCCCGACGTCGACTTCAAGATCGCTGCGGCCGCAGGCCGTGTGAGTCTCGACCTGCGGGAACATCGCCGCGCCCATGAAGAGCACCTGCAGAAATCCCCGGCAGACGGACTCATCGGTCACCGGATAGTTCTTGTAGTCAATCACGTTGAAGACCAGATTGAGAATGCGCGCCACCTCGTCGAGATTGCATTGCAGAAGGTTTTGCTTGAGCTTGACGATGTCAATCGTCTCGCGATCGACGCCACTTAGAAGTTCGTCGGCGTAGAGCTGCGCCATGGAGCACCGAACCTCCCGATTCGGATAGGCAAGCTCGACGTATCCGTCGCTTGGACAACTTTTGATCGTGAGGTATCCGGTTTGCGTGAGCAGAACCGCAAGCGCCAGTTCACGGTACTGCTGGGAGGACTTGAGCGCCTTGACCTCCAAAACCAAGGCTTTGTCAAAAGAAGACGGGGCCTGCAGATGGTGAGCCTTCAGATAATTCAAGAGTACGGACGGATTTCCGCCGCTTGAATACCAATAGTTTTCAAAGCCTTCCTGCGGCTTTTTGAGGAAATTGAGAACAGACCACGGGCAGTAGACATGCGTCGAAGCCTGCTTGTCAAAACAAAAGCCGTCGTAGTTGATGCGAAGCTCATCGAGCAGTGCACGGCTGGTCAAGCCCAGTCTCTGAGCGGCCCGGTCAATGTACGGACCGAAGTACTCTTCAACCTCTTTTTCGGTATACCCCAGAATCGTGCCGTAGTCGGAATCCAGGGAAATATCTTCCAAGCTGTTGAATCCCGAGAAGATGCCTGTGTTGCTCAACTTCGTGATGCCGGTGATGAAGAGAAAGCGCAGACAGCTCGAATGTTCCTTGAGCATCAGGAAGAGACGGCTCATTGCGGACTGCACTTGCGTGAAAAGCTCCGTCTGGTGCAGGCAGGCAGTCAGAGGCGCGTCGTATTCATCGATGAGCACAACCAAAGAGTTGTCCGACAGGCCATCGAGCCAATCGTCGAGTTGGCCGATCACATCGTCCTCTGCCAAGGGATCGTAAACGAAACCGGTTTTCCTGAAGCGGCGCAGGAGTATGCGCTCAAAGAGCAGCTTGAAAGTCGCAAAGTCTGAAAATTCCCGGGTGGCGGAGAGATCCAGATGCACGACCGGGTAAGTTTTGTCGGTCCAGAGTTTTTCAATGGCGAGCCCCTTGAAATCTCTCAGGCCGTACTTGAAAAGCGATTCGAAGGTCGAGACGAGCAGCGATTTGCCGAAGCGCCGCGGCCGGGCAAGAAAGACCTGCTGCGATCCATCAGATTCACACAGCGAGTGGATCAGCGCGGTCTTGTCAACGTAGATTCTCCCTCTCTCCCGAAGCAGGGAAAATCCTGAAAAGGACAACGGGAGCGGTTGAAGTTCAGTGCCTGCCATGGTGACTTTCTGCGATCAAGCGTTTGAACGACGATTGTATCGGTTCAAGAATCAACCGACGAGGTCACCGGCAGCTTGATCAACGAGCACCGTCAGCCCCAACCTCTCATTTCATCCCTGTGCCTCTTTGGCCTCAGCAAGTATCCGTCAACACTCAATGGTCTTGCCCCAAACCTTGTTTTTGGGAAATGCACGCAGCGACCGTCACGCATCCCCAAGAATCGCCTCTTCGACGGCGTCACCACGGCATCTTTGCTTCCCGACAGAGCCTTCCGCAGCCGTTCGCAACGCGCCGCTCTGCAAGGGCTTCAGACTCGATTGAAATGGGAATGATTTTCATTATTATTCTCATAGTTTTATTTTTCAGACACTTTGCTTTCGCGCCCTCTTTGCTCATGACGCGCTCGACCGTTTGGCTCTTTTTTCTGACGCTTGTTGTCAGCATCTTTTCCCTTTTTGTGGGCGCGGCCGATGTCACGCCCTCCAAAATTCTCGAGGGCGATGTTGAGTCGCTTGAACTACTTGTGATCTCGCGCCTGCCGCGGCTGCTTGCCATTCTTTGCACGGGCATCGGCATGAGCATTGCGGGGCTGCTGATGCAGCAGCTGTGCGCCAACAAGTTTGTCTCTCCCACGACGGGAGCAACGATCTCTTCGGCACAGTTCGGCATTTTGCTTGCGCTCTTGTTTCTGCCCGACTCCACGCTCTTGGGGCGCGCTTTCTTTGCCTTTGGCGCCGCCATCGCCGGCACCTGGCTCTTTGTATGGTTCATCATGCGCATGCCTTTGAAGGATCCCGTGCTCGTGCCCCTGGTGGGCATCATGTTTGGCAACGTGATCGGGGGCATCACCAACTTTCTTGCCTTTCGCTTTGACATGACGCAGGCCTTGTCGACCTGGCTTGTGGGGCACTTCTCGCTTGTGCTTAAAGGCAACTATGAGCTTGTGGCGCTTGCCCTGCCCCTCGTTGTCATCGCCTTTGTCTTCGCCAAGCAGTTCAACATCGTCGGCATGGGGCGCGACTTCTCAAGCAATCTCGGCGTCAACTACAACGTGGTGCTCTTTGCCGGGCTCACGATTGCGGCAATGATCACTGCGGCCGTGGTCACCGTCGTGGGCGCCATCTCCTACATCGGGCTCATCGTGCCCAACATTGTGGCGCTCTTTAAGGGCGATGATCTTCGCGCCACGCTTGCGGACACGGCGCTTTTCGGTGCGCTCTTTGTTCTGACGTGCGACCTCATCGGCCGCAGCATCATCGCGCCCTACGAGCTTCCCATCGAGCTCATCATCGGCACCGTGGGAAGCCTCACTTTCATTGCGCTTATTTTTTACCGCCTCAACCACGGCCGCAAGGCGATTTCGGCAAAGAACCTGCGCGCGCTCTTTGGTCTATCAAACTCCCAAGCCGCCTTCATCCCAAGACGGAGCGCGCTGCAAACCGCGCAAGCGCCTGTCTCGCAAGAGGATTCCCGCCAATGAAAAGAGCAAGCTGCTTTCCAACTCTCACGTCGTTGCAGGCGGCCTCCCGTGCGCGGCGCATGCGCAGAACGCTTGCCGTGCTCGCCCTGATCACGCTGCTGAGCATCGGGCTTTATCAATTTGCCTTCGTCAACCCGAAGTTCTTTGACTTTGCCATGTCGCTGCGCGCCCCGCGTCTGGCGGCAATGCTCACGGCCGCCTTTGCCATTGCCTCAGCCTCGCTCGTCTTTCAGACGATCATCCGCAATACGATCGTGACGCCCTGTCTGCTGGGCATGAATTCGCTCTACGTGCTCATTCACACGGCCGTGGTCTTTTTCCTCGGATCGGCAAGCGTGTTTGCCTCGGATGCGATCGTCTCCTTTGCCGTTGACCTCATCGTCATGGGCGCCGTGGCTCAATTGATCTACAACACGGTGTTTGCCCGCACGGGCGGCAACGTGCTCTACATCCTGCTCATCGGCACGGTGCTCTCGACCTTTTTTTCGAGTGCACAAACGTCGCTCACCCGCATCATGGATCCCAATGAGTACGACGCGCTCATCAATACGCTTGTCGCCAACTTCAGCAACGTCAACGCCGCCGTCATTATTCCCGCCCTCGTGTGTCTGGCTGCCGTTGCCTGGCGGCTGCGCCGCGAAATCGCAGTGCTTGACATTCTCGCGCTCGGCCACGATCAGGCGGTGAGCCTCGGGGTGGACTACACGCGCACCGTGCGCCGCCTGATGCTTGGCGTTGCGCTCTACATCGCCGTGGCGACGGCCTTGGTGGGGCCGCTTTCCTTTATGGGGCTCATCACGGCCAATCTCGCCCGCGCTCTATTTAAAACCTACCGGCACAGCACGCTCATTGCAGGCTCGGTTTTGATCGGAATGGTCATTCTGGCCGCCGGCC
This sequence comes from Sutterella sp., assembly GCA_019418605.1. Taxonomy (GTDB): domain Bacteria; phylum Pseudomonadota; class Gammaproteobacteria; order Burkholderiales; family Burkholderiaceae_F; genus Duodenibacillus. The sequence continues at coordinate 56,151 of DYBN01000061.1, read as the reverse complement.
AGTTTGTGGTCGAACACCTCGCGCTCTACAGCGTCCCGGTGAGCGTCTTCATCACGATCGGCGGAGGACTCTACTTTCTCTACCTCATTCTCACGGCCGACCGGCGTTAGGAAAGGCTCGAGGCTGCGCCGCGCGCCGCAATTCCCCCTTTTTTCGCTCTTTTTAAACGTTCCGACTCGTTTTTCACACACGCATGATCCACATTCGCAATCTCCGGAAGTCCTACGGCGAGAAAACGGTCGTTGAAGACGTCTCGCTTGAACTCCCTGCCCGCAAGGTGATCTCCATGATCGGCCCCAACGGCGCGGGCAAGTCGACGGTGCTCGGGATGCTCGCGCGCCTTGTCGCGCGCAGCGCCGGCACCATTGACTTCAAGGGGCGCGACGTGCTCGACTGGAAAAGCAGGGAGCTTGCCCGACATCTGGCGATTCTCACGCAGAGCAACAACCTGCAGATGAAGCTCACGGTCCACGAACTGGTGGCCTTCGGCCGCTTTCCGCACAGCGGCACGCATCTCACGGCCAAAGACCACGAGATCATCGACCGGGCGATCGCCTACATGGAGCTCGAAGAGTTTCGCGAGCGCTTCATCGACGAAATGTCGGGCGGTCAGCGCCAGCGCGCCCTCATTGCCATGGTGCTGGCACAAGACACCGAGGTGATTCTCTTTGACGAGCCCACGAACAACCTCGACATCTATCACGCCGCGCAAATGATGAAGCTCGTGCGGCGTCTGTGCGACGAGTTGGGCAAGACCGTGATCCTGGTGCTCCATGAGATCAACCTCGCCGCCTTTTATTCGGACTACATCTGCGCTTTCGCCGACGGACGCATCGCGGCCTGGGGGCCCGTTGAAGAGGTGATGACAAAAGACACGCTCAAGGACCTCTATGGCGTTGACTTCGAGATTCATCGCATTGACGGCCGGCCGCTGGCGATCTTTCACTGACACGATTTTTTTCACTGCGCGCCGAGGGCTCCGGCTTGCCCCTGTTCGGGCCAAACAGCTCCCTTGTTTGAGTTCGCTCTCCAAAAAGCTTCAAGCCTCGCGCCGCGCCCACCTTTTGGAACACCTTGAACTCATGACGCACACATTAAGCCGCCGCACCTTTGCGGCCGCCGCAACGGCCTGCGGCATTTTCTGCATGACGCCCGCCATGAAGTTGTTTGCCGCGCCCGCGCAAAAAACAATCACCGTGGCAACGTTAAACGAGCGCTCGCTTGCGGCCTCCGTGGACGTTCCCCTGAATCCTCAGCGCATCGCCGTGGCCGACATGGCCTCGCTTGACATTCTCGATCACTGGGGACTGACGGAGCGCATCGTTGCAATGACGCAGACAACGCCGGTGCCCTATCTTGCGAAGTACTTCAAAAAAACGCCCCGGGTTGCAAACATCGGCACCTTAAAGGAGCTCGACCTCGAGGGGCTGATGGCAAGCGAGCCGGACATCATCTTCATCAGCGGGCGTCTGGCAAAGAAATACAAGGAACTCTCGCGCATCGCCCCCGTGGTCTACCTCTCCACCGACCGCAGCATCGGCACGCTCAAGAGTTTTGAAGCCAACCTGATGAACTTCGCCAAAATCTTTAACCGCTCCGAAGACGCACGGCGCGACATCATGGGTTTTTCCACGCGCCTTGCGGCCATCCGGGAAGCCGCCCGGGGCAAGACGGCCCTTGTGGGGCTCGTCACCAGCGCGCACGTCAATTTGCTTGGCAACGCCGCACGCTGCTCGCTCATCGGCAACGAGTTCGGATTTGTCAATGTCGCCTCCGAGGCCAATGCCAATCACGGCAACGAGAGCTCCTTTGAGCTCTTAGTCAAGCTCGATCCCGACTACTTCTTTGTGCTCGATCGCGACTCGGCCATCGCGCGGCCCGGCGCGAAGCTTGCGCAGGACATTCTGAACAACGACCTCGTCAATCGAATGAAGGCCAAAAAAGAAGGCCGCATCGCCTATCTCACGCCCGCGGCCTGGTACCTTGCCGAGGGCGGCGTCTCGGCCATGGACATCATGTTTTCCGATGTCGAAAAGGCGCTGGGCATTGCCGCGGCAAGCCCGGCGCGCCCCTCTTGAGCTCTGCGGCCTGCAACAAGCGGGCCAAACGATACGACTCCCGGAGCGCAGCGAAACCCGCCTGTACGCCGGGAGTGCTGCACGGGAGAAAACCAAACAGCGCCGTGTTTTTCTCCCGCCGCAAATTCCACGCTCCAAAGCGCGCAGAGCGCTGATCAGCTCGTGAGCTCAAAGGCAATCGGAAACCGAAGCCGCACGATCGACTGAGGGGTTCCCCACTCGGGCTGCGCCTTGCGGATGGCGTGCACGGCCATCTTGTCGAGCAGCTCGTGCCCCGAGGAGCGGTAGAGCTCAAGCTCTCTTAACGTGCCGTCCTTTTCCACAACAAACTGCACGATCGCCTTGCCCTGCATGCGCATCATGCGCGCCTTGCGCGGGTACTTGACGTGGGCTTCCACGCGGCGCTTGACCTGCGCAAGGAACGGATCGTCGGTTTCTCCAAACACAAGCGTTGCCATGCCGTTGGCCGCCCCTGCCGTCGGCGCACCGACCCTCTGTTGGGAAGCGGTCACGTCAGTGGGAGCAGATGCGCTCGGAGCAGGCTGTTGGGCAGCCTGTTGCGCGGCTTGCTCATGCGCCGGGGGCTTGGGCGCCTGCGGCCTGGCCCGTGGGGTTTCTTTGCGTACCGGCTCGCGTTTGGGCTCAGGCTTGGGCTCGGGAGCGGGCTTGGGCTTTTCCTGCATGACAGGCTCGGGCTCCGGCTCGGGCGTTGGGTCGGATTCAGGGTCGGGTTTGGGGTCGGGCTCCGGGACTGCTTCGACCTCGGGCTCAGGCTGCGGCGGCCGGGGTCTCTCAAGAGGCTCTTTGAAGGGCTCGGCCCCCTCGGGCGTCTCGAAGGCCGCGGCGGCAGTTGCGCCGCTCATTTGCGCAAAGGAAATCGACACCGTTGCCGTTTGCCCAGCCGGCGTAAAGGCAAGCGAGGGCGTGCGCCAGGCAACAAGCGCCAGAAGCGGCACGTAAAGCGCACAGGCCAGCGCAAAGGAGCTCCGCATGCGCCGCCGGTCTGCTGCGCATTTATCCTGCGGCATCGGCTTTTTCCGTGGCAATGGTGAAATTCTCATGCTGGTGTTTCTTGAAGAGATCAACGATGCCGATGAAGTGCTCAAAGCGCGCGTTTTTGTCGATGCGCAGCACAATGCGCTCCTCGCGCGGGGTTTCGACAATGAAGCGCTCCAGGGCCGCGGCATCGGCCTTTTGGCCTTCCAAGAAAATGTCGCCTGCGCCGTCGACCTGAATCATGCGCGCGTTGGAATCGGTGCTTGCCGTGCTCGACGAGGGGGACTTCGGCAGCTCCACCGCAATTTCGCCCTTGGCAATGAAAGTTGAAATCGAGAGCACCATCGCCAGCAGCACCAGCATGATGTCGATGAAGGGGACGATGTTAAGGGGCTCCTTCTTGGGAATTTCGATCATGCCGCCGGCTCCTTGTAGCGCGCCGAGAGCACATTGATGCGCCGCTGCAGGCCGTTGTAGATGATGAGCGTCGGGATGGCGACGGCAAGCCCCAGCGCAGTTGCCTTCAGGGCAAGCGACAGGCCCGTCATGATGTCGGAGGCGTTGATCGTGCCGGCCGTCCCCATGTCGTAGAAGGTGATCATGATGCCCACGACCGTCCCGAGCAGCCCCACGTAGGGCGCATTCGAGTAGATCACGTAAAGCGTCGTGAGGTTGTTGGTGAGCGCTTCGTCAAATTCCTCGCGGCTTGCGTAGCGGCCCATGTCGAGCCGCCGCATGAAAAGAAGCCGCTCGATGGTAAGCCAGACCGTCACAAACCCCATCAGTCCCAAAATGCCGAACACGATGTAGTCAACGCTCTCCTTCAAGAGTTCCATGGCGCTGTTCTCCCCCTGATGCAGTGTTGGTTAAAAAGTGATGCGTTCAAAGAGCGCCGCCCGCACGGAGCGCGCGAAAAATGAGCTTTGTTTTTTTCACGCGGCCCGAAGGGCGGCGCCTTCCTTCCCGGGCGTCAGGCCCAACCGTTAGAAGTCATAGGTGTAGGAGAGCCACACGTTGCGGCCGTCGAAGTACTGCCGGTAGGCGTTGGCCTGTCCGGTCGCGCCCACCTTGTCGACCCAGAGAACGGTGTCTTTGTCGAGCACGTTGTTGACCGCAAGCGCAATCTTGTGGTGCTTGGCAATGCGGTAGCTTGCGCCCACGTCGACCAACGTGTAGTTCTTGTACTTCACGCCGACGCCCGGGCCCGACTTGGTGTTGTTGGAGACCATGTCGAACTTCGAATTGCTCTTGACGTAGGCATTGAAGTTGCCGTTTTGGTAGTCAACCCGCAGCTGCAGGCTGTGGCGCGGCAGCTCGTTGGGACGCTCGCCCGCATCGGGGCCTTCCTTGATTTCACTGTCGGTGAGCGTGTAGCCGCCCGTCATGGAAAAGCCCCAAAAGCGCGCCGTTTGAAAGAGCACCTCAATACCCTTGGCCACCACCTTGCCGTGGTTGATCATGCGCTCGTCGCAGCTGTTGCCGCTGCCCGAGGTGCAGTACTCAGGCACTTCCTCGCTCGAAATGAGATTTTTAAAGTCGGTGTAAAAGCCGCCGACCGTGATCTGTCCCAGACGCCCGACATCCACGGTCGTCGAGAGTTCGTAGCTCCAGCTTTCCTCGGGCTGCAGATCCGGGTTGCCCCAGGTGCGGTCGCCTACTTCGACGCCGTCGTAGAAGCCGCTTGAGAGCTGCTTGACATTGGGCGTCTTGTAGCCGGCGGCAACGCCGCCTTTAAAGCTCAGCCATGCCAGGGGCTTGTAGACGAGGTATGCGCGCGGCGCGAGGTGCGCGCCGAAGATGTCGCTCCAGTGCACGCGGGCGCCTGCCGTGGCGCTCCAGTTTTCGTTAAAGAAGTACTCGCCCTCGCCAAAAGCCGACATCGTCGTCTGATCAAAGGGGCCGCGCGAGTTGGCGTCCGTTGCCGTCCGGTCCTCGTACTCTTCGTAGCTGCCTTCAATGCCCGCCGTGAAGTTCATGCCGCCCCACCTGCCGAAGTCAAAAGGCATCACTGTTTTCGTGGCCAGCGTGTAGGTGGTCGACACCTTCAGCGGATCGCCAAAGGAGCCTGAGGTTTCGCTCGAGGCGGCGCTCGCAGGCGACCACGCATTGCGGTCGGTCTTGGTCTTCATGAGCGCAAGCTCGTTCCACATGAAGTAGGTGTCGGTCTTCCCGAACCCATAGTCGCCCTCGTGGCCCACCACGGCGTTGTACTTGTGATACCACCGGCGCGACTGGATGCTGCGGTTGCTCGTTTGCAGCGAGCCGCCCTTAAAGCGCGAGAAATCCAAATCCGCAAAGACCGTATTGGCCTCATTCAAGGTCCAGGTCACGCGTCCGCCGATGTTTGAGGTATAGCCCTCGGTGGGCGAGTGCGAAGCGTACTTCGAAACGCCCGACGCATCGGGCGGCGCCATGATTTCAGTCTCGTCGTGCTTTTGATAGCGCCCGCGCAGGGTAAGCGACAAGCGGTCCTCAATGAGCGGAATGCCGAAGTAAAAGCTCGCGCCCTGCCGATTGCCGTATTCGCTGTGCTCCTGCAGGGTGGCCTCGAGCGTCACGCTGCCCGTGAGTTCATTCGGGTGCTTTTTGGTGATGACGTTCACCACGCCGCCCACGGCATCCGACCCCCAGATCGTCGAGGCCGGCCCGCGCAGGACCTCGATGCGCTCGATCATGCCCACAGGCGGAATAAATGTGGTCGACGGGTCAAAGCCGTTGTCCATCATGGCCGTGCTGACGTTTTGACGCCGCCCGTCGATCAGCAAAAGCGTATAGGCCGAGTCAAAGCCGCGAATGGAGATCGTGCTGTTGCCCATCTTGGTGGTGTCAATATCCACGCCCGGCACGTCGCCGATGGCGTTGCCCAAGTCCGTCACCGGCTTGCTTTCGAGCTCCTCGCGGGTGATCACCGAGACGCTCGCCGGCGCCTCGCGCACGTCCTGCGCGTAACCCGAAGCCGACACCACCGAGGTGTCAAGCTCCGTGTAACCCCCCCTCTTCGACAGCCCAGGCGGCGCAAGCAGCAAGTGCGACAGGCGCAGCGAGCGCTGCACGGGAAAGCTTCCCTGCACGGCTTGGTTGCGTTGCTGTCTTTTGTTGTTGAATCGTCGTCATGAATCCGGTTCCTTTGGTTAGCGCGCCGGCCAAACAATCCAACCGTCCTTCGGGACGGAGGCCGGCGCGTCGAAATGTCTGGCGATTCTATCTGTAAATGAGAATGATTTTTATTCACTTGATAGCCTTTTCCTCTTTTTTCCCCTCACTTTCCCCCCGCGGCAACGCTTGGGAACCCCTCTTTTCCCCGTGTCTGTCAAGCCCTCGGAATCAGGGTTTGTGCGCATTCGAAAGGCAATGGCCGGCCGACGCGCCGGCGTGCGCACATAAAGCAAAAAAATGGAAATGAAAATTGTTTCTGTTTGTAAATGCGTCCAATTTACATGCTTCACCTGATGCCGTTTCCGCCCGACTTCACTTTTTCTCCTGCCGCTCGTGTTTCGCTGCCGCCATGCGCTCATGCGCCGGAGCACGCGCCCAATGAGGCTCAAGGGCCAGAAACCAAAAAATAGGAACAGGATCAAGCCGGTATAATGCGTGCCTTTGTGCAGACCCTGCCGCAAGACGGCACTGCATCCCATTGTTTTCTTGGAAACTTCGGCTGCCGTCGCACCGAAGTTCCGTCGTTTTTCCCCACGTTTTGCTGTTTCCCCACCGGGAGAGCGCCACATGGAAGCTGAACGCATCAATCACATCAACAATCTGTGCGACGACCTGGCTCACCGTCTTGCTGAGCTTAGGGGGTATCTTTGACGTCGACCGCAAGCAGCGCCGGCTCGAGGAAGTCAATCGCGAAGTAGAAAATCCCGATCTCTGGAACGATCCCAAGCGCGCCCAGGAGATCAGCAAGGAGCAAAAGCTCCTTGAAGACCTGGTGGGCACCTTCGGCCGGCTCGCAGCGGGCATTTCCGACGCCAAAGAGCTTTTCGGGATGGCCGTTGAAGAAGGCGACGAGGCGGGGGCCGAAGCCGTAGCCCGCGATGTCGAGGGCTACGCGCACGACGTCGAGAAGCTCGAATTCAAGCGCATGTTCAATCGCCCGCAGGACAGCGCCAACTGCTACATCGAAATTCAGGCGGGCGCCGGCGGCACCGAGGCCCAGGACTGGGCGAGCATGCTCGAGCGCATGTATCTGCGCTACGCCGAGCGCGCGGGCTTTCAAGCCAAGCTCACCGAAGAAAGTGAAGGCGACGTTGCCGGCATCAAGGGCTGCACGATCTATGTCGAGGGACAGTGGGCCTACGGGACGCTTCGCACCGAAACCGGCATTCACCGGCTGGTGCGAAAGAGCCCCTTTGACGCCAACGCAAGGCGCCACACCTCCTTTGCCTCGGTTTTCGTCTACCCCGAAGTCGACGACTCGATTGAAATCACGATCAATCCCGCCGATCTGCGCGTGGACGTCTTTCGCGCCTCGGGCGCGGGCGGCCAGCACATTCAAAAGACCGAATCGGCCGTGCGCATCACGCACATTCCCACGGGCATTGTCACGGTCTGCCAGGACGACCGCAGCCAGCACAACAACCGCGAGCAGGCTTTGCGCCAGTTAAAGGCCAAGCTCTATGACCTTGAGCTCAGAAAGCGCATGGCCGAGCAGGAAAAAATCGAGGAAAACAAAAGCGACATCGGCTGGGGCCACCAAATCCGCAGCTACGTGCTCGATCAGAGCCGCGTGAAGGACTTGCGCACCAATGTCGAAACCGGCAACACCGGCGCCGTCCTCGACGGCGACCTCGATCAGTTCATCGAGGCAAGCCTCAAGATGGGCGTCTAAGCCAAAAACGCCCCTCTCGAGAAGACAACCGCTTTTTTACGAATTCTTTTACTTTTGATCCGGACATGAGCGAAGAAGCAACCACGCAGCAGACGGCCGCACAGGCCGCCGAAGAGGAAAACCACATCATTGCCGAGCGCCGCGCCAAGCTTGCGCACCTGCGCGAGACGGGCGTTGCCTACCCCAACGACTTCGTGCGCAAGGATTTGTTCGGCGACCTGCGCGAAAAGTACGGTGCGATGAGCCGCGAAGAGCTCGAAGCGGCCGCCCCGGCCGTGGCGGTCTCGGGCCGCATGATGCTCAAGCGCGTCATGGGCAAGGCAAGCTTTGCCACCGTGCGCGACTTCACGGGCACCATGCAGTACTTCATCGGCGCCAACGACGTGGGGCCCGAAACCTACGCCTTTTTCAAGACGCTTGACTTAGGCGACATCGTCGCGGCCGAGGGCACCCTTTTTCGCACCAACAAGGGCGAGCTTTCGGTGCGCGTCAAGAAGCTGCGGCTTTTAACAAAGAGCATTCGGCCGCTGCCCGACAAGCACAAGGGACTCTCGGACGCGGAGACGCGCTATAGGCAGCGCTACGCCGACCTCATCATCAACGAGGAGAGCCGCGCGCGCTTTCTGACGCGCTTTAAGGTCGTCTCGGCCATCCGCCGGTTCATGGAGGCGCACCGCTTCGTTGAAGTCGAAACGCCGATGCTCAACCCGATTCCGGGCGGCGCCAACGCAAAGCCCTTCATCACGCACCACAATGCGCTCGACATTGATCAGTACCTGCGCATTGCGCCCGAGCTCTACTTAAAGCGCCTCGTTGTGGGCGGCTTTGAGCGCGTCTTTGAATTGAACCGCTGCTTTAGAAACGAGGGCATCGACACGCGCCACAATCCAGAATTCACCACGATCGAGTTCTACGCCACGTACTGGACGTACCGCGATCAGATGCAATTTACCGAGGAGCTCCTGCGCACCGTCGCGCGCGAGGCAACCGGCAGCGAAAAGGTCACCTACCAGGGCACCGAAATCGATCTCTCCAAGCCCTTTGAGAAGCTCACCCCGCAGGAGGCCATCCTCAAGCACGCGCCCAAGTACACCGAGGAAAACCTCAAGGACGAGGCGTTTTTGCGCGCCGAACTCAAGCGCCTCGGCGCCCCGCAGCCCGATCACGTGGGCCTGGGCGCCCTTGTGATGGCGCTCTTTGAGGAAGTCGCCGAAAGCAAGCTCATCAACCCCACCTTCATCATCAACTACCCGGTTGAGGTGAGCCCCCTGGCGCGCGCCTCCGACACCGACCCCGAGATGACCGAGCGCTTTGAGCTTTTCATCTACGGACGAGAAACCGCCAACGGCTTTTCGGAGCTCAACGACCCCGAGGACCAGGCGCGGCGCTTTCAGGCGCAGGCCGACGCCAAGAGCCACGGCGATGATGAGGCGATGTTCTATGACGCGGACTTCATCCGCGCCTTGGAATATGGGCTCCCCCCGACGGCTGGCTGCGGCATCGGCATCGACCGCTTCGTGATGCTCTTGACCGACGCTCCCACGATCCGCGACGTGCTGCTCTTCCCCGCCATGCGCCCGGAGAGCTAGGCTCGACAACCTCTTTTTTGAATGCGCCCGGAAGCCAGCCTCTCCGGGCGTTTTTCTTCACCGGGCGCAAAACGCCCGGCGCTTCGTTTTTCCCCTCGTCACGATTCCTCTTTTTGCTTCATGGCCGCCATCACATTGACTGCCGGGCAAGCCGCCCGCGCCCGAAGTCTTCTCACCGAGGCCCTTGCCTTTAATACGAAGTCTCCTGCGGCCGACGCTCTTGCGCTTTTTGTTGAGGGCCGCCGCATCGGCACGCTCTCGCCCAAAGCCTTTGACGAGATCGCCTCAAGCACCCTTGCGCACTGGTTTGTCCGCGAAGGGCGCTGCGTCGAGTTTTCGCCCGATGTGCCGCTTGAGGCCGCCTTTGCCCGTGCGGCCGACGTTTTCCACCGATCGGGCTTTTTCTTTCAGTGGCGCGACGAGCTTCTCGACGTGCGCGACCTCATGACCGGAGAAATCGTAAGCCGCGCCGAGCGCGGGCTTTTTCGCTACTTTGGCATGGCAACGCAGTGCGTCTACGCCGTGGGAGTCGATCAAGCCGGGCGCATCTTCATGAGCCGCCGAAGCGAGACAAAACAAGTCGACCCGGGGCTTTGGGATACGCTTGCCGCGGGCCTTGTTTCCGCGGGCGAAGCGCCCTTCGTGAGCCTGCGGCGGGAACTTGCCGAAGAGGCGGGGCTCGACGAGGGCTATGCGCTTGAAGCGGGCGGGTTTTCTCGCTTTGCCGTTCGCAGGCCCGTAGAAGAGGGCTGGATGCACGAAGACGCGTTCTGTCTTAAAGTTTTCGTGCAGGACGCCCGAAGCGTGCACAACGTCGACGGCGAAGTATCAGTCATTGAGTGCGCAGGCGTTGATGCGCTTTTGTCTCGCATTGAACGCCGCCTTGTGCCAAGCGACAGCGCCGTTGCCTTTCTCACGGCGCTTCTTAAGGCCTGAGTTTCCCTGGCGCCTCCTTTTTCGGCGAGCCTTTAACAACGCCTTTAAATGCGCCTTTTGCCGGCTGCCGCCCTCTGCCGGTTCTTTTTCTAGATTTTTCCCATGCAGATTGCCACTTGGAACGTCAACAGCATCAAAGTCCGCCTTCAGCAGGTTCTCGACTGGCTCGAGACAAGCCGCACCGACGTGCTCCTGATGCAGGAGATAAAAACGCCCGACGAGGCCTTTCCTGCCAAAGCCTTTGAAGAGGCGGGCTTTCGCGTTTTATTCAACGGCCAGAAGACCTACAACGGCGTGGCGATCGCAGCGCGCGCCAACGCCGTCACCGCCCTTGAAGGGGTCGTACGCAACATCCCGGGCTACCCCGACGCGCAAAAGCGGCTCATCGCCGCCACGCTCGTTTTAAAGGACGGCCGCAAACTGCGGACTGCCTGCGCCTACTTTCCCAACGGTCAGGAAGTGGGCTGCGACAAGTATCTCTACAAGCTTGAGTGGATCGCCGCGCTCACGCTCTGGGTCAGAAGCGAGCTTGCGCGCGAGGCTCTCTTTGTGCTTGGGGGCGACTTCAACATCGCGCCCACCGACGCCGATTTGTGGGATCCGCTGCAGTGGAAGGGGAAAACCCCCGCATCGGAGCCTGAGCGCAACGCCTGGGCCGAGCTTCTCAAAACCGGGCTCATGGACACCTGGGCGCAGGGGCTGCATGCGCCCGAGACCTACTCGTGGTGGGACTACCGGATGTCGGGATTTGAGAAAAACCAGGGCATGCGCATCGACCATCTTCTGGCCTCGCCCGCCCTTGTGCGCAGCATGGACGACGTCTGGATTGACGCCGCTCCTCGCGCGCTTGAAAAGCCAAGCGACCACGCCCCGGTCGTGATGCGGATCAACGACGCAGCCGGGGCTGCCGAAAGAGAGAGCACGTCCGCATGAGCCCCGGGCCGCAGCACGAGAGCACCGCCCCCGCCTTGGATGATGCCCACGCGCGGGCCGCGCAGCGCACCTTCGAGCGCATGACGACGGCGCCCGTTGCGGGCCTTGTCGTGCGCCTTGGCATCCCCACGATGCTCTCGATGCTCATCACTGCGCTCTACAACACGGCCTCAACCTACTACGTCTCCTACCTCGGCACCTCGGCCGTGGGCGCCATGGGCGTTGTTTTTGCACTGCAAATCGTCATTCAGGCGATCGGCATCATGATTGGCCAGGGCTGCGCCTCGCAGGCCTCGCGCCTTCTCGGAGCCAAGAACTTCGCCCGGGCCGATACGCTTGCAAGCTCGGCGCTTTTGACCGTTCTGGCCGCAGCGAGCCTGCTTGCCGCAGCGGCATTCGTTTTCCTTGACCCCATCCTCTTTGCGCTTGGCGCCACGCCCACGATTCTTCCCTATGCGCGCGACTACACGCTTGCCATTCTTGCCGCCGCCCCCTTGATGGCGGGCGCCTTTGCGCTCAACTGCATTCTGCGCTCCGAGGGCCTTGCGCTCGTGGGCATGATCGGGCTTGCCGCAGGCGGCATTCTCAACATCGCTGTCGCCCCCGTTTTCATTTTCACGCTTGAGATGGGCATTGCGGGCGCGGGCTGGGCGACGGCGCTCTGCCAGAGCCTTTCCTTTGCCGTGCTGCTTGCGCACTTTCTGCGCGGCAAGGGCTCGATCGCGATGCACGTGCGCTGCATCGGGCGCAGCTTTGAGGTCTATGCGTCGCTAGTTAAAAACGGCATGCCCTCTCTTGCCCGCAACGTGCTCGGGGCCGTGGCGGCCGCCCTGTTAAACCTCATGGCGGGCGGCTTTGGCGATGCGGGCGTTGCCGGCATGTCGATCGTCGGTCGCATCATGATGATCACGGGCTCGGCGCTCATCGGTCTCGGGCAGGGCTATCAGCCGGTGCTGGGCTACAACTGGGGCGCCCGGCGCTTTGAGCGCGTGCAGCGCGCCTTTGATGCGACGCTTCTGATGTCGATTGCCATCATGAGCGCCATGGCGGTGCTTGCCTTTTCCTTTTCAGAAGAAGTCATCGCCTTTTTCAAAACCAACGACCCGGCGGTGCTTGAGGTGGCGGTGCCCGCCCTTGAGCTGCAGTGTCTGGTGATGCCCTTGGTTCCCGTCAACGTGCTCGGCAACATGACCTATCAGGTGCTCGGGCGCACGGGCGTTGCCACGCTGCTCGCAAGCACCCGGCAGGGGCTTTTCTTTATTCCCGCCATTGTCTTTTTGCCCGCCGCCTTCGGCCTGACGGGACTGCAGGCGGCGCAGCCCGCAGCCGAAGTTCTGAGCTTTGTGGTCTGCGGCTGGTACGTGCTGCGCTTTCGGCACGAAGTCAAACAAAAGGCCGCGTTTAAGGAAACGGACGCCGCGCCATAAAGCGCTTTTTGACGATGCGCCGAAGGCTTGGCCGAGAAATGCCGCCGGCGTTTGCGCGGGCCCGCTACAAGTCCTTGAGCGAGCGCCCCTCATAGCGCATGGCGTACGTGCGGTAAGCCGCGTTGTGCGTCAGAAATTCCCATGCTCTCTCGCGGAGCACGTCGAGATTGATGCGCTTTTCCTCCCGCTTGACTTCAACAAAAAGCAGGCTCTTGTCGACGGGGTCAAGGGCGACCACGTCGATTTCGTTTTGGCCGCGCCGATCCCACCACGAGCCGGCGCACGCAAAGCGTCCGGTCTCCAGAAGCTGCCTTCGGAAATAGCGCTCAAGAACGAAGCGCCCCGTGAAGTCCGCAAATTCATCGAGCATCATCTCAACAACGCGGCCGCTGTTGTTGTTTTCAATCATGGCCGCGCAGCCGTACACGTACCGAAACCAAAACCGCAGGAACTCGTCGTTGAGCACCAGCCGATAGTTTCGTGCTCCGGCGGCACTCCCAAAGGGCATCTCGCGGTAAAGAAGCCGATAGTGCTCCTCCAGGCGCAGCAGCTGTCCGCTGATGTCGCGGTCGGGAAAGTGCGCTACGAGCTCCCGCCGCCTTGTCCTGCCCCTGGCGGCTTGCTGCAAAATCTCAAAGTACGTCGCATAGTCGCTTTTAAATTCCGTGTGCAAAAGTACGGTGCCTTCGCTCACAAAAAACGAAGAAGGATCGACGGCATAGGCAAACATCGCCTCCTTGGTAAGGCACTCGGCCTCAATCAAAAGCTCGACGTACTTCGCCACTCCGCCCGTGAGAGTCCAGAGAGCGAGGTAGTTATCGGGAACGTACGGAGTGCCGCTCTCCTGACAGCACTCCTTGTAGACGGCCTTGAGCAAAGAAGTGGAAAAAGGCGCCAGGCGAATAAACGCCGAAGGGCGCCCGCAGAGCGGCGCGTCAGGAGCCTCCGTTGCCTCCTTCATGGCGCTTGTGACGGAACCCGCCGCCGCAAGAAGAATCTTTGAAGTCTTTCGATGCTTGTCCCAGAGATTTTGCAGGTCGCCGAAAAAGCCCGGCGCCATGTGCTTGAAGTTTTGAAACTCGTCCAACACGAGGATGAGGGGCGTTTTTTGCGCTCGTTTAAACAGAAACTCAAGGAGCTCCCGCAGCGTCAAGGACGGCGCCAGCCCTTCGAGTCCGAGCTTTTCTGCATTTTCAGCAAAGAAGTCGGCCACATTGGCCCGCTCGGTTTTTTCGGCATTTGCGAAAAAGTAAAGACAGGGCGCGTCAAGCTCTTCAAACGCGCGTCGCACAAGAGTCGTTTTCCCAACGCGCCGGCGGCCCGTAATGACGACCATCTGGCCTCCGGATTCTTTCGATTGATCAAACAATTGCCGAAGCTTGGCGATCTCTTGCTCCCGGCCGTAAAAGGGAAGTTTCATAGCGTCTTTGGGCTTGAAAAGGACTGTTCGTTCTGATGCAGACCAAGAAAATTACACCTGTAAGCTTATGGCTGTAAGTTTTTTTTGGACATTGTGCTTTATACAAGGCCCCGTCAGCCACTGCGGCCGCCGGGACAGAACCCTGCCAACGATTGCGAAGGCAGGACTATGAGAAATAGCCGCAAAGAAAGGAAGGCCCGCCGGCTCGGCAGATATTCCCGCTTGTCCTGCGGCAGGTTTCGGATCGCTGCGCTCGCCCAGGTTCTCTGTTCGTGAAGCCAAAGCTTGCGCCGACTCCGACTTCACGCCCTGCGCGCAGGCAAAAAAGAAGCTCTTCGGGCGGAGCCGCTCGAAAAAGGAAAACGGTCCCGGCCCCAAAGAGCCTTTGGAAGGAAAAAAGAGTTTTCGCGCCCGGGCTGCGGCCGGGCGCTTGTGCGGGAGCGCAGGTTAGTTCTTGTAGGCCTTGGCTGCGCTCTGGCCCGCCACACGGCCGTACGTGAAGATGTCGGCCATGGCATTGCCGCCCACGCGGTTGGTGCCGTGCACGACGCCCGTGATTTCGCCCGCGGCCCACAGATTCGGGATCACGTTGCCGTCGCGGTCGATCACTTCGGCGTTGGTGTTGATCACGACGCCGCCCATCGTGTGGTGGCGCTTCATGGTGAGCTTGCCCGCATAGAAGGGCGCCTTGACGATCTTGTTGACGAGCATCGAGGGAGCGCGGCCAAGCGGATCCTTCTTCGTGTCGACGGCCTTGTTGTAGGTGTCGATCGTCTGCTTGAGCACGTCGACCTTCACGTCCATCTTCTGCGCGAGCTCTTCAACCGTGTTGGCGATGATGAGCGTGCCCTCCTTGCGGGCGGCTTCGTTCTCAGGCCCCTTCGAATTCTTCTGCAGCTCGAACCCGTCGGCGTCGATGATCGACCAAGCCACCATTTCGGGCTGAGCGAGCATGGCGTCGCGCAGCACGTCGCGGCGGGCGTCTTCGTTGATGAAGCGCTTGCCTTCGAGATTGGTGAAGATGAAGCGGTCAACATGCGTAAAGAGGTTCGGGTACTTCTTGCCGTCGGGCAGACCGCCCGGGATGCACTGGATGTAGTCGAGGCACGTCGTCTGCGCGCCGAGGTCGATCAAGTCGTTTAAGACTTCGCCCGTGGCGCCCGGGTGATTCGTGGTGCCCAGCTTTTCAAGACGCGGATCGTGCAGGCCGCAGAGCTTGGCGTTGGCCGAAAAGCCGCCGGCGCAAACGATGACGCCGGTGCGGGCGCGGATGCTCACAACCTTGCCGCCCTGCTCGACCTGCACGCCGAGCACGCGGCCGGCAAAGGGCTTCTCGCGCACGATGTTGACCACCTTGGAGTCAAGCTCGACGGGAATGTTTTCCTTCTTGCAGACCTCGGTAAGGGCGATGATGTAGGTCGAGCCGCGCGGACCGAGCGGGTTGCGGGCGCGCGGATAGAGGCCGCCGTAGATCTGATAGATGCGGTCTTCAAACTTCACGCCGTGATCCTTGAGCCACTGCACGCTCTCGGGAGCGAGCTTGGTGAGCTTTTTGACGATATCGGGCTGGCCGCGGTAGTCGCCTGCGGCAAGCGTCTGTTCGGCGTGCAGCTCGGGCGAATCCTTGATGCCCGCCTTTTCATAGTCGGCCTTGACGGCCGCATTGAAGCCGCCGCCGGCGCGGATCGTGTTGCCGCCCGGGAAGGCCATCTTTTCAAGCACGAGCACGTCCTTGACGCCGGCTTCCTTGGCGGTCACGGCCGCGGCAAGGCCGGCGCCGCCCGCGCCCACAACAATCACGTCCACCGTGCGGTCCCATTTCTGGGGCACGGCAAAGGGATCGCTCATTGCAAAAGCCGGAAGCGCATTGACAACGCTTGCCATGGCGGCCGTCAACACAAAACGGCGGCGGGTAAATCTCACCATTGATGTTCTCCTCCATCTGCGGCGGCTTCCGGCGCATGACGCCCGCGCCGCCTTGATTTTTTTCCAGACGAAATTGTCTTCCTCAAACCTCACAAAAACAATTGATATATTTTTATGTATTGATCAAAAATTTTTATGGATTGCTTGTGCCATGAAGCCTCTGACAGACGTCAACCTCGACTGGCTGCGTGTTTTTCACCACGTCGCGAGCGCCGGCAGCATGACCGCGGCCGCCCGCACGCTCTTTATCACGCAGCCTGCGGTCTCGCACGCCGTGGCCTCGCTCGAAGACGAGCTCGGCTGCCGGCTCTTTGAGCGCGCAAACCGGCGCCTGTATCTCACCGACGAGGGGCGCTCGGTCTTTCAGACCACGCAGGCACTTCGAGCCGCCATGAAGGCGGGCGACAAGGCGCTGCAGGAAATTCGGGCGCAGAAAACGGGACTTCTTCGCATCGGCTGCCCCTTTTTGCTGCTGCAGACGGGTCTCACGCCCCTTCTTGCGGCCTTTCACAAGGCGCATCCCATGGTGCGCATCCAGGTTGAAATTGAAAACCGCATGCAGCCCATGCTCGATCTGGTCAAGGAGCGCAAGGTCGACCTTTTGTTTCTCGCCTCGCCCGAGCAAGGAAGCTTTGACGCCGAACTCACGCTCGAGCAAATCGGCTCGTACCGCTACGCGTTTTTTGCGAGCATCGAGCACTTTCCCTTCCTCAAGGGAAAGGCTCTCACGCTCAAGGAGATCAACGCGCATCCCGTCGTCATCCTGCGCGCAGGCAACAACACGCGCGACTACCTTGAACGGTGCTTTGTCGAGGCGGGCCTCAAACTCAACGTGCAGTGGGAGACGACAACGATGGCAATCACCGAAGAGTTCACGAAGGCCGGTTTTGGCATCGGCGCCATGCTTGTTTCCAACAACCCGGTCGTGCCGCAGCATCTCGAGGGGCTCTTCGAGCTTGAAACGAAAACGCCCCTGCCCCAGGGGCACTACTTTGTCGTGCACAGAGGCGAAGCCTCGTTGTCAGAACCTTCGCGCCTTTTTCTTCAAACGGCCCGCAACAGGCTGCAGGCCGCCGCAAGAGAGCATTCCGGCCAAAAAAGCCTCCTGCAAGCCTCCCGCCGCAAGGGCGCCAAATCAAAAATGACGCAAACGCGCTCTTAAAGAGCGCCCGGCCGGGCGTTGCCGCAGCCTTTTGAAAGCGCCGCGGCGCACTCTCGTTGAGCGGCGGCGTTGCCGCGCTTGTCGGCAAGCAAATCGAAGAGATACTCGCAAGCGGCCTGTGCGCGGCTTGCGGCGCGCACAACTTCCCGCATGTCGCCGGCAAGCGCCTTGAGCCAGCTTGCGACGTAGGCCGCGTGGGAGGCGCCGCCCCCCGCGAGCCCCAGTCGCGTAGCAAGAAGAAACGAGGCGATTTCCGCGCACAACTCTTCTCTTGCATAGGTCTGCTTGTCAATGCGCCCCTTGATCATGGCCGCGGCAAAGGGGCGGTTGAGCCTCTCGGGGTGCCCCGTCCAGTGCGCAAGCTCGTGCAGCGCCGCGTCGTAGAAAGCCTCTTTGCTTTCAAATTGCCCTCGAAGCGGCAGCCTGATTTCGTCGCTTCGGGGGTCGTAGGCAGGCTGCAGGCCGTGTCCAAAGCGAATGTGCGCACCCGAGGCGTCAAGCATGGTTTCGGCAGCCTCAAGGGGCTCCCAGCGGCAGGGCTTGCAGCGGCGCCCTGCGACCTTTACCCCTTCGGTCTGATCCAGGTTGTAGAGAAGAAAGACGCGCGAGACGGTTCTAAAGCCGCTCTCGCCCGAGTCCGCCTGCAGGGTGCTTCGCCCGACGCCTGAGAGCGCCCTGATCGGCAAGACCGTAAAGTAAAGGCACGGCCACCCGATTTCGCCAGGCTTGACTCTGCCGGCTCGGCGCACGGCCTCGCGCCGCGTGATCCAGCGGTTGTCCCCGTACCCGCGCAAGTGCTGCACAAGCGTGAGAAAAAACGCATTGAACCCGCGGTAGGGCCTGCCGGTTGCAGCCGACAAGGGGCCCGAGGCCTGCTCCCAGCCGGGCTTCCAAGCAGGCGTCCCGGCCTGCAGAAGGGAGATGATTTCCTGTGCGGCAAAATCAAGCGCCCGCTGCGCCGAAATCGTCCTTCCGCCCTCATCGTCGGCCGCAGACTCGACCACGGACGGCGCCTGCGGCGCGGCGCGATTCATGCTGCCTGCGGCGCATTTCTTTTCATTGTCAAAGCCCTTTGTCATGCTGCATCCCGCTTTCTGACGTGTTCGACAGGGATGAGTCTAGGGACGCTCTGCGTCAATATTTGTCGCAATTTGCGTCAAAACAAAGACTGCGCCGCCGCTCTTTCGGATGCCGGCATTCAGTCTTCTTTTGCGGCCGCCCGCATCCACCGGCGCACGCTCACGGGCTTGGCGCCCGTTGCGGCCTCGATTTCGCGCCAGGTTGCGCCGCCCCGGCGCATCTCGACGGCACGGCGGCGCACTTCTTCTGAAAACACGTAGTTTCTTTGCTCGACATGGTCGCGAAAGGCGCCCTGGACAAAGAGCCGCCGCCAGTCGCGCACCGTGTACAGCGGCAAATTGAGAATGCGCGCGGCCTGCCGATAGCCCGCGCCCGCCTCAAAGAGCGCTTTGGCCTGGGCGCGCTTGGCGTCGGAGACAAAGTGCGCGGGCCTGATGCGGCCGGAGGCCGCCTCCGGGGTACCAAAGGACTTCCGGGACTCCTTGGACTCTTCGGGCTCCTTGAGCTCCCGGGCCTCTTGAAGCGCCTCGGGCAAGGCGCCGCTTTTATCCATTGTGCTCATCACGTCACCCATCTTTTTTCTGGAAAAGATGAAGGCCGCCTCTTTGAGGCCGCGTCTTCACCGTTGGGATGAGGCGGAAGGCGGGGGCTTTTGTTGCGCGCGCCTTCCGCACCGGGTGCGCGGGCAAGTCTTTTGAAAAAAGGCTCGCCCGCGCCTCCTTGATTCGAAGCGATGAATCAAAAGAGGTACTTGAAGCGCCCCGTGATGAGCCAGGTGTTTTCGACTTCCCCGCCAAAGGCCCGTTCGATGTCAAGCTGCAGACCGTAGCTGCCGCCCCAGCTCACGGCGCCGCCAAAGCCCGCAAGCCCCCAGGTGCCGCGATCGCCCCAGTTTGTCTGCACGACGTGCCCGTCCGTGTCGCGCAACGTCGCGTCCTGCCCGTCCGTGAACTGATGCATGAGGTCGGCCCGCAGATAGACTTCGCCCGCTGCGGCCTTGCCCGAGAGCCTTCTGCCTGCGCGAAAGCCCGCGCGGCCAAGCACGCTCGTGCCGCTGTCGGCTTGCACCTGCATGCCGCGCTCGGAGTCGTAGTCGTAGCTTTTGAGCCACGCGGCCTGCATCTGCACCTGCGGCTCGACAAAAAGTCCCGTGCCCTGATCGATGAACGTCCAGCCAATTTCCGCCGAGAGGGCGGCGTAGTCCTGATCAAAGTCGCCCGTGGTCCGGTAAGCGGCGCTTGCCGCGTCAAACTCGGCGCTCACGCGGCCGATGCGGCCGACCAAATCGAGATACCCCTCGCCAAAAGCGAGCGTGTCGTAGAGCGCAAACTCGTAGCGCGTGAGTTCGCCCGTGCCGTTGATGTCAAGAAAGTCCGCGTCCCCCTTGGTGTAGGAGAACCAGGCGCCAAACGTGTTCATTTCGCCCAGGCGGCGGTCAAAGCCGATCACGACGCCCGAGCGCTCCCAGCGGTACTGTCCGTCGATCCCCGAGCGGCCGTGCGTTGCCCGCACCCACAGGCCGTTGCCCGCGTCGGTGTTGTGAAGGGATTCCGCCAGACGCCGGTCGCGCCGATCCATTTCGACGGCCGCGTCGTAGGCGGCGTAGCCCGCGCCCGTCATGGCGCGCGCGGCCGTTGACTCGGTGAGCGTCACGCGGCGGATGTACCAGGCTTCGCCCCCGAGGTAAATCTCAGACTGACCGTCTTCGCTCAGAAATTCAGCGTCGAGCTCTTCTTTTTGCAGCGTCTCCTCGGTTGTCGTCTCGTGGGCGATTTCAAGCTCATAGTCGTAGAGCGTCTCGCCCTCGAGATTTTCCTTGTCCGCAAAAGAAATCTTGTCTTTTGCCTCTTTGCCGACCAAGGCGAAGACGAGCGTGTTTTCAGGCGTGATGGGCTCGAGCTTGACGAGATCGTTGGGCTCGAAGAAGTGCTGTCCGCCGGTGGTGGAGTTTTCGATAAAAACCATGTCCGAGCTCGTTTTGTCCCGGCCGTCGAGCCCCAGGCGGAAGATGCCGCCGCTGCCCTTCAAGTCGCCGATGCGCACGTAGTCATGGTCGAGAATGTAGTTGCCGTCATTGAGCTGATCGTAGAGGCCGACGCTCTTGAGAAAGTTCTCGATGTCCTCGTCAAAGAGGTTGATGATGCCGCCGTTGTTGAGCGTAATGGCGCTGATGCGCTTGGGAACGGACTTCGTGTCGGCAACGTTGAGGTAGGACCACTGCGCGCCGTTTTCAAACGTAAGGTCAAGGACTCCCGGCTGCTCCTTGCGGTTTTCTTCACTTGTGTTGAGAGACGACGCCTCGTCGCCAAACCAAAACGAGTCGGGGCCCGAAAAGGTGCCCGTCACGCGGCTTGTTCCATCATAGTCCGGATTCTTCGATGAACTGCTGAGGTCGATGGTGCCCACGACCTGATTGTGAGTTGAAACAAATTCGACGGTGGAGCCGTACTTGGCGCTGATCGCGTCCGGAATCGAGGCGATGCTGAAGATGCGGGTCAGGGAATCCTCCGTGCCAAGGGAAATGCCCGCGTTTCGCGTCAGATACAGTGTGTTGGCTCCATATACGGAGGAAATGTCGGTGGCGTGCTGATTGACAATCTCTACGTTGCCGTTGAGGTGCACCTGAGCGGTGCTTCCCGACAAGTAGAAGGCGTGCGTTGCCTCATCGTAGGACGGTTTAATTTCATCTGAATAAATTCGAATCAGCGTATCGCCGTTGACGTCAAGCGAATTCGTGATGCTGAAAGTGAAATTGCTGTTGGCGACCGGAGTTTCCAAGTCGTCAACAAGGATTCCCGACGCACTTGAAGCAGCATCAATTCGATAGGTTGGCCAACCTGAATCACTCGTGGCCATATCCTCGTTGGTAATGACGCCGAGATCGATCGGATCAGCGGCCCAGGCGCAGAGGCTGCATGCGCCCGCAAGCGCGGCCGAAAGCCGCGTGAGACGGCCAATTAGATGCCCGTTGGGGGGGGGGTAGTAGTTTTCCTAATATTCATTATTTTCTCCACACGAAGAAATAAAATTTGAATGGGATTTTATCGACTTCGCACAAACCGGCAAAATGAAATACCACTGCAAGTGGAAGTTTCACTACACCGCCGGGGGAGGGGTGAAGTTATAAAAAAGAAAAAACAATAAAAAAGCGGCCGGCTCCGCGGCGAAATCTCGTTTCGTCACGGCGCGCCCGGCCGCTTTTTGTGTGCGGGGTCTCTTTGGGCGACGCTCTACCGCTCGTCGATCCAGGCCTGCAGAATCGCCTCCAGAATCGGCTCGGTGCTCTTTTGCGGATCGTCGTCAAACTCGGGCAGCGCCAGCACGCGCTCGCGCAGCTCGCTCAAGCGCAGCGTCACCGGATCAAGATCAGGCTCGTTGTCATAGAGCTCCTGCGCGATGGCAAGAGCGTCGGTCCACTTCAAGCTCGTCACTTTTTAGGCCTCATTGACGATGTTGCGGTTGTTCTTCGGGATTTCGATCGTCAGGTCGCTTTCTCCCATCACGCACTGACAGGCAAGCCTTGAGAGCGCCGTGACGCCGAAGGCGGTGTCAAGATGGTCGAGCTCGTTGTCATCGGGCTCGTTGAGGCTCTCAAAGCCCTCGCGAACGATGATGTGGCAGGTGGCGCAAGCGCAGTTGTACTCGCAGGCGTGCGGCAGCTTCACGCCGGCCTTGTTGAGGGCCTGCGCAATCCGCTCGCCGGTCTTGACTTCAACTTTTGCGCCCTGCGGGCAGATGGTCTCGTGGGGAAGAATCGTGACAAAGGGCATGATGGTTTTTCCTTGATTTTCTTTTGTTGTCGAATTCGTTTGGTCAGGCCTGACGGGGCCTTACGGGACCTGACCGGGCGCCTTCGGGCGCAGCGCTACTTGTCGTGCATCCTGCCTTCGTTTTCCTGCATGACGGCTTCGACCGTGCGGCCCGAGAGCGCCTCGCGAATCGAGCGGTCCATGCGGCGGGCGGCAAATTCTCCGGTGTCGCGCGTCAGGCGCTCGGCCGCCTCCTTGATGACGTGCGCGTCCTCTCCCCGAGCCGCCTCTTCAAGCGCCTTCATCGACGCTTCGATCGTGCCGCGCTCGGCCTGATCGAGCAAGTCGCCGTCGGCCTCAAGCGCCGAGCGCGTCGACTCAATCAGACGCATTGCCTCGACTCTCTGCTCTCTGAGCTCGCGCTCGAGCATGTCGGCTTTGGCGCTCTGCGTGCCGTCTCTGAGCATCGAAATCACGTCCTCGTCGGTGAGCCCGTAGCTCGGCTTGACCACGATGCTGCTTTCGACCCCGGTGTGGGTTTCCCGCGCCGAAACCGACAGCAGGCCGTCGGCGTCGATCTGATAGGTCACGCGGATGCGCGCCGCGCCGGCCGCCATGGGCGGGATGCCGCGCAGCTCAAAGCGCGCAAGAGATCGGCACTTGTCGACCACCTCGCGCTCGCCCTGCACCACGTGAATGGCCATGGCAGTCTGCCCGTCCTTGAAGGTCGTGAAGTCCTGCGCCATGGCCGTGGGAATGGCCGTGTTGCGCGGAATGATCTTTTCAACAAGGCCCCCCATCGTCTCGATGCCAAGCGAAAGGGGCGTCACATCCAAAAGAAGCCAGTCTTCGCCCCCGGACGTGTTGCCCGCAAGCTTGTTGGCCTGCATGGCGGCGCCCACGGCCACCACCTGATCGGGGTCGATGTCGCAAAAAGGCGCCCGGCCGAAGAAGGCTTCAACCGCGGCGCGCACGCAGGGCATGCGGGTGGCGCCGCCCACAAGGACCACGCCCTTGACGGCGCTCTTGTCCATGGAGGCGTCGGCAAGGACGTTCTTGACCGCATCAATGGTCTTTTGCACGAGGTGCGCGGTCATGGCGTCGAACTCTTCGCGCGTGAGCATCGCGTCAAGCTTGCGCCCGTCGCTTAAATCGGCGCGCACGCGCACAAAGTCTTTCTGCGTCAGCGCCTCGCGCGCAGCCTTCACGGCAAGCGTGAGCGTGCGCTTGTCGGGCCCTGAGAGAATGTCGGGGGCAAGGCCGGCGCCGAGCTTGTCGATGGCCCAGCACACGAGCCGGTGATCAAAATCGTCTCCCCCAAGGGCCGAATTGCCGCCCGTGGCAAGCACTTCGAAGACGCCCTTGGTGAGCCGCAGCAGGCTCACGTCAAACGTGCCGCCCCCGAGGTCGTAGATGAGGTACTCGCCCTCGGCCGCGTTGTCAAGCCCGTAGGCAAGCGCCGCGGCCGTGGGCTCGTTAAGAAGCCTGAGCACATTGAGGCCCGCGAGCCGCGCGGCGTCCTTGGTGGCCTGGCGCTGCGCGTCGTCAAAGTAGGCGGGCACCGTGATCACGGCGCCCACGAGTTCGGCCGCAAGCCTTTTTTCGGCGCGCTCGCGCAGCGTCTTCAAAATTTCCGCCGACACCTCCACGGGAGTCTTGACGCCCGCGCGCGTGCGGATTTTCACCATCCCCGGCGTATCTTCAAACTCGTAGGGGAAGATGATGCTGCCTTCAACGTCCTTGAGTCCGCGCCCCATGAGACGCTTGACGGAACTAATCGTGTTGGCAGCGTCCGTTGTGGCCGCTTCAAGCGCCTCCCACCCCACGGCAACGCCGCCTTCGGGCAGATAGCGCACGACCGAGGGAAGAAGCCTGCGCCCCTTCTCGTCGGCAATGACCTCCACGTCGGCGTTGAGCACGATCGCCACGAGGGAATTGGTGGTGCCGAGATCGATGCCGACGGCGTAGCGCTCCTCGTGGGGCGCAGTCGACATGCCGGGCTCGGCAATCTGCATGAGTCCGATCATCTTCTTCTTTCTTGTGTGGGGTTTTAAAGTGGCTGAGCGCCCGGGCCGTCGGCGTGCATTCCGCGCTCGAGCTCGCGGCGGAATTTTTCCACAAACATGAGCCGCCGCACGGCATTGCGCGCACTCTCCCAGTCGCGCCTGCAGTCGATGGCTTGCGTGAGTTCTTCGATGAGGGCGCTGCGGGAGGCTTCGACGCGGCCCGCAAGCTGCGCGAGCCTCTCAGGCTCGCCGCAGCCCTCTTCGAGCTCCTCGCGCCAGCTCATCTGCTCGAGCAGAAAGTCAGGCGGCATGCGCGTATCCGACTCGGCCCCCACGTCGACGCCTGCTGCGGCAAGAAGCATCTGAGCGCGGCGCACCGGGTCGATAAGCGCTTCGCGCGCCTCATTGATGCGGCCCGCCCACTGCTCGGCCACGCGCCGCTCGGCGGCGCTTTTGTCCGCAAAGCGGTCCGGGTGCACGAGCGCAATCGCCCTGCGCCAGTTCTCCTCAATGCTGCCCGCGTCCAAATCGAAGCGCTCGGGCAGTCCCAGAATCCTGAAGGCGTTGTCTGCTTGAGCCATCGCCAAACCCTAAACGTGAAACGACTTGCCGCAGCCGCAGGTTTCCTTTTCCTGCGGATTGTTGTACTTAAAGCCCTCCTGCAGGCCTTCGCGCACGTAGTCAAGCTCCGTGCCGTCGATGTAGGGCAGGCTCTTGGCGTCGACGATGACCTTCACGCCGTGGCTCTCCCAGACCTGATCGTCGGCATTGAGCGCGTCGGCAAATTCAAGCTTGTAGGCCATGCCCGAGCAGCCGCTCGTCTTGACCCCCAGGCGCAGTCCGATTCCCTTGCCGCGCTTGGCAAGAAAAGCCGCCACGTGCTTGGCCGCCGCTTCAGTCAGTGTCACTGCCATGGTGTATGTGCTCCTTGTACTTTTGTTGGGCCGCCAGCCCTTTTTTGAGGGGCTGCGGCCTTTGGGTCTTACTGCGCCTTCTTGGCTTCGTGCTTGGACTTGTAGTCGTCGATGGCGGCCTTGATGGCGTCTTCGGCCAGAATCGAGCAGTGAATCTTCACGGGCGGCAGCGCCAGCTCTTCGGCGATGTCCGCGTTTGAAATCTTGGCCGCATCTTCAAGCGACTTACCCTTGACCCATTCGGTCACGAGCGAACTTGAGGCAATGGCCGAGCCGCACCCGTAGGTCTTGAACTTGGCGTCTTCGATGACGCCCTGATCGTTGACCTTGATCTGCAGGCGCATCACGTCGCCGCAGGCGGGCGCGCCCACCATGCCGGTTCCGACCGAGTCGTCGTTTTTGTCGAGCGTGCCGACATTGCGCGGATGCTCGTAGTGATCCATCAGTTTTTCGCTGTAAGCCATGGTATCCGTGTTCTTTTCTTGTGAGGTTTTAAAACGCGCTGCAAAGGAAAGGCGCGGCGGGCAAAGTCCCCCGCCCCCTTCCCCGGGCTCTGTGTTTTATTAGTGCTCGCTCCACTTCACCGTCGAGAGATCGACGCCCTGCTGGTGCATCTCCCAAAGCGGCGACATTTCGCGCAGCTTGGCGACCTGCTCGGTCAAGGTCTTCACCGTGAAGTCGATGTCCTCTTCGGTCGTAAAGCGCCCGAGCGTGAAGCGAATCGAGCTGTGCGCGAGCTCATCGTCGCGCCCGAGGGCGCGCAGCACGTAGCTAGGCTCAAGAGAGGCCGACGTGCAGGCCGAGCCCGAGCTCACCGCCACGTCCTTGATGGCCATCATGAGGCTTTCGCCCTCGACGAAGGCAAAGGAGATGTTGAGGTTGGAGCAGACGCGGTGCTCCATGTTGCCGTTGACGTAGACGTCGGGAATGTTGTCCAGAATGCCCTTTAAGAGCCGGTCGCGCAGCCGCGTGCAGTGCGCAATGTCGGAGTCCTGCTCGAGGCGCGCAAGCCGATAGGCCTCGCCCATGCCCACGATCTGGTGCGTGGCAAGCGTCCCCGAGCGCATGCCGCGCTCGTGGCCGCCGCCGTGAATCTGCGGCTCAATGCGCACGCGCGGCTTGCGGCGCACGTAGAGCGCCCCCATGCCCTTGGGCCCGTAGACCTTGTGCGAGGAAAGGCTCAGCAGATCGATCTTGAGCTTTTGCATGTCAAGCTCCATCTTGCCCGCGGCCTGCGTGGCGTCGCAGTGAAAGATCACGCCCTTGCTGCGGCAGATTTCTCCGATTTTCTCCAGGTCCTGAATGACGCCGATTTCGTTGTTGACAGCCATGACCGACACAAGCGTCGTATCGGGACGAATGGCGGCTTCAAACTGATCAAGATCGAGCATGCCGTCGGGCTGCACGTCAAGATAGGTGACCTCGTAGCCTTCCGTTTCCAGATGGCGCATGCTGTCCAAAACCGCCTTGTGCTCGGTCTTGACCGTGATGAGGTGCTTGCCCTTGTCCTTGTAGAAGTGCGCCGCGCCCTTGATGGCGAGGTTGTCCGACTCGGTGGCCCCGGACGTCCAGACGATTTCGCGCGGATCGGCGTTGAGATAGTCGGCCACGTGCTTGCGGGCTTCTTCGACGGCCTTCTCGGCCTCCCAGCCGTAGGCGTGCGAGCGGCTCGCCGGGTTGCCGAACTTCGTCAGAAGATAGGGCAGCATCTTTTCAACCACGCGGGGATCGGTGGGCGTGGTCGCCGAATAGTCAAGGTAAACAGGCAGTTGCATGTTGGTTTTCTCGCTGTTTATTTTTTTCAAAGGGGCGGCGTCTGCCGGGATGATGCTTCTCGCCCGGCGCGTCGTGATTTAAAAATCTCTCTAAATTTCAAGGGGCGCTTGACGATGCAGACTCCTCGTGCGGGGACAGGGGACGGGGAAACTTCACGACCTTCTCGAGCGCTTCAACCTTTTCCGTCTTCTCGCCTGCGCCCGAAAGCGCGGCCGCGCGGCTGAGGTTTCTGTCCTTGATCGACTGCAGGGTCTGGGAGTTGAGAAACTCGGCGAGCTTGTAGTTGAGCTCGCTCCAAAGGCCGTGCGCCAGGCACTGTGCGCCCGCGCGGCAAGAGGCCTCTCCGCGGCACTGCGAGACGTCGACGTCGCCTTCGACGGCGCGCACGATCTCGCCCGCGGTAATGGCCTCGGCCGAGCGCCCGAGCAGATAGCCGCCGCCGGGGCCGCGCACGCTTTTAACGAGCTTGGCGCGCCGCAGCTGGCAGAAGATCTGCTCGAGATACGCAAGCGACATCTGCTGGCGCCGCGCAATGTCGCTCAAGCGCACGGGTTTGCTCTCGGCGTTGAGCGCGAGATCGATCATGCTGGTGACGGCAAAGCGTCCGCGCGTGGTGAGCTTCACTTCCTTTCCAGAATTCCTGTCCGATGTTTGACGCTGAAGTTTTCAGTAAGCGCCATCCCTGCATCTCGAGAAAAGGCCTGCCGGAAAAGGCGCCGAAGCGCCCTGCCGTCAAATACCCTACTCAATCGGTCAGGAATCATACCGAAAAATACCTGACAAAAAAATCAGGTTTTCCTTTCGTCCCTCTCCTGCCCACTGACGTCGCCCCTGAAAGCCCTCTTTTCCGGGCCGCTGCTGACCTCAGGCAGAAGCCCCTCTTGACCGGCGCCTAGGGCTGCCGCCCGCCCTTGGCCGAGGGCAAAAATTTCAAGTGCCCGCAGGCGAAGTTGCTTATACTTTCAGGTTGTGCCGCGTCCTTGTTTTCAAGCGCGGCACGCTCGTGTTGAAATCAAACTGACGGGCGGCGGCCGCAGACTGCGTTTCTTCGCCCGCGCCGGACAAATCTCCATGGAATTCGATTTTTCTCTCATCACGTCTTCGCTTCCGCTGCTTCTTCAGGGAGCGCTCGTCACCTTGGAGATCACGGTGCTTGCCGTGGGCCTGGGCCTGGTGTTCGGCCTTGTTGCCGCGCTCGCGCAGCTAAGCCGCTGGGCGCCGCTGCGCATTCTCGCCAAGATCTACGTCGACTTCATCCGCGGCACCCCGCTGCTCGTGCAGATCTTCATCATCTACTTTGCGCTGCCCGTGATCATCGGCCAGCGCATCGACCCGTTCGTGGCGGCCGTTGCCGCCTGCTCGATCAATTCGGGCGCATACGTGGCCGAAATCTTTCGCGCGGGCATTCAGTCAATTGACATCGGACAGATGCGCGCAGGTCTCTCGCTTGGCATGAACTGGAGCCAGACGATGCGCTACATCATCCTGCCGCAGGCATTCAAGCGCATCATTCCGCCGCTTGGCAACGAGTTCATCGCCATGCTCAAGGACTCCTCGCTCGTGTCGGTCATCGGCTTTGAGGAGTTGACGCGCTCGGGCCAGCTCATCATCTCGGAGACCTACGGCTCGCTTGAAATCTGGTCGGCCGTCGCGATTCTGTACCTTGTCATGACGCTGTCGATCACGCGTCTGGTGGGCTACATCGAAAAGCGCTTCAAGATTAGCGACGCACGCTGAGCTCCAGCTAGAACAACCTCGGCACGGCCGCCAGAAGGCTGCGCGTGTAGTCCTCCCGCGGGTGCTGCAGCACCTCGCGCGCCGGGCCGGCTTCCACAAGCCGGCCGTTTTTCATCACCGCCACCTCGTGGGCGAGGTACTCGACCACGGCAAAGTTGTGCGTGATGAATAAAAACGCCACCCCGGTCTTTGCCTGAATCTCGCGCAACAAATTGAGAATCTGCGCCTGCACGGAAACATCGAGCGCGCTCGTGGGCTCGTCGCAGATGATGATGCGCGGATCAACGGCAAGCGCCCGGGCAATGGCGATTCTCTGTCGCTGGCCGCCTGAGAATTCATGCGGCAGTCTGCGCGCGGCCGCCGCGGGCAGTCCCACGCGCTCCAAAAGCGCCGCCACGCGCGCGGTCCTCTCAGCGGCGCTCATCGCCGGCAGCAGCGCCATCATTCCTTCTTCAATGCACTCGCCTGCACTCATGCGGGGATCAAGCGAAGCAAAGGGATCCTGAAAAACAATCTGCGCAAACGCGTGCATGCGCGCGTCAAAGTGCCCGTGCGCGTCGTAGGCGGGGCGGCCGGCAAGCCGCACCGACCCGCTCATTTTTACCTGCGGCAGCAGCCCAAGGGCAGCCTTGGCAAGCGTCGTCTTGCCCGAGCCCGACTCGCCGACAAGCGCCGTCGTAAGCCCCGCGCGCACCGTGAGACTTACGTGATCAACGGCCGTAAAGAGGGCCGCAGGCCGCAGAAGGCCCCTCTTTTTTTCATAGGCAACGGATAAATCGTCAATTTCAAGCACCGCCTCTCCCACTTTGGGGCGCGGAGCTTCTCGGGACAGCGCAACGGCAATCGGCGCTCCCGCCTTGAGGCAGCGCACGGCCGCGCGGCCGCCGAGGCTTTTAAGCTCGATTCTGCAGTTATGACAGCGCTCCTCGGCCGCAGCGCAGCGCGGCGCAAAGCGGCACCCCGCGGGCATGGCCGAAAGTTCAGGCACGGCGCCCGCAATGCCCGCCAAGGCGCGCGCGCTTTTGTCGGCCGACGGAACGGCCGCCAGAAGCTGCCTTGCATAAGGGTGCTGAGGACGCGCGAAAAAGGCGGCCGCGTCGTTCGTTTCAACAATTTCTCCTGCGTACATGAGCGCGACGCGGTCGGCGCAGGCGCGCACCACGGCCAGATCGTGCGTGATCAGCAAAAGCGCGATGCCGCGCTCGGCCTGAAGTTTTTTGAGAAGCGCCAGAATCTGCGCCTGCAGCGTCACGTCAAGCGCCGTCGTAGGCTCGTCGGCAATGACAACCTGCGGCTCGCAGGCAAGCGCCATGGCAATCATCACGCGCTGCTTTTGTCCGCCGGAGAGCTCGTGGGCAAAGGCGCCAAAGCGTCTTGGCGCATCGTCAATGCCCACGCGCGCAAGCCACTCAAGAGCGATTGCCCGCGCCTCCTGTTTGGTGCAGGACTTGTGTAGCCGCACGGCCTCGACGATCTGCTCCCCCACGGTCATCACGGGATTAAGGCTCGTGGCGGGCTCCTGAAAGATCATCGCGATTTCCTTGCCGCGGCGCGCGCGCATCTCGCGCTCGGAAATGGCAAGGAGGTCTTCGCCCTCAAGCAGCACTTCTCCCTTTGTAATGCACGCCGCTTCGGGCAACAGCCGCATCAGAGACAACGCCGTAAGCGACTTGCCGCAGCCCGACTCCCCGACAAGGGCGAGCGTCTCGCCTGCTTCAAGCGAAAAGCTCACGCCGCTTACCGCCTCAAGAAGGCGGCCTTCGTCGTGCACGGCCACGTGCAGGTCTCTCACCTCAAGCATGCCTGCCTCCTGCGCGCGGATCAAAGGCCTCGCGCACGCCCGAGGCAAAGAGATTGGCCGCAAGCACCATCGTCACCATGAAGATGAAGGCCGCCAGAAGGTTCCACCAGATCACAGGCGAGCGGCTCATCTCCACGGCCGCGGCATTGATCATCGAGCCAAAGGAGTCCATCACG
Organism: Sutterella sp.; assembly: GCA_019418605.1. Classification (GTDB taxonomy): domain Bacteria; phylum Pseudomonadota; class Gammaproteobacteria; order Burkholderiales; family Burkholderiaceae_F; genus Duodenibacillus. Next base: position 25,617 of record DYBN01000061.1, on the reverse strand, counting down.
GGATCAACGCCCACGCCCACGTAGCTCAGCACGGCCTCGTAGAGCACGATGCTTGAAAAATCGAGCACGGTGACGATGAGCACGATGTGCACGACGTTGGGAAAGACGTGCCGGGCCATGATCCGCGCATGCGACACCCCGAAGGCTCGCGCGGCGGTCACAAAGTCCATGGCCGAGACCTTCATCGTTTCGGCCCGCAGCAGGCGTGCGAGCCCCGCCCAGCTCGTCATGCCGATGATGGCCGCCAGAAGAAAGAGCCGCACGTCGGCTCTCTCAAGCCCCGTGGCGTAAAGCTGCGGATTTTTGTCGATAAAAACCTGCACCATCAGCACCGAGGCCGCAATGAGAAGCACCGAAGGAATCGAGCTCAAGGTGGTGTAGATGTACTGGATGACGTCGTCGACCTTGCCCTTGAAGTAGCCCGCGCAAATGCCAAGCACCACGGCAAAGGGCAGCGTCGTCAGCGTCGCCAGTGACCCGATGACAAAGGCCGTGCGCACGCTCTTTAGAGCGCCAAAGAGCGCATCGTTGCCCGTTGCATCGGTGCCCAAAATATGCCAGGAGGGCCACAAGAAGGCTGCCACCGACGCAAGGAAAATCGCCCCCTGCCAGACAATGATCGCAGGCCGCCAGGGGTTGTCGGGGGCCGTCGCGCGCCGCAGCGCCTCCTTGTAGGAAATCTTTCGGGCGGCCGCAAGGATTGCCGCAAGAACAAGCCACAGCGCCGAGAGCAGCACGGCCGCCGTCATCACGCCGCCCGCGAGCTTTTTGATGAACTTGAGCCGAAAGCCCTCGGGGGCGATTTCGGGCGAGGCGCCTTTTAAGCGCGCAAACACGCGCTCGCTTCCGTTTTCGGTGAGCACCGTCGTCTTGTCAAAGTCCACCATGGCAAAGGGAGCCGAGTAGCTGCGCTCGCGCCCTGCGATGTTTTCTCCCACGACGACGTCAAGCAGCGACACCGTGCGCGTCTCCCAGGCCTGCTGCATGCCGGGCTCGACGGGGAGCGGCCGGCGAAAGTGCACGCTGTCGCTCAAGGCAATCACAAAAAAGACCGACAGGACGGCCGCGGCCGCAAGCGCCGTGCGGTTGTCCCGCACGTGCCGCCACCTTGCGGCCACCAGAGGGCGCGAGAGCGCGTAGCGCGCATAAAAGACAACGAGCGCCAGCACGAACCACAGCACGGCGTCGGTGTAGAGGAAAACGAACTTCACGTCGAACATTGTTTTTGCGCCCGTCCCTATTTGAGCCGAATGCGCGGATCGGCGATCGTGTAGCTGATGTCGGTGAGAACAAGCCCCACGACGTAGGCCGCGGTTCCCAAAAACACCATGGCGCGCACGATGGAAAAGTCCTGTGCATTGATCGCGTCGATCGTGTACGAGCCCAGTCCCGGGATGCCAAAGAAGCTCTCCATGATGAGCGAGCCCATAAAGAGCAGCGGAAAAACGGCCACGGTGCTTGTCAAAATCGGGAGCATGGCGTTTCGAAGCACGTGATTGAACATCACGCGCCCTTCTCCGGCGCCCTTGGCGCGCGCCGTGCGCACGTAGTCCTTGCCCGCCTCCTCAAGAAACATCGCACGGTACAGCAGCGTATCCGACCCCAGGCGCGAGAAGATGCCGATTGCCACCGGAAGCAGCAAAAAGGCCGTCATCGCCCAGCCGTCCATAAAGCCCGAGACGGGCACGAGGCGCAGGGTCTTGGCAAAGAGCCACTGCCCGAAAATGATGTAAAAAAGGCTCGAGATGCTCATGACGCAGACGCTAAAGGCCACGCCCGCCCACTCAAGCCGCGTGCGTCGCACGATGACAAGAAGAAGCGAAAAGCTCACCATCACGATGACGCCGAGAATAAAGGTGGGCACGGCAAGGGCAAGAGAGGGCCCCACGCGGTCGGCAATCTCGCGGTTGATGCTGCGGCCTGCGTCCGAGAGCCCCAGGTCGCCCTTTAAAAGCGGAGCCGAGCGCTGGAAAAAGATGGTCTGCGTGAGCTTCTCCACGCCCTGGGCCTCGTCGTTAAAAACCAGCGGCAGGTCGTAGCCATGCTGCACCTTCCAGCGCTCGATCGCCTCGGGCGTGACGTATCTGCCGCCGATGGCAAGCCGCGCCATGTCGTCGGGCGTGTTGACCGCAAAGAAAAGCGCAAAGGTAAGCGCATTGACCCCGAGCAGAATCAAAAAGCCGTAGATCACGCGCCTGAAGATGTAGCCGATCATGTCCGGTTCTCCCTGCGGCGGGCCGCCTGCGTTTTGTCTTGCGCGGCGGACTCAAGCGCGCGGCGCTCCGACAAGCGCGCAGCGTGCACGCGCACGCGCCAGACGAGCACCAGCACGAGGACAAGGGCGGCTGCCGCAGGCCACAGCACGGGCTTGTTCCAGGCGCGGATCTGCGCCATGCGCTCGGCCGCGTCGATGCGCAGATACTGCACGTTGTAGCGGATCATCTGGGTGGGCTTGGCGTTTTTCACCCAGTTGTGCAGCGCCGCCACCGACGTGGGATAGTAGCCGAAGGACCAGGGGGCGTCGTTCTGCACGATGCGCGTCATCTCGTCGATGAGCGCGGCTTTTTCGGGCGTGTCCTCGAGATCCTTCATGCGAGAAAAGAGTGCATCAAAATGGGAATTGCGGTAGTTGCTTGCGTTTTCTCCCCCTCTTGAAGTCACCTTGCTGTTGGGGCCGTATAAAAGCGAAAAGAAGTTTTCCGCGTCCGGATAGTCCGCAAGCCACCCCCAGAGATAAATCTGCGCCGAGCCTTTGAGCATCTTCTCCTGAAAGCGGTTGTAGTCGGTGGCGCGCACCTCAAGCTGAATGCCAAGCTTGGCAAACTGCTTGGCCACCCACTCAAGGTACGCTTTGGACCCCGCCGCGGCGCTCTGCCAGTCGAAGTTGAGCACCAGGGGCTTTCCCGTGCGCGCATCGCGCCCGTCGGGGTAGCCCGCCTGCGCAAGGAGCTCTTTTGCCTCGTCAATTGAGCGACGCACGACGCGGCCTTCGGCGTCCTTTTTGTAGACCACGCTGTTAAAGGCCTCGGGGCCGTCTTCGCGCCAGCCAAAGAGCCCGGGCGGCAGCGGCCCGTGCGCGGCCCTGCCCTGGCCCTTGGAGAAAATCGCAATCTCCTCCTCCCAGTCAAGCGCAATGCTCACGGCCTGCCGCAGGAGCCTGTTGCGGCGAGCTTCTTCCTCAGTTGAACCGGCGCCCACCACGGGATCGAGCCAGTTAAAGCCGATGTAGGAGATGCTCGCTTCAATCGTTGAGGGAAACTGCAGGTTCTTGCCTCGGTAGAGCTTTGCCTTGTCCGGGTCGTCTCCCATGGCAACGAGATAGCCCTGCCCCACGTCAAGCCGCGTGATCTGGGGGCTGTCGTAGTAGCCCTGCAGGAACTTGGTGGTCGTGGGGATCGCCTCTTTTTCCATCGTCATCACGATCCGATCGACAAAGGGCGTGGGCTTGCCGCAGTCCTTGAGCATGCCCTTTTGTTCGTCCTCGGGCATGCCCTCGCAGGGATAGGGCTCAAAGCGGTAGTTGGGATTGCGCTCAAGGACATGCTCGCGGTTTGCAAGCGACTTCACGAGCATGAAGGGCCCGGCCCCCACGGGCCAGGTCGCAAGGGAAATGTTGTTTTCCAGAAAGCCCGGGTTGTGATAGAAGGCCTCGGCCTCCCAGGGCACGGGCGCAAAAAAGCTCATCGTGAGCCAGTTGGAAAACTGCGTGTATTTGCCCAAGACGGTAATTTCAAGCGTGTAGCGGTCAAGCGCCCGCACGCCCGCAAGATCAAATCTACGCAGATCAAGCCACGGCGCGAAATTCTGATTGAACGCCTGCTTTTCTCCCGCGCCCTGCGCAGGACCTTCGCCGGCCTCGGCCTGCCGCCGCAGGGCCTTGTCGGCCGCTTCAAGCCTGCGGGCAAAGTCGCCCAGCCCCACAATGTGCGAGGCCATGGCGCTTAAAACGGGGCTTACGACCGAGGGCGAGGCAATCCGCTTGATGCCGTAGACAAAGTCCTCGGCCGTCACTTCGCGCGTGCCGCGCTCGGGGAGCTCAAGGGGGCTTCTGAGCCGCGCTGCTTCTTCGTAAGTCAGGTGGTGATAGAGATACTCGCCCTTTGCGTTGCGGGCAAAGGCCGGGTGCGGCGCGTAGCGCATGCCCTTTTTGATCGGGATGCGGTAGACCGAGCGGGCGATGGCGTCACTCGGCGCATCGGCGGGCAGCTCTCTACCCTCCTTGTCGTAGTAAACGGGCGCGGTCACGCGCTCGGCCGCCCGCGCCACGAGCGTGTAGGGGCGCTTGAGATAGTGATACCCGTAGAGCATCTCGTAGGCGCCGTAAACGTAGATCGTCTCATCGGACGAATAGGACTGCTGCGGGTCAAGCGTGCGGGGGCTGCGGCCTGAAAAACTCGAAAAAAGCGTGTTGCCCGCGTACTCGTCAAGCGCGCGCGGGGCGTTAAGGGGCCTCGAGCAGCCGGTCAACAGCGCTCCGGTCAAGGCAAGGCACAAAAGGGCGGCCGCAGGCAAGCCGACGACAGCCGCAAGGGCGCGGCGCAGTCCCCCGAAGCCTTCCCCGCGGCAGAAAGCGCGCGGCGCCCTCTGCCGGGATTCTGAGGAAAACTTCAGCATGCAGGCCTCACCTTTTGCAAAATTTGGAAAAACAATCGCCGCGGCCGCGCCCCTTTGCCGGCAAGGCAAAAGGGACCGCCCGGGAAAAACATTCAATATACTTTCGGCCTGACGCACGGACATCCGCACCAAGCCCCGTTTGCAGGGCGCCGTCGCCGCCATCGTATTGCCTTTTCGCGCGGACGCGCTTGTTTTTTTCAAAGCGCGGCCTTGCTGCGCTCCTAAAGATACCATGCAGGACAAGACCTTCAAGCACGACGTACGCATCTATTGGGAAGACACGGATGCGGGCGGCATCGTCTATCACTCGAACTACCTGTGCTTCATGGAACGCGCGCGCACCGAGCTGCTGCGCACTCTGGGCTTTGAGCAGACCGCCATGCTCGCCTCAGGCGGCCCGCTTGTCGTCGTGAGCAAAATCGAGATCGCCTACCGGCGCTCGGCCAGGCTCGACGATCTGCTCACCGTGAAGACGACGATCGAAGCGGTCAAGCACGCAAGCATCATCTTTCATCAGACGATCTGCCGGGGCGAGGAGGTCATCACCGATGCGCGGGTGCGGTGCGCAAGCGTCAGCCCCGGCGAGGGCGCTCCGGTGGAGCTTCCGGCCGACATCCGCGCCGCGGCCGCGGCTTTTGTCTGCGGCTGACTTGCGCGCCCTTTAACAAACACTGACACGCCCGCCCGCGCGCCGCAGCCGCCCCTAAAAACAAAACAGCGCGCCCCGGGCGCAAACTTTTATACCTGCTCATTGATCATTCTCAGGCCTTGTCATGAACACCACCGCCGATCTCTCCGTCATCACGCTCGTCATGAACGCCTCGCTCGTCGTCAAGTGCGTTCTCGGCGTTCTCGTGGCTGCCTCGCTCATCAGCTGGGCGACGATCTTCTCCAAGGGCATCGTGCTCTCGAGAGCCTCGCGCCAGGCCGACGACTTTGAAAAGCGCTTCTGGTCCGGAGCCGACCTCGCCAAGCTCTATGAGACGGCGACCACCCGGCAGGACCGCACGGGCGCCGAAGAGCGCATCTTTGCCGCGGGCATGACGGAGTTTTTAAAGCGCACCGACCGCAGCGACGACGATGCGCTCTCGGGGGTGCGCCGCAGCATGACGGCCTCCTTTCAGCGCGAGCTCGACGATCTTGAGCGGGGCCTTCCGATGCTTGCCTCAATCGGGTCGGTGTCGCCCTACATCGGTCTTTTCGGAACGGTCTGGGGGATCATGAACGCCTTTACGGGGCTCTCGAGCCTTGAAAACGTCTCGCTTGCCGTCGTGGCCCCGGGCATTGCCGAGGCGCTTGTCGCCACGGCCATCGGCCTTTTTGCCGCCATCCCCGCCACCGCCGCCTACAACTACTTTGCCAGCCGCATCGAGCGCATCAGCAACCGCTTCGACAGCTTCAGCGAAGAGTTCCTCAACATTCTCGCGCGCCAGCGCTGATGCCGGAGGCCGAGCATGGGACTGAGAAACTTTTCCGGCCGCTCCCGCCGGCGCATGATGAGCGACATGAACGTCGTGCCCTACATCGACGTCATGCTCGTGCTCGTGGTGATTCTGATGGTGGCCGCCCCCTTCGTGAATCCTTCGGTCGTGAACCTCCCCTCGGTGCACAAGGCGGGCAAAGAGCCGCCTGAGAACATTCAAATCGTCGTGCACCCCGACAGCCGCATCTCGATCAAAACCAAGACGGGGCTGCGGCCTGTGGACATCGCCACGCTCGTCAACAACGTGCGCACCGCCCAGGCGGGCCTTGCCACGCCCGTGGTGATCGCAGCCGACAAGGACGTGCGCTACGAGCAGGTTGTCAACGTCATGAAGACCCTGCAGGAAGCCGACATTGAGCGCGTGGGGCTGGCGCTGCAGATCGAAGCGGCCCGCCGCTAGAAGGGGTGCGCATGTCCGATCCCCATCGACAGCACGTGAGCACGCAAAAGGGCTACGACCTCCCTCTGGGGTTTGTCGCGGCGCTTGCCGTGCACGCTCTTCTTTTCGTGGGCTTTACCTTCGTCTTTCAGTGGCGCACCGAGCCCGAGACGTTCTACGCCGAACTCTGGTCGCCTGAAGACGCCTCGGGCGAGAGCGTGGACGGCACCGCAAGCGAAGTCGAGCAGCCCGAGCAGCCGCAGCCGTCGCTTACCGAACTCGCGCAGCAGGAAGCCCTGCGGCAGGCCGCCGAGCAGGAAAAGCTCAATGAGGAGCGCGCCGCGCAGGAAGAAAAAATCGCGCAGCAGCAGGAGCAGGCGCTTGAAGCCGCCCGTCTGGCTGAAGAGGCGCGTCTGGCTGAAGAAGCCCGCAAGGCCGAAGAAGCGCGTTTGGCTGAAGAAGAGCGCAAAGCCGAAGAAGCGCGCATTGCGGAAGAGCAGCGAAAGGCCGAAGAGGCCCGGATTGCTGAAGAGCAGCGCCTGGCCGAAGAACAGCGCAAGGCTGAAGAGGCGCGCATTGCTGAAGAGCAGCGTCTGGCCGAAGAGCAGCGCAAGGCTGAGGAAGCCCGCATCGCAGAAGAGCAGCGCAAGGCCGAAGAAGCGCGCATCGCCGAAGAGCAGCGAAAGGCCGAAGAAGCCCGCATTGCGGAAGAACAGCGCAAGGCCGAAGAAGCACGCATCGCTGAAGAGCAGCGCAAGGCCGAGGAAGCGCGCATTGCGGAAGAGCAGCGCAAAGCCGAAGAGGCCCGCATTGCCGAAGAAAAACGCAAGGCTGAAGAGGCCCGCATTGCCGAAGAAAAACGTAAGGCCGAAGAAGAGCGGCAAAAGAAGCTTGCCCAAGAGCGCCGGGCCCGGCAGCAGCGCATTGCCGAAGAGCTGCGCCGCGAAGAGCTCGCCCGCATCACGGGCGCGCCGCAAGCCCAGGGCAACCGCGCGGGCAAGACCACCGGCTCGCCCGAGACGCGGCGCAGAAACGTCTCCGGCACCGCCTCGGCGCAGTTTGCCGCCTCGGTCATCGCTTGCATCCGCCCGCACATTGCGTACACGGTGCCCTCCGGCATTCAAAGAGGCCAGCATCAGGCCATCTACACGCTGCGGCTTTTGCCTTCGGGCGATCACGCGGGCGCTCCCCGCAAGGAACAAAGCTCGGGACTGCCTGCCTATGACCAGGCCGTCGAGCGTGCCATCGTCAAGTGCGATCCGATTCCCCGGACCGCCGACATGAGCCCTGCCGACATGCCTCGAGAGCTGCGGCTCATTTTTGATCCGGTCGACGATACGGCCAATCGTTAAGAGGCCGATTGTTGACAACGTTGACGGGCGCCTTGCGGGCGCCCGTTTTCAATTGACCGGGGCCTGAAGGCCTCAGGGCCTGAAAGCCTCAGGGCGAGGCGATGCCGTCGACCGTGGCAATCCACACAACGAGGGGATCATCCTCGCTGCGGCCGCGGGCAAGCGCGCGCACGTCTTCGAGCCTCGTGAAATCCTCGTCGCCCCCGGCAAGCTTCACCGTGCCGCGGGCCTTCACGCCGAAGACAGCGGAAAACGGGGCGCTCTCAACGTAGCGCACGCCTTCTTTTTGCACGAGCCGCGCGGTCTTCCCCGCGGCCGTGATGTCGTCGTCAATTTCCACCAGGGCCGGATCACGCCTTGACTTGAGCCAGAGCCACAAAAATGGCCAGACCGCAAACATGAGCCAAAAGGGCGAGGTTAGAAGAAAGGAAAAATAGCCGCTGCCGCCTTCGATATCCTCAAAAAGAAAGACCGACCCGACAACGCCCCAGGCCGCCCAGGCAAGCCAGGCGGTTTTCTGCTTGGAGCGGCTCAATTTCTGCTGTCGTCTCTTCATAGAAACTGCGCGAGGAAACTTGCGACTTTAGAAACTGCGTAAAAATTAGTTGTACGTTAGCTGTGGCGCCGCACCTGGCAGAATGACGTAATTCCAGTCGCCTCGCCAGGTGTGACGTAGCAGATTAAGACCAGCCATTTCTTTGTCGCTGACCTTGATCCCGGTCTGGTACAAGTTCCTGTCGAGCTTACACATAACTTTCAAACCTGTCGCAGTCGTCGTGGCAGCTATCAAGCTCACAATGATGGCAAGCGTTTCCAAAGGCTTTCCTCGCCAATTGCGGCTGATCTGTGCAAAAAGACGATGCTCAATCTTGTTCCACTTGGAAGTCCCCGGGGGATAGTGAAAGACGTGGACTTCAAGCTGGAACTCCGTCGCAAATTTTTGAAGTTCTCGCTTGAAGAGACGGTTTCGTGATCCATTGCTGCCGCCTCCGTCGGCGGTGATCATCAGGCGCTTCGCGTTGGGGTAGCGCTGGCGCCCCATGGTCAAGTACCACTCACGGATACTGTTGACGGCGAACTCCGCCGTGTCGCTGCTAATGCCGACATTGACAAAGCCTTCATTGGCGTCAATGTCGTAAATGCCAAACGGCGTCGCTTTTCCGAGCTCGCCTTGGAAGTCATGTGCCTCCGCTTTGCGGGGGTTGCCCTTCGGTCTGTATTCTCGACCGTTGTTCTTGTAGTTGCCGACCAATTCCTTCTTCTTGGCATCGATCGAGATGACAGGGCAGCAACTCTCCATGAACTTCTTGGCGTTCTCGTTGATGAACCTGAATTGCTGTTCGCGATCGTCGTTGGCACTTCCTTTTTCAACGAACTTGCGGTTCAACTGAAGGCTGAAGCCGAGCTCCTTAAGCAGTTGCTGCACGCTCGAAGGGCTGGCCTTGAACCCCTTCGTCTGCAGGGCTTTTGCCAGATCGTAGGTACTGAGTGTCGTCCAGCAGAGGGGATTCTCGGGATTGCCGACAGTACTGCCGTCGAGCAACTGTAAAAGCGCCTCTTTGATGCCGGGTTGGGATTCGGTAATGGATTTGCGTCCGCCGCCTTCTTTGCGCGCCGGTGTTCTTTCACTCACAGACGGGCGCGCTTTCGGGTTGATCTCAAGCGTTTGGCTTTCAGCTTGGCCTTTCGTCAGCGTCACGCGCGACATGCCGGTAAGTGCATGCAGGAAAGTCACACCGCCATGCCCAATTTCGGCAGCAAGACTGCCCAGTACCAGACGACGCTGTCGTTCGTCGAAGAGCGGCATGACCTTTCCAACGAACTGCTCGAGACCTTCTGTGTTAAGAGTGGGCATGGTAGAACCTCCATGCCCGAGATTATACAGCTTAGCTGTAAATTTTATTTAGACGCAATTCCTTAGTCGCGAGAGGAATCGCGCTTCGCGTAGCCATGCGCGAAAATCCCCATGTATAAGATTGATTTAATCCATACCATGTGGTAGCATTAAAAGCATGGTCAATATCGTATTTTCTAGAAACTGTGTATATCAAACTGCATACCATGTGGTCTGGTGCCCCAAGTACAGAAAACGCATTTTGACCGGAGATGTGGCTCGAACGCTGGATGCTTTTCTCAACGAGATCTGCTCTGCGCGTGGTTATGTTCTCCTGGCAAAGGAAATTCAGCCGGATCACATCCATCTTTTTGTCAGCTTTCCTCCTTCTCTTTCCATCGCAGATGTTGTCCGCGTGCTGAAGGGAACGACGGCGAGAAGGCTTTTCTTGAAGCATGCTGACTTGAAAAAGCAGCTTTGTGACGGTCACCTTTGGTCGCCTTCGTACTACGTCGGAACAGCAGGCAATGTCAGTGCAGAAATCATCCGCCAATACATCGAAAGGACTGAACACATTAAAGGACGCCGGTAAGCTAATTGAGCTTCACCAGATCGTCCGAACGGCAGCCGTTCGCCTGGAGATGACGCCGGAAGCGTCTGCCAAGCTCCTCAGAACGCAGGCTCTTTACGGAGAAGCTTGCCGAATCTTGATGAAGATTCTTCGCGAAGGCCGACGAGATGCACGCCTCTGGCAGCGCTATGCGCTGCATCACGCCGGCTATCGCGTGGTCCGTGCAAAGCTGCCGGAATTGGGATCGCAGTGCGTCTGCAATGCAATCCGCTCCGTCTCAAGCGCCGCCAAGTCCTGGATTTCCAATCATCCGAAATTCTCCATGGACGCGACCATGGAAATTCCGGAATTGAACTTCAAGAACCCTGTCGTCCATCTGGACAAGAATACGATTGCTTATGGCCGCGATATGACGGCCACGGTCTACACCGTCGAAGGCCGCGTGCCAGTAACCTTGCGTCCTGGCTCTTTCCAAACGGAGATTCTTTCGTCCGGCAAATGGGCCGAAAGCAATCTGGTGCATAGGCGCGGCAACAGAGGCAAGGCTGATTACTGGGAGCTGCACATTGCCGTCGTGAAGGCGATAGACCTTCCTGACCGTCAGGGTCTGAAGCCTGAGGAAGTCGATGGCGTGGACATTGGTGAAAACAACATGGCGGCCAATTCCGGCGGCCGCCTTTGGAAAGCGGGAAAACTCAAGCACAAAAGAGATCGCCGTTCTTCACTTCGAAGTCGTCTTCAGCGCAAAGGCACGCGCAGCGCCAGACAGCATCTGCGCAAAGCTTCCCGCCGAGAAAGACGCCACGTGAAGCACGTCAACAACGTCGTCAGCAAGCAGATCGTTCAAGAAGCCAAGATCAAGGGCATTCGGCTGATAGTTCTCGAGGACCTCACGCACATTCGCGAGCGCATCAAGGCAGGTAAGCGCGTCCGCTCGCGCCTGCATCGGTGGCCCTTCCGTGAGCTTCAGCAGATGATCGTGCAAAAGGCGGCAAGAGCGGGAATCGAAGTGATGTTCGTCGATCCCCGCTTTACGAGTCAGACGTGCAACAAGTGCAAGGCGCTCGCAAAGCGCCGCAAACATCTGCTTGTTTGTCAATGTGGTAATCGTGCGCACGCAGACCTCAACGCGGCCTGCAACTTGCGCGATTTAGGCTACCTGCTGGTGTCTAAGGGCTGCAGTAAACCGGCCCCTGATGTTGAGCCCTTCTAAGGGCGACAATAAAGCTTCCCGCTTTAGCGGGGAGTTGTTTACTTCCTGCCTTTTCTTTTGTTTTCCAAACTGTTTGTGCGCTCAAGACCCTTGGCGGACGGCTCCCGGCGCCGCGACGGTGCAGCCGGGCGCGCAAACTTCACGCACAAGGTTTTGTCCGAATTTTCAATCCCGGGGCTTCTTCAGGTGCAGCGAGATCGTGCTCGGGCCGCAAACGGCGCCCCGGGCCTGCGCAAGATGCCTCGCGCGCAGCTGTCCGCAGCCGCCTTCAATGTCCTGCGCGGCGCTCTCGCGCACCGTGGCCACGATGCGGCGCTCTCTAAGAATCGTGATGAGGTCTTCCATGTGCGCACGCGAGGGCCGCACGAAGGCCGAGCCCGGCACGGGATTGACCGCGATGAAGTTCACCATGGCAAGCTTGCCCTCGATAAGGTCGGCAAGCCTTCTTACCTCTTCAAAAGAGTCGTTGACGCCCGCCATGAGCGTCCACTCGATCTGTGCGGGATACTTGCTTGCGGCCGCATAGGCGGTTGTGCGCTCTAAAAGCCTCTCGACTGCAATGGCTGGCGCATTCCCCAACAGTTTCCTGCGCTTTTCGTTGTCGGTCGTATGAAGCGACAGCGCAAGCGCGGGCTTGACGCGGGCTCGCTCCAAGGCGTCAAAAAGCCGCTCGTCGCCCACCGTTGAGATCACAAGCTGCTTGTGCTGAAACTGCGCAACGTCAGCCAGAAAGTCGACCGCCTCTAGAACCGCGCGCAGATTGTGGCTCGGCTCCCCCATGCCCATGAAGACCACCTTCTTGATGTCGGGCCGCACGCGACGGGCGGCGACCACCTGCGCGACGATCTCGGCGCTCGTGAGCTGCCGCACAAGGCCTCCCTTTCCCGTCATGCAAAAGACGCACCCCACGGCGCACCCGACCTGGGTGGAGACGCAAAGCGCCTGCCGCGGCAGCAGCACGGCCTCAACGCAGTTGCCGTCGGAGAGATGCACAAGAAGCTTGCCTGAGTGCGCCTGGCCGCTTTCAACATGATCAAAGCGCACAAGCGCCTCAAGCCGCGCGCGAATATCGGGCAGGGCCTGCGCCAGGGGCAGCGGATAGCGCCAGCTCTCGGGCGGCTGCCAGTCTGCCAGGCCAAGCCAGGCGCGCCACAGGCGCCGCACGTGCTGGGGCTTTGCGCCGGCGCCGACAAATTCGCGCTCGAAGTCGCTCAAGCCCCGCAAGTCACTTGTTCGAGCCATGGTGAGAAGGTAAAAACTGAAGCGTCAAAAGAAAAAAGGGCCGCTTGTTTTGCAAGGGAAATTCCGGGGCCGCTGAAGGCGCGGGGAGGCGCGCAGGACACGCCAAGTCCGCGCCCGGGCCCATGGTGCTCCCGTATACTACGGGTTTCGGCTCGTATTTTGGCAAATCAACGCCGAAGCCGGCCCCGGCTCTCAAAACCGGCACCGATCGTGCCTAAACGCGCGCATTTTTTTCGCGCATGAATTTTTTTCTAGGCACCCTGCTCTTTGCTTCAAGAGGATCCGTGATTCATGCAGCAGACTCCAAGTAAAACTCGCTTCATTCCGATCGGGCTCATGCTCTTTGCGCTCTTTTTCGGCGCGGGCAACCTGATCTTTCCGGCTTCCATGGGACAGGTGGCCGGCGCCAACGTCTGGTGGGCGGTGATCGGCTTTTGCGTCACCGGCGTGGGACTGCCCCTGTTGTCGGTGATGGCGATCGCCTACTCCAACAGCCGCACCCTGCGCGTGATGAGCTCCCGCGTGAGCCCCGTCTACGGAATCTTCTACTCGACGATCTGCTACCTTGCGATCGGCCCGTGCTTTGCCATTCCGAGAACCGGCACCGTCACCTTCGAGATCGCCATCCGGCCTTTTCTTGATGCGGCAAGCGTCGATGCGGCGCTGCCCGTCTTCCTTGCGGTCTTCTTTGCCGTGTCGCTTTGGTTTGCCGTCTCGCCCTCAAAGCTCGTCGACCGCATCGGCAAGTTCCTCACGCCGCTTCTGGTGCTCACGCTCATCATCTTCATCGTGCAGTCCTACATCACGCCCATGGGCGAGATGCCAACGCCCGGCGCCTCCTACGCCACGCCCGGCAAGGCGGTGATTCAGGGCGTGCTCGACGGCTACAACACGCTTGACGCCATTGCGGCGCTTGTCTTTGCGCAGCTCGTGGTCCTTGCCGTCAACGACAACGGCGTGCGCGAGCCGGGGCAAGTCACCGTCGAAGTGCTCAAGTCCGGCCTCATCGCCGGCGTGCTGCTTGCGCTCATCTACATCTTCATTGCCAAGGTGGGCGCCGAGAGCGTCGCGGCCATCGGGCTGAAGGAGACGGGTGCGCCGATTCTTGCCGAAAGCGCCAAGATTTTCTTTGGCAACGAGGGCGCGCTGCTGCTCTCGGCCATGGTGATTCTTGCGTGTCTGACGACCGCCATCGGGCTTATCAGCTGCACGGCCACGTTCTTTCACGAGCTCACGGGAAAATTGAGCTACCGCGCCTGGGCCGTGCTCTTTACGATCGTAAGCTACTTGATCGGCCTTTTCGGACTGAAGACCATCATCGTCTCGACGATTCCGGTTTTGATGTTCATCTACCCGCTGTGCGTGGCGCTCGTGCTGCTTGTCTTTGCGCACAACTCCTTTGGCGGCCGTCGCTGCGTGTACGTCTGGACGATTGCGCTTACCTTCATCATGGCCTTCATCAACGGGCTTGAAACGGCCAAGGTGAGCATGCCCGCGCTCGAAGAGTTCCTCAAGGCCTGGGTGCCGCTGCACACCTACGGTCTGGGCTGGATCGCCTTTGCCGTGGCGGGCTTTGTGATCGGCCGCGTGCAGGCCTCGCTCACCAAGCCCTCAGAAGCCTAAGCGCTGCAAGCCATTACAAGAACACCAAACGCCTCGATTGCAACCGCCCGGCCGCCACGCTCAACGAGAAGGCGCAGGGTGCTTGGCAAGGGGCGTTTTCTTTTTTGGGCTCTTTTTCAGGCGATGCCAAGCTCCTGAATCTTGCGCGTGAGCGTGTTTCTGCCCACGCCGAGCTTTTGGGCGGCCTCGACCTTGCGGCCGTGGGTGAACTCAAGGGCCGCCTTGTAGAGCACCGACTCAAACTGCCGCGTCATCGCGTCCATCACGTCGGGCTCCTGCGCCTCAAGGCGCTTCATGACGCTCTCGCGCAAAAGTCCCGCCCAGTCAAAGCCCGAGGCGGGGGCAAAGGCCGCGCCCGGCGCCTCGCTTCGGGGCGACTGCGAGCGAAACTCGTAGGGCAGATCGTCGACGTGAATCATCTGCGCCGGGGCCATCACGGTGAGCCAGTTGCAGAGGTTTTCAAGCTGCCGCACGTTGCCCGGAAACGGAAAGCGCCGGATGAAGTCAAGCGCCTCGGGCGTGAGCTTCTTGCGCTCGGTCTGAAGGCTTTTGGCGGCGTTTGCAAGAAAGTGCTCGGCAAGCGAGGCGACGTCTTCGGGCCTTTCGCGCAACGGCGGCAGCCGCAGGCGGATCACGTTGAGCCGATGGTAGAGGTCCTCGCGAAAGAGCCCCTCCTTGACGCGCTCTTCGAGATTTTGATTTGTCGCCGCAATCACACGCACGTCGGCGCGAATCGACTGACGTCCGCCCACGCGGTAAAAGCAGCCGTCGCTTAAAACGCGCAGCAGCCGCGTCTGCAGGTCCATGGGCATGTCGCCGATTTCGTCCAAAAAAAGCGTGCCGCCCTTGGCCTGCTCAAAGCGCCCGTACTGCATCTGGCTTGCGCCGGTAAAGGCGCCGCGCTCGTGCCCGAAGAGTTCGCTCTCAAGAAGCTCGCGCGGGATGGCCGCCGTGTTGATCGCCACAAAAGGCGCGTTTCGTCTGAGGCTGTGCCGGTGCAGGGCGCGCGCGACGACTTCCTTGCCCGTGCCGGACTCTCCGGTCAGAAGCACCGTGACGTTGCTGTGGGCAAGGCGCCCGATGGCGCGGAAAACTTCCTGCATGGCGCGCGAGTGCCCGATGATTTCCGGGGCGCTCTCTTCTTGGGCGCTCTCGGCCTGCGCCTCGGGCTCGCCCGAACGGTTTTCCTCGCAGGCGCGCCGCAAAAGCTCGATGGCGCGGTTGATGTCAAAGGGCTTGGCAAGATACTCGTAGGCGCCGCCCTGAAAGGCGCTCACGGCGCTGTCGAGGTCGCTGAAGGCCGTCATGATGATGACGGGCACCTCGGGGTGAGAGGCATGCACGTGCGCCAAAAGGTCCACGCCGCTCATGTCGTGCATGCGGATGTCGCTTAAAAGCACCGCGGGCACCTCGGAGCCGAGCGCCTCGACCACCTCTTCGGCCGACTCAAAGAGCCGGCAGGGCATCTGCGCACGGTTCAAGGCCTTCTCCAGGACCCAGCGAATGGAGCGGTCGTCGTCCACCACCCAGATTCTCTTCACGTTCGTCTCCAAGCAAAAAACGGGGTGCCTACTGCGGCGCACTCAGGGGAAACAGGAGGCTGAAGTCGGTGCGGCCCGGGTGGCTGTCGACTTCAATGCTGCCGCCGTGCTGCTCGACGTAGGTCTGCACGATCGAAAGTCCAAGCCCCGTGCCGCCGTCGCGGCCGGTCACGAGGGGGTAGAAAATCTTTTCCCGGATGGCCTCGTCGATGCCCGGACCGTTGTCGATGACGTGCACGTTGAGCGCAAGCCGGTAGCGCTTGCGCTGAATCACGCACTGGCGCGCCACGCGCGTGCGCAGCTGCACCTCGGCGCGCTCTTCGAGCATGAGGTGGCTTGTGGCCTGCGCCGCGTTGCGCAGCAAATTGAGGAAAATCTGCACGAGCTGCTCCCGATCCCCCCTGATGGGCGGGACCGAAACGTCGTAGTCGCGCACGATTTTGAGGCCGTGCGAGAACTCGGCGAGCACAAGGTTGCGCACGCGCTCGAGCACTTCGTGCAGATTCACCTCGTCGGCGTGATGCTCCTGCCGATACGGGATCAAAAGGCGGTCGACCAGAGCCTGCAGGCGGTCGGCTTCCGAAATGATGACTTCGGTGTACTCGCGCTGCTCGGGCGTGGAGAGCTCGCCTTCCAGGAGCTGCGCTGCGCCGCGAATGCCGCCAAGGGGATTTTTCACCTCGTGCGCGAGGTTTCTTAAAAGCGCCTTCGTCGCGTCGCTCATCCCGGCTTCCTGCTCCTGGCGCGCGAGCTTCATCGCTTTTTCGACTTCGGCGATTTCAAGAAGCAGCAGTCCGTCGCTGCCCGCAATCTGCGAGATGCTCACGTGCACCGGCTCGGGATCGTCGAGCGGGCGCCTCAATTCGGCCACCGCGCTGTAGGGCGAGTACTTGGCGTCTTTTTGAGAAAACTTCTCGACCCACTCGCGCACCTGCGGCAGCATCAGCCCGACGTCGGTTCCCTTGAGGCTTCTGCGCGAACACCCCATGAGCGCCTCGGCGGCGCTGTTGCACCAGCACACCCGGGCAAAGCGGTCCAGCACGATGATGCTCGTGCTCAGAAAGTCTGCCGCCGTCTGCAGGTAGGCATAAAAGTTGGTGGTGCTGCGGGCCATGACGAATCAATGGTGTCAAGCGTCGGGACAAACGCCTGCGCAAGGCCCCTGCAGGCCTCCCCCGGGTGGCGCCGCCCCTTTTTCAAAAGAATCAAAAAAGTGCGGCGGCCCCGAAGCAGACCCTTTTTGCAGTGAGCCCCTCAGGCAAACGGGGATTTTTTGGCGCGGCCGCAGCGAGGGCGGCCGCGCGGTTTCACGCTTCAGGGTGCCTAGCCCGCGAAGTACATCTCGTACTCAACGGGGTGCACCGCGCAGCGGTAGCGCTCGACTTCCTGAGCCTTGAGCGCGATGTAGCCGTCGATCAGGTCGTCGCTGAAGACGCCGCCGCGGGTGAGGAACTCGCGGTCCTTATCGAGGTACTCCAGAGCCTGCGAGAGCTCGGCGCACACCGTCGGAATCTTGGCGTTTTCTTCCGGCGGCAGGTCGTAGAGGTTCTTGTCGGCGGGCTCGCCCGGATGGATCTTGTTCTGGATGCCGTCAAGGCCCGCCATGAGCATGGCCGAGAAGGCGAGATAGGGATTTGCCATCGGATCGGGGAAGCGCACCTCGACGCGGCGCGCCTTGGGGCTCGTCACGTGCGGAATGCGAAGCGACGCCGAGCGGTTTCTCGAGGAGTAGGCAAGCTTCACCGGCGCCTCAAAGCCCGGCACCAGACGCTTGTAGGAGTTGGTGGTCGGGTTGGTGAGCGCGTTCAACGCGCGGGCGTGCTTGATGATGCCGCCGATGTAGTACAGGGCAAGCTCCGAGAGTCCGGCGTAGCCGTTGCCCGCAAAGAGGTTTTCGCCGTCCTTCCAGATCGACTGGTGCACGTGCATGCCCGAACCGTTGTCGCCGAACATGGGCTTGGGCATGAAGGTTGCGGTCTTGCCGTAGGCTGCGGCCACGTTCCAGACCGTGTACTTCAGAATCTGCAGCCAGTCGGCGCGCTGCACGAGGGTGGAGAAGCGCGTGCCGATTTCGCACTGGCCCGCGGCGCCCACTTCGTGGTGGTGCACTTCGCAGGGCACGCCCTGCTGCTCGAGCAGCGTCACCATCTCGGCGCGGATTTCGGTGAGGCTGTCCACGGGCGGCACCGGGAAGTAGCCTCCCTTGTAGGGAGCGCGGTGCCCGAGGTTGCCGCCTTCGTACTCGATGCGGCTCGACCAGGGGCCCTCTTCAGAGAAAATCTTGAAGAACGTGTAGTTGGGATCGTTGGCGTAGGTGACGCCGTCGAAGATGAAGAACTCGGGTTCGGGGCCGAAGAATGCCTGATCGCCGATGCCCGTGCTCTTTAAGTAGTTTTCGGCGCGGCGCGCAAGCGAGCGCGGATCGCGGCTGTAGCCCTTGCCGGTGTCGGGCTCGAGAACGTCGCAGGTGAGCACCAGCGTGTTCTGCTCTCTGAACGGATCCATGTGAGCGGTCTCCGGATCCGGCATGAGGATCATGTCGCTCGCTTCAATGCCCTTCCAGCCGGCCATGGACGAGCCGTCAAAGGCCTGGCCGTCTTCGAACGTATCTTCGGTGAGCTGATGCGCGGGCACCGAGAGGTGCTGCTCGCGGCCGCGGGTGTCGGTAAGACGATAGTCGATGAACTTGACATCGTTGTCTTTGACCATTTGCAATACGTCAGCAGGCGACGTCATGATGGGTTCTCCTTGAGCCAATCGTGTGTATGTGATTTGAATCTCGAGCAAACGAGGATCGATGCTCTCTTGCAAAAACTGCGTCGAGAGAAAGGAAAGCAAATTCCGTGCCAGACCGCCGGTGCGCTCTGTCCGCCCCGCACCCGGGGCCGTGCACGAAAAAGGCTCCCCAATTTTAAGTCACGATGCACCAACTCGGTGCATTCGTGCACCAAAATCGAAGCCTTCCGCAGACTTGGCGCGGGAGCGCATCAAAAATGAGCAAGCGCCGATTGTGCAACGCCTTGCGCCTTTTTGGGTGCACCCAATTGGCAAAGGCGCTCGAAGGCCTCTACAATGGCGGGACCTTTAAACGGGGGTGTTCCGGATTCGACGGGGTGTAGGACGTCGTACGGTGCATGTCGAGGTCTAGTCACCTCGTAAAACAGCTAGACAAAAAATAAACGCCAACAACGAGCGTTTCGCTCTCGCCGCTTAATTGCCGCGAGCGATGCACTAAGTGGTCTCTGGCTTAGGCCGGCTCACGCCGGCGGCATCGTCATCTCACAGAGTCTAGGACAGACTGGCGTCGCGACGGCCTGTCCGAAATCAAGCGACTGGCCGGCGGCTGGCCCGTTCATTGGCAGGGCCGTCGGCGAGAAATCAAAATCATTGAACTAAACATGTAGATCCGACGAAAAAATCGCTTCGGACGCGGGTTCAATTCCCGCCACCTCCACCATATTCAAATCCCAGAGCTCCGCGTGGGCCTCTGGGATTTCCTTTACATTCGCCGTGCGGCGGCCGCAAGGGCCCGAGGGCTTTGCCATGCCTTTGCCGCGTCTTTTTGCACCGATGCGTGACTGCCGCCAGGCGGCCGCGAAATACGCCTGATTGCGGCACCTGACTTTGAACTCTTTGCGGGGTGTCCTTCTTGAGCCCGGTCGAACTTCAACCGCTGCCGCTGGGAAGCTCAACCTTTTCGGCGCTTCGTGCGGACAACGAGATTTACGTCGACAAAACCGCGCTCGTTTTCGAGCTGTGCCGGCAGCGCAGCAAAGTCCTTCTTACGCGCCCGCGCCGCTTTGGCAAATCGCTTCTTGTCTCCACCTTTGAGTCTCTTTTCAAATACGGGCTGCGCGATTTTTCCGGGCTTGCCATTGAGCGCCTGTGGAAGGACGCGATCTACCGCGTCGTCAGGCTTGACTTCTCCGTTTTGCGCAGCTTCGACGATGGCGAGGACTTCAGGCGCCGGCTCCTTTTGCGGCTTGCCGCAGGGTTTCGGGCTGCGGGATACGGCGGCGCGCCGGATCTCATCGAACTTTCCGACTGGCTCGCCCGGCAGGCCGACAACAGCCTCGTCATTCTCATCGACGAATACGACGCCCCCTTGACCGAGTGTCTGGACAAGCCCGAACTCTTTGTCTCGATTCAAAAATCATTAAACGAGTTTTATTCGACAATCAAGCGGCTTGAGGGTTGCCTTCGCTTTTTCTTTGTCACCGGCGTCGCCAAGTTTTCCAACACCGGCATCTTTTCGGGCTTTGACACTCTCACCGACATTTCTCTTCTTCCGCAATACGGGACGCTGCTTGGCTACACGAGTAAAGAAATCAGCCGCGATTTCGCGCCCTACGTCCGCAGGGCCGCGCAAGAGCTTGGCTGCTCGCCTGAAGAGGTTCTGCACGAGCTTCAAATCCACTACGAGGGCTTTTGCTTTGACGAAAGAGCCTCAAGGCGCGTGCATTGTCCGTGGTCCGTTTTGAATTTTCTCAACTACCCAAGCCGCGGCTATCGGAACTACTGGTACCAAAGCGGCGGAAAGCCCGCGGTCCTCAAGAGATACCTCGCAAACCACGCGCTTGAAGACCCGCGATCCTTTGGCGAAGCGAAAGCCGTCCGGCTCGATGAGCTCAAGGCATCGCGCCCCTTTAACGGCCTTGGCCTCGAAGTCCTGCTCTGCCAAGCGGGGTACTTGACGATTTTGTCGGTCGAAAACCAGGCAAAAGTGAGGCTTGGCTTTCCCAACCAGGAGGTCCGCGCCTCGATGGCAAGGCTCTATGCCGATGAACTGCTCGGAGGATTGGTCTACCGCAGCCCGGGCGGCACCGCACTTGAGTCGCTCCTTGCCAAAGGCGACGTGCAGGCCGTCGTCGAGCGCTTCAACCTTGCCTTCAACGCCATTGATTATCAGCGCTATCCCGTCGTCGACGAAGCGGCATGCCGCGGCTATCTCCAGGTGCTGATGATGGGCGCCGACATCGTGCCCAATGTTGAACTGCACACCGCGCACGGCAGGAGCGACCTCGAGGTGCAGGCCGGGAAATTTCGCTGGATCTTTGAAGTCAAATTCGCCCGAACGGCAGATGAAGAGGAAAGTTTGCTTGACCAGGGCATCAAGCAGATTCGCTCGCGACGCTACGGCGAGACTCCCTCCCGCGGCGACATTACGCTTATTCGCATCGTGCTTGTCTTCTCGGGCCCGAAGCGGCGCTTTGAGCGATGGGCCAGGGCGTGAGCACGCTTCTGCCCGGCTGCCTGCCTTAAGACCCCTCACACGGCGGCGCGGCCGACTTTGAGATGCCGGCCTCGTCCCGCCCCTTCTCTTGGGTTCGTTCCGGAAATCCCTGCGTCCCGCCCCGAGATCAAAGCATCGATCTCTCTCTTTCCTTCAGCGCCCGAGCCGCGGCAGAGCTTTGTAAGCTCACTCTTCTCTCCCAGCCATTTTCTCCCTGGTAGTACCATTGCGCACGGGGCCGGCGGCCCCAGGCAGCATCAAAAACGTGGTCAAGGCCGCTTGCCTCACAGCTCTTTGTTGTTCTTCAATCAACCGAAAGGAGAAACATCGAATGCAGCACTTTTCGATCAAGCTCGCCGCCCTTGGCGCCGCACTGATGTGCTCGTCTCTGGCCACAGCGCAAACCGCCTCGCCCGCGCCTCCCGTCAACGATGCGCTCTACTACCCCTACCCCTCGCAGCGCAACGTCGTCTTCGGCAGCAAAGGCATGGTCGCCACCGGCAATCCGCTCGCCGCGCAAGCCGGCCTTGAGATTCTCAAAAAAGGCGGCAACGCGGTCGACGCCGCGATTGCAACGGCCGCCGCGCTCACCGTGGTCGAGCCCACGGGCAACGGCATCGGCAGCGACAACTTCGCCATCCTCTGGATCAACGGCAAGATGTACGGCATCAACGGCAGCGGCAAGGCGCCCAAAGCGATGACGCCCGAGCACTTCAAGGGCAAGGACGCCGTCCCGAAGCTTGGCTGGGACGCGGCCACCGTGCCGGCCGCCCCGAAGACCTGGGCCGTGCTCTCAAAGAGATTCGGCAAGCTGCCGCTTTCGGAGACGCTCGCGCCGGCCATTGCCTATGCACGCGACGGCTTCACCGTGCAGCCCAACGTGGCCTACCTCTGGAACAACGGCGCTCCCAAGTTCCTCTCTCAGAAAGGTCCTGAATTCAAGGAATGGGCCCGGGTGTTTACGCACGACGGGAAACTGCCCCAGCCCGGAGAGCTCTGGAAGCTGCCCGATCACGCCAAGACGCTCGAGTTGATCGGAAAGACCAATGCCGAGGCCTTCTACACGGGAGAAATCGCAAGCAAGATCGTGGCGGCTGCCCAGGCCACGGGCGGCCTCATCACCATGGAAGACCTCAAGGCCGTCGAGCCCGAATGGGTCGATCCGATCAAGGTGAACTACCACGGCTACGACGTCTGGGAGATTCCGCCCAACGGTCAGGGCATCACGGCTCTGATGGCCCTGAACATTCTCGACGGCTACAAGTTCGACCACCGCGGTCCCAAGACCTATCACACGCAGATCGAGGCCATGAAGCTTGCCTTTGCCGACTCGCTCAAGTACGTCGCGGACCAGCGCTTTGCCAAGGTGCCCGTCGCGCAGATGATCGACAAGAGCTACGGCCAGACGCGCCGCAAGTTAATCGGCGACACCGCACAGGCTCCCAAGGCGAGCAACTTTGAGACGCCAAGCACGGTCTACCTTGCCGCCGCCGACGGCGAAGGCAACATGGTGTCCTTCATTCAGAGCAATTATTCGGGCTTTGGCTCGGGCGTCGTGATTCCGGAGACGGGCATTGCGCTCAACAACCGCGCAAGCGGCTTCACGCTCGATCCCTCGCACCCCAATGTCGTTGCTCCCGAAAAGCGTCCCTACAACACCATCATTCCGGGCTTTCTCACCAAGGACGGAAAAGCCGTGGGACCCTTCGGGGTCATGGGCGGCTTCATGCAGCCGCAGGGCCATGTGCAGGTGCTGATGAACATCATCGACTTCGGCATGAACCCGCAGCAGGCGCTTGACGCTCCGCGCTGGCGCTGGGACAAGGGCATGAAGGTCTCGGTCGAGCCAGGCTTTAACCCTGAAGACGTGCGCTGGCTCAAGAAGATAGGCCATCAGATCGACTACGACGCCACGCGCAGCTCCTTCGGGCGCGGCGAGATCATCATCCGCACCGAGGATGGAACGCTCGCGGGCGGCACCGAGTGGCGCACCGACGGGTGCGTAGCCGCCTGGTAGCGAGTTTGCGGCAGCGCCCGCACAAACGGTGCGCCGCCGCAAAGTCAAAGACCGCGCCGTCAGCCGACCCCGAAAGCCGGCTGACGGCCTTTTTGACCCCGGGCAGTATCATGAGCCGGCGTGCGTCCGGACTCTCGCAGAGCGAACTCGACAAGAACATTGCCGACGCCATTGCTTAGGCTAAAAATCAGTCGAAATGAGGGTCGTTCTTGATGCAAATGTGCTGATTTCAGCACTCATTATGCTCACCGCTACACAATTCGCGGAGTGCCACCTTGGATGGCACGCTCAGAAATGTGACGGCATCGACAGCTGCAAAAATTATTTCCAAGCGCGCAAACAAAAAAATTCTGTTTTATATCCCGCTTGGAAAACGCCCAATAATCATTTCTTGGGATCAAGCAGAGAAATAATTGAATTTTGATTTTTTTTCAGATGAGCTTGGCAAGCTTCAGCAACAACATTCCAAGCAAAGTCCGTCACGCAAGGCAGCATTTCTCAAGCCCAATAAGGAATGTACCTTTTCGACTTTGTCCCAACGCCATCTTCCTTGAGCTTCAGCAAACCCATGGAAACACATTTTCCCAATACTCTGGAAATGGAGCTCGCGTTGCGCTTATCCAGCCCAAATCGCTCTCTTAAGCTTGAGTTGGTTGCACTTTTCCCGCTTAGCCACAAGATGCAGGCATGCAAATAACAAGACCAGAGCTTTTGTTCTTGCCCCAACTCGAAGAAATCAATGTGGGAATAAATAATCACCTTGGTTGAGGCTTCATATTGAACAATGCTCGGAGAAGGAAGCTGCGCCAATTCACACTCTTCAGTTACTCTGTCCCATCCCGTTCCCATTTCTTCACAAAAATGCATCCTGCGCATCGCCCGTGCCAAAAGGACGTTGCGCGACTTAGGAGGCATGTCCAGAATGCGGGACTTCTCAACCAATAACGTTCCAGGATTTGTTATCTCCAGGCGATTTTCAAAAAGTTCGCATTGAACACAATCGCCCGTGCTGGTCAAATCCTGATGAATGATCGCATTGATCAGCAACTCACGCACAACCTCAGGAGGATAGACACGGCGGACTTTCCTCTCGCCTGTTGGAGAAATGGGCTCTGATGAGGGCAAGAGAGCGTCGAGGTAACTAAAAAGTTCCGAAACACACGTAGCGTACCCCTGCTCGAAGGTTTTGCTTCTAAGAATATCTTTGCGGCTTTCCCCACGGTATTGAACAACGCGGATCTCCTTCCTAAGAATGGAAGGAAAATCATGAAAGTTGTTGGCCAACAGAAGCGCGCCAAAGTTTGTTATCGAAAAAAGCTGATTATCCTGCCTCTTGACAAGTTGATCCGCCTCGAGGTACTTGATTCTCTCGTCAAGACTATCCGGCCTCTTCAAGTTCAGACGCTGAAAATAAATATTTACGTCTAATTTTTCTTCAACTTCCTCAGGAGTTAAATTGCCAAGCGCAGAGCATAACTCAAATTGTTCGTTTCTGAGCGCGTTCCACAGCTGATATTGCGACTTTGGCTCGTCTGCCAGCCTTTTTGTATAACTTCCAACTCGGATATAAGGCTCTTTTTGAAAGGCAACGGGATACTGCGATGCCGGCTCGATAATTAACAAGATCACTCTTTTATCAGCAACGAAGGTCTCCTCAAATCGGAAATGCGTGTTGTCTGACAGCATATGGTGAAGCCAGGAAAGCAGCTCTTGATTTCCAATGGATTTTTCATAGGGAGAAAACGTTGTCCCTACGATCTGATGACTTTTGTCATCAACACCCCAGACCATGTAGGCGCGATTACGTTCAGTCAACAATGCCCCATTGGCCAGAGCGCTAATATCCTGACCTATCATTTTGGCATCGGCGTTGTCCTTCTTGAATTCGAGCCATTCTGTTTCTGTGGATTCTTGGACAAGTGCTTCAACCAGACTCTTGAGGTTTTCTTCCACGGCGGATCCTGAGGAAAAGTGATTTCGCTCAATTATAGGGAGAGCATGGAAGGCCTTTTGAGTGTCCCTGCAAGCAAACCCACTGTCCTTGAAAGCCTCGCCGGGCATAGGAAAGAGAGTCTTCCTAAGCCCCGTCGAGGCCCGCCTGTGCAAATCGTTGCAAACAAATTCAGCGTCCCGGAAAACCTTGCCGGCCAAGGAAAAGAAAGGCTTCACAGGCGCCGCCGAGGCCCCCTCGTGCAAATCCCTGCAAACAAATTCAGCGTCCCCGAAAGCCTTGCCGGCCAAGGAAAAGGGAGACCTTCCCGAAGCCGCCGAGGCCCGCTTGTGCAAATCGCTGCAAACAAATTCAGTGTCCCGGAAAACCTTGCCGGCCAAGGAAAAGAAAGGCTTCACAGGCGCCGCCGAGGCCCCCTCGTGCAAATCCCTGCAAACAAATTCAGCGTCCCCGAAAGCCTTGCCGGCCAAGGAAAAGGGAGACCTTCCCGAAGCCGCCGAGGCCCGCTTGTGCAAATCGCTGCAAACAAATTCAGTGTCCCGGGAAGCCCTTCCGGCCAAGGAA
>DYBN01000060.1 GCA_019418605.1 Sutterella sp. | reverse complement strand
CGAATAAATGTCTAAAACTGCGCGGATGGAAGATTTGTCAGTTTTGGACAAACGGCTTTCCCGGTACCAGCATTGCCCCGCAAGCGCGCTCTCGCCCCTGGCATCCACCGCCACAAGGTCGATTTCGTCTGTCTCGTTCCACCAGCGCTCAATGCGCGAAAACCGCACGGGAAAACCCGGCTCAAACCGCCGCCTGACAAGGTACTCGCGGCAGACGTCAACAAAAGCGTCCATCGCGTAGCCTTCAAAGGCGGGTTCGACGCACGCCTTCCAGAGCGTCTGCGCTTGGCTGTCACTGACGGGGTTGAGCCCCTCGGCCCCAACAAAGCGAAGCCAGAAGGCCAGTAGCCGGTCTTTGAGCCTGTAGCGGACTTGACTTTGCGGCGCTCCAAAGCAGGGGCTTCCAAAGCAAAGCTCACGCTTGACTACGCCCGCTTCCTCCAAATCGGCCAGAGACTCCGACAGCTTTGCGCCGGCAATGCCGCTCTCCCGGGCGATGTCAGAAAAGTGCCTCGCGCCGCAGGCAATCGCCGACAGGATGCTCTGGGCGACTTCAGGCTCTTTGAAGTCGCTCGCAAGAAGGCTTTCGGCCCCTTGATTGAGGAGCCCGGTGCTGGCAAGCACGCTGCAGGCAAGGTTCTTTTGCGCGGACCACTGCGGCCGCAAGGCTTCGTAGTAAAAGGGAAAGCCTCCCAAAACGGCGTAAAGAAGAAAGTTCTCGGCCGTGCTGTAAGACGGCAGCAATCCCGCAGCCATTTGAAAGTCAAGAGCTTCAAGCTTGATGAGCGTGGCCGCTCGCATAAAGAGCGGACACTTCGCTCCGATCACGTTGTGCACGAGGAAGTGCGCGTCGCTGGTGCACAAAATGAGCTTTATGCGGCCGTGCGAGAGCTCCCAATCCCAGATTTTTTGAAGTTCGGATGCAAACGCAGGCCGCGCCTTGGCGATGTTGTCAAAGTCGTCAATCACGAGCACGACGGGCGACTTGCGCGCAATAGCCGCACAGGCGCGCAGCGCGTCCTCCCAACTCTCAAAGGGCAAAGGATCACTTGACGGATGCTCCTCAGGCAGAGCGCCCGCAAAGGCGCTTTGCCCGAACGCCCGACAAAAGGCTTTGCCGAAGGCCTCAAGCTGCCGGCGCTCGCCGCACGGCACCGCCAGATGAGTGAGCGAGCGCTTGTCTTTGCAGAAGGCGCGCACCAATGCCGACTTTCCAACGCGCCGGCGGCCGCAGATGAAAATCATCTCGGCGTTTGGACTTGCAAACTTTTCGTTGAGAAGATCAAGCTCGACTTGACGGCCGACAAGGACGGACATGGGGAAACTCTCCGGCTTTACTCGCAGGCAGGGTGCTGATGGTCAAACGCTTGCCATGCTCGTGCATGAAGTCTGAAACCTGCGCGGGCTTTATGCCGGACAGGGCCCAGAAATCACGGTAGAGAAGCTCCCCCGCGTTGACTGCAGACAGCATGGCAGAAGAGAGGTTTTGCCCCAAAGCGTCCAGCTTCTGCACATAAAAGCCGGAGCCTCTCTGTTTCTTTTTACCCTTGATGCTTGCCTCGGCACGCGTTTGCTTGATCACGCCGACGGCCCTTCGATACGCCTCTTGAGAAAGAATCCCATTCAGGAAGGCTCTCGTGAGAACCGCCCAAGCGCTCACCTTGAGGGGAGCTGCCGTCATTCGTGCGGCTTCAAGGACGTCGTCAGCCCCTTTCAAATGCTGAAGCATCTCTGCGGGAATCAACACGCCTGCGGCAACTGCATTGGCGTAGCGCTCCTCGTGCGAGAGCAAAGCGTCAGCGGACACGCCGCTCTCAGCCCTCGCAATGTGAATCAGTTCACGGACGACGGCAAAAACCTGTGCAGCGGCGGCGTCTCTGGAGTAAGTTGCCCATAGACCTTCAGGCCCAAAAAGAGGGTACAAAAAAGCGAGGCC
>DYBN01000006.1 GCA_019418605.1 Sutterella sp. | reverse complement strand
CAGTTTTGGATTGCCACAAAATCAGAGGGCTGTCCAAAAGCTTTGGGGAACTTACCCGCCACCGGCAGTCAGGACACGTAGAAACGGCGCGTAGCGAAAAATCCACAGCGCCGTAAATGACCGTTCCAATATGTGAGAATCCCGGGATTCCAATAGTTATGAAGCATTCGTCCAATACCTCGGATTTTCCATCGGGGGCAAGGGGGTAGTGTCGCCGTTTTTCGCGAACCACCCCCTTTTTGCGCGCCTGTTCGTCCCATTTATCGCCCCGCACGGCGGCTTTCCGGCCGGTTAGATCGAGGGGCGGCTAGAATCGGGGCACTTGCAATATGCAGGGTAGGAGTTCCAGGCTGATGTGGTTGGAGAAAATTTTCAGCCGCAAGGCTGCGGAGGAAGCATCGACAGCTTCCGGCTGACAGCTCTGAAGGGTGACCGCAGAAACCGATCGGAAAACCAAGGAGGATTTCTGCAAAAACAACAGCTCCAGAAAAAACGTTTAGGTCAACTTACCTCCGTTCTGCGATCGCTCTGCCTAGAAAATACAATATTGAAAAGCCTGAAATAGTCGCCATTCCTTCTGCCGCCAAGGATCATCATGCAATACCCTTCATGGTTACGCACCTTTTATACAAACAACAAGCAACCAAACCAGCCTCTGTACAAGTGCCATGCCACAGATGAGCAGTATCAAGAGCTGTGCACCGCGTTGCGTTCAATTGTCGCCCTCTACGGTTCAACGCGCTCACCTAGGAACTACGAGTTTGCGGGTGCCTATGTTCTCTTCGGAGCTTTATGGATTAGTCGAAACTACGAAGAAGGCCCTTGGAGCTGGGACGTCATTGACAAGACGATCGGAGCCAATTACAACCAAGAAGACCATACTCAGCTCGTTTGCCGAGGCGCTAAATATTGGAACCATGAAACACAAATTCAACACAATGGCAAAAGGTTCATTGGTTATGTTATGGCGCAGGCGGGCATCCCCATCAAAGGTCTTGCAAATGAGGCGGGATGGGCCGCACGGTGTCTCAAAAGACTTCTGAGCTTTCTAAAAAGATATCCTGATTCCGGGGACTTGCTTGATAGCTTTATTCAAGCCCAACTCATCAACGACAAACCAATATCATTTGATGATGAGCACTATAGAAATCTTCTTAAAGAAGGCGCGGTCAGCCTGGCAAATGCAATGAAAAATCTCCCCTCGGAACCGAACGACGAGGACATTCGGTATTCTTGGGAGAAGCTTTCTGACTTTCCTGCTGCTTTCAGGGTTCCGATAGAAAGCTTCAAGAAACTCTTGAAACACTATGATGCCGAAGGCAAACCGGTAGAAACATTATTCTGCGCAGATCGTTATATTCTTTGGGACTCCAATCTAGAATTGAAACCCGTGCTGATTTTTGAGGCAAAAATCAATACCTCAAAAACATCATGGCCGGAAATTGCAAGCATTTTCCCTTCATTGCAATCAAGTTCCATTCAGGAGCAAATTCTAGAAGGCGCATCTGGCGTCATTCTTGCCGACGATCGCATCTTTGCAAAAGTCCGCTTTCTTGGGGACAACAGTTGGCATGTCACTCCCGCAGCAGTGATTCATAGGAGCAATGCTGCGGCGATTTTCCCTCTGTCACTTCGGGTGAATATCCGCCAAGGCATAAGCTCTACATCTGCGGCTCCACTAGGAGCATCATCCGATTTCAATCTTCTTGAGCCAGCAGTTTTTATCCCTGATACAAATCACGGCCGGTGGAGTTTTTATGGCTGCGGTAATGTTTCAACCCCGGCAAACCGTGTACTCATTCTGTGTCCGTCCGACACAGAGATTTGCAATGATGGTGCAGGGATTTCAGCTGAGGGCCGCTCCCTACGCACTGTCGCCGACCCAATTTTCGAGGTCAACGGACGTTCGTTCAAACTCATCAAAATAGAACAAAACATTAACCTTCAAATTGATGGAAATGTATATTCCATTCGATTGCATGATGCTGAAGGAGAGAAATTTTCCGCATGGTTCTCAGGCGAATTTCTGGGAATTACAGCTGAAGGTCTTCCCATCTACAGAGGCATTCCAAAAATCATCTCGAAGGCGAAACTGCTGCAACAGACGTGGAAAATTGGGCCACGAGGGAAAATTTCCAGCGTGCCGCCTCGGATTTCAACTGCCAGCATCTGCAAAGCGACTTTATACTCAAACTCTAAAGCAACCAAAAGTCTTCGCGCCCTAATTCTTCCTGAAAGATCGAGCAGACGAATAACAATTGGTTCAAGAATAAAACCAGGAATTATCCGATTTTCGAACTGGGGCCATCTTCGTGTGAAAACAGATTGTCCCACAGTGAAATCTAGAGTCGAAGATGAAACCGTGATTCTCGAGTGCTTGCCTATTGTCAGTCCCGACCTTCTTCGCTCCTTCAATGCCACCTTCATAAATCCAGAGAACGGCAGTGTCTTCTCGTTTCATTTCGAATATCCACAACGTACTGCTGTTGCCCGGCTTGGCCAACAAATACTAAAAAAAGATGCTGAAGTTACTCTCGATGAAGTGAGGCATGTTGTATTTAGCATCACCGATCCTCAAAAAAGCCAATCCGAAAGGCTTTTGATGATGGACGCGATCTCTCCGCCTGCATCATTGAGTGATTCTAAAAAATGTCGTCTTTGGGTTCCATTTTATATTCGTGAAGAGGATCATACCGGAAGACTTGTCTACGAGGACTTTCGAGATGAACTATTCCGTCTTATGCGACTGGATACAGGGATACCAAGAAGTGTCCATCTTCGGCTCGAAGGAGATTCTGATCAACCATTTATAAGAGTTGTTCAGTTCGGCGAAAGCCTGCAATACATTTCCTCAGAGGATGCGGTTTTATACAGATCTTCTCAATTTCAGAAAACCGAAGAGCTGGTCGCAGAGGATGCCCCAAGTCGAAATTTCCGCTTTTTGCCGCTTGTTCCCGATAAGAATAAATCAGAGTCATTTGTTCGCGGCATTAGACTTGGTAGTAAACTTGATCTCCATAAGCTTATCCCTTATCGACAAATACCATGGATAGCTTTAGCTCTTGACGATGACCATTGTCACATTCGGCCCCTCGTTATTCCTCCGAAAATTGATTACAATCATTTCGAAGCACAACCTAACACTTCGAAATATGAGGAAGTTTTCACATCATCAAACAAAGAGGCAAATCTCCCTGATTCATCTTCTCAAAATAGAGTCGGTGACCACCTTTCTAAATGTTTATCAAACAAAGCCATAGATAGAATCGAATTTCCGCTTGCTGATATTCAATCCATTTGGACCGGAAGCGAAATGTCGGCAGAGGATCATCGTCTCGCCGAATATTTTGTTCGAGAAACGATCTTTAACCCATCTTACGATTCGAGAAAAGTTTTTGAACATTTATTAGAAGAATTAGGGCACCGAGCCTTCGCATTCCTTCCGTTTTGGAATGCGCTCAGTGAGGACGTGCCGCTCGCCTTTACTTTTGCCCTTTCCTTCGATCTGACAATGCCGCCTGCAAAGGACGGTCGATCGCTGACTTTCTCAGTCGGCCGATACCATACTTGGAGGTGGGACTTGTTCTCTATCAAGGAACTTGGCGCAATTCTCGGCAATTTGCAGATTTTCCTTCGCAACCGCTTCATTGCGCTTGGCCTCTCGAAGGAATGCTCTGGAAAGCTCGCTTGGGAACAGGTTCTTC
Organism: Sutterella sp.; assembly: GCA_019418605.1. GTDB lineage: Bacteria > Pseudomonadota > Gammaproteobacteria > Burkholderiales > Burkholderiaceae_F > Duodenibacillus. The sequence goes on along the minus strand of DYBN01000006.1, from coordinate 12,725 downwards.
GCATCCTCTCGATGGATATTGCAACCTTTACGCCGGTGCTCCATAACAGACTCATATGTACACTTGCGCAAATCCATGAAAGCTGTTTTGTCCATTGTAGTGAACTCTATCGCCTTCCATTTTTCAGGTTGACTGCACAGCACATTCCGTCTGAAACAAGTCTTCTTAACGCACTCAAGGAGGCTTGCGATCATTTCGGCCCCGAAATCAGACTCAGTGAAACTCGAAGCAAGGCTGGATCTGCTTTAGAAGCCCTAACGAATTTCATTGAAACTTTGAACAAACATGATCCTCAGGGAGCACAATTCACTCGTCGGATTTTCTGCGGAATAAAACTATCTAAAGTTTCTAGCGAAAATTACTATATGCAGGCGGTTCTAGTCATTTTCTTTGCCTGGATTCGAGCCTATTCTCTACAACGCAAGGGAAAACCGGAACTTCTTTTCCATCTTGCAGGAAAAGTGCTTTTCTTCTTTACAGAAACCCTGCTGGCAGCAAACTTTGAATGGACGGAATTTTGTGCGAGTTTCGTTGACGCATGCAATGTCAAGTTTCAAGAGGAACTGCGCAATCAGTCTTCAAAAGGCATTCCCCAACGCCCGGATTAGAGAATATCTTTTCAAAAATCTTCTACCTATTGCCCTACCAGAGATATATGACTAACAAAGCAACATATTGGTCTGAGCTTCTTCCCTTTCTTCTCTCTCGCGGCGTTGATGAAGCCGTAGGATCCGTATTCTTTCGGAACGCTCCTCTCAACCGGTGGTTGCGTCGGAAACTTTCCGATTCAGTCTTGGAGAATAACGCCAAAACCGCAACTAGTAGCTCGCTCTTGGGTGATCCACTCTTTGAGGCAACTTTTCCGTGGAAAAAATCCGGAAAAAGCATTCCGGAACTTGTCCGAGACGGGATTCTCAGTGAGGAGACGAAAATAAACCTTTCCCTTAAACCGCCTTACACACACCAACTCCAAGCCTACCGGCTGTTGCTTGCAAAAGACCGGTGCAACAGCATCATTGTCTCCAGTGGTACAGGCTCTGGCAAAACCGAGTGCTTCATGGTCCCGATTATCGAAGATCTTGTCCGCGAGAAAAAATCCGACAAGCTTCGAAGAAAAGGAATCCGAGCTATATTTCTTTATCCACTCAATGCGCTGATCAACAACCAACGAGACCGGTTATTTTCATTTACGCATCCTTTCAATGGGGAAATTCAATACTGCCTGTACACGAGCGAGCTTGAAGATCTGAAATCTAGTGTTGGGAGTGCTTACGAGAAATTACATCCAGAAGAAATCTTCACGCGCCGCGCAATGCGTGAGAAGGTGCCGCACCTTCTAATTACAAACTCTTCAATGCTTGAGCGCATGCTGCTGCGAGCGGAAGATCAGCCCATGATTCAGGCCACGAAGAGGAATCAAACCTTCCGCTGGATCGTACTGGATGAGGCGCATACCTACATCGGAACTCGCGCAGCTGAGTTGGCTTTGTTGCTTCGACGTGTGCTGAATGCCTTCAATGTGGACGCAAATGACGTTCATTTCGTCGCCACCTCTGCGACCATCGACGCCGCAGACGACAAAGCCAAGCAAAAGCTCCGTCAATTTCTCTCGGATCTCTCAGGCAGTCCTCTTGAGAACATTCACCTCATCTTGGGCGATCGATCCATCCCGAGCCCAATTGAGACTGAAGGACTTCGAGATGATGAATCGCTTGAGGAACTTCAAAAACTGGCATGCAAAGAAAGCTCCGCCAAATTGGCCGAGCACCTGAAACTGTCACGCACGGCCATGCGCATTCGCAATGAATTCATTCGGCCGCCACATTATCTGACTCTTACTGCACTCCAGGAACGCATCGGCATTGACAGTGCAAAAGAAACACTCAAGTGGATTGATCTACTGACTATGCCTGAAGGCAACTCTGCGCTACTACCTTTGCGCCTGCAGCAGATGATGAGTACGACGAATGTCCTCAACGTTTGTCCTGACCCGAACTGTCCTGCACGTGAGGAGGAACTTGTTGATCCTGAATGGCACTTCGGGCAGGTTTATCTCGACGGTCGTCAAACGTGCAGCTGCGGCGCGCCGCTTTTCCCGCTTGCCGCCTGCTCCCATTGTAGTGCCGTTGCGCTTAAGGCTGATCTTCTGATAACTCATGAAGGAGACGAATTATTCGTGCGTCCTGGAGACGAATCCGCCGCAGCAAAGGGCTGGACGAACTTCGAGAGTGAAGGTGCCCCCGACTTGGAGCAAAGCGTCACGGTAGATATTGAGGCTGAAGAAAATAAAGAGGTCGACACATCAAGTGCGCCGAATGATGCACCTCAAGCCGCATTCTACCCTGAATGCAATGATTGTTTTGACAAAGGCCTGGAATCTGAATCAACTACTTGTCTGGAGTATTCTGTTCTCATCACCAATGAGAAATATTCAGCAGACAAGAACTGCACTGCCTCGCTTAGTTGGGTCAAAGATGGTATTGAAAAGAAAGCTCAGATTGTTTTTCGTGAGGCTTTACCAGAAAACGACTTCCGAATTACTTGTCCTTCCTGTGGTGAAGGGCTTCCACCCGAAAGATATTATCTTCGTAAAATTTCCGGACAATATGTCAATTCTTTAATTCCGTTATTGCTCGATTACTGTTCGATTCCAAAACAAAACGTCAGCCGTGATTGTCCTATGGATGGACGCAGGCTTCTTAGTTTCACCGATTCGCGACAAGGAACTGCCAAGACCGCAGCTCTCATTGAACGTGAGGGTGAAAGGAGCTTTGTTGCCTCCCGTGTCTTCAACATGCTGGCGCCGGAACAGATTCCGGATGATGTACAAAAAGAACTTGCTAAGTTTGAAGTTCTACTCAAACAGATTCCGCCATCAAATCAATATTTAATTGAAAAAATAATAAAAGAAAAGCGAGAGGAGTATCTAGGGAAAATCAAAAAATGGCAAGATGTCAGCGAAGCAATTTCTCAAGAACTTAAAAAATATGAGAAAGGCCGACTCAAGAATTTGATTAAATCCCTTCAGACAGACAAAACCGAATGCACCAACGAAGAAGCTGCTGAAATCTTGCTGTTGCGAGAATTTTGTTTTCGCCCTGTAAACGGCGTCAATCTTGAGACCTGCGGCCTTATAAAAGTAACTTATCCAGATCTTGCCAATGCAAACCCTCCGGCCCGTTTAGAAAACTTATTCTCACGAGAAAAATGGCAGAGTTACCTCAAGCTTGTTATCGACTTCTTTGTACGGACACAACATGCCGTCGAAATTCCCAACAATTGGAGATATCTGAGCGGCAACAGTAAGGTTTTTGCGAAGACGATTCTGAAGCCGGGTTCTGAAAACAATCCTTCGAAACGTCAGGTTCGCTGGCCAAGCGCTCAGCCTGGGGCAAAACGTTCCGCTCGCATTGTGAGACTCACGGCCAAAATTCTAGGGATTGATCTTGACACCGCTTCCAAAGATAAGTGCGCAAGCATCAATGATGTGCTTGAGGCCGCGTTCAAAGCTCTGACAGAAGTTCGCATTCTGCGACCGGGAATTGACCCGGGCTCAGGCTTTCATATGGATTTCCGAGAATCTGCGGCCCTGGAACGCAACGAGATAGCCTGGCATTTTGACGGCACGAACCAACTTTTCGACACGATCGTCGGAGATCCAAAAACTGCCTGCTGTCCATTGGATCCCGATATTGTTGGCGCTTATCCGGTGAATCTCCCGTCGCCTCCCGCCGTTGATTTTGAAATGAACGTGCTCAAAGCTCGAAACGATATACGCAGCTTCCTATCGAAGTCACAGGATTATCTGAAGCTAATTGAATCTGGCGCTTGGAATCGTTACGGCACTTATGCTCTGGAGCAGGACGGTTATTTTGCTGCAGCTGAACATACCGCCCAATTGATGAAGAATGCTCGTCGCTCAAATGAGAAAGACTTCTCGGACGGTTTCATCAATGTGCTTGCAAGTTCAACCACCATGGAAATGGGTATTGACCTTGGTGACATCGGAGCCGTGGTTCTCCACGGTGTTCCGCCGCACCCTGCCAACTACCTTCAGCGCATTGGCCGCGCCGGCAGGCGAGACGAAACTCGCTCCAATGCGTTCACCATTTGCCGCAGCAGAAACCGTGATCGCGAAGTTTTTGTAAAACCAAGCTGGGCATTGGAGGCACCTCAGCCTGCGCTAAACATCTCTCTGCACTCACACATTATTGTCGAACGACATGTTGCGGCTGAGGTATTAAGCGCCTTCATCATGAGCAACACACAGGCAAAGGAGAGCCTGAAACTTCAAACGTGGCTTGGCAGTAAGCAAAAGGAGTTTTCAGACTGGCTCATAGAGGAGCTTAAAAAAATAAATCGACCTTCGGAACTTGGCAAGCGTCTCCGACAAATTGTTCGTTGCTCTTGTCTTGAATCAATGGGCTCTGCGGACTTGGTTGCTCATGCGAAGGAAATGATTGAGAAAGCTAGCAGTCATGCACAGACTTTGCTGGAGCGTTATGGCCGCCGCATAGCAGAAGCTCGGCTGAACAAAAATGAGGATGCTTACATCAAATCCCTCTCCTACCAAAGAGAGCGACTGGCAAATCGTGAACTCCTTGAATATTTGACAGAGGAACTTGTGCTACCGAGCAGCATCCGCGTCGTCAATACCGTGGCCTTTGATCCAGGGATACCAGACGAAAAAATTGAAGGCGCAGAAAAATCAGAGAATCACAAGACAAAGTTTCCCAATCATCCTTCTCGCGAGGGTCGTACCGGCATCTTCGAATACGCTCCTGGCGCTTCCATCATTATTGCAGGGACTCAGTATGTATCAGGCGGCATAAAGATGGACTGGACAACTCCAAACTCCCAAGAGTCTGCACGAAAAATCCAATCAATAAAAAATCTCTTTATTTGCCCTGATTGCCATAGAAGATTTCTTGTTCCTATTTCTGAATCTTCTGCTCGCTGTCCCGACTGCGGAACAGAAATTTCGCAACCGGATGGGTGAGTCGTTTTACCTCGGGAGTTCACAGTTTCATCGAAAGATAAACCCAATAAGGATCTCTCTACACATCAATACGTTCGCTCTGATCCGAGCATTACCATGGACGAGAGCTGGACGCCGCTCGACAGATTCGGATGGCTTGAAGCACGGGCAAGCGACGAGGCCAATTTCCTAGCACTAAATGAAGGGACGGAAAGACACAAGAAACCCCGGTACTTCGCTCTTTGCCTTGCCTGTGGTTATGCTCAATTGATGCCCAGCCCGGCCGAAGTCGATAAGAATCAAAACTGGTGGCAACATCATCCGCTTGGCAAGGCTCCTAGGTTAAAAACAACAAGGGAGGGTTACTGCATCGGCAATTCGGAAGGACATCAATATCTTTTCCAGCAAGGCATTTCACTTGCCGCAGAATGGAAAACGGATTGTCTGCAACTTCGTTTTTCTCACCTTGATGGAATCTTTTCAGATCTCAAAGACACCGCCGGTGCAAATCCTCGAGCGCGTCGAATCAAGCGTTTCACGAGTGCGGGGATAGGGATTGCCGTGGCGTTGCGGAACGCCATTGCCAAGCACTTTGGAATTTCCGAAGACGAAATCAACTTTGCAACCGATCTTGTCAGAGAGAGACAAGGCAAGATTGAACGGGAACGTTTGGTCGTATCTCTCTTTGACCGTTCAATGGGCGGATACTGCAGCACTGCAGCGGATTGCCTGACATCCTTGTTCAAGGATGCCAATGCGCTTTTACATTGCCCCAAAGACTGTCCTGATGCATGCTCAGCCTGCATTCTTCAATTTGACACCGAACGTGATGATATAAAACTTGATCGCCACGATGCCCTTGCCGTACTTGAGGCACACGGTGTCACAAGACTCGACAGCAGCGAGATAGAGCTTGCCGGGTGCCGCACCGTTCCTCTTGCCCGCCCCTTTGCAGAAAGCTTGCTTGCCATGGCGGAATCAACAAGCAGTGGAGAAGTTACGCTGTACGTTGGCGGTTCAGAGGCAGGCTCGATATCTCCCATAACGACTCAAGTCATGAGCCTTGCAGAATCACTCGCACGGTATTACCCAAGAATCCAAACCAGGCTTGCTGCCATCGGTTTTGATTGGCGTTCGCTTCAGAGTGAAGCTCAAAATGATCTCCATCGCCTGTGCAAGCTGAATGTTGAGTTCATGGCCACCAAGAAAGATAAGTACGGGAAAGCAATTTCACTCAAGACGAACTTCAACAGAAGTTCAGAAAATGAGGAAAGCGCGGAAGAAAGCATTGCTCTTGTGGCGGCATTCAGGCATACAGGAGCCGGCGAATCCCAAGCGTCTGCATGTGTCTTTGCTCTTCACGGGTCAAGTGTCGAAATAAACAATCGACTTGCTTCCTGGCGTTATGAAGGTGGGGATGTCCGCATGCTTGAGAGCGTGGTGCCATCCAATCGACTTCCTTTGCTTACAAAAGCTGAACCACCGCAATACCAGGCCCCAGTCATCGAGACCCTGGCCGAAAAGAATGCAGTAGTCGTACGCACGTTTTCAGCGCAAGGGGCTACGTTCCTGAACTTTGGAGAAAAAGTTCTGTCTGCAATCATCCTATCTTTTGACAAAGACGCAGAGAATCTATTTGATATTTCTGAATCGTCTGTTGAAAAAGTCACATATTCCGACCGGTACCTTGAGCGGGCGGGCGATACAGCACTCGTTCTCTCGATCTTTGAAGCCATTCAGTCCGGCCCCTGCGGCTCAGATGAAACGAAATACATCGTCCGAACCTGCGTTCCAAAGTCTCGCCGCAACGACCGCAGGTGGTTGCCGAGCAAGCTTTATGAAAATTGGGGAGATGAAAACGACCGCCAGAGCGTTTTCGATGAACTTTCCATCCTTCTAGCCAAGGGAGCAGGAGTGCAAACAACACCCCCTATTTCCGTCACTTGGGAGATCGTCGACAGCCAGCAAAAACTGCGGCACGCCCGAACTCTTGAGCTGCAATTTGCTAATGGAAGGACGCTTGAGGTCTTTCTGGATCAAGGTATGGGCTTTGTCAAGTTTGATGAATCGCGGCTCGATATTCGCACACCAAAGGAATGGGCAGATTGGCTCTATCGGCTTTTGAGCGGTCGAGTCAATCGGAGATCCTCATTGCTGGCCGACGCAAGTCCATGGCCAACGAACATTTCTGCCGCATGGCAATGAGGTTCTCCGCTCGTCACTCCTGTTCCGACCCCGTGAAGGGCTTGTCTTCCAAGCTCCTCATGGGGTCGTGCAGTAGACGCAGGCGGCCACATCAAGCCAGATTGCTGACCACCTCCTCGGCGATTCTCTTTACGCTCAGTCAGCGACGGTGCGGGTAATAGACGATGGGCGGAAGTGACCAAGCGTCAGCATGAGATCGCCGCACGACTCGGGTTCCCCGGACTCTATACCGATGTCCCTGACTGGGGCCCGGTGTAGAGCAAAATGCGGCCAGCTGTGCGGGCCCTACGTATGTACCTCGCTCAAATTAGATTACATCAGATCGTTCGAACTGAACTACTCCTTGGAGTCTCTGTGCTTTAGTGCATTTATTGTTTCTGCCAACTTCTTGGCGGACAGAAGCTCCTCAACCTTTTCAGCCGTATCCGTGAATTTTCCCAAATCCGGTACAGCTCACTCTGACCTTGATCACGCCTATTTGAGGCGTCTGCCCAACGGACGCTACGAGGCGGTGCGGAACCACTCCGATCTTCAGAGCCGGCTCTTTGGCAGATTCAATCTTGTGTTTGAGAGCTTTCAGCAGTTTGCCGAGGAAGTCCAGCGGCAGGCCGACAACAGCGACAACACGCAGGTTCGCCGGATTCCTCATTTCGAGCGCCGCGGACCGGGCAGACCCAAGGGAAGCACCAACAAAAAGCCCGACACGGCGCAGACCGAGACCGTGCAACCCAAGCGCAGGCCCGGACGCCCCAAGGGGAGCAAAAACAAGGCAACGCTTGCGCATGAGGCGGCCGAAGCCTTGCTTGCGCCCAAACCCAAGCGCAAGCCGGGACGTCCGAAGGGAAGTCTGAACAAGAAAACCATCGAACGTCTGGAACGGGAAAAGGCTCTGGCCGAAGCCGTGGCCGCAAAGGCAAAGCGCGGGCGCGGCAGACCCTAGAGCTTCAATAACAAGCCAAAGCCAAGCAATGGTTCGGCAGATCAAACAGAGGGGAAACCCGCCTCAGACACCACGGAGTCGTGAGAAAATATTCCGAGCTTCATCTGCGTGCAATCTGAGCGGTTGCACGCTTTCCGAGAAATTTCAGAATAGTTAATTTCTCCTTTGAAATCAACTATTTAAATTTATAGCCACCCTAGCTTAGAACCAAAGCGCAAAGCACATGATGCCCACCATGATGAACGAGAGGGCAAGCTTGAGCGCGGTTCCCACAAGCATCCCCACCCACGTGGCCCAGCCCACGTTGGTGGCCACCCTCAGGTTTCTCTGCCCGATGTACTCGCCCACGAACGCGCCCACGAGCGGCATGAAGAGAATGCCGAAGAGCCCCATGAAAAGCCCCAGAATGGTGCCGATCATGCTGCCCACGATCCCGTACTTTGTAGCGCCCGCTCTCTGCGCTCCCAGCGTCTGGGCAAACCAGTCGACGGCCAGTCCCACGATCGTGAGAATGCCCAGAATCACGAGCGTGACCCAGGTGATGTGTTCAAAGTCTCCGATCCAAGCCGCAATGAGCGCCCCCACGAAGACCATCGGAATGCCGGGCAGGGCCGGCACGACGGCGCCGGCGATTCCCACCACGATGCTGGCGACGGCAAGAATCCAAAGCAAGATGTTGACCCAGTCAACCGAGGCAAGTGTCTCAAGCATGGCGTCCTCTTTACAAATAAAACTCAGGCAAACTCGGGCGGCACGTCGACATCCTGCGCGAGGTTGTCAAAGCGCGTGAACTGACCGTCAAAGCGCATCTGCACCGTGCCGGTCGGACCGTTTCTCTGCTTGCCGATGATGATTTCGGCAATGTTGGGATCGGCCGTGTCCTTGTGATAGACCCAGTCGCGGTAGATGAACATGATGATGTCGGCGTCCTGTTCGATGGCGCCCGACTCGCGCAGATCGCTCATGAGCGGACGCTTGTCGGTGCGGGCGTCCACGCCGCGGTTGAGCTGCGAGAGCGCGATGACGGGCACGTCCATCTCCTTGGCAAGGCTCTTGAGGCCGCGGGAGATTTCAGAGATTTCGGTCGCGCGGTTTTCCATGTTGGCCCGCGTGTTGGTGCCCGACATCAGCTGCAGGTAGTCGACCACGATGAGCGACAGGGGACCGGTTTTTCTTGCCAGGCGCCGCGCGCGGGATCGCAGTTCGTTGACCGTGAGCGCTGCCGTGTCGTCAATGTAAAAGGGCGCCTTGCTGATCAAGCCCACCGTATCGGTGTAGCGCGCCCAGTCGCCGTCGTCGAGCCTGCCGCGGCGGATTTTCTGCGCGTCGATGCGCGCCACCGACGAAATCAGGCGCTTGGCAAGCTGCACCGAACTCATTTCCATGGAAAACACCGCCACCGGCATCTTGAGCGTGAGGCCTGCGTACTCGGCGATGTTCATCGCAAAGGAGGTCTTGCCCATGGAGGGGCGGCCGGCGACGATGATGAGGTCGCCCTTTTGCAGGCCCGAGGTCATGCGGTCAAGAAGCGAAAAACCCGTGGGCAGCCCCGTGACGTCGTCCTTGGACTTCATCTGATAGAGCTGCTGCAGCTCCTTGGTAACGTCGGCGGCAAGTTCATTGAGCACGCGAAAGCCGCGCTTTCCCTTGTTGGAGCGCTCGTCAATGGCAAAGACCTTGGCCTGGGCGTCGTCAAGAAGCCGCGCCACGTCGGCCCCCTCGGGCAGCAGCGCCGAGGTGGCGATTTCCTCGCCCGCGGTGATGAGCTGGCGCAGAATCGAGCGGTCGCGCACGATCTCGGCATAGCGCCGGATGTTGGAGGCCGCAGGCGTTGAATTGACCAGGTCGTTGAGGTAGGCCATGCCGCCCACCTCCTGGCTTTTTCCCTCGGCCTGCAGCTCGCCGTAGACGGTCACGATGTCGGCCGGGCGCCCGGCGCTGCACATCTCCTGAATCTTTTCGTAGATGATGCGGTGGTCGCGCCTGTAAAAATCGTCCGGCACGATCACGTCGGCCACGAGGTCAAAGGCGTTGTTGTCGAGCATCAGGCCGCCAAGCACGCTCTGCTCGCTCTCAATGGACTGCGGGGGACGGCGCAGGGCCGCCACTTCGTGATCGACCGGGGCTTCAAGCCCCATCATGCTCAAATCTTCTTCACTCATGTGTGCTCTGTGTACTTCTCTGTGTCTCTGAACTTCGGCAAAGGCTCAAAAAGGGGCCCGAAGCGGGCCTGCGGGGCCGCAGCGGAATCTGGGAGCCGCGCTCCTCTGGACGGGCTGCCGGAAAGCTCGGGGGAGGTCATCTTAACCGGTTTCACCCGCGGCTCGACCTTGGAAATTCGGTCGAAATGTGTGCGAATGTTGTCCGCCCGCCGTAAATCAGACGGACGGGCGCGGACGGCCTCGGGTTTTGCACAGAGGCAAAAAAAAAGCCGGCCCCCGGGAAACCCATTGTGGCTTCCAGGCAGCCGGCTTTGCTTGGCGCGTCTCATCGGACTTCCGGCCGGCAAGGCCGCCGCACGGCAAAGCGCCCTGCGGCAGGTCCGGCCCGAGACAGTCCTCAAGACGTCGGCAGATGGATCAAAACCGATTCTTACGCCTCGGCAACGACCTTCACCACCACGTCGGCGGAGATGTCGGTCATCAGGCCGATGGTGATCGTGTAGTCGCCCACGCTCTTGATGGCGCCAAGGGGCGTGCGCACCTGGCTCTTCTTGATCGTGAAGCCGAGCTTGTCGATGGCCTCGGCAATGTCGGCGTTGGTCACGGAACCGAACAGACGGCCGTCGACGCCGGCCTTGCTCGCGATTTCGATCACCTGGCCGTTGAGCTTGGCGGCGACGTCCTGCGCGGCGGCGATGCGTTCGGCCTGAGCCTTTTCGAGCTCGGCGCGGCGCGCTTCAAACTCGGCGATGGCCGCCTTCGTCGCACGCTTGGCGTGTCCCTGGGGGATCAGATAATTGCGGGCGTAGCCGTCCTTGACCTTGACGACGGCGCCGAGTTCACCGAGGTGATGAATCTTTTCGAGAAGAATGACTTGCATGATTAACGGGTCCCCTGATTGTCGGTGTAGGGCAGCAGAGCGAGGAAGCGGGCGCGCTTGATCGCCGTGTCGAGCTGACGCTGGTAGTGAGCCTTCGTACCGGTCAGGCGGGCCGGCATGATCTTGCCGTTTTCCTGAATGAAGTCGCGCAGCGTGTCGATGTCCTTGTAGTCGATCTGCTCGACGTGCTCAACCGTGAAGCGGCAGAACTTCTTGCGCTTAAAGAGCGCATTCTGATGGTTGCTGCGGCGGGGCTTGCCCTTACCTTTTGCACCAAAAGCCATTTTTTTCAACTCCTAATTTATTTGAATTCCGTGATGTGCACGGTCAATCTGGAACTTCTCAGCGATCGCGTGGCAAGAAAGCCCGTGAGTTCAAGTTCGCTGCCGGGCTGCACCGCATCAAGCCTCAAGGCCACGTCGGCAAAGGCCAAAGCGGTAAAGCCAAAGTGAAGACTGCGCTGGGCTCCCGCCTCATAGACGCGGCCCATGTGCTCGAACTTTGCTTCAAAAACCGCGATTCCCGCCGGCGTATAGCGCAGCTCCTGCTTTTCAGAGAGCACGGCGCGAATCACAAGATGATTGTCCGGTGAAGACTCCAAATTCGACCTGCAGTCTGATCAATTAAGCCTCGGCGGGCGCGGCGGCAGCCTCGGCGGGCTGGGCGGCGGCATCGGCGGCTTCAACAGCGACCTTCCTGGCCTCTTCCTTTTCAACCGTCTTCATCATGACGGAAGGAGCGGTCTCGGCCTTCTTGGTCTTGACGACGAGGTGACGCAAAATGGCGTCGTTGAAACGGAACCCATTTTCGATTTCAGCCAGCGTCGAGTCGGTGCACTCGATGTTCATCAAGAAGTAGTGAGCCTTGACGAGCTTCTGAATCGGGTAAGCGAGTTGACGGCGACCCCAGTCTTCGCAGCGGTGAACCTGGCCACCTTCCTGCGCAACGAGATCCTTGAGACGTTCGATCATCGCGGGGACCTGTTCGGACTGATCCGGGTGCACGATGACGCACAGTTCGTAATGACGCATTGATTTCCTCCTTACGGAAATAAGCCACCCGAGCGTCCTTTCGGTGTGGCAAGGATACGAAAGCGAGTGATTTTACGTATTTATTCCTGAAAAATCAACACTCACGCAAGCATCTCGACACCGGCCGGTTCATGGGCATTCACGAGCGCGCAGGCTGCGTGCTCTCTGAGGCCGGGCGCGCCGCTTTTGCAAAATCTTTTGTTGCAGTGCATAATTGCACACTCTTAAAACTTGCCCGAGTGGCGGAATGGTAGACGCAGAGGACTCAAAATCCTCCGCCTAATAAGCGTGAGAGTTCGAGTCTCTCCTCGGGCACCACAGTTAAGTTTTAAGAGCGACGCGAAGCCCCGAATGCCGGGGCTTTTTTGCATTTTGAGGTTTTGTTGGCGACGCCGAAACCGCCGAAATTGCGCGCGATTTCCCGGGGCCGCTGCCCGGGGCAGCAACAATTCCTCGTTATTTCGGCTGCATTACAAACCTGACTTTTAGACTTTCCGTGATGTGACCACCTACGGAGCCCTTGTGGCTC
>DYBN01000059.1 GCA_019418605.1 Sutterella sp. | reverse complement strand
CCCAGAGGTTGATGCCGGGGTTGAGTTCCTGATCGATCGAGGTGCGGTCGGCAATCGTCTGCGCAAGGATCGTGTCCGCGCGGCGGGTCATCGCCTGCATGCCGGTGGAGGTTAGGGCGGCAAGGCCGTTTTCAGTGCTGAGCTTGCCCGAGACCGTGCCGTCGGTGTTCAGCGTGCCCGTGATGAAGGGGTTGTCGGTGACGACGGCGAAGTTGCTCGTATCAGACGTCTCGTTGGCCAGATAGTAGGTGGCCTCCGTCGCGTTGGTGATGCCGATGTAGGCCTTGCCCGAGGCGTCGCCATCATAGGCGAGAGTACCGTCAATGGCGGGAGCCGAGGCGTCCGTCAAAAGCGAGCTGTCGGCCATGAGCATGCTGCCGTTGGTCATCGTGACCGCGCGGGCGGTGATGCTGTCAGGAGCGGACGTGAGGGAGCCGTTGATGAGGATGCCGCCGTTGGTGCCGAAGGTCACGCGCTCGCCAAGGTAGACCGCTGCGCTTACGGCAGTGGGACCCCAGCCTTCAACGCCCGTTCCGGCAGCCACGATGCTCTCGAAGGCAGCCGCTGCATCTTCAGCCGTGCCGCCGATCGTGATGAGAGCATTCTGGCCGGCGACAAGAGACGTATTGAGGCCGCCCGTGCCGAACTGGGAGATGTTGAGGTGCGAGGCCTGCCCAATGTCGGAGAGCGCAGTGGCGTCGGACCATGCGGGATCGACAAAGATCATGCCGCCGTTCATGTCGAGCGTGCCGATGTTGAGCGTGGCGCGGTAGCCGTTTGCAGAATTCTCGGCGTTCGAGATGCCGACGTTGACGGTGCCGCTGCCGGTCAGGGTGTCAACCGTGGCGTTGATGTGCTCGAGGTTGAGCTTGCCGGATTCGTTGACGACAACATTGGCGATCTGGCCCGAGGTTTCCGCGACATTGGCTTCGCCCAGGCCCAGCTGCAAGGTGGTGCCGGAAGCCACTTCAACAGTGTTGACGGCCGTTGCGGCTTCGTCAGATTCGCCCTTGACGGTGACGAGCGCGGAGTTCTGATCGTCGCCGCGCAAAATCAGAGTCGTCTTGGAGCCGTTTTCGGGAGCAATGGAGACCGTGGTCGGTGCGGTTTCGCCCGTGTAGGAGACTTCAAGCGAAGCGCCGCCGGCAACGGTGGTGTTAAGGGCAACGGAGGCGGTGCCGTCGGTGACGGTGCCGGCCTCAACTCCTGCCGCGTCGTTGTGCACGACTTGCTCAACCAAACCGATCGAGGTTTCCCCTTCGGTCAAAATGCCCTGGGCATTCGGCGTGGAGATCAGAACGCTGTCGTTGTTCACGGCCTGCGACATCGCTTGCAGCGAAGCATTCGTGTAGTAGCCAGTGTCCGTAAGCGAGAGAGTGCCGCCGGTGCTGCCGATCGTCACAACGTTGTTCAGAGTTGTTTCGCTGGCGTAATCCGAGGCTTCACCCGGTTCAGTGGTGAAAAGCGATCCGGTTGAGGTCGTGAAAAAGAGCGTGGAATCAGAAGCGATGGTGCCGCCGTTGAGGGTCAGGGTGCCTTTTGCAAGAGACGTAGTGCCGTTGAGTGCCAGAGTACCTCCGTTGTTTACAGAGACGGCACCGTTAATGGCCCAGTCGCGGTTGATCGTGAGCTGCCCTTGATTAACTTGAACCTTGCCGTAATAGTCGTTCAGAGAAGAGTAGACGACCATTTCGCCGGCCCCCGTTTTCACGAGCTCATTGTCCGGGGCGCTTTCACTTGAAGCAATGCTGTCGGTCAAAAGGTCATCGGCTGAAATCGAGGATGAACCCAGCGTCAAAGTCACGCCGGATGCAACATCAAAGGTTGCCCGGTTCCAGCTGTCTTCGGGATAAGTTCCCTCTACTCTGTTGAACTGGCCTTCCTGGTAGAGGAAGCCGCCAGCAACCGAACCGCCGGCGCCTTCCACGGTGTTGCCCGTGAACGCCACGTCTTTATTCACAACGAAATGCAGTTTCGTTCCGTTGTCGGAGTAAATGGCGCCGCCCTTGGTTTCGCTTCCGGTATTGGTGGAGCTCGAAGCGGCTCTGTTGTCGTCAATGTCTACGTCCGTAAAGGTCACATCGGCACGCTTGAAGAAGAGAGCGCCGCCCAGAACGTAGGAATCGGCATCCGCGTGTGTGGATGTCGTGCTGTTGTTGCGGAAAACGGTATTGTTGAAGTTGACCGTGTAGTCCGAAATATAGGCCGCACCTGCGTAGTTGATGAAACGGGCGGATGTGGCGTGATTGTTTTCAAAGACTACGTTGTCGAAGGTAAGGCTGTAGAGGTCCTTGGCCAAGGTGTTGTTGTTGGCCACGTCGTAAAACGTCGAAGCGTCTTTAAGTTGCCCTCTGGCGTAGATGCCTGCGCCATAGGTTTCAGTGTCTGAGCTATCGTCCTGAACAGTCGTCGTGTTGCCCGAGAAAGTAACGTTTGTGAAGGTGGCGTCAGTTCGCCAAAGCGTCACGATGCCGCCGCCGTTGGTTTGGGCGACGATGCTGTTGTTTGTAAAGCTCGTGTCGGAGACTGCAAGGCGGGCGTTTTGCGCAAAAATCGTTGCGCCCTGCACAAGAGCGGCGGCGGAAGACTCCATCTTCACGCCATTGAAGCTGGAGTTTTGGATTGTTAGAGATTCGCCGAAAAGACCGATGGATGCACCATAGATGTTTTTGCCGGCGGTGGATTCGCTTACAACATCATTGAAAGTCACGCCGTCGATGGTGTATTCCTGATCGAATTCAGGCTTGGTAAAAGTGTCGTAGACGGGGTTCCAATCGTCATTGAGAATCGGGTTCTCTCCATAGACCCGATCTTCAGGGGCCATGACGTTCTGCGAAGCAAAAGCGACGCTTCCGGCGAGCCCTGTCAGTGCAATAGCTGCAGCAATAACAGTCTTCACGCCCTTCTTCTGCACGCTCGAAGTCGCTTCGTTAACGACCATCAAGGCACCGCGCGCCTTGCTGAAAACAACTTTGTAGGATCTGTTCATTTGAATTTCTCAAAAGCTTTGAAACAACAATTGTCGGAAATTCGATACGGAATTTCGGCAATCCAGGCGAGTGTAAAAATCTGTTGCCCCCCCCCCCCCTAAGTACGGGAAAACCCGCATAAGTTGTGCGGAAAGATATTTTTTAGGAGATTTGATAAAGCGTTGATTCAAAAGGAGAAAATCAAAGATACTGTCCTCAGAGTGGCAGTCAAACAACGCAACATGTAACCAAGATGGATACGGGTTTTCAAGGAAAAACCTCTCAAATTCCGACGGACCAACTGTCTTTCCATGCAACTTTCGAAAGACTTGCAGCGCAAGCAAAATCGCCCCGGAGGGCAAACGCCTTCCGGGGCGATCAAGGTCAAAGGATCAAGCCTTTGAATTCGTTGGGAATGTGCAACGAACCAGCGTTCGTCAGAACGCCTCGCTGCTCACGGCAAACCGAAGCGTGCTCATCTGCAGGAGCGCATTGTCATCGGCCAGAGCGAGCGGATGCACGTGCAGGGTTTGCTTCAGTTTCGGCGCATACCCCCAGTGCGACTCAAGCTCCGGGGCTTGCCAGAGGCCCTTTTGCGCCAAAGGCCCCTGCGCGGCCACGGGGATGAGCCCCACGTGCAGGCTCTGATCGCAGTGGCGCATGACGGCTCGAACGAGTCCCCTGAGGCGCTTCTTCTCATTTGCTTCCTTTGAGAAGTGATAGAAGCGCTGCCGGCCCCCGGGGCTCACAAGGCAATAGACAAAGGCCTCGCGCGCGCCCGCGGGCGCAGGCCCGTCGTCGGCTGCGGCCGTGTTGAAGTGATGGATGCGGCCGCCCGCAAGCGCGATCTTGTGGCGAAAGACAAAGAAAAGGCGTCCCTTGAGGCTTCGGCCGTTTTCAATGAAGGCCGATAGCGACGATGCCGCCTGCGGACCGATCATGCCCGCAAGCAGATGGGGGTGCGGCAGCGCCGGGCGCAGCAGGTGCTCTTCGAGCCGGTTGACGATGGTCTTCACCGACACGGGCCTGTGGCGGGAGGCGTTGACGAAGTCGGTGATCATCGCCTCGCTGATGAGCGAGGCATCCTCGCGCAGCGCCTGAGGCGAGATGGTGAGAAGCTCCTTTATCGTGCTCACGAGGTCGCGCAGGGAAAATTCCGGCTGGCGGCCGCGAAGAGGTTCAAAGGAGATCATGGGGCCGCTGTTGGAGATGCGCGGCGTCAGGCTTTCTTGGATCATGGCGAGCCTTTTTATTTTTCAAGTAAAGAGGGCAGCTGCTTGGTCCACTCATCTTCCCGGGTGAGCTGCACGAAAAACCCCGGCGTCGGTCAAGCGCACAAAAGCACAAAAGGCGGCTTCTGGTGCCGCCGTTTCCCTTGACCGGCGCTTCGGATGTGTCCGCGCCCGAATAAAGAAGGGCGCAGACGGGCACAAGGAAGGACAGACGCGCATGAGGCCCACGCCTTGCCGGCAGCCTGTTTTCCTTGTGTCGTGCCAAGCCGGACGCGATGTCGCACCGGCTCAACACTTTTTCCGAAGGCGGCGGATACTACACGAATGCTGGCGGTCAAAGCAGGCCGCGCACGCACCGCCCTTGAACGGAACACCCCGCAGTGACCGTCTTCGAACCTCGGATTGGACAGCGCTTCATGAACGGCAAGCGATTGATTCGCCGTAATTTTTACGGTGAATGATTGTTCACGAGACACCGTGTTCATGCCTAAGGTTTACTACCTATCGGATTCGGAACAACCCTTATAAACTCGTCAAATTGACAAGTACCATCACGCGAGGCTTGACAAGTCCGCTCAATTTGAGGAAGACGAAGAAGGTTTTGCCGCTCCCATCCTTCCGGACCTTCACGACAAAAGCGGCCTATCCAAATGCTCCGGCGCTGTCAAGACGCGTTTGAGTACGCCGAGAGCCGTTTTTGCAATTCTTTCTTATCCAAGCGTCAGAAAAAGTAGACGATCCGAAATCTTAAGAGGCGGCTGGTCCTGCTTCTTCCTTCGTTATCGGACCGTTTGCAAGATCTTGATAACAAAAGAAATTTCCCTCATTCTCTGCGGCTTTATTTCCTTCGTCTTCGCCCGCCTCTTAAAACCCCTTACCCATCCGCAGATCGGAAACAATTCCCGCAGCAAGCTTCAGGATGGCTGACAACGCTCCTTGACTCAAGCAGAATGCGCCCCCGCCGCGCACCGGCGGAAGGTCCATCTCGTCGTTAATTCAGCACGGATACAAGTGGACCTCTTCACCTTCGTCGGACTTTGAGGGCAAAGGGTTTCCGCCATCGCGCCTTTCGCCGCACCAGTGCGCGGGCGCCCCAAGATTCTTCTTCGGTTCACCACTGAAGAAGGGGGCGTTTCTTTACTCACTGTGTTTTTTTAAGGAGTTCATCTTGAAGCTTTCATCAATCGACGGCCTCGGGCTCAAGGCCTTTGGCGCCGTCCTTGATCTCTCCTCGCGCTTTGCGTGCAAGGTCGAAGATGCGGCCTCGCGCAGGGGCATTGTGTCGCCCGCGTCCTCCATGGGCGGGGCGGCGGCCGTCTTGCGCAGCGCCGCCCGCTCGCCCTTCATGCAGTACGCGCTCATTCTTGCTGCGGCCGCCCTTTTGTGGATGCTCACAAGCGGCAGCGCCCTTGCCGCGGTCGACGACGGCGGGGAATTCGAGGACCTCTACAACCTCGTGCGCTCCTGGAGCACGGGGTACCTCGGCAAGACCATCTCGGTGACGTTCCTGCTCGTGGGTCTTGGCATCGGCATCATCCGCGGCTCGGTTGTGGCGGCCGTGAGCGCCATCGCCGCGGGCGTGGCGCTGCTGATGCTGCCCAACATCGTCGACGCGATGTTTGGCGCGGGCAGCGTCTAAAGGGCGCCGTTCGTTTGATGCGAGGGATTGGAAAAAAGCGCCATGAAGGACGATGAACACGCAGCAGGCTGGGTGAGCGTGCCGAGAACGCTCGACGCAAGTCCCCGGTTTCTCTTCTGGGAGATCGACTACGTGATGACGGCGGGGGTCGGCATGGCCATCGGCATCATCATGTCGGGACCTTTCTGGGGGTGCGTAAGCGCCTTTGCCGCCTGCTGGCTCTGGAGCAGGGCGCGGGCGGGCGGGGGCGTTGCCAAGGCCTTTGCCCTTGTCTACTGGCATCTGCCCTTTGACGTCTTCGGGCGGCTTCCGGCAAGCGCAAGGCGCCACTTCATCGGATAAGGGGCGCGTCACAGACGCTGCGCTGCCGGCCGCGCCTTCTTTTTCCTTCGCATCAACAAGCTCGACCGTGGGCTTTCCGTTTCTGTTTTCGTTTGTTTCTCAAGCGGATGGCCCCGGATTTCGAACCCCTTTCTCGAATTTCCCTTTTCGCGCAAGCAGGCGCCAAGCGCGCCGCAATGAAAGGCTTGCGCCCCAGAGTTTTCACCGACAGACGAGCAAACCCATGCGTGAGACTTCCGAGACGATTTACCGGCGCATCACGACCGAGGCGGCCGCGCACCTGCAGATTCGCCGGGCGGTGTTCGTGCTGCTCACGATGAGCATGCTGGTCAACATTGCGCTCTCGATCTACCTCTTGACGAAAGAAGACCGCACGAGAACGGTCGTCATTGCCCCTGAATCTGCAGAGCCCTACGTGGCGATGACCGAAAGCGTAAGCGCCAACCTGCTTGAGCGCTTCTCCATCGCCTCTTTGGGCCTTGTGCTCAACATGTCGCCCCAAACCGCGGCCTGGCAGACGGAGACCTTTTTGAAGTACGTCGCCCCCGAGAGCTACGGCGAAATCGCCTCAAGCCTGCGGCGCGCTGCCGCGAGCCTTGAGCGCAACCAGGCAGCCACGGCCTTTTTTGCGGAAGCCGCCACTGTTGACCCGGAGACGATGACGACGTGCGTCACGGGCGAGCGCCGCACGATGATCGGCAAGGCCGTCACGGACGCTTCGAGAATGGCCGCGTGTCTCAAGAGCACCGTGCGCTTGGGGCGCCTGTGGATCGTGCAGCTCACGATCAGCGAAGAAAAGAAAAAGGCTGAGGCAGCCGACGAGCCGCCAACGGGCGCTGCCGCACGGTCAAAAGGCAAATCGCGGCCCCAAAGCGAGGATCAAAGAGCAAGCGCCGGCATCGAGCCTTGAGGCCCCGCGCTCCTTTCGGTTTTTGTTTGACGCCGCCTCCCTTTGCGGCCTTTTGCGTCCCTTTGTGTCCTTTTGCCGCGCGTTTTTTTGAACTTTTGCTTCTCAAGCCCCGGCAATACCTCCTCAGATTTCTCTTCATTTGACGCCATGTTCTCTCACGTAAAGACCTTGCCGAGCGCGCACGCAGCGCCTTGCTCAGGATTTTCGGGCCTCTGCGCACGGGCTCTTTTCTCAGCCCTGGCCGCCGCAGCCTTTGCCTGCGCGGTTCACGCCTCTGGCCTTGAAGAAGGCGGTCAAGCGCCTTTTGACACGACGCCCGATGCGGCGGCATTTGACACGCACGAGCGCGTACCCGCACCTGCAGCGCAGGCGGCAGCCCCTGCAGCCCCTGCCGTTTTTAGCGACAAGTCCTCATCTCTTGATGCGGGCGAAGAGCCCGCGCGCCCCCTTGCGCGCGATCACGTCAATTTGGTGCGGGTGAAGGGCGACAAAATCACCGACGTCGTCTTTGACGCGCAGGCCTTGGAAATTTCGGCCGACAAGGAGCGAGGCATCGTCTTTGTGCGCGTGCGCCCGGCCTGGCTTGCCGCGCATCCGGGGCGTGCGGCCGTTACCTCGGCCTTTTTCAACACCGCCACGGAAAACCACGCCGTGCGCTTTGCCGCGGCCGACGTGCCGAGCCAAACCATTGACCTCGCGCCCGGGCTTGCGGCGGCAAAAAGCCTCTCCGATACGCCGGCGCTGCAGGCCCTGCAGGAGGCGCTTGCCGCCCCGTCGGCAAGCCTTGCGGCCGAAGACTTCATCGGGCAGCTCAAGGAGATCGTGCGGGAGACTGCCGCTGACAAGAGCGCAAAAGAGCCTGCGGCAGTGGGCCTTGCGTTTTCATCTGACACGGCCCGCGTGCGGCCGGTCGACGTCTCAAGCCTTGCCCGCACGCACTGGGAGGGCTTCTCGGTGCGGCCCGTGCGCGCCTGGGTGAGCGAATCGTTTGTCTGCGAGGAGCTCTTCTTTACCAACCTCAACACCTCCCGCCGAACGCTCGAACTCAACAGCCTTGCGCAGTCGGTGACGGGCGTGGCGGCCATTGGCGCCGAGAGCGTGGACTTCGCGCCGGGCGAGGGCGGCACGATCCTTGTGATCCGCTCAAGAAACAAGCTGGGGCTCATGCCGGAGGCGTCGCGCGCGGCTGCCTCGGGCGACGAGGCCCCCGTCGTCTTTACTTCCGAAGCGCTGGGAGCGGCCGATGACGCAGGCAAAAAGTAGCAACCCGGCCGCAAAGACCGGGAAGGCGGATGCGGCCGAAAAGCCTGAGAAGGCCCGGAAGTCTGAAAAGACCGCGAAGGCAGCGAAGGCCGAAAGGACCGAAGCGCCCCGCAAGTCCGCCGCTGAGGTTCGTGAAGTCGGCAAGGAGCCCTTTGCCAACACGCTCATGCCCGAACCCGACGAAAGCCTTGATGCGGCACGTGCGCGCTTGGCGCGCGCTCTGGGGCTGCCCTATGCCGAGGATCCCAAGCCCACCTTCTGGATGCAGGAACTGCAAGAGAGCGCTGCGCGCGAGGTGCTCTTTGGGACCTCGTCCGAGGGCAAAGCTGACAAAGCAAACAAGGCGAGCAAGGCGAACAAAGAGAACACGGCGGATGCGGATGGCGCAGGAAGCGCCGGGGGAGCCGGGAGCGGTGAAAGAAACGAGAGAGACGAGAGAGACGAAAGAGACGAAAGCGCCGCCGCGGCGCTCTCCGCACAAAGGGGTTTTACGCAAACCACCGAAAAACCAGCCGACAGGGCGTCAGTCATGAATGAAACGGAAAAAAGCAGCACCGGCGCGGCCTTTGGCGCTGTGCAAGGCGACGGGCTCGCCGCGGGGCAAAACAGCGCTCCCGCGGGCGGCGCAGCGAATGAGGAGAACGCAGAGAGCGCAGTCGATGCGGCAATGAGCCCCGCGCAGGGCGAATCCGACCGCCTGCGTGAGCAAATCGAGATTTTTGGCGGGGCCGCTGAGGCTCCCCTCGGGGGCCTTGCACAGGCGCGTGCGACAAAGGGCCTTTATCGCGCCGAGGCGGCGTTGGGCGAACAGGACGCGTTTGAAGGCTTTCCCGCCGGCGTTGCCGGTTCGCAAGAAAAGGTGCGAGTGCCGATTTCCGAGCGCATCCTGCGCGCGGGGCGCAGTGCGTGGCGGCTTTTAAAGACGCGCGCCAAGCGCGAGAGCCTCTCGCGGGTCAACGATCAGCGGCAAGAGAAAAAGCGTCAAAACCGCAATCTTCTTGTTGTGGCGGCGGCCTTGATAGCGGCCGCAGGCTTTGTGGCCTATGTGAGCCAAACCAACCAAGCCCCCAAAAAGCCCGAAGTCAAAACCTACCGCAACGACTTTCGCTTGGAGCCCGACAGCCTCGACAAGCAGAGCTTTCAGCGGCAGTACGAAGAAAAGCTAGACGCCTTGGGCGGCAAGATGAAGTCGGTCGAGTCGATGATGGCGCAGCTTGACGCCAGGCTCAAGAGCCTTGCCAAGGAAGGAAAGGCGGGCAGGGGCAAGGGGGAGGCGGGAGAGGAGGAAGACGCCAGAGCCGCCCTTGAGGGGCGCTTGACGGGCCTTGCGCGCGATGCGCGCGTGGCCAGCCCCGGGATTCCGCCCGAGACGAGCTTGGCAGACCTCGCAGGCAGCGAGGGCGAGAGGTTGGCCAGAGAGGCCGAGCTTCTTGCCAACCTCAAGGTGGCCGGAGGCGCGCTCGCCTCGAGCGAAGCCATGCGAGTCGTAAAGGTGGCCGACAGCACGGTGCAAAAGGAAGCGGGGAAGTCCCAGCGGCGGGTTCCTCGCAATGCGGACCTGCCGATTGCCGCCAACCGCGCGCGGCACGAGCCCGAGAAGACCTATCTGCCCGCGGGCAGTTTCGCCAGAGCCGTGGTGCTCTCGGGCGTGACCGCCCCCACGGGCGGCAACGCCGCGCAAAACCCGATGCCGCTGCTTTTAGAGGTGACGAACTTTGCGCAGCTTCCCAACTCGTTCAAGGCCAACGTCAAGCGCTGCTTTGTGACGGCCAATGCCGCAGGCGACATCTCAAGCGAGCGCGTGCTCGTGCGGCTTGACCGCCTGAGCTGCATGAACAAACAGGGCAAAGCGGTCGACGTGCGCGTGCAGGGCTACGTCACGGGCGAAGACGGAAAAGCAGGCGTCAGAGCGCGCCTTGTGACGCGAAGCGGGCAGGCCATTGCAAGCGCGCTTTTTACGGGCGCCATTTCGGGCCTTGGACGCGCCGTGTCGCTCTCCGCACAAAGCTCAACCACCTACAGCTCGGGCGCTGTCGGCAGCACCGTCGACAACCCGTGGGCCGCGGGCATTGGAGAAGGCGTCGACAGCGCCATGGACCGCATCGTCAACTACTACTTAAAGCTTGCCGACAAGATTTTCCCGGTTTTGGAACTGGACAGCGGGCGCGAAGTCGACATCGTGCTCGCGCAGGGCTTGTCGCTTTCCTTTGCCTCGCCTTCGCCCGAAGAGACCGGGGCCGTCAACAGCTCGGTCGTCTTTGGCGAGCAGATGCGCGCGCGCCGCGAGGGATCATGATGACCGAAAGACAAGTGCCGGGGCGGGCTCCTCGCGCCGGGCTCCAAGAGACACAAAAACGCAATCAAAGAGAACAAGGAAGACACAAAAACCCAAGGGGAAAAGTCAATGAAGAAGAACATGAAGGACACGCAAAAGAAACGAGAGGAGAAACGACAAGAGCGACAAGAGATGGTGCAGGCAGGAGCGTCCGCCCGCATGCGGCTCGTGACGAGCGTAAAGCGCGCGGGCCTTGCGGCGGCGGGCCTCTGCCTTGCAGCCGGCATGACAGGGTGCACAAACCTCACGGGCCTCATTGACGCGCACGATCAGTTTGGCTGCGGGATTCCGGGCAAGGTCAACTGCGCCACGCTCTCGGAGACGTACGAAGAGCAGCTTGCAAAAGAGGCGGCTCTCGAAAAAGAAAAGGACGCGGCGCTCATCGAGTCGCTTGCCGCCGATTCCTTGGGAAAAAGCAAAGGCTTCGAGCAAGGTGTGGCAGCGGCAGCGCGTTTCCAAAAAGGGGGCAAGAAGGGACCTTCGCGCGTGCGCGAGCACGAAGAGGTCATCGACACCACCGCCGCGGGCGGGAGAGAAACGTGGAAAAAGCGGGAGGTAAATGGCCGGCGCATCAACGCGGCAGTCGCCGCCCTTAAAGCTCGCCCCCTGCAGCTGCCCGCCCGCGCGCCCGAGCGCGTGGTGATGCTCTGGGTGCTGCCCTGGGTCGACAACGAAGGGGATCTGCACTCCGATTCGCGCGTGTGGGTGCGCGTCAAGGACGCTGGATGGCGCATCGAGCGCGTCAGAAGCCGTGCCATGAATGCGCCTGCACCGGCTATCGACCCTTAAGCCTTAAGGATTGAGCGCCGCCCCTTTTTTCCTTTCTTCTTTGACTACCTGATTTTCCTTTCGTCAGGCACGCCATGCCGACTTCGCTTCACTCCAACGCCCGCCGCGGGCAAACCCCTGCGGACAATCGCGCGGGCTCGCCGCTTGCGGGCTTTCGCGGGCGCTTGAAAGTCATCCGCGAGCGCCTCTCAAAACTTCTTTTGTTGACGGGAAACCTCACGGGCAGCGGCATCCGCACGCTCGCCCGCGACGGGGCCACGGCCCTGGTCGACCGCTTCTCGGGCGTGATGAGCACGCTCTACTGGGAGCCCCACGAGCGAGTTTTTCTTTTAAACAACGCGGGCGACACGCCCGTGTGTTCGTTGGGCGTCGTCTTTGAGCTCAACGCTCTGATCTACGCCGATGCGGCGCTCGTGCAGGGCATTGAGCGCCTGATGGCCGCCGCTTACCCGCGCGATACGGTCGTTGCGGCCACGCTTTTTGCTTCAAGCGCCGTGCGCGGGACCCTGGCCGACTACGTGAAGAGCCGCAGAGATGCGGCCGCAGGCGGCGAGCGCGATCAAGACGGGCAGGAAGAAAAAACCGACGCTCCCATTGCCCTTCGCATGGCCCTTGAGCGCGCGCGGATGCTCGATGCGATGGCTCGCGGCGCTTTGCCCAACGCGTCCAACGGCCACCCCGTGCGCGAGTTTCGCGTCTGGATTGCCGTCACGACGCGCGTGGGGGAGGCTGCCGTTGAAGACTTTCTCTCGGGTGCGGCAAATCCGGCCGTTGACGAGTTTCTCCTCGCGGTGCAGGCCGTTGAAGCGACGCTCACGCAGTTTTCGCTCTTAAGGCAGAGGTGGGATGAGCGCACGCTCATTGCCACGATGCGCGAAATCGTCAACCCCCAGCAGACGCGCGCGGGGGCCTTGCTGCCTGAAACCGCCCCTGTTGTCCCCTTGCGGGACGCCTTCGTGCGGCGCGACACCTTGATTGATGTTGCCAAACACACGGTGCGGTTTTCGTCTCCTGCGGGCGACGCGGTTGAATCCGTGAGTTTGACCGCCGCGGGGTACCCGGCCGCCGCTCACATCAACCGCATGCGAAGCGCGCTTGCCGCGGCCGACTTTCCCTATCCCTATCTTTTGACGTGCGCGGTCGAGCCCTCGCCCGTTGCCGACGACCGGGCGGTGGTTGCGATGAAAAACGCCCGCGTCAAGCAGCTCATGCACACCGAAATCGGGCAGTACTTGGGAGACTTGCGCGAGCGCTCGCGCGATTTGGATTTGGCGCAGAAGGCCTGCGAAGAGGGCTCGGGCCTGGCGCGCGTGCTGCACGCAATGACCGTTTTCGCCCCCGTGGGGGAGGCGATGCGCGCGGCGCAGTCCGCGGGCAACATCCTCTCGCGAGCTGGGTTGGACGCCCAGGTTGCCTCGGGCCTGCAGATGATGGCGCTTTTAATGAACCTGCCGCTTGAGGCAAGCCGCGGTCTCATGATGGACGCGCGAGCCGCAAGGCAGACGTCGACCAAAACGCGGCGCGCCGCGGCCCATCTTCTGCCCCTGATGGCCGAGAGCCGCGGCAGCCCCGCACGGGCGGGAGAGAAGCGCCGCACGCCGATGCTGATGCTTGTCACCCGCCGCGGGCAGCTTCTTCCGATTGACATCTTTGCCAACCGCAACGGCAACTTCAACGCGGTGATCGCGGGCACTTCGGGCTCGGGCAAGAGCGTGCTCGCGCAGGAGCTCGTCCTCTCGCACATTGGGCTTGGCGGCCGCGTGTGGGTCTTTGACATTGGGAAGAG
The DNA here is from genome assembly GCA_019418605.1 of Sutterella sp. GTDB lineage: Bacteria > Pseudomonadota > Gammaproteobacteria > Burkholderiales > Burkholderiaceae_F > Duodenibacillus. The sequence continues at coordinate 61,214 of DYBN01000059.1, read as the reverse complement.
CTACAAAAACTGCGTGGAGTTGGCCGAGGGCCAGTTCATCGACTTTGATCGGGACGAGGGCGAGGCCGAAAAAGGCCCTCAATTGGGCGCTCAAGCGGGCGGCGCGGCGGCGCTCTGCCTCAATCCCCTCGACATGATGGACGATCCCACCGAGATGCTCGATGAGCTCGCGCAGATCATCACGGCCATGGCAAACGGCGACGCGCCCATGGAGCTCACGCAGGCAGAGCTTTTGAAGATGCACATCGAGCGCGTCGTGCGCGAGGCGCGTGCGGCGGGCAAAACGCCCACGATGACGCAGCTTGCCTTGTCGCTTATGAACGCGTGCGAGGCCGGGCTCTCGGACATTGCCGTGCGGTTGATGCCCTACTGCGCGGGAGGCCGCTACGCACATTGGTTTGAGGGGCCGGCCTCGATTGACTTTACGAGGAGGCTCGTCGTGCTTGAGATGGAGGCGCTTGCCAACAAGCCGGTGCTGCAAAACGTGGTGCTCTTGATTGTCATCATGCGCATTTTGAAGGACATCCGGCAGAGGCCCAGAAGCGAGAAAAAGCTCATCGTGATCGACGAAGCCTGGAGGCTTTTGTCGGGCAACTCCGGGCGCTTCATTGAGTGGGCGTGCCGCACGCTCAGAAAGTACGGCGCGGGGATTATCTGCATCAGTCAGTCGATGAGCGACTTTGACGCGACGTCGGCCGCAAGGGCCGTGCGCATGAATGCTGACAGCGTCTTTTTGCTGCGGCAAAAGGCGCTTGGCATTGCGTCTTACACGAGTGATCCGGCGCTTGCCAACGTGCTCGCAGGCCTCACCACCAAGGCCGGAGCCTGGAGCGAGGTCTACGTCAAGGTGGGCGATCAGGCGGGCGTCGTCGCCCGCTTGATGCTCGATCGCTTCTCGATGACGGCCTACTCGACCAAGGCCGAGGTCTTTGAAGCCGTGCGCGCTGCGCGCGCTCAGGGGCTCTCGGCCGAAGAGGCCGTGACGGCCGTGGCGGCCCTGGGGCTCGAAGGAGGGGAGGGCGCGCGGTGAGCGAAGCTAAGAGCGGCAGTCCCGCGAAAAAGCCCGAAAAGAGCGGCATGGGCGGCAGGGGCGGCAGGGGAAGTGCAGGCACGAGGAAGACCGTTCGAAAGAGAAAGCCCCGGAAGGCCGTTGACGCCATCAATTCCGTTGAGACGGCAGGCCTGGGGGTCGACGCGGCGGACTCGTGTGCACCCGGCGCGGCTGCAGCGGGCCCTGCCGTGGACGATCTGCCCGATCCAAACGAGAACGCGGGGGCGGGCGACGAGTTTGCTCAGAGCGAGGCCCTTGATGCGGCGGCCTCTCACGAGCCCCAGGCGGCGGCAGCGCAGGGAGCCGGGGAGTCCGAGGGCGTTTTGAGGGATCCGATTGAGAACGCCGGTGAGGCCCGTGCTCTCGATGCGGCCGAAGAAACCGGCCGGGACGAGAAGGACGGCGAAGACAAAGAAGACGATAAGGCTGACAAAGACGATAAGACCGATGCGGCCGATGTGTCCGATCAGGCCAATCAGGACGATGGGGCTGACAAGCCCCTTGATCCCGCCGCGGCAGGCGTTGCCCCTGCCGTTGAGGCCGAGGACGACATCGTCGTGGTCGAGCCTCAGACGGTGAGCGGCCGCAGCAGGGAGATTGAGGAGGCGGCAAAGCGTCGGGCTGAGAAAGAAAACGCGCCCGACATCGAGACGCTCGCGGCCCTGCGCCCGGCGGGGTTTTATACGAAGGTCTACACGATGGGCCGCGACGGGATTCCGCGCATGCACCTTGAAGAGCGCAGGTTTTCAAGCGCGCGCGAGCGCTTGACGAGCCTCGTGCCGCTTGGCACCTGCTTTGACGTCCTCTACGGCTTGATTAAAGAGGGGCGCGATCTTCCCTTGTGGGAGGAGGCGGCCGAGCGCAGCGCGGTGTCGGTCTCGGAGGTGCGGGAGAGGTTTGCCCTCTTTTACGAGGACCTCATGCACGTCATGCTCAAAGAGGAAGCGCCTGCAGGGGCTTTTGCCGGCAGCGCGGCCGCTCTCGGCGCGCAAGAGGCGGGCGGCGTGCAGGTGAAAGCCGAGGAGAAGGCGAAGGAAAAAGCAGAGGAAGAGGCAGGTGCCGAGGACGGCGTTTGCCTTGAGCAAACGCCCAGTGAGGGGGAGCAGGGAAACCAAGAAGAGAAGGAAAACGAAGGCAAAGAAAGCACAGAGAAGAAGGAAAAGGAAAACGAAAAGGAAAGGGAGCAGGGAAAGAAGAGTTCCAGCCTCAGCCCCAATCCCCTGCTTGCGGCTTTGGCCGAGCGCGACGGCGTTCCTTTTGCCGAGATTTTGCAGCAGGCCGCCGGCAGAACGAGCGAAGAAGCGCTGATGGAGCGTCTTGCGGCCTTGAAGGCGCGCTTTGCCGGGCCGCCTGCGGCCGCCGAAGTCGAGGCTGCAGGCGGCGCAAAACCGCAGGAGAAGATGCAGGAGCAGGCACGGAAGGAAGCCAAGGAGAAGACAAAAGAAGAACCGCCGCGGCTGGCGCCGGAAGAGGCGGGCACGTCCGATGCGGTTTCGGACGCCGCCCCCAAACACGATGCCGACAAGGTTGCCCACGGCAATGCGCACGCGAGTGCGCACGAAGGCGCAAATACCAACACCGATGCGCACGTGAGTACCCACGTCGATGCGCATGCCGATGCAAACGTTGATGCAAACGGCAAGCCCCACGGGGCTGCCCACGGCGATGCACACGTCACTGCGCACGCGGATACGAACGCGAATACCCACGCGAATAAGAACGCGGATGCAAACGCGTGCAGCGAAGCCGTGTTCGACGAAGGGAACCGCAGCGCTGCGCTCTATGAGCGGATGCAGGAGAGCGCCGACGCTTCCATGGCGGCGGCCAGCGCGTTTGTCTGCGAGAAAAGCGCCTCCCTGCGGGACCGGGCAAGCCGATGGGCAAAAGCGTGGTGCATGGCGGGCGCAGCGTGCGCCGTCATCCCCGCGAAGTGGCTTTGCGCGTGCTTTAAGGAGCCCGTTGAGAGCGCAGGCAGGGCTGCGGGCAAGGCCCCTTTCCTTTGCCGCCGCGCGTGCGGAGTCTTTCTGCGCGTGCTCAATTCCTTTGACCTCGGGGAGCTTCTTATTGCCGTGCCGCTCTTCTTGTTTTGGTGCCTGAAGCTTCTGGTGAGGTTCATTGAAGAGGCGCTCTACGGCGCGGGGTGCTTGTCGGTCGTGCTCGTGCGCTGCACCGGGCGCGCAGCGGCTTCGCTTTTGGCAAGTGCCGGGAGGCTTTGTTGCCGGGCGGCGGCCGTGTGGATTGTGGGGGTGCTCTGCCTTGAGCTTGCTTCGTTTGCGGGGCTTGCCCCCGCGTCCTGGAACCTGCTTGCGCGGGAGTCTCGCGTTGCAGAGGTGAAAACACCGCAGCCGGAAGTCTTGGATGCGCTGGGATTCATGAGCTCGACGGGAGTGGGGCGAACAGCGGCCGGGGCCCATGCCGGCGAGAGCGCACAAGAGGCGCTTGGCCGCATGAACGAAGAGCCGGGTTGGGTGATGCGCACCTTCGTGCAGCCCGTTGCGGGCTTTTTCCAATGGGCCTTTGAGCTGCTCGGCGATTTTGCGGCGGGAGTTTTCTCGTTTGCGGCCGACTGGCTTGGGGCAGATTCAAAAGAGTCCGATCGCGGCGCAGCAATGCTTTTTGACGAGCTCGTCTGGCCCGACAGTCTCAAGGGGCGGATGCAGGCGCTGATGGAGACGGTTGAGGAAACGCTTGGGCAGCTTGAACATACGCAGGGCGACGGAGAGGGAGACGGCAAGGGAAACAAGGCGCAGGACATCGATAGCGCCGGCTCAAGCCAAGGAAACGAGAGCGGGATGGATAAAGGAGATGCGCCGTGAGGATGGCGAAAACCAACGGCAGTCAAAGGCGGCTCAACCGCTCGACGAGGGCAAGGAAAGTATCGGAAATAGCGATGAGAAAGAAAGAGAAAACGACAAAAAGAAAGACGGCTCCAATCGCCGCACGCACGCTCTTTTGCGTGCTCTGGGGCTTTGCGGGGCTGGCGGCATGCGTCTCGGGCGGGTTCGTTGATGAGGCCCGCGCCCGCGTTGTGATGGACGAGACGGTCTCGGCCCTGCATCCGGTCTTTGAGGCCGACTGGCTTGAGGTGCTCGAAGCACGCGCCAGGGAAGCCGACCGTCTGGGGCTTTTTGACGAAAAGCGCCGCGAGCTTGAAAAAAGCCTTGAGCGCCACGCCGAGCACCCGGTTGAAACGGGCCTGCCGCGGGCACAAAGCGAGGATGTCCACGAAGTGCGCATTTTCTCCGCGGCCCGCTACGCGCAGGTGCCCGTCGAAGCGCGCGCCCTCGTGCGGGGGTTTTCGCGCACCTACGTGTTTGTGGATGCAAACGACGCCGCGCAGTGCGCGTGGCTCTCAAAAACGCTGCAGGCGCTCAAAGAAGACAAAGGAGCTCGCGCATCCGGCCTGCGCATCGTTGCGGCGGGAGGGAGCCTCGCGCACTTGACCGACGTCGCGCGCAAGGCGGGCTTCGCGCGCGTCTGGGCCGATCAGGGAGCCGCGCTTGTGCGGCGCTTCTCAATCAAGGCGCTTCCTGCCGTGGCGAATCTCAAAAGCCGCAGGGCCCTTGTGCCGGGGGCGGTGCAGGCCGATGAAGGGGCCCCGTGGGAAGTCGTCGCGCACGTGCGCACGGCCGTTGTGAAGGACGTCGACAGCGAACGAAAAGACGCAGCGGAAGTCGGGCACGAAGGGGAGCGCGAAAGGGAGCAGGAAAGGGAACAGAAAAGCGGACACGAAAGCGATGGCACAGGCAAAGCGCAGGGCGCGTAAGGAGCGCCGCCCGAACAACGCCCGGCGGGCCTTTTAAAGACGACCGCAGCACACAAACAAAGGCAAACACACACATCGATTCACACGCGATACACACGCGATTCATACGCACAGCCACCACCATGACCACCTATCAAAAGAAAAGCGAAGCAAGGCAAACCCGCCGGCGCATGCAGACGATTGCGCGGTCAGGGGCAAAGCCCCTGCGCGATCCGGGCCCTGCCGCAAACTTTGCCCACGACTGCCTCTACGGACGGGCGATCGAAGAGATGACGCGCCCGGCGGCCTCCGACGTGGGGATTCTCGCGTTGGCGCTCGCGGGCCTGGCGCTAAAAAGCACGCGCGAAGCCGCAGGGGCCGGGGGCTCCTCGCGCATCAACCGAAAGGAGACGCTTGAGGCCGTGCTGCAGCTTTTTTCTCTGACGCTCCCCTTGAATGTGCGCAAGCTCAACGCGGCCTTAAACGAGCTCATTGCGCTTGCGCCCGTCTACCGGGGCTTTGTCTGCGCGCAGGAAGCCCGGCAAAAAGAAGAAAGAGAGGAGAGAGGAGAGCCGCAGGATAGGGCGGCGTCTGCCTGCGCCCGGCAAAAGCCTGAGGCTGCAGGCGATTTGGCCTCTTTAAAGAGAGACTTGGAGAAAGGCGTGCCGCAGCCCGATGAAGAGCCCGAGCACGCGGGCCGGCTTTTTGGCCGCAGCCTTGCGCGCTACCAGTTTGGCTTTGACGGGCACTGGATGACGCGCGAGACCGCCTCGCGCCTGCGGCTTGTGCGCTACTACGAAAAGACAAGCGGCGCGTTTGCGGCCTTCGTGCACCGCGCCTTTGCCGTGTTGGCGCAGCAGGGAGCGGCGTACATGGCCTGGAGCTCGCACTTTCCGATTCTCATTTGCGACCTCAACCGCCCCGCGCACCGCGAAGCCGCGGCCGTGCTCACGGAAGTTGCGCACGGGGAGGCTGCGGTCGTCACGCGCCCCATGACGCGCGAGAGTGCACGGGCGTTGCCCAAGGGGCTTCTCGTTCTTGAAGACCGGCAGGGCGTGTTTGAAAAGATCGCAGGCGGCTTTGCGAGCGTGATGCTCCTTGAGCGCCGCATCGGAGGGTGGACGGTGACCTTCCCGGCCGGGCGCGTGCCCGCGCGGGAGTTGAAAAAAAGCGTCTACGGAAAGTTGCCTCTTGCGCTTGCGCGCTGCGCGCCGCAAAACGACGGGGCCTGGGAGCATCTGCAGCAGAGGCTGCCGAGGGAGGAGGCTTGAGATGCGCCGGTTTCAAACCTTCTGCAGGTCTTTTCTCGGGGCGGCTTTTTCCTCTCGTCTCTTCCTTCTTTGCCGGGGCTTTTTGACGGCGCTCGCAGCGCTTGCGGCGATTTCCTCGTTTGCAGGTGCCGTGCAGGCCTCCTGCACGGGCCGCATGCCAAACCCCGTGACCGAAGTTTGCTGGGGGTGTCTGATGCCGATCAAGGTGGCGGGGGTGCGGCTCTCGTCGGCGGGCGTCTCCGACCCCGAAACCGATGCGCCGGCCGTGTGCGCCTGTCAAAAGGGACCGATCCTGCAGCCGGGCTTCAACATGAGCTTTTGGGAGCCCGTGCGCACGATGGAGGTGGTGCGCGAGCCCTACTGCTTTCCGACGCTCGGAGGCGTGTCGATGGGTAACGCCTCCGGGATGCTGCACGCCCCCGCGCACGGGCGAAGCAGTTCAAGAGGCTTTCAGTCTGACGCGGGGGGTGCGGGCGGCATGGATGGGTCGCCGCGGCACACCGCCTTTTACCAGGCCCACTGGTACCACACGCCCTGGCTCTTCGTGCTCGAAGTGCTTCTTGATACCTCGTGCCTTGAGCAGGCCGCCTACGACCTTGCCTACATGACGGAGCTCGATCCCATCTGGAACGACGCGCTTGCAGCCTTCATCCTTGCGCCGGAGTCGGCCCTCTTTGCAAGCCCCGTGGCGGCCGCCGCCTGCATGTTGGATTGCGCGGCGGCAACCGTCTCGTCAGCGCGCCCCGAGCTTTACTGGTGCAGCGGCTGCCAGGGGTCTTTGTATCCCCTCTCGGGGTGGGTGGCCTCCATGACAAGTCCTCTGCAGGCCTGGCACCTCATTGCCGCGCGCATGAGCGTGAAGCTTGCGCGCGAAGGGCTTTTGTGGGCGGCCTACGGCGAGCGGGGCCAGTGCGGGCCCTACTTTGAGCCCATCCCGCGAAAGGACGTCTGGCGCACGCAGCTCGTCTACCCCACGCCCACGGCTTCGGGCACGGCGTGCTGCCACCCGCTCGGGGCTCCCACGGCGGTGTGGGGCGCGGGGAAGACCTTTCCGGTCGAGGGCGAAGACGGAGCGGTGCTGCTCTGGCGCAAGCGCGACTGTTGCGCGTCGAAGTCGCTTTTGTAGCTCCAAAGGGCGCTTGAATGCCGCTGGTGCGGCTTTCAAGCACCCGAGAGCCTCTTTGCATTTTTCAAGTTTCACGGTCTTTTACCTGATCCATCGGTTTTTAACCATGCACACACAGACACACGCCCGCGGGCGCAGCGCCCGCGGGGAAGGGGACTTTTTGTCCTTGAAAAGAAGTTTTGCGCGCAAAAAATGGCTTTTCGCCGCGAAAGAGCCGGCGAAAGAGCCGGAGAAAGAGTCGGCGCAAAGGGCGCTTCCCTCGGCCCTGGGGCTAGCGCTTTGCCTTGCTGCGGCTGTTGCCGGAACGGGGGCTTTCGCAGGCGGTGTGGCTTCTCAGACCGAGGCCGCGGCATCGGGGCTTGGGGAAAGGAAGGAGGGTGCTGCACTTTTGCCCATGACCGCGCACGAGCTGCAGGAGGCGGTCGCCCGGGCGCGGGAGTCTGTTGGCCGCATGCCCGCTGCGGCGGGCGCTCTTGACGCAGCCGGTGCTCCGGAGACTTTCAAGTCCGGCACGGAGGCTTTGAACGCAAGCCGCGCACGGGTGTCCGTTGCGGTTTCGGCATCCTTGTCGGAAGACTACGTGAAGGACCTTGCCGCGCGCGCAGCGCGCACGGGCGGGCGGCTTGTCGTGCGCGGGCTTGACATGAGAAGGACCGTCGAAGCTCTCGAAAGGCACGGGGACTCGAAGGGGGCCTCGCCCGTTGATTTTGCGCAGGTGCCCTACTTTGCGCTTCCTGCAGAGGGCAAACAGCTCTACCGCGCGGGCGTCAAGGCGGCTCTGATGTCGACTCTTGCCGCAAGCGCCGGCACGGGCTTTGAAATCGACCCGGTGTTTTTCCGCACGCACGCGGTTGAAGCCGTGCCGGTTGTGGTGGTGCAGATGCCTGAAGACGGGGACGCGGGCGACGTTGCGGATGCAGGGAAAAACGCGCAGAAAAACGCGCAGAAAAAAGATCAAGGAAAAGCGTCCACGCAAAGAGCGACGGGCAAGAGCGCGTGCGCAGCAGGAAAAGACGAAAAGCCGCGCACCTACATCGTGCGCGGGGCGGTGGATTTGGACTGGGCGCTGCGGCGCATGGCGGCCCGCGCGCTTGAGTTGGGCGAGACGGGCGACGCACAAGCGCTTGACTGCCTTGCCGCGCGTGCCGCCGGCGAGAGCATCCCCGCCAAGTGCCTTGCGGCCGGGAGCGGGCGATGAGAAAAAGGGTGTCCAAAGCGATGCGGCAGGCAGGAAAAGGTTTGATGTGCGGGACGCTGCGTTTGGCCGCAGGCCTTCTTTTGCCGGGGGCGGCGGCTCTGGTTTTTGCCGCGGGCTTTGATCTTGTGCCGGGGGTTGCCGAGGCTCGCAGCGCGCAGGACGTGCAGAGCGCGGCCTCGGGAAAGAAGATTGAAAAGGAAAGGGCTGGCGCAGAGCGCGCAAGCGCCGCGGTCGAGGCGGCCGTGGAGGCCGCGCGCAGCACGCCCTTGCCCGACTACAAGGCGCTGCAGGCTTCTGGCGACATTAAGGACGTGATCGAGTCCTCGATCGGAAGCACCTCTGCCATCGAATCCCTGCGGCAAAACGGGCAGGGGGTGCTTTTTGCGCCCGGAAGAACCGAGGCCGACCGCTGCTGGAGCGCCTCGGATCCCACGTGCCTTGCCGTGCAAGTGGTCGACCGTGCAAGCGTGGAGCGGCCCGAGATTGACCCTGACCTTGCCGGAGACCTGATTGCGGGAAGAGACGAGGTTGCGGGCAGCGCCGACGACATCATCGACGTCGACGGCACGGGGTCGACGGGAAGCTGCCGGCCGCACACGAGCACGATCACAAAGCCCTCCACGACGCAGACGTGCGATGTGCGCGTCTGGATCGAAGGGACCTCGAGCACCCACGCCTGCATGACGGCCTGGGAGTCGATCATGGAGGAGTCTTCGGCCTGGGCCTGCCGCATTGTCGAGCGAGAGGAGTTTTCAGCCACTTGTTCGGTCCCGGTCGTGGTGCGGCAGGAGACCACCTCGCGCGTTGCCTGCTACGAGGGCGTCAAGGAGGCGCAGAAAAACACCTGCCCCGTCATCGTCACTGCAGAGGAAAAGCAAAAGCACCTCGCGGTCTGCGCCACGCCCCTTTACCGCACGGTGCAGCGCCAGTGCAGCCGCAGGCTTGTCGTCAAGCCCACGGGCACCTGCACGATCGGGGCGCAAACACAGGTGAGCAACACCGACTACGCGGTTTTGACGGAAGACGCCGTGCCCGGGGCCGACACGCTCACGGTGTCCACCGTCTGCAGTGAGAACCCCGACGGCGTGCTCCCCTTGATCACGATTTCCACCAACCGCACCACGCACGGGCCTGCGGAAGTTTCGGTCGCGACCAACGAGGCGGTCTTTGACCTGCCGGTGACGCTTGCAGGCGGCTCGGCGCGCTTCTCGGGGAGCACCTCCTGCAACGGGCGCGAGTGCATCAGCTCCGTGCGCATGACGGTTTTTGCGGGCGCGGGCGCATCGGCCGTCTACAGCGGCGAAGTCTTTGCGCGCCTTGTCTTTGTGCGCTTTATGAAGATTGATGAAGCCGAGTACTGGAGCGAGACATGCACGGGGATTTAGTACGGACGGGGTTTCAAGGGGTGACGACGGTGGAAGGTCAAGGCGTGACGTACAAAAAGACGGGTGCGATGAGAAGACGTTGCCTGGGGCTCATTTGGGGTTTTCTTTGCCTCTGGACCGCAGCGGCGCAGCCCGCGGGGGCTGCGTTTGAAGACGTTCTGCAGATCAACACAGGGACGGCCGCCGAGGCCCGCGAGGCGCCTGCGGCCCGCCAAGGCCCGCAGGGACGATTGGCCGTTGGAGACGTTCTCGTGCGCGAAACAGGCGAGCGGTGCATCGTCACGGACTCGGTGTGCGTGGAGGCCGGCGGCACGCGCTATGTGGAGGGCGTGGCGGTGACGCGCGACTGCTGGGCCACGCGCGAGACCTACACGTGTCTGGCGGCCGTAGATGCGGGCAATGGGAGCGAAGAGGGAGACGCCGCGACGGTTGACGGCTGCGCGACGCTCAATCAGGAGGCTCAAGGGATCAATGCTGCGCACTGCAGGAAGACCGCAAGCACGTGCGCCGAGACTGTCACGGGCGTCTCGGGCGAGAGCGTGTGCGTGCGCGAAAAGGAAAACTGGGCGTGCGAGCAAAAAATTGAACTGCCCCCGTTTAACGCCGAGTGGACGGGAACGACCACGGCGGTCGAAGAGACAATCGACGAGTCGGCGTGCGCTGCGCTTGAAGCCAATGCGGCGTGCGTCAAGGACGAAATTGCCTGTACGGACTCGGGGTGCACGCGCGCGTACCTGTGCGGCGGCAGGCGCGTCGAGGGCTGCTCGGTGTTGATCAACGCGGGCTGCACGAGCGTTTCGGACCCCGTGTGCGACGCCGCCGTTGATCCAGAGTGCGCCATCAAGCGCGGCGAAGTCTCCTGCAAAGGGGAGCTGCCCGACGGGGTGATCGAGTCGGGCGCAGCCGACATCGAAGACTCCAGCACGGTGAACGTGGGGATGCCGACGCCCGACGCGTCGGCCTGCGCCTCTCTTGAAACCGAGGGCACGAGCTGCAAGCAGATTTCGCAGACGTGCGTGGACCGCGATCCGATCTATCGCGTCATCAACGGCAAGGGCTACACCATGCCCTGCTGGGGGTATGAGCGCGTGATGCAGTGCACGACGACGAATCCTGAGAACACGTGCGCGGCGCTGCAAAAAGAAGAGGCGTGCGTCGAAAAAGAGCGCGTCTGCAGCAAGGCCGACGACGCGGGGTGCCTTGAGTGGCGCCTCACCTACGCGTGCGGTGCGAAGGCCGAAGACGTCGACGCGGGCGACTCCGAGCTCGTCGGCGAATCAAGCGACATCGCGGGCGTCGTTGAGGTTTCGACCTGCACGGAGCTTGAAGCCAACCCCGTGTGCCGCAAAACCGAGGAGGCGTGCCTTGAGGGCCCCGCAACAAAGATCGTCTCGGGCGTGCCCGTCTACAAGGACTGTTGGAAGAGCGAGGCGACCTATGTGTGCGGCTCCGGGGACGAGAGGCCTGTGACGGAGGACGACTGCAGCGCGCTTGCCTCTGACGCGTCGTGCACCAAAACCGGGAGCGTGTGTTTGTCTGAAAACGACAAGGGCGAGTGCACGATGCGCACCGACACCTATGTCTGCGGCGGGGGCAGTGAAGAGGTTGAAGTGGGGGAGGTGTGCGATCAGGAGCTTTGCATCGCGGGCCTTTGCGCACCGGGGGCCGTGGAAAACGGATCGGGCTCGGAGTTTCTCGAGGGCATTGCCTTGATGGAAATCATCCGTCAGGCGGGAGTCTATGGGGAGGCGGGCACTGACAGCCTCTTTGGCGGCACGGCAAGCGCGTGCACGGTAAAGGCCGCGGGGTTTTCGTGCTGCCGCACGGAAAACGCCGAGACGGCCTCTTCGATGAACAACGAAGCCTTTGGCGTGGCCGCGATGATAGGGATCGAAGCGGGGACTGAGCTCATCAAGTACGTGGGCAGCCCCTACGTCTACGACATTTTGTCGGAGTACGAGGCAACCTCGGGCCTTTTGACGGCGCTTTACGGCACTGCGGGGAGCGGCGTCTATACGCCGTCATTTTCCTACTACGGCGTGTCGGTGACGACGGGCACAAGCGGGTCACTCGTGCTTGAGTTTTCTCCCCTCTCGTTTATGGCCTCGGTCGCGCTTGAGATGGCCTCCGACTACTTCTCCTGCAGCGAGAGCGATCGGATGCACGTGCTGCGCGAGTCGCGCGGCCTTTGCCACTACGTCGGAAGCTACTGCGACAAGAAGTCGGGCGCGGGGTGCTTGGAAAAGAAAGAGTCCTGGGTGTGCTTTAACTCGAAGTTGGCGCGCATCGTGCAGGAAGAAGGCAGAAAGCAGCTGGGCCTTGGCTGGGGGACGCCCGAAGCGCCTCTTGCGCGGGGTTTTCAACTGAGCGAATTTCAGGCGCTTGATTTTTCACGCATGGACCTCTCGGCGATTGTGAGCGAAGTGGCGATCGAGGCCTCCAAAAACGGGATTTCCTTTGATCAGGAAGCGGTGCTTGCGCGAAGCCGCAAGAGGGTGGAGGAAATCGCCTCCGGGGGAGACCAGTACGTCACGGTCGACTCCATCACGGGCAAGTGCGCTACGGCGGGCGGCTGCAGGGGAAGCGCTTGGGCGTCTCTTTCGTCTTCGGCCGGCATGGCCTTTCTTTTGTCGGGCTATGGGGAGCTTGTTGAAAAGAGAAAGGCCCTTCTCAGAAACATTCAAAGCCGCACGCAAGTTCGCGCGCAGGGGCTCTTTTAAAGAAAGAGCCGCGTTTCATCAGGATTCAACAATTTCGGCAAATTCACCGATGACAAACAAACCTTACGGTCACGCTTTTCTTTTGTGTGCGGCCGCGGCCTTGGCAAGTGCGGCCGCTGCCGCCGCGCAGCCGCTTGATTTTGCGTCCCCTGCTTCTGCCGCCGGGGGCTTTTGGTCGCAGGACGTCTGGCGCGATCCCGAGCGGCCGTTTCTTTTTTACGGCAGCGGGGATGAAGAGCAGAAGACGGAAGCTAATGCAGGAAAGAACAACGGGAAAGCGGCCGGGCCCGACAACGAAGCGTCAAAGGAGGCGGCAAGGAAAGCCGCAGGCAAGAACGATGAGGGGGACGACGGGAAGGGCGAAGAAAAGATGAAGGACCTTGCCTCGCTCACAACGATCGAAGCGCTCCAAGACGAAGTCAAGAGCAGGCTCTCCCGCGCCGTGATGAACCCCACGCCCGCGAACATGTCGGCCTATCTCGAAGCCAACGCCTTTTTGATGGCAAAGGCCGGGGCCTTTGCCGAGAGCTGGCGCGAGGTGCTCCTGCAGCGGCCGCAGTACGACTGGACGGCGCAGCACCCGACGGTGAACTTTGCTTCGACCGAACTTTCGCGCGCTGCGGCCCGCCGCGTCACCGAAGCGTTGAGCACGCTCAATGCCGAGTGGGGCTTCATTTTCTTTGGCGACGACTCGGAATTGACGCGCCTGATGCTCCCATTGGCCCAAGACTTCAGCAGCCGGCACGGCTTTGAGACGCTGTTTGTCTCCGTCGTGCCCGAGAACCCCTTGATGCCGGGCGCGCGGCTTGACGCTGGACAGTCGCGGCGCATTGCGGGAGGCTTGACGCTTTTTCCGGCCTTGGTGCTTGTTCACAAGGATGATCGGGATTTGCGTGAGGCGCGGCTTGCGGCCACGGGCGTCGTTGACATCGCCGAACTTGGCCGGCGCGTGGTGCGGCTTGTGCAGGCCCACGAGGAGGCGAGGATGCAGGCCCTGGCGCAGGGCGCAGGGGAGGCCGGTTTGGGTTTTGCCGCGGAGCCAAGGCCTTTTGCGGGACTGCACCCGCAGCTTGAGGCGGGGAGCCGTGCGGGGGTTGAGGCGGGTTTTGATGAAAGTCTCAAAGGATGGGGACTGCAGCCTTCGCCTTCGCCCTTGCCCTTTACGCCTTTTGAGCGGGCGCTGCAGGCGGCTCCTGCAGTGCGGTAGGTGGGCCTCAAGGGAAAGGCGCAGGGCGTAAAGATCGAGGAGAAACGCTGCAAAAACACGTCAAAAGCCGACAAATCACAATAAAACGCGACAAAAAGAACGAAACGCAAAAGGATTCAAACCAGATGAAGGAAAAGAGAATCAAGAAGAGCCAGAAGGCTCCCAAAACCCGCATGCGCCTTGCGGCGTGCGCAGCGGCCGCGGTGCTCTCAACGACTCCAGTGCTCTCGCAGGCGGGCTTTGTGGAGGAGTTTTTTGACGAGACCGCCGCCATGGCAAACGTTACGCAGGCAGGTGTCGTGCAGGCTGGGGCGCTCAATGTCGCCACGGGCGGCGGCTTTGTGTTTCGCTCTCCGAGAAAGGAGTTTGTGCCTTTTTCCGTCTCTCCCCCGAGCCTGAAGGCGGGGTGCGGAGGCATTGACGTCTTTCTCGGGGCCTTTTCGATTCCGTCAAGAGACGAATTCGTGTCGTTTCTTAAAAGCGTGGGCACGGCGCTGCCCGGGCTTGCCTTTCAGCTTGCGCTGCAGACGATGGCGCCGGACTTAAACGAAATGGTGGGGCGCTACGCAGATTTGATCCGCAGCTACACCAACCGCTACACGGACTCCTGCGAGGCTGCCCGGGCGCTGCTTGAAGACACGGGGGCGGCAGGCCACCTGCAGGGGATTCTGCACAAAGCCAAAAACAGCCTTCGCTCCTCGGGCGAAGTGGCAGATCAGTCGGAAGCCGACAAGTCGGTGCGTGACGACGGAGCGCGCGCCATTGAAAGCGCGCCGACCCGAAAGGACGCGGGCGGCAACGTGATCGATGCGCCTGAAATCAACCTCACCTGGGCGCTTTTAAATTCCGGGCGCTTTGCAAAGACCGGGATGGATGCAGGGGAATTAAAGGAAATCATGATGACGCTTGTGGGCACGACCGTCTTTAAAAAGGAGGGCGACGGGGAGGATGCCGTCATCAGGGCCGAGCACTACGCCGGAGCCGACCTGCTGCCGATGCTTTTTGGAGAGGTGAGAGACGACGCGGGCCTTGAGATCCTCTCGTGCGATGAGGAAAAGAAGTGCCTTGCGCTCTCGCGCAAGAAGGTGTCTGAGATGAGCCTCGTGGACAAACTCAAGGAGGCCGCAGGCCACTACGCCGATGCGCTTGAAGCGCGCAATGCGTCGCTTGTGACAGATGAAGAGCTCCTTCTGTTGGGCGCGAGCTCGGGCGTGCCTTTAATGCGGGTGTTGAACCTTGCGGCCGTCTCGCGCTACCGGGGCGTGGCCAACGACCTCGTCAACATCTACGTGGAGGCCGCGGCCTACGAGATGCTCGCTTCCGCCGTGCACGCGCTTGCCCTGGATGTCAAAACGGCGCTTGCCTCAAGCGCCGCCGCAAGCGTCACGAACGAGCACGTCGAGCACGTCGAGAAAATCGAAGAGCGCCTTTCTTCAATTGAAGCCTCCCTTTTTGCCCGCGAAGACCGCCTCCTGCAGCAGATGGCGCGGGGAGCGGCGCTTTTAACGCAGCTCGAGCACATCGAAAAGAGCCTCACGGCAAACGAGAGCGTCTCGCTCTCGCACGTGCTTCCGGCCTTGTCTGCGCGCGAGGCGTGGTAGGCGCTTGTACTTCTTGAAAAACGGTTCAACCAAAAAACGCATCAAGGGTCATTGACGTACTCCCATGGACGCATTTCTTTTCTACGCCTACTGGAACGGCGAGCAGATGCGCGATCTCTTTGAGGCGCTTGCTTCGGTCACCTCGCGCGGCTCCTTTGCGCAGATGGCCGCGCTCTTTTTCCTTTTGGGCATCGTGATCGTGCTTGCCGTCTGCGCCACCCGAAATGAGGGGAGGCCCGCGATTTCGTACTTTGCCTGCGCGCTTTTGTTTTGGTTTGTCTGCGTCGTGCCGCGCGTGACGGTGGCAATTGAAGACATCCGAAGCCAGAGCGTGTACACCGTCGACAACGTGCCGCTTGGAATCGGGGTGTTCGGGTCGATCGCAAACCGCGCGGGCTACTGGCTCACCGAGCTCTACGAGAGCGCCTTTACGCCGGTCGACGTCGCACGGTTTTCCAAGTTCGGCGCCGTCTACCCCGAGAGAATCCTCGAGGTGCTCCAGAGCCTCGGGCCCGTGACGGTCGAAGGCTCGGAGGCGGTCAAAAGCGTGGTTGAAGGCTGCGTTGTGCCCGAGCTTTTAAGCGATCAGGCCAAGGCCGTCAGGCTTGCGTCTGCGGTTGACCTCTGGAAGGAGATTTCAACCTCGGGCTGGGTCAACCCCGCGCGGCTTGTGGCCATGCCCGAAGGAGAGGTCATGAAGTGCCCCGAGGCCATTGAATACGCAGACAACGTGCTTCGCACCGTGGAGCTCCCCGCCCTGAAGGCAAGGCTCGGAGCTCGGCTTGCTCCGGAGCACCCGCAGCCGGGGGCCGTCGTGGCCGCAAGCATCCCGAAGGCCGAAGAGCTTCTTTTAAACCTCTCAAGGACGATGGATGCAACGTTAAAGCACTCGCTTCTTTTGACTGCTGTCCCTCAAGCTCTTGCGGGCGCCGCCGACGCCGGGCCCCTCGCTTCAGCCGTGGAACTTGCCCGCGCACAGGGCAACCTTGCAAGCGAAATCAACTACCGCACGATGGCGCGCATTGCGCAGGATGCGTTGCCGAAGGTCCGCAACGCCCTTGAGTTTGTCGTGATCGGCATGTTTCCCGTGATCGTGCTGGTGGCGCTCGTGGCAGGCTCCTCGATGGGGGCGATCGTGCGCTCGTACTTGACGATTCTCGTGACGATTCAGATTTGGCCGGCTCTGTCTTCGGTCGTCAACTACCTCATGATCACGTGGGACGCGCACCCCTTCGGGGCGCTTGCGCAGGAGTTCGGGGGAAATTCGCTTCAGGCCGCTTCCCTTGTGCGGGAGACCGGTGCCACGAGCCAGGCCATTGCCGGAGCGCTCATGTGCGCCGTGCCCGTTATTGCCTACGCGCTGGTGCGCGCAGGCGACATGGCCGTGGGGCAGCTCGTAGGGGGCCTTACCGCTCCTGCGCAAAGCGCCGCTTCCTCTCAAGGGGCCGCGCTTGCAGCAGGCAACATTTCGCAAGGGAACGTGCAGCTCTCAAACGTCTCGAGCAACACCACCACGGCCAACAAGTTTGACCGCTCCATTGCCGTGGCTGACTCCGGAAGCCTTGTGAGCACCTCGGCCTACGGCACGGTGACGCGTGCGGGCGACGGTACTGTCACCGGCATGCGCCGCACGCCCATTGAGCTTGGCGTCACGGCCACCACGACGCAAAGCTTTGCCCGTGCGCATGCATCGACCAACCTCTCGCAGGTGACAAGCCTTTGGAGCGACGCCGCACGCTTTAGCTTTACGCAGGCGGCCGCGAGCACCGACGCCACGCAAAGAGGCTTTGCGCATGCTCTGCGGCAGGCCATGCAAAGCGAAATGGGGTATGCGACGACGCATGCCTCAAGCGAGCGCATGAGCACGAGCGCGGGCGTGAGCCGGGCGGTGGACATGTCTTCGAGCGATAGCGTGAGCGAGGGGACGTCGGTGAGTTCTGGAGGCGAGTTGAGGGGGACCGCAAGCGTCGAAAACATTCCGACACAAAGAACCGCCCCAGACAACGAAAACATGTTGCCCTACTCCCTTGGCGTGATTGGAAACAAAAAGGATGCTGTTCAAGGTCAGGGGGTAAGTGCCCCCGCGGGCCGTAGCGTCTCATCAGCAAAGGGAGGACTTGCTCCGCTCAGAACGTTGACTGGGCAGGTAAGTACAGACCTGACGCTGAATGACGCTCAAAGCATTGTCGACGTTGCAACCAATCGCACGGCAACCTCTCAGGGCTCAGAGAGATCAACGGCATACGACCTTGTTCGCAACGCTGCCGAAAGAGTCGCCAGCACGCATGGCGACGAGAGCGTCAGAAGCGCCGCGCGCTCCTTTGCAAGCAGCTTGAGCGAGCTCAATTCGTCGGCAAGAGACGAGAGCCGGGCGGTCACAGGCTCGTTGACGGCTTCGAGCACCGTAAATCAGAACGTCGGAGCGCAGGCGACAACCTCGGTGGACGGGTCGGTTTCTCTGATGAATGAGGCGATAGGCCGCTTTGAAACGCCCGAGGCTGCGATGCGGCGCATGTTTGACTCGCGCGTTGCCGGTGAAGCTCTTGGGGCTGATGCGTCGTTTAGCCAGCGCTTTGAAGCAACTCCCAAGGCCGCCTTCGGTCCGGGGACGATAGTGTCTGCAAGAGAAATGAATCAGGGCGTGCTCGAGCAGGCGCAGGCGGATTTGGCTCGCAGCGCGGGCGAGTACTCGGCCCGCGTGCCGAGATCCCTGGATGCGGTGGATGCGGGCGAAACGGGAGCGGCCGGTGCTGTAGAGGCGGAAGTTTCTGCACATCAGCAGGCTGTCTCGTCGAACATGCAGAGAGCGGGGGCAAACATCGACTTTGAGCGAGGCGTGCTGCTGGTGGCGCAGGACGCTTACCGCAAGGAGAACGACGACAAGAACTTTGCCTTGCGCAACGCCTTTCTGTTTGCGTGGGGGTATCGATCGGGAGGGGAGATTCAAGACGACATGCGCGCCCGCTCTGAAGAGATGCCACAGCTTAAGGAGATGCTGGAAAGAATCGGGCGCTCGTCGAAGGATGAGCTGGATGAGAAGGATTGGAGGGGGTTGGTGGAGCTGGCCAGACAGCCGAGGGGGTTGCGTCCTTAAAGGAGGCTCAGTGCCATAGGTTCATCCAATGGAAGTATCTGAGCATGCGTGCTCTAGAGGCCTCGTACTCTTCTTTGGAGCACGTGTACGTGGATAGTTTGTCGAGTGCGTCAGCCAAAGTGAAAATCAAAAGCTGCAGCAGCTCAAGCACCGGAATCAAAGCGGCAATCAGTTCTTTCTTCTTCATTTTTTCTTGAAGTGATTGTTGTGAGTTAGATCGATCGTAACGGACTTCATTTTTGTTTGCAAGAGGAGGATCAAAGATTGATGAAAATAGTTTGGATTGATCCTGCAAAAGGCGTTTGCGCATGCTCGTTAGATATTTGATTTAGAAAGGAAAAATGATTGAAGTTCGAAACATCTAACGCAGTGTGTCCAAATATTTGCTCAAGCCCTGAAAATGACGCATTTCGGAGACGCTTCCTGTTGCCATTTTTCGGCGCGGCCGTGCGCCGGGCTGCAAAGCCAAACACAAGAGGAGAAACGACAATCCCATGAGCACAAAAAAGCGCCCGACCAAGGCCGAGCTCACCCGGCGTTTTCGAGACTTTCTCGATGCGTGCATGTGCCCCATCTACATCGACAGCGGCGACATCCGGGTCGTCGAGTTTGCGCTGCCGTGCTCCACGCCCGGCGTCTACGTGCAGCTGCGCAGAAACGGCCTCGTCTACGTTGGCCAGGCCGTCGACATTCTTCAAAGGCAGCGTCAGCACCTGGCTGACGGGCAAAAGCTCTGGGCCCTCGGGATCTATCCCATCGACATCATCGACGTGAAGACGAGAAGCGCGCACGAGACGATGATGATAAAGCGCGCCCGGCTTGCGGGCTTTGAGCTTGCCAACGTGGCCAAGGTCAAGTTGTCCGAGCGCGTGAGCGACGATTAAGGCGGCAAGCAAGCGGCCTTATCGGCCTTATGGCGTTTGAGTGTCGTCGGCTGCGGGAGTCCGGGGCTGTTTTTCGGACTCTTCCTCTGCGAGGGGCTTGAGCAGTGAGGTTGCGCGAGGGCAGCGGCGCTCGATGATGTCTGCGCCGTAGCGCCACAGCGACTCAAGGAGTACGAGCAGCGGGCCGCTGAAGGCCTCCTGCTGCGCCTCCCATTTCTCTATCTGCTCGCTTGTGACGTTGAGAGCGGCTGCAAGCACTTCGGTTGTCATTACCAGACGGTGAATTCGCAAGTGCTTCAACTGCCTGCCGTTGAAGCATTCCGGCACCGGATCGGCGGCTGCGAGAAGCTGCGGGTCGGTATGTTGAATGGCCTGCAGGCTCGGATACATGATCGACGTTTCGCTTTTCGTGGGGAATAGCCGAAGCTCCCTTTCCTGCGCGCCCTTCTTAAAAAGCCAAAAGGCGTCGGTTCCCACCGCGTCGAACAATCGCAGCACCACGCTCATCAGCCGGTTGGCAACGCCGTAGTCGGGTTTCTTGAGGCGCTTGACGCTCTCGTCGAGATCCTTGATGCGCGCCTGGTAGTGCTCCAGCGCGACCGCTCCCTGCTCGACGCGGCTCATGGTTGACTGGGAAACGCCGAGGATCTTCGCGAGAAACTCCTGCGAGATGCCGAGCTTCTTGCGCAGATTCCGGATGTCGACCGCGTTGTAGCGCGGCATGGCGTAGCGCCTGTTGTGCGTGAGATCCCAGCCCAGGTACTCAAAAGGCGAGAGAGCCCCGCTACGGTACGCTTCTATCGCTTCCTCCTCGGTGAGCCTTTCGATCTCGGCAACGGTGAGGCGGCGGTGGTGTTCGGCCATAAAGGCTCCTTCGAAAAACATCAAAGAAGCCGGGAAGTTATGGGGCTTTTCGACCGTTTTTTGGGCTCGACAAGATCACTAACAACTTGGCGTCTCTCAGTTGTCAAAATGACAACTTTTCAGAAGAAAGCCTCAAAAGTGTTGCAATATTGACGACTTCGGCTGAGACCCTCGGTCGCTTGCTGCTGCAGCAAGGCGATCGACAAAAAGCGCCCGCCGCACGGACGAAAAGAGGGGAGAAGACGCCTCGTGCGGCAGGCGCAATGCCTTGATTTCAGACAATCAGAGAGGCGGGTTTTGCGCGATGGATTTGGCGGCGATGCGCCCGTAAGCCATGGCCTTGCCCCAGGCGCTGCCCGTCATGTAGGCCGCGCCGTGAATGCCGGCCGTCATTTCTCCCGCGGCATAGAGGTGCGGAATCACCTCGCCAAAGACGTCGAGCACTTCGGCCTTCGGCGTGATTTTTACGCCGCTGTAGGTTGCAATGAGCACGGCCGTGGTCGGGAAAAGGTAAAAGGGAGGCGTCTCAAGCTTGATGAGCTTGCCGTAGCCCGAGGTAAGCGACGTGCGCCCGAAGTCCGGGTCGCGCCCCAACTTTTCGACGTTTTCGTTGTAGCGCCTGACGGTCTCTTTGAGCCCTTCGGGATCAACGCCCGCCTTTTTAGCCACTTCTTCAAGCGTGTTGCCGCGCAGGCAGTGAGGCGTCTCTTCGCCCCGGTCAAACGGCGAGAGCTCCCTGTAGTCGGATTGGCGCACCTTCATGCGCGTCTGCCGCAGCGACTCGTCCAAAAGCTGCCAGGACTTGCCTTCGTCCTGCGCAAGCGCCGCGTCTCCAATGAGCTTGTAGGAGAGCGACTCGTCGACAAAGCGCTTGCCCGCCTTGTTGACGATGATGGCGCCGCCGTAGTAGGCCTGCAGATTGCCGGGCGTGCCGTCGGCGCGGTAGCCGTAGGTCGCCTTGATGTACTTCATATCGTCGATTTCAGCGCCGTAGGCCTGCGCCATGCGGATGCCGTCGCCCATGTTGCCGGCGCCGGCGTTGACGCGCGCCTTGGCCATGAGCGGCACGTATTTGGAGAGCATCGCTTTGTTCTGCGCAAAGCCGCCTGCGGCGAGAATGACGCCCTTGGAAGCGTGAATCGCCGTTTTCTTTCCCTCGTGCATGCAGATGACGCCGCAGATGGCTCCCTTTGCCGGATCCCAGACAAGGCGCTCGGCGGTGGTGGAGAGCTCCACGAGTGCGCCTCTTTTTGTGACGTACTCGTACATGGGGTTAAGGACCGTTGCCGGAGGAAAGTTGTGCGCTCTCGGCACGCTCATGCCGGCCGCAGCCACAACCTCGATGGGATGCACGCCGAGCTCCTGGGTCACGAAGTCGTAGTGCTCCTTGCTCTCCTTGATGAAGGCTTTCACAAGCTCGGGGTCGTTTTGGTTTTGCCCGGTGGCGAGCATGTCCTTGAGGAAAAGCTCGGGCGAGTCCTTGATGCCGCGCTTGATTTGCTCGTCGGTGCCGCACACGGCCCATTTGCCGCCGCAAAGGGCGCTTGAGCCGCCGATGAAGGCCATCTTTTCAACGACGAGCGCCTTCATGCCTTTTTGCACGGCGATCACGGCCGCGGCAAGGCCCGCGCCGCCCGCTCCAACGATGACGACGTCAAACGTGCGGTCCCACCGCGCCGGAGGATTGACGGGGGCGGCGAATGCTCCTTGATTGAGAGTTGCAGAGGCGGCCGCAAGCGAGGCCGACAGGAATGTTCTGCGATTGATGTGCATGGCTTCTCTCCTTTTTGCATTGATTCGGGCGGGGGCGGGCGGCGCCGGACGTCTCTTCGAAGACCCCAAGCGCAGTCCACGCCCTGCGCAGCAATGTATTTCGGAGACCTACGCGCGTAGTTTGCGGCAGGTCAGAAGATGGGCTTGCTTGCGGCGGAGTTTTTCAATTGCGTGGTTTTTGATGGCGGGGGAGAGGAGAACAAGGCGGGGCGAGAACAGGTAATGCGCAAATGGGCATGCGCTGGCTGCGAAAGGATTTTCGGAGACGGCGGCAAGGGTGCGTGGAATTGAAATTAGGCCCAGGGCTTCTTGCGGGGCTTGCGGCAATCGATTTTCGGTGTATTCAAAGTTTGGGGCGGCTTTGGGTGGTTTGGTTGCCAGGCGAAGAATTGCCGTGCGGCGGGAGCAAAAGAGTCTTCGCTGCAAAGGCGGATTTCATCACTTTGATATGAAGACGAATAGAGGTTCGAGGAAGACGGAAGATCTCGGCCTTGATCGAAAATAGAATATTTCGGGATACGCGTTTATTTTGCCGTTGTAATCTGCTATAGTTTCGCTTGATATTTGGATGACCTGATCCTGGTTTTGTTTTGTCCGGGATTCGTTAAAAGGAAATTTTCATGACTTCTCTTAAGGAAAGACTCGACGAGTTCCAGTCGCGTCAGGAAGCACTCAATGCCGAACGCGATTCCATCAAGGCCGACGCCATTGCCGAATGCCGCCGCATTATTGATATGTTCGGGCTTACCGCGGCTGATCTGCGTCTGACCGCCGGCGCCGCCCCCACCCGTACGCGCGCCCCGCGTCCGCCGAAGTATCGCGATCCCGATTCGGACAAGACCTGGACGGGTCAGGGTCGTGAACCCAAGTGGTTTACGGCTGCTCTCGCTCTTGGCGCGACCCGCGAGTCGATGGAGATCAAATAAGTTTGGTTTTGTCCGCGACGAATTTCATGCCTGAGAGGGCATGAAAACCACAAGCCGACGCCGGCAGGAGATGTTGTTCTCCGCCGGCGTTTTTATTTCCTTTGCCGGCATGGATTTTTGAAAAGTC
Organism: Sutterella sp.; assembly: GCA_019418605.1. Lineage (GTDB taxonomy): Bacteria > Pseudomonadota > Gammaproteobacteria > Burkholderiales > Burkholderiaceae_F > Duodenibacillus. The sequence continues at coordinate 38,242 of DYBN01000059.1, read as the reverse complement.
TAGCGGCGGCAGTCGTTAATGCCGGACAAGAGACGTCGCCGTGGAACAGTCAGGATGACCACCCGGATGACGGGGAAGCGGTTGCCTTGGGGGTGCTTTGGGGCATGCCGCAGGCGAGGAGGCTTGCGGCTCTTTGGGGTGTTTTTAGAAAAGCACTTTGATGCGGATGGCTGCGTGTGTGTTGATAGCGCTTGATGCGTACTTTTTTGTCGCTTCGGATTGGGAAGCAATTGGGGAGGAAATGAATAAAGGCTGTTGATTATTTTTTGAGAAAAAATAGTAGGGATGATTGGCAAGCTTTTGGTATTTATTATCCGTGTGCAGACTTACCGCTTCCGCTTTGAAGACTTTGTGATAACAACGGGTGAAAAAATTTCTCCTGCGACGGGTTGAAAAGATCTAAAAATAGATCTACGATGACGGAAAATTAAAACATTTTGTTTGTTTTCCGAGATGATTGATCCGCTTCCTTTCGTTTCCGGTGGTTTTTCAACCATTTTGGCTGATCCGCCCTGGCGCTTTTCAAACAGGACCGGGAAGGTGGCGCCCGAACACAAGCGTCTGGGCCGATACGCAACCATGAGCCTTGAAGAAATCAAGGCAATGCCCGTTGCCGACTGCGCCGCGGCCAATGCGCATCTCTATCTCTGGGTGCCCAACGCGTTGCTGCCCGAAGGCCTTGACGTCATGAAGGCCTGGGGATTCAAATACGTCTCCAACATCGTTTGGGCAAAGCGCAGAAAAGACGGCGGGCCCGACGGGCGCGGCGTTGGATTTTATTTTCGCAATGTGACCGAGCTTCTTTTATTCGGCGTGAAAGGAAGATTGAGAACGCTTGCGCCCGGCCGTTCTCAGGTCAATATGATTGAAACGAGAAAAAGAGAGCATTCGAGAAAACCCGATGAACAATATGCCTTGATTACGTCGTGTTCTCCTGGTCCTTATTTGGAGCTTTTTGCCCGTTATCCTCAGCCGGGATGGATTTCATGGGGAAATGAGGCGTCGGAAGATATTGTTCCGCGGGGGAAGATTTATTCTGGTTATGGCGGCGGGCCGGTGGAAAAATAAATTTCCAAATTGGGCGGCGTGAAACTGTCTGACGATCCGGCGGAGAGACCGGCTGGACTTCACGAGGCAAGGGCTGCGGTCCGCAAGGCGGCTTAAACGTTAGACAAAAGTGCACCAAAGACGAAGGGCAAAAGTGCGCCATGCCTTCTTGTTGCGCGCGGGAGAGAAAGACCTTGAGGGTGCACGACCACAAGTCCTCTTGATCCGCGCGGGATATGTCCCTCTTGCTGGAGCTAGCATCTTTTCGCCGCCGCCGGGGCTTTCTGCGGGTTTGGGCCCATTGCCGCGCCTTTGGCCCGGCGCTAGAGTGACTTCGGGAGCGCCCGCCGCTAACGCACCACTATGGGGTGCTTTGCGAGCAGGAGCAGGGATGAAGGCACAGTTTGCGGGCTCGCTTGCCAAGCCCGCGCCTTGAGCGCTTTTTGCCCGTCCTCTGAAGAATTGACTCCCCAAAGACCCAAAGGAGAAAAGAACAATGACGGCAGACAAAGGAAAACTGCTTGCGCCCCTGGGCGCGGCCCTTCTCGGGCTTGCCGCGATGGTGATGATGCCGGCGCAGGCCGCCTCCATGGAGGAGGCTTCGGCAAAGACGATCTTCTCAACCGGTGCGGCCGGCGACTATCTTGCGGGCTATCACCTCAAAAACAAGCTCGCCGGGTGCAACTCCTGCCACCCGAGCGAGGCCGTCACGGACGGGCAGACGGAAATCGACAAGTCCTGCATAGCCTGCCACGGCACCTACGCCGCTCTGGGCGAAAAGGACAAGAAGGCCGGCAAAGCGATCTCGGCGCACGCAGGGCACCTCTCGATTGACTCGTGCACGACCTGCCACGGCGGGCATGAAGCATCCTTTGCCTACTGCAACAACTGCCACATCTTTCCGATGGACATGAAGTTCGGGCGTCAAAAGATTCCCTATGTGCCCGTGGATCTCTCGAAGTTTCTCGACGCCGAGCCCAATCGCGTTGAGAAGGCCGACGTCGTGATTGTGGGCGGCGGCGGCGCCGGCATGGCCGCGGCCATTGAAGCACGAAAGCTGGGCTTGAAGACCGTGATGCTCGAAAAGATGCCGATCGTGGGCGGCAGCTCGCTTTTGTCCACGGGCGGCATGAACGTTGCGGGCTCGGCGCAGCAAAAGGCTGCCGGCATCAAGGATTCGCCCGAACTCTTTGTGAAGGACACGCTGCACGTGGGCAAGGGCGCCAACGACAAGGTTCTTGTGGAGGTTCTCGCGAAAAACAGCAACGCCGCTCTTGAATGGATCGAGGGGCTCGGCGCAAAGCTTGACATCGACAAGGGCGTCTACGGCGGGTGCTCTGCGGCCCGCATGCACTACACGAAGACGGGCGGCATCGGCCGCTACATGGTTTCCGTCATGCGGCCTGCCTTGATGAAGTCGGGCGCGGACGTGCGCGTCAACTCCCAGGTCGTGCGCATCAACAAGGACGCGCAGGGCCAGGCAACGGGCGTATTGGTCAAGGGAAAGAACACGGGGCTCTATCAGATTGATGCGGCGGCCGTCATCATCACCGCAGGGAGCTATGCCAACAACGGAGCGCTTGTCGCGAAGTACCACCCCGAGTTCTTCGGCATGGTGACCTCGGCGCAGCCGGGCAGCCACGGCGACGGGATCTATCTCGCGCAAAACCTCGGCGCACAAATTCAGCACTTGGAGCGCGTGCAGGTGCACCCCAACATCGCCGCAGGCACGAGCATCATGATTACGCTTGCGATGCGCACCAACGGCGGCATTCTCGTCAACAAGGACGGCAAGCGCTTTTACAACGACAACGCTCCGAGAAACGAGCTTGGCGCCGCGATGCTAAAGCAGCCCGCGCAGAAGGTCTGGCTCATTTATGACGACGCGGTCGCGGCCAAGCGCGCCAAGGTCCACGAGGGCTACGTGCGGCTTGGCTTTGTCACCGAAGCCGACAATGCCGCGCAACTTGCCAAGAAGCTGGGGCTTCCCGAAGAGAACTTCGTTGCCGAAACGAAGAAGTACGCGGGCTTTGTGAAGGCGGGCAAGGACGCCGACTTCGGGCGCAAGGAACTTCCCGAGGCGCTCACCACGGGCAAGCTCTACGCCATCGAAGTGATTCCCGCCATCGGCGGCACGCTCGGGGGGCTCAAGACCGACACCCGCACGCGTGTGTTAAACGACAAGGGCGAGCCCATCGCCGGGCTTTTTGCCGCGGGCGAAGTGGTCGGCGGCTGGCACGGTGAAGACCGCTACGGCGGCAACGCCGTGACGGGCAACATCGTCTTTGGACGGATGGCCGCGCAGGAGGCTGCAAAGCTTGTGAAGTAGGAGGCTTTCTCTGATTTGATCTGAAAGCTGGCGGCGGGGTGCTTTGGTGCTCCGCCGCTTGCGTTAGGACGAAGCTGCGGGTTGTGTCTGAGCTCCCCAAACTCTTGCCGCATTGTCCGCGCCCGTGATGGGCTCAGGCTGATCTCGATGAACCGAGACGGCCGCCGGACAACAATGCGGCCGCTGACGGCGCAGTCCGCGGCCAAGGCCAACGGCATCCGCAAGCCACCAGCAGGCTCAAGGCCTAAGCCTGGGCCTTTGCGAAGTTCTGCACGGAGCAGTCGATGACGCTGCAGGCCGCGGAAGGAGCCCCGGACAAGAAGCTCAAGCGCTACCGCAAGGAAGCCCTCGAGGCGTTTGACGTCACGCCCTGGCTGCCGTGGAACTACAAGGCCGCGAACCCGGACGCATAGCCGCCGGCGCTGAGGCCCACAAAAAAGCGAGGCTGTCTGCACGCAGGGCCTCGCTTATTTGTGCCCTCTTCTTAGGCCTGAAGGTCAATGGGCAACTTACTGAGAAAAGTCATTTTACTTTCCAATTCATCAACAAGTGCCCGGCATGCTCCCGCCGCGCCATCAAACGATCTGAGCCTTATCGTCCAAGGATCCTGTCGATCTTCCACTGGATTTGAGCCGCAACATTGTTCCCGTACTCATCCTTGCTACGGGCCATCATGAAGAAGCAACGGCCATTGCTGGCTTTTTCCCAAACTTGCCCAACACGACGTTTCTGTTGACTGTCACGGTTGCTATAGAGTGCCTCACCTTTGTATTCAACAACGAGAACCTTTCCATTGGAAAGCTCCAAGATGAAGTCCGGGAAGAATCGCCCTTCGGCAAGCGGCAGCCAGAAAGCATCGTCTGATCGTTCTATGTTGCGAATCCAACGTTTCACGTCCGGATTTGTGTCGATCGCTACCGCACACAAGTATTCCTCCGCATAAGTCTTGCCACCGGGTGTGAAGGCGTGAAGGTCATGAATGAAGGGACAAAAGTGCTTTTTGAATTCCCGTCCGCCTTCAGCCGGGCTGTACCGATTGCGTGGAACATATCGCGACGGATCAAACTTAAATACCAAGGTAGATTCCGGGAAAGTGCTTGATTTTTCAAGATTCAACAATGCCTGCTCAAACCGAGATGCCACAGCCTTGCGATAGTTCTCCTCCACTAGCAACTCAATGGCTCGCGCCAGTTCCACCTTATGAGCGTAGAGCTTTGAAAGCGGCATCCCTTGAGTTCCCATCAGCCAGTTGCAGATAAGGTCTTCGACAAAGCGAATCATGACGGGCTGATAGACATCTGCTCGGTGCACGCGATCCGCTACCCATCTCACCAACATGTCCGGGTTGTCCGTGATGTACACAGATTCGAACGGCAACTCCAGAGTGTCCTGAAGACGCTCTTGCTCCAATAGCCGGTTCTCGGTAGCGTCAATCTGAAAGCGGTAGATCTTTGAGGAAGGATGGAATTCTAGTTCTGTCCCGTACAGCATTGGATTCCACGTCTGCTTCATGACGGTTTTGTCGCTCAGCAGACGAGTCTGTCCGCCGGCATCGAAACACAGACACGGAATCTCCGGAAACGGCGTCTGGTCGACTGGGTGTTGCTTGCGGGCTCGTTCAGCAAAGAGCGTTTCAAGTGCTTCCTCGTTTTCTGCAGCGACCTTGTCAGACTCATTTTCCGAGATGGCTTTTACGAATTCACGCAGCTTTTCGGGATCAGCCGACGGCGCCACTCGAAGGATCTTCTTGCCTGAGGGGGTCTGAGCCGACGTAATGGAAATGCTGTCGGTCAATTCAGCTCTTTCAATTGCCTTCGGCAGGTCTTCCCGAGTCTGAACAACAAGCGTGGAAGGACGATCCTGAGGTCTGATGTAACCGGTTTTTTCCCCCGGGAAAAGATCACAGGGTTCTTTCGATTCTTCTTTTTCTTCCTTTTGTTCAACAATCGAATCGGCTTCAATGCGGCTAAAGCCCAGATTTTCCACCAACCGGTCTTTCAGTAGCGCAGCCGCAGTCATTGTGCTTGCTGAAACTACATTGGCATAGGAATTGTTGAGCGCTTCCGTTCGACGAGCTTTTGCGTAAGGCATGCGCATCACTCGTCCGAGAAGCTGCTCGACGTCTTTGGCCGATTGAATGTTTTGCAAGCTGCATAAAACGTAGGCAAACGAGCAATCCCAACCTTCTTTCAACGCTTTCACAGTAATGACGTAGCGAATCGGGCAACTCTTGGAAAAAAGGTCTACACCGGCAAGTTCCTTGGTCGTACCGGTAGCAATCGCAATGTAGGCTTCCGGCACACCGGAGGTGTTAATCAAATAGTCCTTGACCTGCTCGGGAGAAGGCTCCAAGCCTTTCGGCTGCGCCTGTATGAGCACAATCGGGCGAATGTACTCGGATTCCTCAGCGGACATTGCCTCCAGCAATTTGCGGATCTTGATTGACTCATCAATGCAACCTTCCCACCCATTCGTGAATTCACCGAGAATAACCGGCAGCTTCACCATGTTTTCGGCTTTTAATTCCCACGCAGAGACTTGGTAGATGACGTTGTTGAGCTTTTTATCTGGCGTTGCAGTCAGCTCCAACACCGCGCTGGGATTGAGTCGATTGAGCGTCGTGAAGAACTTGTTGGTACGGTTGTTGTGAGCTTCATCAACAATGATGATCGGCTCAAATAAATTCAGCAGATTGGCAAGCGAGTATTTGACTTGGCCAAGGTTTCTCGAGGTTAAATGCGTCTGTTCAGGGATTTCCAGATCCGACTTTCCGACTTTTTCAAGCCTAAAAGCCTGATCCGGTTTCAAATCCGAAAAAAAGTTCTGAAGATTCTCATTGAAACTGTAAACATTGCGGAGCGACGTATCCTTGATGTTGAACGTCTGAATCGTCGAAATAATGATGATGCAGGACTCTCTGAAATCCGACTGTTGCAGAGCGTGGTCAACCTCATCGACCTTGACCACTTTTACTGATCGGAAGTCAGCATCGAGTGTCTGACGGTAAGGATGTTCTGGGTTGGAGAGCGCCGCGTAGGTTTGTTCTGTAATCGCGTCTGAAGGAGTCAACCACAACACAACGGGAGCGCCTGATTTGCAATAGGCATCATCAATTTTTCGAATCGCGGCCGTTGCAATGAGAGTTTTCCCGCCGCCGGTCGGAATACGAAGGCAGACACAAGGTCTGCCGACGAAAAAGTCAAGGTATTTCCCATTTCCCCAACCGTTTGCTCGACAAGTGTTTTCAAAAACCTCTGCAACCGGTTTTCCGGAGGCGCAGTCAGATAAAAAAGTATCAACAGCATTGAGAGCAAGTTTCTGGTAGCTCTTTAGTTCAAGCATCTTGCTCTCCTAGTCTCGAATATCGTAAGGAATTTGCTTGAATGCAATCTGCTTTTCACGAAGCTCAAAGTCGTCAATACCAGTCATCGCTTCGGCATAGATCACTTTTGGACCATCATGCGGGTATTGAGATAAAAGGCTTTCAAGAAGTTCCGGTGTGAGCTCGTTCCCGGATTCAGGACGTGCGTCGCCCAATACACCGTTGTAAAGAAGGTAGACCCCCACACCATCCTTGACACCAAGGAAGGGTTTCTTTTCCGGCGTACCGGCGCAACCCGTCTCGCACTGCCAGACGTAGGCAGCAAGCGTCTCAAACGTCACTTGCGGATTGATCGCACCGTACTTGTCAAAAACAGGGGCGCTCAGTTCATAGAAGCTGAACCCGCCGCCGCCGTGCCAGTTGACGGATTCACTAATGCCACCCTGTTCGCCATCAATGACCTTTTCCAGGCGAGGGACACAATGCGTGAGGGCATGCTCTCCCATTTCGATGCCAATATAGCAACGTCCCATCTTGTGGGCCACAGCGGCAGTGGTTCCAGAACCCAAGAACGAGTCGAGAACAATATCCCCTGGGTTGGTGGCGATAGTCAAAATTCTCTCAATCAGGCGCTCGGGTTTAGGGGTTGCGAATACCGATTTTGAGTTAAAGACGACGACTTCCTTTTTCGCATCCTGATTATGGCCAACCTCCGTGTGTTTCCATATAGTCATCGGCGTCATGCCATTTTTTACATCACTCAAAAAGCGTTTGATTCGAGGAACATTATTTCCATTTGGACCGAACCAAATTCTGTTTTCTTGACAAAGTTCTTGAAATTTTTCTTTTGAGAAACGCCAGCAATACCCTGCAGGCGGATTTACAACTCTTCCTGAAGGCGCGGTGATCGGATAGTCTGTAGCTGCAGAATAAGTTTTTACAGAGCAGTCGCCAGAGGTCCAGGGGCCTCTGGGATCATTGTCAGGATTTTTATAGCGGCTATTCATTTCCGCTGTCCTCGGAAGTAAGTTTGGTCGCCAAATGCTTTTATGCTTTGCGTACGAGATAATGAAATCATGAGAGTCTGAAAGCCAGCGCGCATCATTTTGAGGAGAAAACTTTTTCTCCCAAATGATGTTGTTGATGAAATTTACTCTGCCAAAAATTTCATCCATGATGACTTTAAGATAAGCCTGTTCGTCGTCATCAATAGACGCCCAAATAGTTCCATCATCCGAAAGAAATTCACGAAGCAACTGCAATCTCGGCATCATCATCGACAACCACTGCGAATGCTCTAGGTTGTCGTCGTAGTGTTCAAACGCACTCCCCGTGTTATACGGGGGATCAATGTAGATGCACTTCACCTTTCCTTTGTAGAAGGGAAGAAGCGCTTTCAATGCGACTAAGTTGTCACCGTGAACGATGATATTCTTTTTGGCCTGATTGGGATCGCCGTATACGGCTTTTCTCTCCAGAAGGTGAAAAGGAACTTGGGAGACCGCACGGCGGGCATCAGCGTCATTGATCCAATGCAAAACTGGCATTACAACAATCTTTAAATAGTAGGTTTCAAAACTTCTTTAAACGTAGTCACTTGTGTCCGGCGTTTCCGCCGGTATGTTGATGGGGCAAAAGCTGAGCGATGCGGTTTACGGTCTACTGAATCGTGCTGAATGCATCTCCAGACAGCCTGCCAGGAAGCGTCCCCAAATGGACGTCAAGCCTTGTATGTCTGCGCTCATGAGCTCCGAATCACGAAAGCCTGCCGTCAGGACAGCGAGCCACCATAGCTTTCGGGACGGATTTGCCATTTTCCCCACGGCCCGTGCCTTGTCGATGGCGCTTAGCTTTCCCAAGGAGCTGTTGGAAGACTGGTCGATCAAAGCAAGATTGCCAAAGCCGTTGCGCTTTGCCCAGTCATCGTCGTCGACGGCATTGTTTTGAGCAAGCCAGTGCTCGACCGCGCCGCGAGACACCGTCCTCAGTTCGGAGCGCTTTTCTTCACGGAACCGTGTCCAGTCAAAGCCGCTCGACAGCGCGTTGCGCAAAGCCGGGGACATCTGTTCATCGGCTTGCATGGCCGTCTTGAGGACGCGGTACTCGTTGCGTTCGTCAGCGAGCATCAGATAGTCCACAAAATAAAGCTGCCACTGACTGAGACCGTTGCCGTAGTTCCAGCCGCCGGGAAGTGAAGCGGCGTCGTTGGCCAACCCTTCCCATTCTGCCGAACGATCTGAAAGTGGCAACGATGCGTACTCAAGCACCAAGGAGGTTGCGTTTGAAAACCCGTCCTTCAAGCCTATATAGCCCAAATGGAACATTGCCTCATAAGTTTCAGGTTCAAGCGCAGAAAAGTCAGGCACCGCAAAGTCGTTGAAGGCGGCGCCGTCGACGGGAAGCGATTCCAGAGTGGGCGCGACGCTCAGCAGTGCTGTGGCGGCAGCGGCCAAAAGCCAATACTGCCCGTCAGGGCGATAGCCTGCATTGGCTAAAAAGGCAAGCGCGAGCTCTCCTACTCGATTGAATCCTTCGGGGCCGGAGGCCGAGGCAAAGGAAACTTCTCCAATGTTCGTGTCTCGGTAGGGCCCCCAATAAATTGCCGTCTGAAGCACCAGACGGTAGATCGCAAGGAACCGCCAGACATTTCGATCAGCTCCGTCGGGAAGACCAATTTCACCTCGGACCAGGCCGTCGAATTTTTCTACAAGCCCTTTTTCTGTCAAGGCCGCTCTATTGTCAGACCCAGCCAAGAATTTGAAGAGTTCCCAAGCGATGGAGAGCGCATTGGCAGGATCGATCGGCGGCTCCCAGGAAGCGGCTGAAGATGCTGTTTGATGGGAAGCAGTCGGCTTCTCTGGACGGCTCTCCGAAGAGGAATCCGCCTCTTCGTCGAGAATCGCTTGGAGCGTTTTCGCCATGGAGGAGTGATCAGGATCACTCAACTCGCTTAGGATCGAGTCGGGAATCTTGAAGCCCTCGATTTTGCGCTCGAGAAGTTTGTCTTCGACATTGCTCCAAAAGCAGTCGAAAAGGGCGCGGTCAAAAGCAGAACTTGAATTGAGGGCGGCGAGAAAGCGAGCCTTGACGACATCCAAAGCCGTGAGCTTCTGCCCTCGAAGGTTGACGATTTCGAACATTAACTGCGGCTCGTAGGGCACTTCTCCCGAAAGCGGGATCGTGACTCGACGAATGGCAACGAAATCAAGAAGAAACTCCCGGAAAGCCTTGCACTCCTCGGGAGATTTCAACATCGCGCCAAGCTGCCTCGAGATTTCATCTCTCTGAGCGGAACACTGAGGCAAATTCGTTTCGTCCTCGTCGTCTTCGACACTCAAATACCGATAGGCGGCGATAAGGCGCGTCCGCTCATTTTCTACGTCCGGTCCCTTGACGGCAGATAAAATCAAGTCGAGCGTTGTCAGGCGCTGCTGTCCGTCGAGAATTTCAAAAGAGCCGTTTCTGCAGTCGCAAACGACGGTTCCAAGAGAAAAGCGATAATAGGGCTTTCTCGAGGCATAGAAGAAATCCAGAAGATCACGCAGGAGCAGCCCCACCTCTTTCGTCCCCCAGCAATAGGGGCGCTGATAGGCGGGAATTACATAGGTTTCATCACTCTCGATGAGCTCCCGCAGGGTAAGCTTTGCCGCACTGAAAGTTTGTCTTGTCATGGCTTATTCTCCTTGAGCATGGCCAGCAACAATCGTTGGCATCGATGCGTAAGCCTCCTGATAGGCTTCGCGTTTGCTCATTTGCCAAAACTTTTGCCCCAGCACTTCCGGTGATATCCGTCGATTGAATTCCTGAAGACAGGCTGCCGGGCTAATTGAACGATGCGGCAGGAGGAAAAGACTTTGAGAAACGGATCCGCTGCCCATTAGATAAAGCGCCGTATTAAAGCGTACTTGATCGTAAACCCCGAGCATTTGTTTGCCGTATCTGCGGGAAGAAAGCAGAAGAAGGAAGTGGTGGAGCGCGCGTTGATAGGCAAGAAAATCAAGATCCTGCGACAAGCATTCGGCCATTTCCTTTGAATCCAGAGAAATCGCATTCTTTGGTAAAAAACGGTCGGCCCAGCAGATAAGACCCCAGCGAAGAATTTTGTAGGAGTTCTGAAACGGACTCTTGAAGCCTCTGCAAAGTTCATCTATGGCACCCGCGATGCGGCGATACTGATCCAGCATCTCAAAGAACGGGAGTCCGGGACGGATGGGACTCAACAAGTCGGTGACACGAGATTCTCCCGGCCTTTGTACTTCGACCGACGATATTATCTTTTCATCGACCAAACGGTCGCGTCTGGGTGTACCGAGGAGCCCTTTGAGCAGGCCAACGTTCTCCGTATTGTTGGCGTTCAAGGGATCGATGCCGTAGGGCATAAGAACGACGGGAAGCACAAGCTCTTCGACCAGCCAAAGTTGATGCGCAGCATCATCAGCATTCGAACCCTCAGTCTGAGTTTCGCCGGCTCCCTTGCTTTCGTCTTCTTGACTGTGAAATCGTGCCCAGAGTTTTTTAATTCGTTTCTGGTCCGAGTCGTTTGCAAAGCGCATGTGATGTGCTTTCAAAATGTCGAGAAGACTCATTGAACGACCGCGGTTGTTTTCGCTCTGGAAAAACTGCGCGGCCTCCAAAGTCGACGACAAAATCGTGACCGCAAAAACGCAGTGTTCGAGGATGAACTTCATTCTCCGGCAGTCTCGTCTCAGTGTCCGCGTATAGAAGTCGTCGCCGCTTTTCGCATCCCTGGCCAAATCACGGCTCTCGTTGTACATGATTTGATATTCGCGGTCGAATTCTTGGTAAACCTCGCGAATATGGCGAATGGTTTGCGGCTGTTTGACAATCAAGATGTTTTGCCAATCACTGCCAAGCTTCCATGAGACGAAACCGGGAAACGAACGAATTTCCCCGTCCGTGTGATTTTTCGCGCGGTTGCAGAGCAGGGCCGTTAAAATCATAAAACTCGTCAGTCTCTGCTGTCCATCAAGAAGCTCGAACGTGTAGTGTCTTGTGCCGTCGGCATTTATGTCGACACGGCAGCGAAAGCAAACAGTTCCGAAATAATACGGATCAATTTCTCCATTTTTCCCATAATAGCCGAGCTCGTCATTTCTGAAACGCAGGGCGTCGACGTCGTTTAAGAGCTTCCGAATATCAGAAGCGTTCCAGCAATAGGGGCGTTGAAACTCAGGGATAACAATGTTTTGATACCAATTGCGCCCCTTATTATCAAAAGAGCGCTTCAACACTCCCGCAACCGAGCTTTTCGTTGTATTGGCAATGCTCATGAGAAATAACTCACTGTCAAGAAAAGAAAAAACAAAGCTCCAGCTCCGCAGCCCCATATTTGCTTTGGGGAACGGAATGTTCGTTTTGCTAAAACTCTCCGCCTTCGTTGCACAAACATTTGAACGCGTGAAGGCGCATGTTAGCGCTGAGATTGTTTGCTTTGCCCGAAAGTGGCTCATTTGCTTTCCCTGCGTGTTGCCAGAGAGCACCGTTGGCCATAACAACCGCGCTCCCGGTGTCCTTGAGAAGCCAGCGCAGCCTGTAGCAGCGGCGCTTGAGTGCATTCGTGCCGGGCAAGAGCAGTGTGCCCGTCCGATTGTGGAGTCCATTGACGAGGTCATGCTCAGGCTCTATGACGCCTACAGACGACAGACGGCCGTCGGGCGGGAGGTCAACGGAAAGCCCTGCAAGCAGTTGGGCCGGCTTGCTTGTCCAAAGCTCGAGTAAAGACGAAAAAGCCCCCGCGCCCGACAAAAATGAGCGGAGTGCAGGGGCTGCGTGTGCCGAAGCCAGCCAACGCCTACTTGCCGTGCGAGACGATGTGATCGGCCACCTTCTCGCCGTAGTAGATGTTAATGGCAGTGGGGCCCGTGCCAAAGAGCCCGTCGTCGGCGACTTCGCCCACCGCGTAGAGCCCTTCGATCACTTCGCCCTTGGTGTTGACGACCTGCATGTCGTCGTTGACGCCGATGCCGCCCAGGGTCACCTGAATGCCGGGGCTTGTGCGCGCGGCGTAGTAGGGAGGCGTCGTGAAGTCAATCGACATGTTGTGCTTGCGCCCGAACTCCTTGTCGACGCCTGCGCGCACCGACGCGCCGTAGGTTTCAAAAGTCTTCTTGAGATTGGCCGCGGGCACGCCCATCTTTCCCGCAAGCCCCTCGACGGTGGCGTCTTCAAGAAACACGCCCTGCGCCTTGAAGCCCTGCAGGCGCTTTGACTTTTGCATGGCCTTGTCGTCGATCACGATGAAGGCGACGCCGTCTTTTTGCTGCATCATCCAGCGCGAGAGCTGCGTGTAGTCGGTGTGATAGTCGTTGCAAAAGCGCAGGCCGTCGCTGTTGACCATGATGCCGCCCTCGGCGCGGGCCGCCGACAGGCTGATGTTTTTGCCGTCCTTGACGTAAACCGACGGATTCATGCGCACCACGTCCATGAAGCGCAGCGCCGCGTCAAAGGGCGCAGCCAGGCCCACGGCGTCGCCCGTTGAGCCCGCAGCCGACGTCGAGGGCAGCCCCTTCCACTGCGGCGCATAGCGCGCAATGAGCTCTTTGCTTGCCGCAAAGCCCCCGGTTGCCAGCACGACGTTTTTGGCGTTGATCGTGTACTCGTCCGTTTCATCGCGCACGACGATGCCGGTGACGCGCGTTTTGTCGCCCAAAAGCTTGACGGCGCGCGTGTTGTAGCGCGGCACAACGCCCACGGCGTCCATCTTCTTTGTCATCGCCTTGACGATGGCCGCGCCAAGGGTGCCTCCGTCGGCCGTGCCCACTTGATAGTCGCTGATGGCCCGCGTGATGTTGGCCCCAAGGGAGTTGATCCAGTCAAGGGTCTCTTGGGAGGCGCCGCGCACTTCGCGGATGTGCGCCTCGTTCATGTTGGGGTTGTTCTTGAGCTGACGCGCCACGTAGGCGTCCATCGAGAGGGTTTTGCCCGCCTTTGCCTGCTCCTTTGTGCCGATGACCGTCATGTAGGAGGCGGCAAGGTTGGTGGCGCCCCCGGGAAAGGCCATCTTTTCAACCACGACGACGTCGCGCCCGGCTTCCTTTAATGCAATGGCCGTGCGCATACCGGCGCCCCCGGCGCCTACGACGACAGTCTCGCACGTGATGTCGCTGCCGGCCCAGCTTGTGCCCGAGGCCGCGGCAAGGCCTGCAAGGGCGGCGGATAAAACGAGCCGCGGAAAGTGAAGTTTTGTCTTTGACATGGATGCTCTCCTCACGCAGTTACATTGAAGCGGCGTTGGCGCCCGCCGTCTTTCCGTAGACCGTTGCCATCGAGATGCCGCTTACGCCGCCGCCACCGAGATTGCACTGGTAGGCGAGGTGCCCGGTGACGTCGCCTGCGGCAAAAAGCCCTGCGATGGGCTTGCCGCGGGTGTCCATGACCTGCGCGTCACGGTTGATTTCAAGCCCCGAGTAGGAGGTGTAGATGCGAGGGCCGCATTCAAAGGCGTAGTAGGGGGCCAGATCGATCGTCTGCAGCAGCCGCGTGCGCCCGAGCACGCCGTCTTTTCCCTTGACGACGTCGCTGTTGTAGCGTGCAATCGTCTCCTTCAAGGCCTTCGCGTCGATGCCTTCGCCCTTGGCAAGCGCCTCGATCGTGTCGTACTTGTTGACGACTTCGGTTTCAAACATGGGCTTGAGGCATCCGCCGCGGAACTTCTGATAGGTCTTCTCGTCAAAAATCCAGTCGGCAAGCTTGATGCCAAGCTCGGTCATCTTGTGGCAGGCCGCAAGGTAGCCCTTGCTTTCGTCTTCAAAGCGCTCCCCGTTCTTGGCAACGACGATCAAGGGGGCCTCCGTCATCGGCAGCCCCATCGACTGCCCCTTGTGCGTGCCGACAAAGAGCATGTTCATGCCAAAGCCGTTTGTCTCAACGATCATGTTGGCGCCCAGATTCAGGGCGGCGACGATGCCGTCGCCCGTGTTGAGCTTTGATCCCAGCGAGGGCGTGCCCGCAAGGTAGGGGTGAAAGCGCTTGACCATCTCGGGGCTGTTGGCAAAGCCGCCGGTTGCCAGAACAACGCCCTTGCGGGCCCGGATAAAGCGCGTCTTTCCGTCCTTGTCCCTCACCTGGGCGCCTACCACGCGCACGCCGAGCGTGGGCTCTCCCGTTTCGGTCACCAGAGCCGTGAGCATGGTGTTGGTTTCAATGCGCGCGCCCAGGTTGAGAGCCGCCTTTGCGAGCGTTTCAATCAGCACGGGCGAGCCCTTCTTGTAGCCTGGCGCCACATAGTGCACGCGCTTTCTGTTGCCGATGCCCTGCACGGGCTGGGGCATGAAGCGCACGCCGTAGCCTTCAAGCCAGGCCATGTCGGCGACGCCTTCTTCATAGACGCGCCGCACGACGGCCGTGTTGCGCTTGAGAAATCGATAGGACTTGATGCCGCGGGCAACCGAGTCCTGCCAGTTCGTTTCGATGGAGTCGTCGATCCCGGCCTTCTTTTGAATTTCGGTGCCGCCGATGTAGTAGCCGCTGCCGCTCATGGCGGTGTGCCCGCCGCAGAAGGCCGCTTTTTCGCAGACAAGCACGCGCGCTTTTTTCTCGCACGCGGCGATGGCCGCGCAAAGCCCCGCCTGGCCCGCCCCGAAAATGAGCACGTCGGTGGTTTCATCCCACGCCACGCGCGCTGCGGCAAAAACAGCGGGAGCGGCGGCGCTCAAGGCCGCGGCACTTGCCGACCCGATCAAAAACTTGCGTCTGGTTGTCATGGTTTCTCTCCTTTGCAAAAGAGCGGTGCAAAAAAGCTTGCGAAAGGCAGCCCTTGCCGGGCGGCCCGCCTGAAGGCGTTTTCCTCCAGCTCTCAGGCCCGGCCGCAAAGAGCGCCCTCAAAGCCTCTCAAAGGCCGCCTTCAAGGACGAAAAGATCGTCCCCGTCACCTTTCGAGTCTAGGTCGGCACCGGCGCAAATTTCAGGGTGCAAACGGCAAGAAAACTTGCCATGATGGCAAGGTAAGAGCTTTGTTTCACGAGGGCGGCTCCCGAACAAAGCAGGCGCAGACAAGCTCCTCCGGCACGAGGAAAGCGCAAACGAGTGGTCAGGCGCGAGCAGCATGCGGCCTTTTGAGACTGCGGCAGCAGCAGAGGAAAGAGAAAGCCCGAAAGGTTGCAAAGAGGAAGCAAAGAGGAAGGCGGCAATGCAGCAGCAGAAAATGTTCGCGGGCCAGGCGGTCTGGCGCGTCCTTGAAGCCATGAGTGCGGGGCACTCGCTGACGGCGGCCGCGCACCGCGCTGGTCTTGAGGTTTCGGCCGCCTCCAAGGCTCTTGCAAGGCTTGAAGACGAGTTCGGCGCGCCTCTTGTTGATCGCGGCGTGCGTCCGATGCGGCTCTCGCCCGAGGCGCTGCGGCTTCTTCCTCACATCCGGGCGCTGACGGCCGCGCAGGCCGCCATCGAAAAGGAAAGCCGCCGCATGCGGGAAAACAAAAGCGGCACGCGCATCCGGGTGTCGTTAAGCGCCGGGTCATTTAATGCCGCCAAGGTCAAGGCCTTTCGCGACTACGAGGAGAGCCACCCGGGCGTGCGCATCGAGGCCGTCACCGATCTCGGACACGAGGCGCTTGAAAGGGGCGAAGTGGATCTTGCGGCCGTCTCCTACCCGGTGCAAAGGCAGGGCCTGACGGTGTTTCCCCTTGGAACTTGCGCAAATCTTCCCCTGGCATCGGCCTCGTACCTTGCGCGCAGCGGCACGCCCCATGCGCCCGAAGAGCTTTCGCGCCACACGCTGCTCTTTGCGCGCCGCGCCAACGTGCCGATGTGCGTGCGGCTCTATCGCGGCGACGAGGTCTTTTCGCTTGTGCGCATGCGAAGGCTCTCGGGAGAGGAAAAAAGCAGGGCGCCAGACATTGCCTCCGAAGAGGAGGCCATCGCAGGGGGCGGGGCGGACGCCAGTCCCCGGCGCGTGATCTCGGGCTACTACCCGACGCTTCTCGCTGCCCTTGAAGGGCAGGGCATTGCCTTTGACCTTGCGCTTGGCATGGTCTCCGAATACCTCGAGCGCGGGCTTCTTGTGCCCGTGCTGCAAGGCTGGCACAGAGCGCCTTGGAAAAAGTCGCTTCTTGTGAAGACGCGCGACCTTGAAAACCCGTGGATTCGGGACTTCGTTGACTGGTACCGCGTCTTTGAGCCCGCAAGCTCCAAAAAAGCCTGGAGACAGTGGTACAAGCGCTTTGCCATCGACGCGGGCTGCGTGCGGCTCGATTAAAGGCGCAGAGAAAGGCACCGAGGGCGGCCCGGGCTTCTTTGATGGGGCGCAAGGCTGCCTGTGCACGCAAGTCGATGGAAAACGCCGGCTTCGCGGGCTCTTTCTCCGGTGGGCGAAGTCCTGTTCTACTGGGCCTCGTGGTTAAAGGTTTTTGAAAACCGCTCCCAAAGCGACGTCTTTTCCGCGTCATCGAGCTGCAGCTCGGGAAGATCTTTAAAGTCGGCCAGAATCTGCGGCATGGGCTTTTGTTGAACTTCTTCGCGCCACAGAAGGTAGTAAAAGAAAATCAGCTCCTTCGGCTTGTTCAGATCGTTTGCAATCGATTCGATGCTCTTGCGGTCTTGCGGGTCGTCAAAGGCAAACACCGCAAGCGAGGATTGCGCTGCAAGCAGGAAGTCTTCTGAATACAACGCCTGCGGCGTGTCTTTTCTCGTTTGGCGGCGATCGTCCGACTCCGCTTCGCACGTGAGAAACTCGGGATAAAGGCGCGCGCGCTTAATGCTGCGATCATCGTCGTCAGGAATATGCCGCAGATGCGAAACCGTTGAGATGGGCCTCTCGTCCTTTCGTTTAAAGACGTGCGGCAGGTTTTTGATAAGGCTAAAGCTTGCCTTCATCTGCGGGATGCGTTGAAGAACGGGCTTGACCGCGCGTTGCCGTGCAGGGCCCCGGTCATTGACGAGGATGAGGTTTGTCCAGCGGGAAAGCAGCCAATAGCGGGCGGCGAACTCCGCCGGATCCTCAACCGCGCCGTCGTTTAATTCGGCATGGGCGGCAATCATCAAGAGGCCCCGATCCTCGCTCATCTTCCAGGGCGCGCCCGTGACGCGGACGCGATTCTTTCCGTCGGAGAGTTCCAGCATGGGAACCTGCCCCGGGAGCTTTGAAAACCGAAAGTAGACAATCACCGTCTCGTCGGCGTGCAGCTGTTGAAGTCGATTGCTGCGGTACTCAAAGTGCTGCGGCGCAAAGTTTTCAACCTGCAAAGCGGGCCTTCGCATGCGCTCGATCATGCGTGAGGCGGCCTGCGTCATGTCTTCCGTGGGCAGGACCATTTCAGCGCAGCCTCCCGTGGCCGCTGCGATGGCGTGGCAAAACTCGCTGTTGGCGGCGTTGCCGATGCCGATCACAAACACGCGAAGCCCGCAGCTCTTGGCAATCTTGATGCACTCCTCGGTTTCCCAGATTTCACCGTCGGTGATGAGAAGCACGTCGCCTGCGGCAGTCTTTGCGGCAGCTTTGAGCGCAGAGGCCATTTCCGTTCCTCCCATGTCGGCTGCAATGTCTTCGACGCAGGGAAGATAGTCGCGTCTGAAAAACGCTTTCGTGCAGGCCTGCGGGCGCTTGAAAACGACGCGGGGTTCCGCCCCGAAAAGCGTCACCGACACGCTGTCCTTTTCTGTCAAGAGTTTTGGAAGATAGGAAAGGGCGCGCCTAGCCTCTTCAATGGCCGCGCCCACCATGGAGCCCGAGCAGTCAACGACAAGGCCAAGGCGAAGGGGATGGTTGGACTCCGCCGCGCCAAGCTTCGGGACGGGCAGCACCGCCACGCCGCGATAGCCCTCCTTGTCTTCAAGAAGCCAGGAGTAGGCGACGGGTCTCACGTTTTGGGCGGTGACGACCAGATCGCGGTCGGCAAAGCCGTGGTTGATGTCAATGACAACGCCCGCGTCGGTAAACGTGCACGCGGGAGAGAAGCCGGGGGCGGAAAACCGCGCGCTCTCGTACTCGGGCCCCGAGAATTCAAAATGCGCCTTGATCGGGTACTCGGCAAAGGCCGAGCTCTCAAGATACTGATGCGGCAGGAGCTTTCCTTGTGTTCCGCTTGCCGAATAGCGGTCCGCGACAACCGTCGGAATCGTGATGCGCACGACGTCGCCCACGCGCTCTTGCATCCACTCGCAGGTGATTTGAATCACAACCTGTTCGTTGGGCGCGATGCCCCCGATGTTCAATGTGCACAGGCCGTCTTCGTCGTGCTCAATCATGGCGGGCATGTCGCCCTCGTCGAGCGCTTTTTCGTAGCGCTCGGCAGCCTCTTCCGTGCGGGCGACCTGCGCTTTTAAATGCTTGCCGCCGACGTCGATCTCGAAATTCGTGACGACGGCGCTGCGGGGCAGGGCAAAGGTGTAGACGGCTTCAACGGGGGAATCAGAAGTGTTGACGTAGAGCTGCTCGGACTTCAGGGTGCAGTGCAGGTGGTGCACCCGGCAGTCCCAGGAGAGACTTTTAAGAGAAATTTCATCGTCAAAGCCCTGAAGGCCATTCCATTGCAACATGCTGTCAACCTCTGTGAAGAGTCAAAACCCAGAAAAGACGGAATTTGCGTTCTCAAGCCGCCCTTTAAGGCTTGCCGCCGCTTGCCGCCAAAGCAAGGCGCTTGATGAGCGCGCGCAAGTCTTCGCCGTTGATCTTTGCCGCGGCCGGATCAACCGTGAGCTCGACGCCGGCCGCAACGGCAATGTGAACGCAGGTGCGCGTCTCTCCGGGCTTGGGGGCAGGAGCTTGGGCCGGGGCCTCGTCGGAGCCCCTTCTTATGCACTCCTTGATGGCGTTTAGCGTCATCCCCTTGGCCGCAAGCCGCCGGATGCGCAGCAATGCTTCAAGGTGCGAGGCAAGGTAGTGCGCGCCGCGCCTTTGCCCTTCGGGGCCGTCGATCAAGCCTTCCTGGATGTAGAAGCGAATCGTGCGGCGCGTGAGCCCCGTGATGCGCACCAAATCCTCAATCTTGAAAACAACATCCGGCATGCGGTTTCTCCTTGGCCTCACTCTATGACATCAGAGAATTGTCAGACAACTGTCGCAAAGATAGTGAAGTTTCTCCGTTGTGCAAAGGAAAGTGCGCGAAGATTTATGTACAGTTGAAGAAACCCCTGCAGGGGCCGTGTCCTGATGCAACGGCAGGCCAAAGGAGGGGCTTGCAAAAGAGCACTTCGAAAAAAGCCCCGGCAAATCGTCGAAAAGGCCTCGGCCGCCCACCGCATGCAGGGTCGGCTGCGCTTGATGGCGCAAATGTCCTCGTTTGCTCTCCTGCCTTTTCTCGATTCTTCCCTTGAGGGACGCAAAGCGCCCGCGGGTGTCTCCGGCGGCCGCCGCGGGCGGCGTAATCGATATGGCAGCCCTCGGCCCATGATTGGACGTTGAGGCTTCGCGTTTGGGCACAGGACCGGGCGGGCTGCCGCGGTAAACTCAAAACCAAGAAAGGGCCGATAGAGCCCCGCAAAGGCCTTGAGAAAAAGTCTCACGATGAACACCAACCTGCCCGCCCTCCCTCTCGGGCGCTCGACGTTTTCAGCGCTTCGCAAAAGCGGCGCGTTCTTCGTCGACAAGACGCAGCTGATTTTCAAGCTCTGCAGCAGGCCGGCAAAGGTTTTCCTTGCAAGGCCCCGCCGCTTTGGAAAGTCGCTTCTTGCGTCAACGTTTCTGTCGCTCTTTAAATACGGCCTGCGCGACTTCGAAGGCCTTGAGATTGAATCGCGCTGGACGGACGCGACATATCGGGTCGTGCTGCTTGATCTGTCTCTTGTCAAGGATTTCTCCAGCGTGGAGGACTTCAGGCGGCAGTTTATTGGGCAGGTGGCACAGAGCTTTCATGCAGCGGGCTACGATGGAGAGGCTGAGCTTTCATCCTTGCAGGCGTGGCTTCTTGCGCAGCCCGCGCGCAGTCTTGTGCTTTTGATTGACGAGTACGACGCGCCTCTGACGGCCTGTCTCGACAGGCCAGAGTGTTTGTCCGCAGTGCAGGCTCTTCTCAGTGAGTTCTTCGCGGGGCTCAAGGCCTGCGAGCGGTGTTTTCGTTTCCTCTTCGTGACGAGAATCACAAATCTCTCCAACACCGGCATCTTTTCGGACTTTGGCGGTCTCGAGGACATCTCAACGGCCCCCGACTTTGGGGCGCTCCTGGGCTTTACCGGGCGGGAAATCCGGGAGAGCTTCGCGCCATACGTCACTCAAGCGGCCGAGTTGCTCAACCTTTCTGAAGACGAGGTGTTGTGCGGGCTCCAGAAAAACTACGGCGGATATTGCTTTGATGCGCGCGCCCAAATCAAGGTGCTCTGCCCCTGGTCCGTCTTGAACTTCTTCAACCGCCCGGCGCGGGGGTTTCTCAACTACTGGTTTCAGAGCGGGGGAGGGGGAACGGCTCTCGTCGAGCACCTCGGGCACCATGAGCTTGCCAAGCCCGCGGCTTTTGCAAAAGCCATAAAGGTCCCGCTTGAGCGGCTTCGCCCATCGGGGCTTGATGAGGCGCTCACCCCTGACGCACTTCTTTTTCAGACGGGCTACCTGACGATTCGGTCTGTGAGCGCCGCACGAACGGCGCTGCTTTCCTACCCCAATGAAGAGATAGTCCAGTCCTTTGCAAGGCTTTACGCATACAGGCTTTTAAAGGGCCGTGCCTGTGATGCGCTCGACGCACCCGGCGCACAGCCCTTGGCTTTGCTTCTTGCTGTGGGGACGCTCGATGCAATCGTGCAGAGGTTCAACGACCTCTTGGAGGCCATCGACCACCAGCACTATCCGGTGACGGACGCGGCCGCGTGCTCGGTTTATCTGCAGGTGCTGATGACGGGTATCGAAATGGTGCCGGGCGTCAAGGCGCACGCCCTGAAAGGCGCGCACGGTCTCGAAGTCCGCGCCGGGCACCGACACTGGGTGTTTGAAATCAAGTTTGTCCGCAAGGAATGCGAGGTTGAGGCCGCTCTTGCCGAGGGGCTTCAAGAGGCTCGAGGCCGCGAACTGGCTGCGACCCACGCGGGAAAAGCCTGCGTCCACACAAGAGCCGTGCTCGTTTTTTGTGCGCAAACGCGCGCGTTTGCCGCCTGGGCGCAGGCGTAACCCTTGAGCTTTCTTGTACGCCGAAAAATCAAAGGGCGGGCGCAGGGCGCGTCAGCGCACGATTGCTGAAACAAGCAGCATGGCGGCCGCGCTGTTGACAAAGCAGATGATGAACATCGCGGGCCAATGGCGCTTTGAAACGCCGGCCGTGTGCAGCACGCGGGCGGCAAACTGCAGCAGCGCACCCGACAAGTAGAGCCCCGGCAGCAGCACGGTGGCGTCGGCTGCGCTGAGCGTGCCCGCCGTGAGCATGGAGACGATCATGCCGACGGCGGCGGCGTTTGAGACAAAGGCTGTGGCAAGAACAAGGGCGGCTTCGCCCGGCAAACCCCAGAGTCCCATGAGGGGAGCGCAAAGCGAGCGCAGAATCTCCAGGGCCCCCGAGCCTTCGAGCAGGTAAATCATCACGAAGGCGAGCATGATGCGCGGCAGGATTCCGAAGACGGCAAGCTCAAGTCCGTTGCGGCAGCCGCTAAAGAAGGCCTCCGAGGTCGATTTTGCAGGCGCGCTCATGACAGCCCTCCTTGAGCGCGGCCTTTGTCAAGTTGCAAATAAAGCCGCATGAGGTTGGCTCCGAGAAACTTTGCGCCGATGATCACAAGGAGAATTTCTCCTACGGGCGTCACAAGAAAGGGGAGTACTGCGAGGCCGTTTGAAAAGACGTTGATCAGGGTGCCGCTTGCGGAAAACTGCCACATGGCAAGGACGTCTCGTTGTTCCTGCGTCAACTTTCCGCGCGCGAAAAGCTCCTTTGTCTCGAGCGCTCCTGCGTCGCTTGACTGCAGCGAAGCCATCATCGCGAGCGCAGCGGCCCCCGGCAGCCCGCAGAGCGCCCGCACGAGAGGGGAAAAGAGCTTTTGGGCTGCCAGATCGGTTCTCCAAAAACGCAGCACGCCCAAGATGCCGCAGGTGAGCATGATCGAGGGGACAAGCGTCAGGCAATACAAAAATCCTGCCTTGGCTCCCGCGCCGCCCTTGGGGACAACGTCGCAGATGCGCACGCCCTCGCTTGTTTCAATGCAGCCAAAGGAGCCCGCGAGCGCTCTGAAGTCCAAAAGCGAAAGGAGGCTTTTTTCGCCGAAGACGGCGGATGCGTCGGCAAAGCACACAAAGAGCAGGGCAAGGCCAAGCCAGGGGGCGAGACGATGAAAAATCCGGCCAAAGAGGAGCCCAAGGGATTGAAGGAAGTGCCGCATGATGCAAAGAGAGTGTTATTCACCCAGATCAGGGTGGTTGCGCCAGCATTGACGGATGTGCTCGAGGATTTCCATCACGCAGTGCGAGCGGTACTTGCCGCGGGCGACGACCGCGTGCACGAGGTGATCCGGAACGGGCCAGTCGGGGAGCACGCGCACCAGACGCCCCGCCTCGATGTCGCGCCGGCACAGATAGTCGGGCGTTGTGAGCGCGATGCCCGCTCCGGCAATGGCCATCTTGTTGATGGCGTTGACCGAGCTTGAAAACATGGTCGCTTGAAAGACGAGCGGCTCGACGGCACCCGCGCGCTTGACAAAGAGGTGCTCCTCGGCCATGCCGCCGCTGTAGCGCAGAGCCCGGTGTCCGATCAATTCGCTGGGGTGCAGGGGCATGCCGTACTTTTCGATGTAGGCCGGGCTTGCCGTCATGCCGCGGGAAAATGTGCCGATGCGCTCGCTGTACGAGGGGATGAAAGAACCCGTGACAAGCGCGATGTCGACGCTGTTGCGGTTGGGTTCCTGCGCTTCGGAATTGGCAAGGAGATTGAAGTGCACGTCCGGGTGCAGGGTTTGAAATTCCGCGAGCCAGGCCCACAGAAGTTCGTCGATGATGGTGGGTGGCGCGGCGATCCGCACAAGCCCCTTTAACTCGATGCTGTCGGGCTTGATCTTTTGCAGGAAGTCGTCGTAGACGGCAAGTATCGAGCGGGCCTGCGCCAGGGCGTCGACGCCTGCGGTGGTAAGCGACAGGCTTCTTGTGGAGCGCGAGACAAGCCGCACGCCGAGCTCGGCTTCAAGCGCCGAGAGCTTGCGGCTGACGCTTGAGGCGTCAAGGCCGCACTCCTGGGCGGCGCGGCCGATGGAGCCCGTGCGGCAGACGGCGCAGTAGACGCGCCACAGTTCGAGGTTGTTGACAAGTCCGTTGCGGTTGATCGGCATGACGAAGACGGTAGCTCGAATCAAACAAAAGCTAACGCACAATGGCGCGCGGAATCTGCAGCAGTGTATTGCGCCGGGTGCACGAATGCGCCCATAGACTGCAAAAGGAAAGCCCGGCAGACGTCTGTCCGAGACTCTTTCGCAAGGCTCCCGACGGGAGCTTCTTGCTGGCGTTGCGGCATGAAGAAATCCGGGCAAAACCAAAAAAACGCAAGGACCGCACAGAGCCCGGCCTAAGCCTTTGCCGCCTCCCTCAGTTCCCGGGGAGGAAAAGGCAGCGCGAAGGCGGGCAAAAGACGACGCAGGAAGGCTGCGTCTATTGGCGGTCGGCAATCACCAAAGACAGGAGCATCAATCATGCAGAAGACTCGCCGCAATTTTCTCAAGTCCGTCGTCGCCGGATCGGTGACGGCAGCCGCGGCTGGAAAGCTTGCCGCCATGCCGACGGACCGGCCGGCAAAGTGGGATGAAACGGTCGACGTCGTCGTGGTCGGCGCAGGCGGCGCTGGCCTTGCGGCCGCCGCGCACGCAGCCGAGCAGGGGCTCTCGGTCATCCTTCTTGAAAAGCTTGCCTTCATCGGCGGCTCCTCGCTCATTTGCGGCGGCGGCTCGGCCGTTGCGGGCACGGAGCACCAGAAAAAACTCGGCATCAAGGATTCCAAGGAGCAGCTCTACAAGGACATCATGAAGGTGGGCGGCAACATCAACGATCCGGCCGTCGTGAAGGCCTTCACCGACCATGTGCTTGAGGTCTACAACTGGTTCATGGCTCACGGCGGGCGGCTTAACAAGGAG
This sequence comes from Sutterella sp., assembly GCA_019418605.1. Taxonomy (GTDB): domain Bacteria; phylum Pseudomonadota; class Gammaproteobacteria; order Burkholderiales; family Burkholderiaceae_F; genus Duodenibacillus. The sequence goes on along the minus strand of DYBN01000059.1, from coordinate 13,565 downwards.
CATTTGACGGGCAACGTTTCGGTTCCCCGCAACCATCAGCTCAATCCGGCCTCGATTCTCGAAGGACTTCAAAAGCTCGCGCTTGAAAAGGGCGTGAAGATTCTCACGGCAACGCCCGCAGCGCGCCTTGCCTACGACGCGAAGACGCACGCCATCGTGGGGGTCTTTGCCAAAAAGGACGGCAAGGACTACGCCATCGGCGCATCAAAGGGCGTTGTTCTCACCACGGGCGGCTTTGCCCGCAATAAGAAGCTTCTTGCCCAGTACGTCCCGCGCATGGCCAACACGCTTGCCATCTGCGGCAAGGGCAGCGACGGCGACGGCCTCAAGATGGCGCAGGCCTACGGAGCAGATGTTGCCGACATGCCCTACATCAAGGCGACCTTTGCTTTCAACACGAAGCCCGAGACGATCAGCGACTCGGCCTATCCGTTCTGGCTTGGCGGCATCGTCGTCAACAAGGCGGGGCGGCGCTTTGTCGACGAGTCGATTCCGAAAAAGGACGTGGGCGACTATGTGCTGCAGCAAGAAGGCGGCATCGGCTACATCATCTACGACGAGCCGGTGCGGCAGGAGTCGCTCAAGGCCGCCCGCAACAACGGCAGCGTCCTGCAGTCCGAAGAGCGCGGACTGGTGTTTAAGGCCGACACGATCGAAGAAGCGGCCCGCAAGGCGGGGCTTGACCCCAAGGCGGTTGCGGCCACGGTGGCGGCCTACAACAGCGATGTTGAGCGCTACGGCGAAGACCGCCAGTTCGGGCGCAAGCACATGGCGGGCGACATCGGCACCCTGCGGCCGATCAATCAGCCGCCCTACTACGTCTTCCCCGGCACGGCCGTGCTGCTTGCCACCTACTGCGGCGTGAAGATCAACGAGAAGACCGAGGTGATCGACGTCTTTGGCGACAAAATCAAGGGTCTTTATGCGGCAGGCGAAGTAACCGGAGGTTTCCATGGCAAGACCTACATGTCGGCCACGGCCTTCATCAAGTCGCTTGTCTTTGGCTACATCTCGGCCAACACCCTGGCAAAGGGCTAGCGATCGCAAAGACCGCAGGGGCTCAGCAAGACCTCCGGTCCCAAACCGGGGCCGGGGGCTGCAAAGCCCCATTGGGTTTTTGTCTTCCCGGCGGGGCCTGGCTTGAAAGCCTAATCAAAACCGATGAAACGTCCGCACCCAGCCCGCCGCTGCAAATAACAGGAGCGCCGTACTCCAAAAGAGAAAGCGCGCCGCCGACTGCACGGGCAGCGCCGCGCAGCCAAGAGCGACGGCCGCCAGCACGGCCGCGGCCTGCGAGAGCCAGAAGTTGACGGCGGGAGACGGTGCATCAAAAGTCATCGCCCCGATGCGCCGCATGCACCAAGCGTCAAGAAAGGCTGCCGCGCCAAAGGCGGCCAGCGCCGGCAGCACGCTTTTCAAGGCGCAAAGCCGCAGCACAAAGAGCAGCACGAGCACGTTGACGTTTTGAAGCCGCACGGCTAGCCAGTGGCAGACTTGTGCTCCCCATCCCGCGGGTTCGCGAAGAATGGCGGCCAAAATCGCCTCAAAGCCGGGAAGGCTCTCCTGCGGTGCAAGCCCCTCCTTTAAGTCAAGCCCAAGCTTGTGAAGGGAAACAAGCGCTTCGATTGCCGCCCCGAAAAAGTCGCTTGCGGGCCTGGCGCAGACTTGAAGCACGTCCCGGCATGCGGAGGGGCTTGAGAGCGCCTCGGTTTTAAGAAGCGCTGCTGACTCTGCCGGGTCGGTAAAAAGTGCAGCTAAAACCCAAAAGGCGAGAACAAGAACGAGGCTCGTTGCAAGCGTGCGCTTGAGAGTGGATCGTGCGGCGGAATGCGTCATGGTCGATGGTGCGCGGCGGGAAAGAGAAAAACAAAGCGGGAGAAGTCCGAATAAAGCCCGAAGGAAGGGCACCAAGGAAGAGCCCGCTGAAAAAGCCCGAAGGAGAATGGCTACCCTTTTGTGCAGGTCAAAATCGGAATGCGCCCCTTGACGATGCGGCCTCCCGCAAGGGAGGCAAAGAACTCGCAGTTGGGCAGTTTCCCGAGCATGTCAACCGGAATGAGGTCTTCTCTTGTGCCTGTTACCTGGCGCGTGTAGGAGGCCGAGAAGTCGCCTGCGGCCGCAGAGCTTGAGCCCGTGGTGAGGCTCGCGCCGTGGCTTGCGATGCTCGTGCGCCCGAAGGTCTCCGTCACAAAGTCCTGCGTGACGCGATCCTTGGTGCGAAGGCTCACAAGGGTGTTGAAGTTGCCAAGCGCCATGCGGGCGGCCTCGTTGCTCCCTAAGCGCGCGGCAAGGTCGCTTACCGTCTGCATGGCGGCCGTCGTGCGAATGCCCGACTCCGCCCCCTTGTTGAGAATTTCGATGAGCGACTTGTTGATGACGTTGGAGCACTCGTCGACAAAAAGGCTCACGACGCCGCGCTCGATCGCCGTGTTGTTGTAGCGGGCCCCCGCGCAGCTAGCGAGGTCCGCAAGAAGAATCGAGCCGATGGCCGAAGCAACCATCGGATCGGGCAGGGAATTCAAGCACACATAGAGCACGCCCTTGGCGTGAAGTACCTGCGGCAGCGTGAGGATTTCCCGCTCATCGTCGTCGTTTACATCGGGCGAGAGGCTTTCTCGCAGCGCGCCGCTTGTGAGCATCCCGAGCACGGGCATGAGGCTTGCGGTGATCTTTGCGTAGTGGGTGGGATCGTGCAGGTAGACGGCTGCGGCCGCTTCAATTGCCGCGGGCCTTGTGCGCGCGCTCTCGCGCCAGGCGCGAAGAAGAAAAACCACCGCCTCGCGCCCTTCAAGACCTTCTGAGTGAGCCCTTGAGAGCTGCGTGTCGACCTGATCCTTCCCCCAGTAGCGGCACAGGGCTTCGAGAAGAAGCTCTTCAAGCCCGCCGTTTAAAACCGACTCGATCAAGGCGAGCGTCGGCAGTCTGTCGCAGGCAATCAAGAGCATGCACACGGTGTTGACGGCCGACCAGGCAAAGGCCGTAAAGGGGCCGTCTTCGGTCATGACGGCCGTGATGCGGCTTGCAAGTTCACTGGTGCGCGAAAAGCTTGCCAGTGGATTGATGCGCACGCCCCCGTCTTCGGAAGGGTGAAAGAAGTAGGGCGCAGGGCGCCCCGCAATGCGGCAGGCCTCTTCAACGGCGGATTTAAGCCTTGAACTCATCTTGGGGTCAAGGATGATGACGGTTTCGCCGCGCACAATTGCCTGCGTGATGAGGTTCGTTAAAAGAACGCCTTTGCCGGCCTGCGTCGTGCCCACGATGAGCGTGCCGCCTTCGAGCGTCTTTTCCGCGACCGTGAGGTCGACTTCCCTGCCTTCAAGTCCTTCGATGGCCGAAAGCCCGATGGCTTCGGTGGCGGCGGGCTCGCCCAACCCCAGAGCCCTTCTCACCCACGCGGGCGTCATCAGCGAGCGGATGTCGACGCGGCTGATTTCGTAGAGCTTTTGCGAGTGCTCGGGCGTCCATTCAAAGCCCTTGCCAAACCAGACGTGGTGCGCGGGCGCAAACTCGCGCTTGACTCTCAGATAGAGGTCTTTGGTCGTGTGAAAGGAAAGTGCTCTGCCCGATAGAAGGCTTCTGGCGCGCAGCACGCTTAAGGCGGAAGCCGCGCGCAGAACGAAAAAGACAAGGCAGACGGCCGCAAGCGGCTCAAAAAGAGCCCGCGGAAGGCCGCAGGCGGCGGCAGCTGCCGCTGCCGCAAGCCAGCCCGCCGCGGCCGGCAGTTCCGCAGCGGGCCTCCAGGTGCGCGCCATCAGGCTTTGGGCGTCGGACGTAAAGATGAGGCGGTTTTTGCGCATGGTCTCTCCTGACGGAAGTAAAAGGCTTCAACGGTGGTTTTGCGTGCTTGATGCGGGGTTTGAAAAAGCGCAGGCAGAGGCTCTTTTAGGGGCGCTCATTTTTGCCGCGCCCGTAGGGGAGGTGCCGCAGGCGGTGCGTGCCGCGGGCCTTGCCCCTTGCACGGCTCTTGCAGTTCATTGCCATGCCGCCTTCTCGAGCAATGAGGCCGCGCAGGAGCTCGACTTCCTCAATGAGCGCTTCGTGCTCGACGATGAACGCGCCCTGCGTCATCTGCCGGTAGCGGCCGATGGCCTCCGGCGGCATCGCCCCTTCCAAGGCCGCTGCGGTCTCGGGCGTCAACACCTTGCGCGAGAGCGTGGGGAAGCGTCCTTCATGGCGCGCCATAAAGCGCTCCGTCATCGTGCCCCGCGGGGAAGGAGCGGGCTCTTCGCGGGCGATCTTTTGCGCGATTTTCTGCACCGCGGCAATCCACAGAAATTCCGAGAGCATTTGCGAAAGGCTCGGGCCCCGGGGGAGCGGGAGGTCTGGGCTTTCGCGTGTTTCCCGGCAATCCTTGCCGACGCCGGCTTCATTGTTTGAGCCGCCTTCGTTGTTCCTGTTGTCCCTGTCGTTCCCGCCGTCCTTATCGTTCTTATCGTCCCGAGAGGCCGGCGCGCTTTTCCCCCAGCCAAGCCAGGGCGCGGCATCGAGCAAAAAGACAAAGCCTTCGCGCGCGATCTCAACAGAGCCGGAGAACGTCCGCAGGGCCAGGAGGTTTGAGTAAGGAGCGCGGCGCAAAAGGGAAGCCTCGCCCGTCGCCCTTTGCTTTTCGTTGTTTTCGTCGTTTGGAAAGCGCCGTTTGGCGGGTGCCTGTGCGCCAGACTTCGCCGGGGCTGACGCGCTCTTTGCGCCTTGCGAAAGTTCGCCGCCCGACTTCCCAATGAGAACGCCGCTAGCCGCAAGCTCCCCGGCCCAGAGCGCGGCGGCGGGAAGCCTCGAGGATTCGACAAAAAGCGCGCACAGCGTGGCGTTTTGGCTTGCGTCCGTGAGCCCCAACTCCGCCGCCGAGAGCCGCACGAGGTAGTACGAGGCAAGTCCGGGGTTGAGGGAGACGGCGTGCGTGATGCCGCTTGCGGCCGACGCAAAGGCAGCGCGCACGGCGCTTGCCATGGGAGGCGTGCACAGCACGTGGTGCAGCACGGGGATGGTCTGCGGCTGCGGCATGAGGCGGGCCGTTTGTGTTGAGGGGACGGGGCCGGTTGGGCAACCCTTGCGGCTTTCAAGTGCTGCGGCGTCGTGCCGATGGCAGCTGCCTTGAAAGTTCCTGATTTCGCCGCAGGTCTCTTCATAGATGCATTCAAAGACGGCGGGCGAGGTCAAAAAGAAGGCCTCCTCAAGCTCCCCGGCATGCGCTGTCGTTGAACCATGGTCTGGGCTTGGAAGGTGCGCCTCTAGCTGCGATTTGCCGCGAGCCGCGAAGTTTCGCTGCGCGTGTGCGGAAAGCCGCGCTCGCGAGATGCGCCAGTCGGCAAGCCACTTCTCGGACAAGACGCCCGCGCGCGTGTGCGGCAGGGCTCTGCCCGAGGCAATCTCTGAGAGCGGATCGCAGATGCGGGCAAACCGCAGGACGGCTCCCGCCTCATGAAGACTCTCGTCAATGGCGCGCGCGAGCCGCCTGCGCCGGGCACGGGCGGAGCCGGCGGGCGGAGACGCTCTTTTGACGCTGCCAGGGGCGCAGAGGTCTGATGAAGCGGCAAGAAGTGAACGTGCGCGAGGGTTTTCTGTGTTTTCTTCCGGGGCGGCTCCCGGGGCGGCTTCCGGGAGGAAACAGGAGGGCGCTGCCGCGGGCTCAGGATGCGCGCAAGGCTCTTGAAGGCAGTCAAGCGCCAGCGCGGCAAGAGCGGCAAGCTTTTGGTGCGAGGCGATGGCGCGGGCCAATTCCGAGGCAAGAACGTAGGCGCGAAGGTCCCTGGCCAGATCGCTATTGGGCGAGGACGCAAATCCCGTTTCAAGGCGCAGGGCGGGGGTTCTTCTTTGGGGGCCTGCGGCGGGCGCATTTGGCTCGCTGTCCTGCGTCCACGCGTTCAAACTTGCGAGGTCTTCAAGTGCAAGGCACAGCGAACATGCCGCCGCAAGCGTTTTCCTTCCCCGGGCGGGACTGCGGCGCAGGTGTTCTTCAAGCCAAAAGTGGGCAAGGTCGGCTGCATCCGATGCCCTGCCGCTCCAGAGCCTGGGCAGCCGCCAGCTTCCCTTGAGCGCAAGGCGCAAAAGGCAAAGGCCAAGGGCTCCTGCAAGCGGAGAAAAAAGCCGCAGAAGCCGAAGAAGCCGAAGAAGTCGCAAAGGCCTCAAAGGCCGCAAAGGCCCGCGAAGAGGCGGGCGTCGTTGGTTCAGCGCTAACCTCGAAGCGCTGCACGGGAAGCCCGCACCGCCCGAACCATCCGCACGGGGCGCGCCGGCTGCACCGCAGGCGCTTTCGGTCTGCGTGCAAAGCTCCTCGCAAAAGACGAACACCAGGGCAAGTTCAAACACATCGGGCGTGCGGAGACATTGAGACTGCAGGTGACTTCCCGCACCGGAGGCATGCGCAGGATGCGGGTGTATGGATTGTTTTCGGGGGTTCAGAAGCAAGGCGCTTGCCCTCTGCGCCTTTTGCTTGGCCGAGAGCTTGCGCAAAAGCCCCAGAGCGTCTTTTAAAAGCCCTCGCGCGTCGAGTTTTTCCACCGCGAGGGACGCCTTGAGCGTGGCCATCCGGCGCGCGTTGTCCGCATCTTTGGGAAGTTCTCCCGCGAGCGGGGTTTCATCGAAGCCCACCGCAGCGAGGAGCGCAGCCTTGTGCGCGAGAGCCGGCAGGGAAAGTTCCGCTTCATTTTCCGCACGGGGCTCGAGGTCGGCTTCGATGCCGGCAAGGCGCTCGGCCATGGTTCTGCCGCTAACGACATGCGAAAGAAGACTTTTGGCGAGCGCTTCGACATAGAGGCTTTGAGGATCGCAGCGGCATGGGCGGCTGAAAGCGTCATCCTTGGGTGCAGCGAAGCGGCCCTGTGGCATGGCTCTCCTTGAAGGGGTGTCAGCGCTCCTCACCGCCCGGGGCGCGGCGGGAGGGGCAAAAAGACGCGTAAGAAAGCCTGAGAGCTGCATGGCTGGGGTGAGGATGGAAAGTTGGGAAAGTAAAGAGGCCGGCGGGGCCGTCGGGGTGATTGAATGGACAGATGGGGGCGGAGCCTCCGCGAGAGGGTTGAAGGCTCGCGCAAGGTCAATCTCAAGTCTTAAGGAGCGGCAATGTTGAGATGCGGTGCTCCGGGAAAAAGGCGCGGCCCTCGCCTCATGCGCTCTGCGTGACCGCTTTTGAATTCTTGCGTGAACGCGCGGGCGCTCGCTTCGTTGTGCGGGCTGGGTAAAGAACAAAAAGAAAGACCTTCCTTCGCCCTTTGAGAAGCCGCGAGGGCTCCGGCAAAGGGAAAAGGAAGGTTCAAAAAGCCAAAAAGCGCCCCCGCTTGGAAAAAACAGGGGAAAAGCTTTTGGCGCAGCCGGGCTCTCAAGCACTTGGTCCTTGCGCCGGCCTCTTTACCGGTTCAAGGTGCGGCGCACGACGCGCCGTGAGGCTCTTTTCTCAGCCTGCGGTGCGTCGCCTACGCTCACGTCCGCAGTCTTTTCCTTGGGAGAAAGCCTGCGGCGCGTCTCTTCTTCTTTTTCCTTTTTCTTCATGGCGCACTTGTGATCATGCGCGATGGCAAAAAAGGGAGCGGGAAGAAGGCAGGGCACCGGGGCGGGCGCAGGTGCGGAGAAAGCGCCTGCCGGTTGAGCGGCTGCGTTTCGCGCATCGTTGTCTGCCTCGATGTGCGTCCCTTTGTGCGTCCCTTGGTGCGTCCCTGTATGCGACTCTTTGCCCGACATGACGAGAGAGTCGCCGGCCCGCGTTTGCACCGCCTTGGGCTCCCGCGGCTTTTGTGCGCCGCCTCGGAGGCTTCCTTGGCGGGCGTCAAGCCGTGAAGCGCTTGAGGCTCGGGCAAAAACACGGCCGCACTCCTGCGGTCCCGGCGTCAGGGTGAATTCAAATGTCTGCTGCATGGTGCGTGCATCCTTTCGTATGTTGAAAAAGGAAAGCCCCGGGAGTCCCGAAAACGGGGGACGACCTCTCACCACGCGCTTCACTTTGTCTTTGCGCAAAAAGGGGCGAAAAGCTCCTTTTTTGGCCGCAAAAAGCCGGGGAAAGTGTGATGAGGGGCTTTCCCCGGGGTCAGTGAAATAAGACAAATGACAAACGGCGTGCGCTTGGCGCAGCGTGCGTTGCCAGCCTTTCAATGGGCCGCGCGCAAGGCCCCATTGAAAACCTTCCTCAAGGCTTTCCAAGGGGGCGCTGGGAGACCTTCGTTTGAAGGGCTCCTATTTGCTGTGCGGCGGCTTGATGAGGCCGGCAATCACAAAGTGCGCAAGCTGCTGCAGGGCGTAGGCCTCCTTGCGCGAGCAGCCGTTGGCAAAAGCGACGTTAAGTGCCATGCCGACGGGATCGTCAACGGGAGCCTGCTGCGCCACAAGCGTCAGAAGAATTTCGGAGAAGCGAATGAGCACCCGGGGCGAAATCGCCCTAACGGGGCCTGCTTCGTCAGAAGCATTCTCCTGGGCGAGCTGCCGGCTCTTGTCGGCAAAGCAAAGCAGTGCGTCGACAATGGCCTCGTGCCGGGCGGCATCAAGTCCCTGGGCGGCCGCGCGGGTTTTGCGCAGCAAGAGCGCTTTCTCTGCTGCGCGCGCGGGCCACCCGGCCTCGATGTGCCAGAAGCGCTCAAGCGTGCTTGCATCCTGCGCATTGCGCCCAAGATACAAGTTCGCGCCGCCTGCGTCCCCGCAGCGGCAGTTGTCGGTGACGACAACGCGCGCGTTGGGGTGCCGGGCGACAACTTCGCCCTTGCGCTCAAGGTAGAGTGCGTCGCCCTCAAAGAGGTCGTTGACGGCCACCCAGACTTCCGGGGGCGCAAGCGAAAACTCATTGATGACGAGCACGCAGCCGTGGCGCCAGGCAACGGCCGCAGGGCCGTCAAACCAGGCAAAGCCGCCCGTGCCGTTGATGCCCCACTGTCCGATCAAGTCGGACTTCTCCGTTTTCCTGCGGCACGTCACCGTAACCGCCGGAGCCCGGACGCGGGCAAGAAACTGCAGGACTGAAGAGGTTTTGCCGCATCCGCTCGGGCCCGAGATGTACAGGGGCGCGCGAGTGTCGTGCCACTCCCACCACAGACGCATCTCTTCAAAGAAGTCGATGTCAAAGATGTGGTCGGGATCGGGCTCGATCGTGCGGACGGCGGCGTTTTGAGAGCAAATCGGCTCAAACCCCAGGACCGTTTTGTCGGACGCAAAGCCGAACTCTCGGGCCGGAATGCGCGCGTTGAATTGCATGGACATGGCTTTGTCTCCCATGGAAGGCGTCTTCTTGGGGTAAGCCACGCCGACTGAGAGCAAAGCGCAAGGAAAGCCATCGTCTCAGAACCCGATTTCTTTCATCGCTTCATGAAAGGCATCGAGCACCCTTCGCACTTTGAAAGAGCTAGGGGTCGAGGCCGCCACGGGCGGATAAAGGAAAACAGGCAGGAGAAGAGGTCCTGCGCTCGCGCACATTTCGCGGGCCAACGCCCGCGAAGGGTGGTTGAAATTTTGATGAAAGAGCTTTTGTGAGGTCCCTGTTCGGGCTCAACGGCAAAAAGCGAAAAAATCCGTTTGAGACAGGGCGCGCATTGTGCCAAGGATGAGGGGGGATTGCAAGCGGTGAGAAAGAAGACAGGGCAAGAGATTTGAGGCACAAGGCAGCGGCGATGTGCCGTGGAGATTTTTCTGATTGTTTGAAGTTAAATACAAAACCAAGCGCACAATAAGCGTTTTAGATGTTGCAAAAGACGTTTATTTGTCAAAAAAACAATATGGTGGGCGTGAGCTTTGACTACACGATCGGCGACACGGATCTCCGGGCCGGCTCGTCGGATACGGACACCTACACCGTGGGCCTTTACGGCACCTATTTCACCGAAACCGGGAGTTTTCTTGACCTGATGGCCAAGATCGGCCGCGTTGACGCCGAGTACGATATCAACAACGGCATCAGGGAAAAGGCCGACTACATGATGACCGGCGCGATCATCGGTGCCGAAGGCGGCCACCGCTTTGATCTGGCCCACAATCTCTTTGTGGAGCCGCAGGTGCAGTTGACCTACAGCTGGGTGCGCGCGACGTCCTACGCAACCGACATTCGCACGGTTGACCTGGAGACGATGGAAAGCCTCATTGCCCGCGTGGGCGTCATGGGCGGCATCAAGTTCAATGAGAACCGCGGCGCAGCATACCTCAAGGCAAGCTACAACCATGACTTCCTGGGTGACGTCGACGCCAAGTTCAGCGGCGTCACGGGCGGCGAAGCCGTCTCGCGCAGCATCAGCGACGAGCTCGACGACAACTGGGGTGAAGTCTCCCTGGGCGCAAGCTACAACGTCACCGACTCTCTTCACGCCTTCCTTGATGTCGGCACGAGCTTTGGCGGCGACATCGATCAGAAGTGGCGCGTGAATTTCGGCGGCCGCTACACTTTCTAAATAGACTCGATCCTGCCTCTTTCCCGGTGCGCTTTCGATGATTGACTCATCGAACGCACCGGGATTGTCGTTTCTAAATTACGTTCCGGGGAGGGTTTTCTAAAGTTTCGCACCTAAATATGGGGCTCAATCCAAGGCCTGCGCCGAAGGGCGGGTTCCACACACTCCTCATCCTGCAGACACGTTGAAGAGTCCGCAAGCTGAGACGGTCGGCGAAAAAACATAGTTAAAAACATACAACACAAAATGGGAAAGTTGACGGCGCCGGGGGGGGGCAATATCAGCTAAAACCCTGTATTTAAAGGAATAGGAGTTGCCATGTCGCCGTCTCGTTCTTTTTCATTCAAACCCGTTGTGGTTGCCATTTGGTTATCGTTTGGCACCGTCGGCGCTGCCTGCGCGCAGGTCTTGACCAACCCTGTGGCAGGAGATATTGATTTTGAAGGAAATCATGTCCAGATGTCCGTGAACCAAGACGGATATGAGCTGGCGATCCCTGCTGGAAAAGAACTCAATCTGACGGGTATTACGTCTTACACAAGCGTCACCAGCATCGCGGATCTTGGCAAGGCGGCAAGTTTGTGGTTGTCTGCCTCAGGCGTCACCATCAACGGGGACTTGAACATCAGCGGCAGGATCGACAATGAGGTGGCTGGGCCGGGTACTAGTCACGGTGGATCGGTAGGCATCTATCAAGACAAGGGCTCTGCGACCTTTAGCGGTGTTGTAAACGTCGACTACGAAATGGATGTGGATCTAAACCGAGGTATGGGTTATCCAGTGTTTCTCATGCCGGACACGCAGACCACCTTCAATCAGTTGAAAATCAATTTGCATGGAACGGAGAGCGCCGACAGCAAGCTGCCTTCTCAGGCCTTGGCCAGCGCAGGAACAACACGCATCAACAGACTTGACGTTGATGTGAGCGTGCGCGGAGCGAGCGCAATTAACCAAACGTACGGATCACTGAAAGTCGCGTCCGGTAGCGTGCGTATGAGTAGCGGCCTTGGAGCCTCGGCTGTTGAACTTTTACAAACTTCCGTAGCCCTCGGAGCAGACGGAGCCTTTGACATTGAATTTGATGAACAGTCACAGGGCAGTGCGCTTAACGTGCAGGAAAGCGAGGTGACCTACACCAACGGAACGATTTTGATGCGCAACGGGGGTACGGCAATAACTGCTGATGAATCATCGGTTAAGCTGGGAGATGGTGTTTCCGTCTCCATCACCGGCGAGGACAACGGAGTCTTTCTTTCGGATAGGGGTGACGGTGGTAATACAGTCGTGATGGGCGCCGGCGACGTGACGATCACCTCCGGCAGCTATGCACGGTTTATCGAGGCGGGAAGGAGCGACAACACGTTCATAAAAACCGGCGGACGCGTCAATCTTTCCGGTGTCAGAGGGGCGACGGGCGTGGATTTTGGAGACTCTAACGAGAAGGGAAATCACGCGCAGTTATCCAATGTCGACATGACGGTGACCGCGACCGGGGACGAAGAAACAGCCCGCACTTCTGTTGGCTTTCAGATCGGCTCTGATGCGGTTATTGATTTGACAGATGTTACCGTCCAAGCCTCCGGCGGCATGACATCCTACGGTTTGTACGGATACGGACAGGGGGTTGTCAATGTGAACGGAAACGTCAAGGCTACAGGGGATACGCGCGGCGTTTATCTCACGTCCGAAGAGAGCGCCTTGAATATTGTGCAGGGAGCGGTTTTCGAGACCAACTCCGTCGAGAGCGTGGGCACGACAACGCTTGCCGAAAGCAGCGTTCTCTCGGTAACGGGTCAAGCCGGCCAAACGTCAACGCTGGGGACGGTGTCAAGCAACGGAGGAGAAGTCGTTCTTGGAGCCGGCTCTTTTCAGGTGGCAAGCTTTGAGGGGGATGAAAAGCGGGTCACCATTGCCGACTTGCAAAGCATTGAGGGCGTGACGATCGGTCGCAATACCGGCGATACGACCTTCAGAACCGATGGCGCCAACAATGACCGTTACGCTTCTGCGGTCGAGGCCGCGCAGACCATGGCGGACGTCATCACGATTGAGAACAATTCCGATAGTTCGGTCAACAGGCTGACTCTTGAGCAAGGCGCCGTCAACGACGGCCTGACGGCCGTGCTGGGCGAAGACGGCGCGCTCTCCGAAGTCACGCTCTCCAAGAACACGCGCCTTCAAGCGCTGGGCTCAATCACCTCGCTTGGGATCCTCAATATTCGCCACGAGATGAACAGCCTCAATCAGCGCATGGGCGAGATTCGGGATTCACCCTCCGGGGTCGGGGCCTGGGCGCGCTTGTACGGTTCTGAAAACGAGTACGGCAGTCAGGGCGTTACGGCGCGAAACACGACGATTCAGGTCGGCAGCGACGTTTCCGTGGGCAACTGGAAGATCGGCGCTGCTTTGAGCTACACAAACGGGGACGCGACCTACGACGCGGGCGAGGGCGACAGCGACGCCTACGGTGTTGCGCTTTACGGCACCTGGCTTGCGGACAACGGACAGTTTGTGGATCTCATCGCACGCTACGTCCGCATGGATCAGGATTTTGCTCTTGACGGTCTTTCCGGCTCCTACGACAACAACGCTTTTGCCTTGAGCGCCGAGTACGGCTGGCGCTTTGAGCTTGGCACTCTGGCTTTTGTTGAGCCGCAGGTCGAGTTCATGTACTACCGCGTGCAGGGCGACGACTTCAACACGTCCCTTGGGGCCCGCGTTGAGCAGGATGACTACGAGAGCTACATCGGACGCCTCGGCGTGCGGGGCGGCCTCAAGTTCCCCGACAACAAGGGAACGATCTACGCGCGGCTTTCCTACCTGTACGACTTTGACGGAGAAATGCACTCCGACGTGCGCAGCACGACGTCGGCCGCCTTCAATTCGATTGACGACGACCTCGGCGGATCGTGGGTTGAGTACGGTGTCGGCGCCAACTTCAACTGGACCGACAACATGTACACCTACGTCGATCTCGAGCGCTCAAGCGGCGGCGAGGTTCGGGAGAACTGGAAGTGGTCGCTCGGCATGAGGTACGTGTTCTGACGATTCGCCCTTTGCGGCTTCGCGCTGCGAAGCCGTGACTGACGGCATGCAGCAAAGGGAGGCTCTCCGGCGGGGGCGCCTCCCTTTTTTCGCTTCTTAGGAACGATCTTCGTGTTGGTGTGGGCTTTGTTGGGAACAAATGAAAAGAACACGGAATAAGTCTTTAAT
>DYBN01000058.1 GCA_019418605.1 Sutterella sp. | reverse complement strand
GTCGTAAGGGTTCCTGCTTGTTTCGCTCGGATCAGCTCCAAGCGAGGTGCGCATTGTGAAGATGTTTTTTGCCGCTGTCAAGGAAATTTTTCACGCGCAGACAGTCTTCCGTGCCAAATCGTTGAAATCAAAGAAAACTTTTTTCTTCGACCGGCCGCCTTCAATGCGCCTTGTCAAGGCGCTCGGCGCGCGCGACGTCCTGCGGCGTGTTGAGATTGTCAAAGGCTTTGATGTCGGGAAAGTCGACCCAAACCACGCCCGCTGATTCAAGCCAGGCGCGCACCCTGCGCCCGCCCTGCGAGAGGTAGGCCAAAAGACTTTCCCGCAGATTCGTTTGAATCATCATGAAGACAGGCTGCTCGCGGCCCTCGGCGCGGGCTGCGCTTGCGCAAACGCCTCTTTGCTCCAAAAAGGGCGCTGCAAGCCTTTGAACGTAGTCGGCTGCAAGATAGGGACTGTCGCAGGGAACGACGACTGCAAGCGGAGTCTTGATGACGGCAAGAGCCGCGGCGATGCCGGCCAGCGGCCCCTGAAAGCCCTCCGTCTCATCGGCCACGACCGGGTGGCCGAAGGCTGCGTAGCGCTCCTGGTTGCGGTTGGCGCTGATCACCACGTGCGCGCACTGCGGACGAATGCGCTCAAGCACATGCGCAACGAAAGGGCGCCCGTTCATTTCGATCAATCCCTTGTCTGCGCCGCCCATGCGGGTGGCTGCGCCTCCGGCAAGAACGATCGCGGTCACGGCGCCTTGCGCGCCGACTACCGGAATAAAGGCGTGCGAGGCATTGCCCTCTGAGACCTTTTTGGTTTCCACACTAACGGAATCATTCCTATCCAACATCGGCTCGGGCGCTTGCTTTAACATTCGCTGGGCTCCGTCCTCCGGCGGCTGTCTGAAGAGCCCGACAATCCTTGTCGGCGTTTTTGTCTTTAGACGGCGCGGGATCGGGCACTCTTGATTTCGAAACATCAGACATCCGATGGCTACCACAGCGCAATCTATCACAGTCGATCAGGCCCGCCGCTTCATTCTCGAGACCTGTCCGAGAATCCCCGCCGCCGACACCGTTCCCCTTCTTGTTGCGCACCGCAAGGTGCTTGCGCGCTCCGTCAGAAGCAGCATTGATCTGCCCGCCTACACCAATTCGGCCATGGACGGCTACGCCTTTTGCTACGACGACGTCAAAGACAAGGAGCGCGTGACGCTGCCCTTGACCGGCACGAGCCTTGCCGGCCACCCGCTTGCAGGCGCCAAGCCCCTGCAGCCCATGGCAGCCCGCATCACCACCGGCGCCAAGCTTCCCGATTGGTGCGACACCGTCATTGCCTACGAAAAGACCTCCTTTACCGACTACGACGTCACGTTTAACATCGCCGACGTCAAGCCCGGGGCCAATGTGCGGCACGCTGGCGAAGACATCCGCGCCGGGCAAACGGTCATTGAAGCCGGCACGCGCATCGAGGCCTCTCACATCGGGCTTCTCTCCTCCATCGGCGTTGACAAGGTGATGGTGGCCGATTCTCTGAACGTCGCCGTCATCTGCACCGGCGACGAACTCGTTGAGCCTGGCTATGCGCTGCCCCTTAACCACGTCTACAACGCCTCGGGCCTGATGCTGTGCGCGCTTTTGCGCAATCTCGGCTGCACGGTCTCGTACGCCGGCGCCATTTCCGACGATCCCAACCGCATCAACATGGAGCTGCGCCTTGCCCGCGACCGCAACCAGATGATCATCATCACGGGCGGCGCGGCCGACAGCTCGGCCGACTACTCGCAGCGCCAAATCCGCACCATGGGCGAAATCTTCGACTGGACCGTCAACATGCGCCCGGGCCGTCCGATGCGCTTCGGGCGCATCGGCCAAAAGCCCGTGTTTGTGCTGCCGGGCAACCCCGTGGCCACGTTCGTCACCTTCCTTGAGTTCGTGCGGGGCGCCATCCTGCACATGCAGGGGCAAACGCGAGCGCTCTGGCCCGTCGAGCGCCGCGCCGTCGCTGGCTGCGACATCCGCAAAAAGCCAGGCCGCGCCGAATTCGTGCGCGGCGTCATCACGCGCTACGACAACGGCGCCGCCGTGGTCGAGCCCATCGCCAACCAGAGCTCCTCGTCGATGTTGTCAGCTACGCGCGCCGAAGTGATCATCTGCCTTGACCACGATGTTGATCAAGTCAAAAAGGGCGACATCGTGCGCTGTCAGCTCGTGCACGACCTGCTGAGCTAAAAGGCGCTCCTCTCCCGGAGGGCGGCATCCTGCGTAAACGGCCGTCGGGGAAAAACCCGGCGGCCGTCTTCACGTTCAGGCTTGATTTTTGGCCGGACCGCGCCGCGAGGGCCTTGAAACCCCCTCTCTTGGTCGCGCGCCGGCCGAGTGCGGCGCAATCACTGCGCCCGTTGCCGGGGCCGTCTGCGAAGTCGCACCGCCGCCGCGCCGGCGACGCCTGCGTCGCACCTGCGGCCTTGGCATGGGATCAAACTGCACGCTGTCGAGCACTTCGGGCGGCGGCTCTTCGCCCGCGGACTGCATGGCAAACAGATCGCGCGGATCGATTTCGGACTCGCGCACGACGTGCCCCTGCAAATCCACGATGCCGCGGTAGCCCACCGCGCGCACAATCATGCCCTTGTACTGCCCGTAGTCGTGATCCTCGTGCTGGTGTCCGTGAAAGAGCCAGCGCACGCCCAGGCTCTTTGCGAGCCGGTCGATGGCGGCAAAGCCCTTGTGATGGCACCCGGCCGCCTCGTGGGTGACGAGCACGTCGGCCTGCTGCTTGCCGAGACTTTCGTAGACGCTCGGGAATATCGAGGAGCGGTGCCGCCTCGGCAGTCCGCCTCTCCAGAGGTTTGAGCGGGGGCTTCGCTTGACGAACATCTGCGCCGACCGATAGTTGGGCTCAAGATCGGGCATCCAGATCTGGCCGCGAAAGACGCCTCCGAGCCCCGCGATGCGCACGCCCGCCACGTTGCCCACGCGCCCGTGCAGGTTTCTGCCCGCGAGCACCCCGTGCCAGAGCCTGTCGTAGCACTCTTCGGTGTCGGTGTCGTGGTTACCCGGAATCCACCAGACCTGCGTGAGCGCAAGTGCGGGACCCAACACCTTCTCGATGTCGTCTTGCGGCTGAAGGTCTCCGAGAATCACCACCGCATCCGGGCGGAATTTCTCCACGGCCTCGTTGATGAAGCCAAACTCCCCGTGCGGGTCTCCGCAAAAGAAGATTTTGGGAAGCGGCTTGTTGAACTTGCGAAGCGCTCTCGGGGCGCTGCGCCGCGGCCGCCTCTTGCGGGAGACGGATGCATTGGTCTGCGCCATCATCTGCCTCCTCGAACGGCGGCGCCCGTGCGCGCGCCGGGCGCGCTTTGCGCGTAGTTTTGCGTCATCCGCGAGAGTTCGTCGGCAATGTAGCTTCTCAACTCCTCCGGGGCCGTGACGCGGGCGTGGCTGCCAAGGCTCAGAATGCGCGAGGCGATTTCAACTTCGCTTGCAAAGGGCACTTCAAGCGTCATCGAGCCGTCCAGGCGGCGGCGCGACGTCTGATTCTTGTGCCAGAGTTCGCCGCTCACATAAGGGCTCATCGCGGCGTCGACTTCAATCACCGCACGCCTGAGCTTGCCGCCCGAAAAAATGCCGTAGGAGCCGTCGAGCTTTTCTTCGACCGTGTGCATGGCCACCACGCGGCACTTTTTCTCCAAAATCTCGGCATTGAGAATGTTCTCGATGTTGAACGTGCGCAGGGCTTCGGCCTGATGGCACCATGCATCGACGTACCAGCTGCTGCGGTAGTAGACAAGACGCAGAGGGCTGATCTCGCGGGCGGTTTCTTCTTTTCTCGTGCGGCTGTAGTAAGTGATGCGCATGCGCTTTCGCTTGGCAAGCGCCTCCCCCACGAGCTCAAAAAAGGGAAGCTCGATGTGCAGGTGCGTCTCAAGCACCACCTTGACGCGGCGCAGGAGGTCCCGCGCGGAGATTTTCTCGGGACTCACGCAGGCCAAAAGCCGTGCGCGCAGCGCGCGCATCTGCGCGGCGAGCACGCCTCGCTTGTCCGATTCGATCTCACCGATCTCCTCGAGAATCGTCATCAGGACGCGCAGTTCGTCGGCGCGGTACCAGGCCGCCGGGACCTTCCCCTGCGCCTCGTCCTCCTGTCGGGCAGTGTTCTTCGAATCGTCCGAGTAGTAATAGCCGCCTCTGATGCCGGAGTAACGGATCGGCGAGCCGAGCTGCTCGCGCATGTAGCGCAAGTCCCGCTTTAATGTGGGCGCCGAGCACTTCAGCGCCTCTCTCAACGTTTCAAAACCGACTACCCCCGCCTCCTGAATCATCTGATCGATGCGAAAAATCCGCATCGTGAAGGACATGTGGGTTCGCATGACACGAAATGCATAAATTTCTTTGGTGTCTGCATTATAGGAGGCGCCTTGAGCACCGCGCGCCTACGCCCCGCCCGCCTCGGCCGTATCATCGGCAAGCACGTCGGCCCCTTCGGGGATGGCAAAAACAAACTGATCGTCCGGGAGTTTGTCATCGACGACAATGCCGGAGAGCTGCAGCTCGGTCGTCTGCCCGAAATGGTCCTTTAGCCGCATCGCGGCGATTTTCCCGCCTGCGTCAAAACCAAGATCGATGAATTCGTAGGTGAGATCCTCGCGCCGGGGCGTTGCCCGCACCCAAAGCAGTCCTTCCTTACCGTTTCCTGCGGGCAGATCCTCAAGCGCAAAGCTTTTCTCCACGTCCGTCTCGCCAAAGAGAATCGAGGCCGGCGTGCTCGAGACCGCCGCCGTGAGGCGCTTCACAGTCACTTGGTTGAGGTCCGGGTCCCAGACGTAGATGTTTTTGGCGTCCGCGACGATTTTTTGCGGATAAGGAGTACGCACGTCCCAGACAAAGCGCCCGGGGCGCTTGAAGGCAAAGGTCCCCTCGATGGGGCCGTCGACCACCTTGCCGTCCTTGCCAAGCACGGTTTGGGTAAAACGGCCGGACGCGCCCGAAGCTCCCCGCACAAAGGCTTTCAAAGCCTCGCGCCCGGAGCGCGGGCTTGTCTGCGCAAACGCCGCAGGCAAGAAGACGGTGCGCGTCAGCAGGGCGCCCGCAAAGGCGCCCGCAATCCATTGTCTGCGCTTCATAAGGCGCCTCCTTCGTGTTTGACGAGAATTTCGCGCTTGCCCGCCGCGTTGGGCTTGCTCACAAGGCCGTCGGTTTCCATGCGCTCAAGAAGGTTTGCCGCGCGGTTGTAGCCGATCCCCAGCCGGCGCTGCACGTAGCTTGTTGAAGCGCGCTTTTCTTCGAGCACGATCGAGACGGCCTGATCGTAGAGGGGATCGACGTCGCCCCCCTTGTGCATCCCGAAGCCCCCGGCGCCGCCCGCGCCCGCGGCATCTTCGCTGTCCGTGACGCCTTCGACGTACTCGGGCGCTCCCATCGACTTGAGCTCCTCGACCACGCGCAGCACTTCGCCCTCGCCCACCATGCAGCCCTGCACGCGCTGCGAGGGCTGTCCCGGGCGCTTAAAGAGCATATCGCCGCGCCCGAGCAGGTCCTGCGCGCCGGTCTCGTCGAGCACGACCTGGCTGTCGTAGCGGCTGCCGACCTGAAAGGCGATGCGCGCCACGATGTTGGCCTTGATCAGGGGCGTGACAATGTCCGCGCTCGGGCGCTGCGTGGCAAGCACGAGGTGAATGCCCGCGGCGCGCGCTTTTTGCGCAAGCCGCATGATCTGGTTTTCGACCTGCTTGCGGTTGACGAGCATCAGGTCGGCCAGCTCGTCGATAAAGCAGACGATGTAGCAAAAGGGCTTTAAGGGCGTGTGCGGCTCGGGGTTTTCCGGCGTGACATCAAAGGGATCCATGATGGGCTCGCCGTTTTTGGCCGCCGTCGAGACCTTGTCGTTGAAGCTGTCAAAGCTGCGCACGCCAAGTTTTCCCATGAGGTTGTAGCGCCTGTCCATTTCATGCACGAGCCAGTTCAAGGCGTTGGAGGCCTTGTTCATGTCGGTGACGACCGGGCACAACAAGTGCGGAATGTCCTGATAGAGCGAAAACTCGACCGTCTTGGGGTCGATCAGCACAAGGCGCAGCCTGTCGGGCTCGTTTTTGTAGAGCAGCGACAGGATCATCGTATTGATGCACACCGACTTGCCCGAGCCCGTCGTGCCGCCCACCAGAAGGTGCGGAAGTTTGGCGAGATCAACCACCACGGGGCGCCCTGCGATGTCCTTGCCAAGCGCAAGCGACAAGGGCGACTTGCTCGACTCAAAGTCGACGCTGCCGATGATTTCCCGCAGATAGACGGCAAGCCTTTGCGACGAGCCGTTGGGAATTTCAAGCCCCATGTAGGGTTTGCCGGGAATGACCGGCACGACGCGCACCGAGGGCACGGCAAGGGCTCTGGAGAGATCCTTTCTGATGTCCTCAATCTGGCTGCCCTTGACGCCCGGGCCCGGCTCAAGCCAGTACTGCGTGATGACGGGACCCGCCTGTGCGCCCACAACGGTGGCGTTGATGCGGTAGGTCTTGAGCTTGCTCTCGATGAGGCGGCTTGTGATGCGCACGGTCTCTTCCGAAATGCCGCTGCGGTTTGTCGCGGGCGACTCAAGCAAGCCGATGTTGGGCTTGATGCTGCCGTCGTTGGGACGGGGGAAAAGCTCGGGCTGGCGCGCGGCGATGTCGTCGTTTGACGGCGTGGGCGCGCTCTTGGCGGGCTCGACAATGACCTTGGGCCGCTTGCGAGAGTTGGCCCTCGCCCCGGCTGCGCCCTGCTGCGCCTCGGTTTCTGATGACTGGGCGCCGTCTTCGGCCTGCGGCTTTTTGTCCGGACGCTTTGCAAAGAGCCTGCCGATTTCTTCTAGCGCCGCACCGATGCGCTCGGCAACGTCAAACCAGGAAAAGCCAAAGACGTAGGAAACCCCGATGGCAAGGCCCACAAAAAAGACAAACGTCGCGCCCCACACGCCCAGATACGGCGTCACCCAGCCCGCCACGTACTGCCCGTAAAGGCCTCCGGCCCCCAGCGGAAGCCCTTCGCCCAGATAGCCCAACTGCAGGCACTCAAGCCCCGTGGAGGCCGTCAGGACAAGAGCCATGCCAAGCGTTCCCGTCACGGGATGCACGCGCAGCGCCACCGCGTCGCTTCGCGCCCAAATGACGCGCACGAGATTGACGCCCGTAGCCAGCAGCGCCGCCACCACCCACCAGGCCGAGCGCCCGAAGAGCCAGTAGAGCAGGTCCGAGACCCAGGCGCCGAAAAGGCCGCACAAATTGCCCGCTCTCTCGGTTCCAGTCGCTGAAAAGCCCGGATCGCTCGGCGTGTAGGTTGCAAGCGCCGTTGCCAGCAGCACGGCGAGCACGATCGCCACGACCCAGCCGGTGCTGGCCAGGACGTGCTTGAAAAACGCAGTAAACCGCGCCATCCGGCGCGAGCGGTCGGCGCGGGCGCGTTCGCGCTCGGCCTGCTGCTCGGCACGATCCTGCGCCGCCTTGTTTTCACGCCACTCGCTCGCGATGGCGGGTTTTTTGTTTTTCCTCATAGCCGGGAAATTATAAGAAGAGGTGCTTGTTCTCCCGCAGGTTAACAAAGGCAAGTATTTGCAACAATGCGACATTGCGGCGAACGACTTTGCTAGCATGGGCAAAGCCCCGTCCGACAAGGCGCCGCGCAAGTTGCAAAGCTGATGCCGAAGGCGTCAAAACTTGCGGCGCTTCCTGCTTTGCCGCGCACGGCCGGGCAGGACCTTTCGGACACTTTGATTTCGGATCTTTTGATAAGGAGCTCCCATGAGCCAGATTCAGGTTGTCACCGACCAGAACTATGCAGACGTCGTTGAAAAGGCCGACAAGCCCGTCTTTCTTGCGATCGGAGCCGAGTGGTGCGTCGACTGCAGGCGCATCGCCCCCTTCTTCGGACAGTTTGCCGAGAAGTACGCCGACAAGCTCGTCTTTGCGAGCTGCAACTTCGACAACAATCCGGGCGTGAAGGAAAGATTTGACGTCCGCCACATCCCGACTCTCGTGCTGTTAAAGGACGGCAAGGTTGTCGATACGCTCATCGAGCCCAAGAGCGTGGCGCCCTTTAAGGAATTCGTCGAGAAGGCCGCCGCCCTGTAGTTTTCTTCAGACGCCGGTCGTGTTCGCAAACGAGATTTGCTTTTTTCTGCGTCTTCGTGCAGAATACGCCGCCTGAGGAAACGCAGACAGCGTTTCGTCTCACAAAATTTCGGGGGTGTAGCTCAGCTGGGAGAGCGCTGCGTTCGCAATGCAGAGGTCAGGAGTTCGATCCTCCTCATCTCCACCAAAATCTGATCCGCTGATGTTCGTGTGCATCAGCGGATTTTTTATTTTTCCCTTTATTCTCAACAACTTGATCACAACACCCTGACTATCCATAAGCTTTGGGGAGCTTGCGTTTGCCGCCCATGTCGACAAGCATCACGAGCACTCCGATTGTGAAGCTGTAGCGGAGTCTGAGGAAAAATTTCCGCCTGCATCGTGCTACTATCTCCACGGAGGTTGGCGATTGTTTTTCTGGTTTCATCGCCTACCCACCGGAAAGAGCCAAAAGCCCAATCGATTCCAGCGGTTGGGCTTTTCGCTTGTTAACGCTGACCAAATGGACAGCGTAAATGCGGGACAAGCCCGCAAATTCTTTAAAGCGGCCGTTACCGGTTGGAAAATGCTGGAGGGAGGCGACTACTCCAGGGGGAGCCGCCCCGACGGCAGTCTTACGGGAAAAATTTGCTGATCGGAAACGGTTGTTGCGGATATTCTTTCGACTCTAAGAAAGGGGAAGCATTCTTAGAACGCCAAATCTGCTTTGCTCGAACCTCGGCAAAGCTTCTACCGTTGTCAGCTCCACTAGCCAAACACAGTGAGTTGACGTCCCAATTCATGAGAACTCCCCTCCGTCCCAGAGTGTGAGAGGCAAGGTCTGTTTTGGTGGAAAGCATCACCAGCCCATCACCAGCCGGCCTTCTGCTCAACACTGTCAAATATCGCATCCGCGATCGTCAAGTCGTCTGCCCACTGCGCCCTGTGTTGGCGGACGCGAGAATTGCCCCACTTTGGACGCGTATTCTTGACCCGCTTTT
>DYBN01000057.1 GCA_019418605.1 Sutterella sp. | reverse complement strand
AGCTTCATTCTTAGGGTCAAGCGAAGCGGGAGTCAAAAAGCTTTGGGGTGCTTACAAAGCACCGAGCACGGCGGCTGCAGCTAAAGTCATTTTCATTTTGTGGTTCTCCAGAATGGATGAGAGAAGCAAGATCTTTTTGATCAAAAAACAGCCGGAGTGGATTCGTTGTGAAGACTCTTGCTGATCAAACACAACCTCCGGCTGGTCTCTCTCTTGTTGAGACAGGATCATTCTGGTACCCGGATATTTGCTACTCAAGAAAATTGAGGAAGTCAATAGTCTATGGGGGAGGGTAACCTTGAGATATAAAAGGCAACGCCGGTGCTGTGGCTGGGCAAATCACAAGCGGTGCAAGCGGGCTTTTTGCATCCAGGCTTCTTTTGTCATGACGCACCTCATGTGCGGCGCCAGAGGGTGGCGGGGATCCAGCGCCGGGTGCAGAAACTTGCACTCAAAGACCATGCCGAGGCGCTCCATCAAACGCCTGCTCGGCAGGTTCTGCAGCGCCGTGAAGGCGACAATGCGGTCAAGATGAAAGCGCGTGAAGCCCGCTTCGAGCGCGGCTGCGGCGGCCTCGGTTGCAAGGCCCTTGTGCTGAAAAGGGACGGCAAGCCGCCAGGCAATTTCGATCATGTCCGGATCAAAGCTTGTGCGCGTGATGCCCACAAAGCCCGCAAAGCCGCCGACGCTCTGCTGCGGGCCAGCGTGCACGTCAAGCGCCCACAGGCCAAAGCCGTCGCGCGCGAAGTCGCGTTGAATGCGCGCATAGAGCGCGTCGCTTTCCTCTTCGCAAAGCGTGCGGGGAAAAAACCGCATGACGGCCGGATCGGCGTTCATGCTGCGAAAGGGCTCGATGTCGCTTTGGCACCAGCTCCGAAGACAAAAGCGCGGCGTGTCGATTAAAACGTCCATGGGGGTTTAGAAAAGAGGGGTTCTTGAAGGGGGTCTGAAAACGCAAATCAGCCGCCCTCTTTCCTGCAGAGGACGGCTGAGAAAATGCAAACAAAAGAAAAGCGCTAAAAACCGACGAAGAGCTCAAAGCGGGGGCAAAAGCCCCCAAAAGCTTTGAAAATCTTCTAAAACGTCGCTTTTTCTTCGCGCTTTAGAGCCCGGCCTGCTCGCGCAGATCGGCCGCCTTGTCCGTGCGCTCCCAGGTGAATTCCGGCTCTTCGCGGCCGAAGTGGCCGTAGGCGGCGGTTTTGAAGTAGATCGGCCGACGCAGATCGAGCATCTCGATGATGCCGCCCGGGCGCAGATCGAAGTTGCGGCGCACGAGTTCGGCGATCTTTTCATCGGGGATGACGCCCGTGCCCTGCGTGAGCACGGTGATGTTCATGGGTTCGGCCACGCCGATGGCGTAGGCGACCTGCACCTGGCAGCGCTTGGCAAGGCCCGCGGCGACGATGTTCTTGGCAACGTAGCGGCAGGCGTAGGCGGCCGAGCGGTCGACCTTGGTGGGGTCCTTTCCCGAGAAGGCGCCGCCGCCGTGCGGGCACGCGCCGCCGTAGGTGTCGACGATGATCTTGCGCCCGGTAAGGCCGCAGTCGCCCTGGGGGCCGCCGACCACAAAGCGTCCGGTGGGGTTCACGAGGAACTTCGTACCCTTGAGCCACTCGGCGGGCATCACCGGACGAATGATGTTTTCAACGACCGCTTCGATGAATTCGGGCTTCATCTGCAGGCCGTCGCTCCACTCGGGCGAGTGCTGCGTCGAGAGCACGATGGTGTCGGCCGCAACCGGGCGGCCGTCGACGTATCTGAGGGTGACCTGGCTCTTGGCATCGGGCCGCAGATAGGGCATGAGGCCGTTGCGGCGCACCTGCGACTGGCGCTGCACCAGGCGGTGCGCGTAGTAGATCGCAGCGGGCATGAGCGTTGCGGTTTCGTCGCACGCGTAGCCAAACATGAGGCCCTGGTCGCCTGCGCCCTGCGTCAGGGGATCATGGTTGCGCTCGTTGACGCCCTGGGCGATGTCGTTTGACTGCTTGTCGTAGCCCACGAGCACCGAGCAGCCCTTGTGGTCAATGCCGTACTCGGTGTTGTCGTAGCCGATGTCCTTGAGGACGTTGCGGGTGATGTCGATGTAGTCGACGACGGCGTTCGTGGTGATTTCGCCTGCGAGCACGACAAGTCCCGTCGTGCAGAGCGTTTCGGCCGCCACGCGGCTCAAGGGATCTTCCTTGAGGCAGGCGTCGAGCACTGCGTCGGAAATCTGATCGGCGACCTTGTCGGGGTGGCCTTCACTCACCGACTCGGAGGTAAAGAGAAAATCGCTGGCCATTGCCAAGAGCTCCTTTTTTGGAGGAAGGAAAAAACGTGTTCCACTGCGCTCTGTTTGCGGTGAATAAGCCCGAAAACAGATCGAAAAAAAAACTGAGTTCGTAAAGCCCGTTTCGCTTCAAAACAAAAAGCGGAACATAAAAAACGATTCGGGAGGAGTCGACGGACCGCCTGGGCGTCCGGCGCAGCTAAGAGAGGGGCTCGTGAAAGTGCAGGGAAGTGACAATGTCGAGCGACGTCGTGCGGCAGACGCTTTAGCGGTATTTTTTGTTTGTGCCTGTCGCCCCGCAAGTTGTCTTGATTAACTCGGCGACAGCTCCTTTGCCATAGGGGCGCAATCTTAACGCGTTTTGCTTGTATTTTCCTGAAGGCGGCCGCAGCCGCCTCCCGAGCCCCGCGCGGGCGGGCCTCCAGGGCTTCTCACGGGCTTTGCCTCAGTCGTTCCTCGCCTTGGCAAGCCTGCCGTGCACAAAGGTGTAAAAGAGCGCCACCAGAATGGCGCCGCCCGCGATGTTGCCAAGCGTCACCGGAATCAGGTTGTCGACAAAAAAGCTCTGCCAGGTGGCCGAAAGCGGTGCGGCGCCCCCTGCTTCCACAAGCGCGGTGTAGCGGGGATCGGTGCCCGTGAGAATGGCCGCCGGAATAAAGAACATGTTGGCCACGCAGTGCTCCATGCCAAGCGCCACGAAGGCCATGGTGGGAAACCACAGGGCGAGGATTTTTCCCGCGGTGTCGCGGGCGGCGTAGGCCGCGTAGACCGCAAGGCACACAAGCCAGTTGCAGCCCACGGCCCGCCAGAAGGCCTCCCAAAAGCCAAGCGCGGTCTTCCCGTTGGCGAGCTTTACAAGCGCCTCGGCCCAGGGCATGGAGGACATGCCGGCTGCTGCAGGCGCCTTGTCAAAGATTAGGCCCGTTGCCCACACCATGCAGACCGCCACGAAAAGGGCGCCCGCAAAGTTTCCGATCCAGGCCCAGAGGCCCGAGGCAAAGGACTGCTTTATCGAGACCTCTTTTTGCAGGCCCGCCGCCGCAAGCGTCATGCAGTTGCCCGTAAAGAGGTCCGCGCCGCAGATCACCACGAGCATGAGCCCCAGGGGAAAGACCGCCGCGAAGATGAATTTGCCCATCGAGCCCCAGACGTCCCAGGGCAGCGCCAGTCCGCAGCGCACGGCCAAAAAACCGCCCAAGGCGATGTAGGCGCCCGCAAGAAAGGTGAGCGCTGCAGTGGCAAGCGGGCGCTGCCGGGTGCGGCCGATGCCGGCTTCTGCGGCCGTGACGAGCAGTGCGCGGTAGCCTGTGGCGGGTTCAAAGGGCATGTCAAGCTTCTCCAAGGCAAAAAAACGGTTGGGGCAGAGTTTAAAAAGTCTAACGAAAGGCGCAGCAGCCCTGCCAGAGCCATTGGAGGTAGGAGCCGTGAGGATTTCGGGGGACGTTTCGGGCGACGCAAGGCTCCTGCAAAGGAGGCGAAGGACCGCTTGTTTTTTACGCAGAGCAGTGTCCGGCGGCCGCGCAAAGCCATTCAAAGCCGTTAGCATGGCGGCACGGCGGGCATCAAAGATCGCCCCGTCGCCGCCCTCCTTGTCGATTACTTTTTGCCTTTTAAAAATGCCCGAACTTCCCGAAGTTGAAGTCACCCGCATGGGGCTTGCCCCTTACGTTGAAGGAGCCGTGATCCGCGCGGTGCACGTGCGGGTGCCAAGGCTCAGAAGCTCGATTGTTGAGCTTCCCCAAAAGCTTGAAGGCTGTACGGTTGAGCATCTTCTTCGCCGCGGCAAGTACCTGGTGTGGGAGTGCGCCAGAGGCGGAAAAAGAGCGGGCTTTCTTGTCACGCACCTTGGCATGAGCGGCTATTGGCGGATTTGGCCGCTGCCCGCCCCTGAGCCCGGCGCACACGAGCACGTCGACATCGTGTTTGATGCGTTTCTCGTGCGTCTTACCGACGTGCGCCGCTTTGGCGACATGCGCTGGTTTGCGTCCGACCCGTGGAGCCAAAAGCCTCTCTCGGAGCTTGGATTCGAGCCCTTTGACAAGGCTCTGACCGATGAAGTGTTCTACGAAGGGCTGCACCGCAGTTCGCGGCCCGTCAAGGAGCTTCTCATGGCGGGAACGCTCGTTGCGGGCTGCGGCAACATCTACTCGTGCGAGGCGCTTTTTGCCTCGGGTATTCACCCGGCGAGGGCCTCAAACCGCATTTCAAGAGCGCGTGCGGCCAAACTTTTGCAAGCCATCCGGGAGGTGCTCTCAAAGGCAATTGAGGCGGGCGGCTCGACGCTTCGCGACTTTCACGGCGTTGACGGCGTCGACGGCTACTTTGCGCTGTCGGCGGCGGTCTACGGGCGTGAAGGCAAGCCTTGCCGGACGTGCGCAGCGCCCATTCGCCGCATCGTGCAGGCAGGGCGCAGCACGTTTTACTGCCCGAGGTGCCAGCGATGAGTGAAACCCAAGCGCCGCGCTCTGCGCCGGGCAAGTTTGGCGAGAATATGCCCGCCGTTGAAAAGCCCCCCGTTCAAACGCCCTTTGTTGCCGAGCCCGAAGCCTTTGCCCGCGCGCTCATCAACTGGCAGCGGGAGGCCGGCCGCAAGGGGCTGCCCTGGATGGTGCCGGACGCTTATCAGCGGTGGTTGAGCGAAATCATGCTGCAGCAAACGCAGGTGGCCGTTGTTCAAGACTACTTTGCGCGCTTTTTAAAGCGCTTTCCGACGGTGGCCGACCTTGCCGCAGCCGACGAGGCCGAGGTCATGGCCCTGTGGGCGGGCTTGGGCTACTACGCGCGCGCCCGCAACCTCATGGCCGCGGCGCGCATGGTGGTCAAAGACTTCAACGGCGTTTTCCCCGTGCGCGCGCATGAGCTTGAGCGGCTGCCGGGCGTCGGAAAAAGCACGGCCGCGGCCGTGGCCTCCTTTTGCAGCGGCGAGGCGCTTGCCATTTGCGACGGCAACGTCAAGCGCGTGCTCGCGCGCGTTCTGGCCCTTGACACGCCCGTTGACACGGCCCGCGGCACAAGGGAAGTCTGGGCCGCGGCGCAGGAGGCGATTGAAACTTCCGCAGGAAAAAGCGCGCCTGGAACCTTTAATCAGGCCATGATGGATTTGGGCGCCATGCTCTGCACCCGCACAAAGCCCTCCTGCGCGCGCTGCCCCGTGGCCGCCTGGTGCCGGGCGCATCGTGATGGCCATGAGGTGGTTTTCCCAAAGAAAAGCCCTCCGCGCGAAAAGTCCCGCGTCACCTTGCGGCTTGCGCTTGTTGTCAAAGACAGTGCCGTGCTTCTCGTGCGGCGCCCTGCGCGCGGCATCTGGCCCCTTTTGTACTGCCTGCCGGAAATTGGAGAAGGGGTGATCAAGGAAGGCTCGCGCCCTGCGGCGCGGATTGCGCATGAATTGACGCACCGCAGGCTTGACATCGAAATTTATGCGCTCGAGGACGCCGACGTCCTTGCTCTTGAGAGGTTTGGAAAGGGCGGGGACGTGCGCCGCGCGCCGTTGTCTGGCATTGAAAGCGAGGCGCTTCCAGCTCCCATCAAGACGTTTTTGCTGGCGAGCGCCCCGCAAGCCCCTTGCGGGCGAGCTGACGGTGGCGTACCACGGTCGTCATGAGGGATGAAAAGCGCTGCGCGAGGCGCTCGGCCACGTAGACGCTTCTGTGCTGTCCTCCCGTGCAGCCCACGGCGATCGTGAGGTAGTGGCGGTTTTGCGCTTCGTAGGAGTCAATCCAGCGCGAGAGAAACCCCGCGATGTCCTCGATCATGGCCTGCGCGGTCTCGGACTTGTCCAGAAAGTCGATCACCGGGCCGTCAAGGCCTGTGAGGCTTCTAAGCGAGCGGTCGTAGTAGGGGTTGGGGAGGTTTCTGACGTCAAAAACGAGGTCCGCCGCCACCGGAATGCCGTGCTTGTAGGCAAAGCTCTCGAAGGCAAGCATCATGTTGGAAGACTCGACCTCGGCAAACTCCTGCACCGCGTCGCGCAGCGTATTGGGCAGCATCCGCGTGGTGTCGATCACGCAGGCAAACTGCGCGGCGGGCTCGAGAATCTCGCGCTCGCGCCCGATCGCTTCCGAGAGCGTCAGGGCGCTGCCGTTGACGATGGTAAGCGGATGGCGGCGGCGCGTTTCAGAAAAGCGCTGCACCAGCTCGGGCGTGGAGGCCGTCAGAAACAGCACGCGCACGTCAAAGCCCTGGTGCTTGAGTTTTTCGAGTTCCACCCGGGCGGCGTCGAGATTGAGCTGGCTTCGGGCGTCGATGGAGACGGCCATGCGCACGCAGCCGTGCGCGGCCAAGTCCGAAATGACGGTGCTCAGAAAGTCCGAGGGCAGATTGTCAATGCAGTAGTAGCCGCTGTCTTCAAGCTGACGGATGGCAATCGACTTGCCCGAGCCCGAAAGTCCCGTCACGATGATGACCCGGCCGCAAGGCTGAGTGCTCGACATGATGCGCGAAAAGTTTTCCTGACGGCGCGGGTGCAAAAGGCCCCCGCAACGAGTGCGATTGTCGCACGAAACAAAGCGCTCTCTCAGTGCTCCAAGCCAGAGGAGCGCCCCAATTCAGCCGTTTGGCTGATATGGATTGTCTCTAAGGCAAAGACCAAACGGGGGACAAAAGGGCTGGAGAGGTGCGAGCTTTTTTGCTCTGCGAACACACAGAGGGGGCTGCGGCGGGGCCGTGTGACGGGAAAGGATGGCGGGTTCCGGGCCGCAGCTTTTTTACTGTTGCGCTGCCGCGATCTCGCGAGGAACTTCAGGCGTTTGAGCCTGAGCCGGCGCCTCGCCCTCCTGCGGCTGTGCTTCCTGGGCCTCGGGCGAGCTCTTTGCCGGGTCGGAGCCGTCTGCGGCCGCGGGCGGCGTCCAGCTCTGCACAAACTCGCAGAACTCAAGGGGCGTGGCGACCGAAAGAAGTTTTTCCTTGGCGCTGCGGTCTTTGAGCAGCTCCGAAATATCGCTTAAGACCTCAAGATAGCGGTCGGGGTCGCCTTCGGGGATGAGCACCGCAAAGAAAAGCCGTGCGCGGCGGCCGTCGGGCGTATCAAAAACCACCGGCTCGCGCGTGCGCAGCACGGCCGCAACGAGGCCGTCCAGCCCCTTGATGCGTCCGTGCGGGATGGCCACGCCTCCTCCCATGCAGGTGCTGCCGAGCCTTTCGCGCGCATTGAAGGCGTCAAAGGCCGCCTGGTGGCTGACGCCCGCGCAGTGTTCCACGATCAGGGAGAGCGCTTCGAACGCGCGCTTGCGGCTGGTGATGTCTCGATCGAGCGCGATGCTATCGATAGTAAGAAGGGGGGAGATGTGATTCATTGTGCGTGCCGGGCCGCACGGACGGGGCGTGCATCAAGGCACCCCGGCAGCGCTTCCGGCGGGAGTAAAAATGCGGCCGTCCGGGCCCGGTAAAAGGCGCGGACAGCCGCCCGCACGATAGCACAATGCGCGCGGGCGTCTTTTGATGCAGTCCCGGGCATGCGCAGATTTTCTTAAGTAAAAACCCCGAGAAAACGCAGGCCTTGTCTTGTCCCGAGGCGTCCTCGCCTCAGGCTTTCTCCGTGCGCCTGAGCGACTTGGGCGCGATGTGCTCGAGCTCGCGGTACTTGGCAACGGTGCGGCGCGCAACCGCAATGCCCTCGGAGGCGAGCGCTTCGGCAATGGCGTTGTCGGACAAGGGCCGCGCGGGGTCTTCGGCGGCCACAAGCTCCCGAATGCGCCGCCGCACGGCGATGGAGCTCACCTCCTGGCCGTCTTCGGCCGTGTAGCCCGTGCCAAAAAAGTACTTGAGCTCAAACGTCCCCAGAGGCGTCTGCATGTATTTGCCCGCCGTGGCGCGGCTGATCGTGGACTCCGACATGGCAAGCATGCGGGCGACGTCTTTAAGGTGCATGGGCTTGACCGCCGCCGGGCCCTTCGTGAAGAAGTCGCTTTGCATGTTCACGATCGTCTGCGCGACGGCCGTGATGGTCGAGTAGCGAAATTCAAGCGCGTGCACGAAGTTTCGGGCGTCTGCGGCAAGCTTGCTCCAGCGCACGCGCTCGTCGCGGGCAAGCTTGGACTGCGTGAGCAGCGCAAAGCTTGCATGGTCAAAGGTTAGCCTAGGCACGATCGCCGGGTTGAGCTTTGCGACCCACCGAAGGCCTGAAGCGGCCTCGGCGGCGGGCTCATCAGCTGCGCCTCCGGGGCTCTCTTCCCGCACCACGAGGATTTCGGGCACGACAAAGCCCGAGGCCTCAGTATCGGCAAAGGCCGAGGCCGGGTGGGGGTCAAGCGTGGCAATGAGATGAAAGGCCTCTTCAACCAAAGCGGGCTTAACGCCGAGAATTTTCGAGGCCGCCCGAAAATCGCGCCGCATAAGCTCCTCAGAGCAGTGAAGAAGTAGCCTTGCGGCGGTCTCAAAAAGGGAAACGGACGCATCAATCGAGCCTTTTGACGAGGAGGCGGCCTCCCCGCTGTCCTTTTGACGGGCTTGCAGCGTGTCGGTTTTTTTGCGCGAGAGCTGCAGGATGAGCGACTCGGTGAGGCTCTCTGCGCCCACGCCCGCGGGGTCAAAACTTTGCAAAAGCTTCAGCGCCGCCCTTTGCTCGGACTCGGTGCCGGGCACCGGGCAGGGGGCAAACACTTCCGGCACGGGCTCGGACAAAAGCCCGTTTTCGTCAAGGCTTCCGATGAGCCACTCGGTGAGAAGCCGCACGGTGCGGCTTGCGTGCACGCACCCCAATTGCTCCATCAGGTGTTGGGCGAGCGTGCGCGGCTGCCCGATTTTTTCGTACGGGTCGCGCTCTTCCTCATCGTGCTCGGAGACGGTCTTCTGCCAGGAGATGACCGCGGGGTCGGAAGAGCGCTCAAAGTTGTAGGCGGCCGTCGCTTCCGAGGCATCAAAGGCGCTGATGTCGGCTGCGGGGGGCGCGGGCGGGGCGCCAAGCGCCGCTCCGGCGCTGCTTTCCACGTCGTCGGCGACGCCGGCTTCCTCCTCGTTGCCCAAAGCCCCGGGCCGGGGGACGGAGCCGGCTGCGTTTGTCGGTTCGCTGTCGCCTGAGAAATCCTCGGAGTCGCCTGCGTCCTGCGGCTTTGGTGCAGCGGTTTGCGTCCCTTCAAAGCCTGCGTCCTCTTCGACTGCGGCAGCCTCAAGCAGGGGGTTTGCCGCAAGCGTCTCTTCGACGGCGGCGAGCAGTTCGGCCGCCGTGAGCTGCAGCAGCTCCACGGACTGGCGCTGCACGAGGGTAAGCGACGTGCGCTGGGACTGACGCTGCGAGAGTCGGGAGACGAGGCCGGGCATGGTAAACGAAAATCAAAGGCGGCGGTTTTGCAGAAGGCTCCCCTTTGCGCGGGGGGGGGGGAGCTACATGCGGAAATTCTCCCCGAGGTAAATCTTTCGCACCGACTCGTTGGAGATGATCTCTTCGGCCGAGCCCATGGCAAGCACCTCGCCCTCGTTGATGATGTAGGCGTGGTCGCAGATGCCGAGCGTCTCGCGCACGTTGTGGTCGGTGATGAGAACGCCGATGCCGCGGTCTTTTAAAAAGCGCACGATGCGCTGAATTTCAATGACGGCAATCGGATCGACCCCGGCAAAGGGTTCGTCAAGAAGAATAAAGCTCGGATCGGCGGCAAGCGCCCGGGCGATTTCGGTGCGGCGCCTCTCGCCGCCCGAGAGCGACATGGCCATGTTGGTGCGGATGTGGGTGATCTGCAGCTCTTCGAGCAGGAGGTTTAAGCGCTCCTCGATCACTTTGCCCGGCAGGTGCCTGCCGCTGCGGTCGATCTGCAGCTCAAGAATCGAGCGGATGTTGTCTTCAACCGAGAGCTTGCGAAAGACGCTTGCCTCCTGCGGCAGGTAGCTCAGGCCGAGCCGGGCGCGCTTGTAAATCGGCAGATGCGTGATCGGACTGCCGTCGAGCAAAATCTCGCCCCCGTTGGGCGGCACAAGTCCCACGATCATGTAGAAGGTGGTCGTCTTGCCCGCCCCGTTGGGGCCGAGAAGCCCCACCACTTCTCCGCTTTTGACGCGCACCGAGACGTCGCGCACAACCTTGCGTGCGCCGTAGCGCTTCATGAGCCGGGTGGCTTCAAGCGTATGAACGGTGATTTCGGACACGGCTAAGTAAGAATCCTTCGTTGCTGGCGTTGAGGGTGCGTTAAGCGCCCTTTTCCCCTTTTAGGATGAAAGGCGCTTTTTGTGCAGTTCTTTGCTCTCATTCTAAGAGCCTGAGGAGGCGGGCTACTGCCCCAGGCGCGTCGTGCCCGACAAGGGAGCGGTTGCTCCCGTCTTGGGCGCCTGCGCCTCCTTGTCGTTTTTGTTTTTCGGGCGCGGCGCGAGCACGGTCGAAACGCGGCTTCGCTTGCCTTCGCTTGTGACCTTGCCTTCGACGTAGGAGCGCGCCGTGCGCAGGTTGTAGATGATCTTGTCGCCTTCGGTCGAGTCCTTGACAAGGCCGTTTTCACTGCGGGCGAGCTTGGCGACGTTGGTCAGGGTCACAATGTCCTTTTGCTCCTCGTAGACGGCCACAAGGGAGCTCGCGTGCACCCACTCGTCGATTCCCTTGGTCTTGGGGTCGCGGCGCTCCTTCATGCGCACGGGATTGCCCCAGACCGTGAGCGTGCGGTAGCCCTCGGGCGAAATCTGAAGCTCAAGCTTGTCGCCCAGAATCTCCATCGTGCCTTGGTGCACCTCCACGTTGCCCGTGTAGATGGCAATCTGCTTGATTTCATCGCCGTCGAAGTGATTGGCGGTGATTTCAATGGGCTTTTGCCGGTCGGCGGTTTCAGCCTGCACGGCAAGAGCGGCGCAGCAGGCAAAAAGTCCAAGAGCAAGGCGAGAAAGTTGCATGACGATGGTGATGGTGAAAAAAGCCGGGCGCAGAAAGCGCGCAGGCGGCTCCAAAGACGATGAGAAAAAAGTTGCGTGAGCTTTGTTAAACCAAGGAAGGCAAAGTCCCGGGCGGAGCCTTGCGCTACTCGTCGTTTCGGGGCGCAAAAATCGATTTGACGTTGGTGTGAATATTCACTGTTCTTTCCACGTTGTCAAGCGTGATGCCGATGCCGGTGGTGACGTCCGCGCCGTGCTCGAGCACCACGGGGGCGCTCGTCTCGAGCACGCTCGTATCCGGGTAGACCGTGGCAAAGGGGGTGGTAAAGCGCATCGGGGGATCCTTGAGGTCGCCTGCGCGGGTGACGACGACGTTGCCGTTGAAGGTGAAGGTCTCGCCCCCGTCCATGCTCTGCCCCGTGTCGGCCGTGGCGCGCACCTGCGGACTTTGCGCCGAGAGCGTCACCATTCTCGGCTTGATGCTCGACATGCGGCCGTCGGCGTAGTGCTCGGCATACTCGGCAAAGAGCCGCCGCTCGGCCGAGCCGTCGGCGTTGAATTCGGTGACGGCGATGTTGTGCGCGATGAAGTCCGGCGAATCCCGGTCGATGAAGGCCTGATTGGCTTCAATTTCGGTGCGGATGGAGTAGTAGTACGAGCTTGCCACGAGCACCACGAGAACGCCGATGCCGATGCTCGCCGTGACCCTGTCGCGCAGATAGACCTTCATCTCTTAGATCTCTCCGTTGACGTAGCGCTTTTCTACAAGAGCATCCCACTTGCCCTGGGCGCGCAAAATGAATTCGGCAAGGCTTCGCACGGCGCCGTTGCCGCCGCGCTCGGGCGCCACCCAGTCGACCACGCCGAGAATGTCGCGGGCGGCGTCGGCCGGAGCCGCGGAAAGGCCTGCCATTTTGAGCACCGGAAGGTCGGGGACGTCGTCTCCCATGTAGGCGCACTCGTGCGCGCTGCAGCCGTGCGCGGCAAGAAGCTCTCGAAAACTGTCGGTTTTAAATTGCCGTCCCTGCGCCACGGACGTGATGCCAAGCTCCCTGGCGCGCGCGGCGGTCTGCTCCGATACACGTCCGGTGAGAATGGCGACCGCAATGCCTGCGGCCTGCAGCATCTTGATGCCGAGTCCGTCGCGGGCGTAAAAGCGCTTGACGGATTCGCCTGCGGCGCCCGTCCAGATCGAGCCGTCGGTGAGAACGCCGTCGACGTCAAGCACGACGAGCCGCACGCCTGCGGCGGCCTGCCGCAGGGTGTCTTCGGACTTGGTGCGCTGAGATTGCTGTTGCATGAGACTTTTGATGTTCTGTTGCCGGTAAAAGTTTTCGTGCCCGCGGGCCTCTCACTGAAGCCCCCTTGGCCCCTGGGGCTAGATGACCTTGGCGCTCATCAGATCGTGGATGTGCAGCGCCCCCACGAGCCTGCCCTCGGAGTCGACCACGAGAAGCTGATTGATGAGCTTTTCGTCGAGAATTTTTGCCGCCGACGCCGCCATCGCCTCGGGCGCAATGGTCGAGGGGGTCTTTGTCATCACGTCTTCGATGCGAATCCCCCGGATGTCGCCCTTGGCTTCAATGAGGCGGCGCAGGTCGCCTTCGGTAAAGATGCCGACCACGCGTCTGTTGCCGTCGACCACGGCCGTCATGCCGATGTGCTTTTTGGTGATTTCGCGCACGGCGTCCAAAACGGGCAGTCCCATGGTTACGCAGGGCACCGCCTCGCCCGTGCGCATGACGTCCGAGACGTGCGTTAAAAGCCGCCGCCCCAGAGCGCCGCCCGGGTGCGAGCGCGCGAAGTCTTCCTTCGTAAAGCCCTTGGCGTGCATGCAGGCAACGGCGAGGGCATCGCCCATCGCAAGCGTCGCCGTGGTCGAGGAGGTGGGCGCCAGATTGAGCGGACAGGCCTCGAACTCGACGTGCACGTCAAGGTTGACGTCGGCGTTTTTTGACAGCGCGCTCTGCGGGTTTCCGGTGATGGAAATCAGGCTTGCACCCTCGCGCTTGATCACGGGCACGATCGTCAAAAGCTCGGCCGTCGTGCCCGAGTAGGAGATGCCGATTACGACATCGTCGCTTGTGATCATGCCAAGGTCCCCGTGGGCGGCTTCGGCCGCGTGCACGAAGAAGGCGGGGGTGCCGGTGGAGGCAAGCGTTGCGGCAAGCTTGCGGCCGATGTGGCCGGATTTGCCGATGCCGCTTACCACCACGCGGCCGCGGCAATTCAACAAGAGTTCGACGGCGCGGGCAAAGCGCGCCTTGTCAAGATGACGGGCGAGACGGGCAACGGCCTGCGACTCGTGCAGCAGCACTTCGCGGCCAAGCTCGACGGCGCCCTCGGCGTCAAGTGTGTAGGTCATGTCAAACGAAAAAAGCAGAAAAGCTTTGAGAGCGGATTTTAAGGGAGGCGGCCCGCCTTCACCTGCGGAAATCTTGTAAGAAAAGATGGATGGGGCGGGACATGCCCAAAAGAGAGCGGCCGCAAGGAGATGTTGGCCTCCCTTTCAAGGGGAGGGAAGGCGGGTTTGACGGCATTTCGCCTTGTCCGCAGCGTCGCTATCATTGACTCCTCGCGGTTTTCTCTCAAAGGTTTCTTTTCAAACGCACACACCATGACGGCAGAGCTTGAGAGCGTTCGCATCGACAAGTGGCTTTGGGCCGCACGCTTTTTCAAAACCCGCTCGCTTGCGCAGGACGCCATCGAGCTCGGGCGCGTGCGCATCAGAGGCGAGCGCGTCAAGCCCTCGCGCGAGGTGCGGCTGGGCGATCTGCTTGAAATCACCCGCGGCGAAGAGCATTTCGAGGTCTATGTCGAGGGGCTCTCGCAGGTTCGCGGCCCTGCAAAACAGGCGCAGACGCTCTACCGGGAGACCGACGAGTCGCAGGTTCTAAGAGAGCGCGCAGCCGCCTTGCGGCGCCTTGCGCAGGAGCCTGCGTCGGCAATTCCCCGCGGACGTCCCACCAAGCGCGACGCCCGGAAAATCCGCGCGTTTCAAAATTCGCTCTAACGCCCCAGGGCCCCAAAGAGCCCGCACGCAAAAGCGCCCGCTTTCCCAAGCGAAAAGCGGGCGCTAAACGCACTCAAAGCGCAATCAAAGCGCACTCAAAGCGCAATCAAAGGCGCGGCGCGTTTAGACGTTAAAGAGGAAGTTCATCACGTCGCCGTCGGCCACGACGTAGTCCTTGCCTTCAGCGCGCATTCTTCCTGCTTCCTGCGCGCCCTTTTCTCCGTTGTAGGCGATGTAGTCGTCGTAGGAGATGGTCTGCGCGCGGATGAAGCCGCGCTCGAAGTCCGAGTGAATGACGCCAGCGGCCTGCGGGGCCGTATCGCCCTTGTGAATCGTCCAGGCGCGCACTTCCTTGGGGCCTGCCGTGAAGTAGGTCTGAAGCCCGAGCAGATCGTAGCCCGCGCGGATGACGCGGTTTAATCCCGGCTCGCTCATGCCCATGTCTTCAAGGAACATCGCCTTGTCCTCGTCGTCGAGATCCGCGATGTCGGCCTCGGTCTTGGCGCAGACGGCCACCACGGGCGCGCCCTCGGAGTCGGCAAGCTTGCGCACTTCGTCAAGAAGCGGATTGTTTTCAAAGCCGTGATCGTCGACGTTGGCCACGTACATCACGGGCTTTAGGGTGAGCAAAAAGAGGGGATGCACGATCGCAAGCTCTTCTTTGCTAAGGTTGGCCGCGCGCGCAGGCCGCGCTTCGTTTAACAGGGGCTGAATCTTTTCGAGCACCTGCACGAGCTTGAGGGCCTCCTTGTCGCCGCCCGAGCGGGCCTGCTTGCTGTAGCGGGCAAGGGCCTTTTCAACCGAGGCGAGGTCCGCGAGGGCAAGCTCCGTGTTGATGACCTCGATGTCTTCAAGCGGGTTGATGTGCCCTGCGACATGCACGACGTTGTCGTCGGCAAAGCAGCGCACGATGTGCGCAATGGCGTCGCACTCGCGGATGTTGGCAAGAAACTGATTGCCCAGTCCCTCGCCCTTGCTTGCGCCGGCAACAAGGCCCGCGATGTCGACGAATTCGACGGTGGCGGGCACGATGCGTGCCGGGTGCACGATGTCGGCCAATTTCTGCAGGCGCGCATCGGGCACTTCGACGATGCCCACGTTGGGTTCGATCGTGCAGAACGGATAATTTTCGGCTGCGATGCCGGCCTTGGTCAGAGCATTAAAGATCGTGGACTTGCCGACGTTGGGAAGTCCGACGATGCCGCATTTCAATCCCATGCTGTTGTTCTCTAGCTAAAACGATGGTCAAGCCGCGCGTGCCCGTCCCTTTCATGAGACTTGAGGACACGCAGGGCGCACAACAAATCAATTGTATTCGACGGGGCTTGCGCGCCCGGCGTATTTTTAAGCCTGCCCGGGGTTTTGACGCAGGGCTTCAAGAAGCGCGAGCGCCTGATCGATTTCGGTCTCGTCAAAGACCTTGACGCCGTGCGAGGAGAGAAGCTCGGCAGCGACGCCGCGTCCGGGCTTGAGGGTCTCCGTGAAGGTGCCGTCGTAGACCTGATGCACGCCGCACGAGGGGCTCTTGGACTTCAAAATCGCCACGCGGATGCCGTGCTTTTGCACGAGCTCAAGCGCGGCTCTGGCGCCTGCAACGTACTGAGGGGCGACGTCAATGCCTTCGGTGTTGACGACGCGCGCAGCGCCCTCGAGCACGTCCTGCGCCCCTTTGCCGGGCTCAATTTCAGCGGCCGGCCGCGGCACGTCAAGGCCTCCTGCGCACTCCGGGCAGATCACGGCCACTTTGCCGGTGTTGAGCATCACGTGCAGCGTGGGCGTCACGCAGCTTTTGCCGTTTTTTGCGTCCCAGCGGCAGCACTGGCCGATGAGGCACGAACTCATCAATAGTTCAATCGCCATGGTGTGTGTATCTTCTTGTCGTTTGTGTGTCGTCAATGGTTGCGGGCGGGCAAAGCTTTTTCTCAGGCCTGCTGCGCGGGGTCGGCATCCTTGCCTTCGGCTTTTTGCTTGCCGTCGGAGGCTGCCTTGGGGTGCGAGAACTTGAGCAGGGCGCGCTGCACGCGGTCAAAGTTGCCCGCGGCAAAGGGCTCCACCCATTTAATCGCCGCTTTCAAGCACGCCTCGATCGCCTCGCGCTGCTCGGGCGCAGGGGTGCCGAGCACCCAGTCGTAGACGGCCTGCTGGGGGCAGAACTGCCGCGGATGGCCGATGCCCACGCGAAGCCGCCAAAAGTCAGGGGTTCCGAGCTTTAAGGTGATGTCCTTGAGCCCGTTGTGGCCCGCGTTGCCGCCGCCGATTTTAAGGCGCATCGCGCCCGGCTGCAGGTCAAGCTCATCGTGCACGACGAGGATTTCCTGCGGCTTGATCTTGAAGTAGGAGGCAAGAGCCTGCACGGCCGAGCCCGAGAGGTTCATGAAGGTCGTGGGCTTTAAAAGCCGCACGTCGCCCGACTTGGTTGACAAGCGCGCGGTGTCGCCCAAAAAGCGCGGTTCGCTCGAAAAGCGCACGCCCGCTTCGGCAGCGAGCAGATCAAGAAACTGAAAGCCCGCGTTGTGGCGCGTCGTGCGGTATTGCTCGCCGGGGTTTCCGAGTCCGACGATGAGCAAAATGGGGGAGTAGTCCTGAGCCATGGCTTGTTTGTGTGTGTTGTCGGTAAAAGCGCAAGGAAGGCGCCGTCAATTTATTTAGCCTTCTTCGGGGGCGTCTTCAAAGTAGTCCGCACCCGCGTCGTCAAAATCTTCAAATCGCGCGCGGCGCGAGGGGCGCCGCTCGCGCCCGGGCTCCCTTGCGGGGCCCCTGTCGCGGCGCACGGCGACGCTGCGGCCCTTGATCGTGGTGCCGCGCAGCGCCTCAATCACCATGTCGGCGGCGTCAGAATCCACCTCAACGAGCGTGAAGCGCTCGGCGATGTCGATGGCGCCGATGCGGCGGCTGGCAAGCCCCGCCTCGTTGGCGATGGCGCCCACGATGTCGCCCGGGCGCACGCCCATGCTGCGGCCTGCGCCGATAAATAGACGCGTCATGCCCTCTTCGGGCGCGCGCTGCCGCGAGGGGCCGCGGCGCGCGCCCCGCTCGGAGCGCCGCGGGGCGTCTGTGCGCATCGTGCGGTCAAAGCTCGGGATCTCGTCTTCGTCGTCTTCGCCCCCGCTCAAGCGGTCGACCAGAGCGACGGCCGCGGCGGCAACGTCAAAGGGGTCGAACTCTTCGCAAAGCTGCTCGATCACAACGCGAAAGCGCTCGTAGTCCTTGCCGTTGAGCTCTTCGGTGACGGCGCTGCGGGTGAGTTCAAGGCGCTTTGCGCGCACGTCGGTCAAGCTCGGCACGCTCTTTATTTCCACCTTGCCGCGGGTCATGCGCTCCACGGCGCGAAGCCTGCCGTATT
This sequence comes from Sutterella sp., assembly GCA_019418605.1. Lineage (GTDB taxonomy): Bacteria > Pseudomonadota > Gammaproteobacteria > Burkholderiales > Burkholderiaceae_F > Duodenibacillus. The sequence goes on along the minus strand of DYBN01000057.1, from coordinate 28,575 downwards.
CGCGGGGCTCGAGCACCGTGATCGCCTGTCCCGTGCGGCCGGCTCTTCCCGTGCGGCCGATGCGGTGCACGTAGGTTTCAAGCGAAGCGGGAAGGCCGAAATTGATTACGTGCGTGACGTTTTCAAGATCAATGCCGCGGGCGGCGACGTCGGTGGCAACGATCAACTCGATTTGCCCGGCCCGGGCGCGGCGCATGACGCGGTCGCGGCTTGCCTGATCAAGCCCCCCGTGGAGCGCCTCAACGCCAAAGCCGCGGCCTCTCAAGGCCTCGGTGATCTCTTCGACCTCCACGCGCGTGCGGGCAAAGCAGATGGCAAGTTCCGGCGACTGCACGTCAAGAATGCGTCCCAGGGCCGCAAGGCGGTGTGCGCGGCCCACCACGTAGGCCGTCTGCGGAATGCGGGGCGCTTCGCCCTGCGTGGCGCTGCGGGCAATGACGATGTGGGCGGGGTCCTTGAGGTGCGAGCGCGCGATGTTTTGAATGCGCTCCGGAAGCGTTGCCGAAAAAAGCGCCGTCTGATGCTCGCTCGGGAGCTCCTCGAGAATGGCCTCAAGCTCGTCGGCAAAGCCCATGTCGAGCATTTCGTCGGCCTCATCGAGCACGAGCGCCTTGATGGCGCTTAAATCGAGCGTGCCGCGCCGCAAATGGTCAAGCGCACGGCCCGGGGTGGCAACCACGACGTGCACGCCGCGCTTTAGTAGCCGAATCTGCCGCGCATAGTCCTGGCCTCCGTAGATGGGCGCCACTTCAATGCCCGCCGTTTTTCCAAAGCCAAGAAAGCTCTCGCACACCTGCAGACACAATTCGCGCGTGGGGGTGAGCACCAGCACCTGCGGCAGGCCCGCTTCCTGTCCGAGCACATAGCGCTCGATGAGGGGCAGTCCAAAGGCTGCGGTTTTGCCCGTGCCCGTGGCAGCCTGCCCGAGCACGTCGCGGCCCGCAAGCAGCACGGGGATTGCCGCCTTTTGAATGGGCGTGGGCTCTTCAAAGCCCAGGTTGGAGAGAGCGTCGACAATGGGCTCGGAGAGTCCGAGCTCGGAGAAGGCATTGGTCGTCATGAATCACCACACATCAGTTCACAAGCAGGCGCAAGGGGCGTGTCGCGCTTTTCACTCAAAAACGCGCAAAGAGCCGCTTCCCACCCGCACACAAAACACAGAGGTTCCCGGTGCGCGCACGGTGTGCTCAAAAAAGAGATGCACACCGTGCACACAGAGCGCTTTAAAAGAAGCCGCGGGAAAAAATCGAAGTCAAAAATGCCGAAAGGCCCGCCTTCGGCACGAACCGGCGCAAAGCGTGTGCTTTGGGCTTCGTGCAGAGCGGCGAGCCTTCCCTTGATGAAAGGCCTGCGGCGGGGCAAACGCCCGTGGCGCAAGCCTTGTGCCGGGCGCCGGAAATTAAGAGGCGGCCGGAGCAGCGGCAGCGGCGGCATCCGCGGCGGCAGCGGCCGCAGGGGTGTCGTCGGCAATGCTCGTGACGGTCGCAACGGGCATGTCGGGCTGCACGGCCGTGACGTTTTCGGGCAGCTTGAGGTCGGCCACGCGCAGCGTCGACTGGCTCGTCATGCCCGAGAGGTCGACGTCGATGAATTCGGGCAGATCCTTGGGCAGGCAGGAGACTTCGATGGCGCCCACGAGACGGCTCACGAAGCCCTTGTCGATCTTGACGGCCGGGCTGTTTTCGTCGCCGAAGAAGTGCAGCGGCACGCGCATCGTCACGTTCGAATTCGGGTCAATGCGCTGGAAGTCGGCGTGAAGCACCTGGTTCTTGTAGGGGTGCATCTGGAAGGCGCGCAAAATGACGAGTTCGTCCTTGCCGTCGAGCTCCATCGTGAGGATCGAGGAGTGGAACTTTTCCTTCTGCAGATCGTAGTAGAGCTCGTTGTGATCGATCTCAACGGCGGTGGCGGGGGCGTTGTTGCCGTAGACGATGGCGGGAACCTTGGCCTCGCGGCGCAGGCGGCGGCTCGCACTCGTACCTTGCGTCTTGCGGGTAGCGGCGACGAATTTCATGGGTTGTTCTCCAAAAAACAAAAGTGCCCGCGGCCGCGACCAGCCGCCGGGCAGATTGACAAAAAATGAAATGAAAAGGCGGCTTACTCGTTAAAGAGCTCGCTCACCGAATCTTCGCGCGCAATGCGCGAAATCGTTTCGCCCACCAAAGGCGCGCAGCTCAGCTGCCGGATCTTCGGGCAGGCCTGTGCCTCGGGACGCAGCGGGATGGTGTCGGTGACCACCACTTCGTCCAAGGCTGAATTCTTGATGCGCTCGATCGCGTTGCCGGAAAAGACCGGGTGCGCCGCATAGGCGAGAACACGCGTGGCGCCGCGCTCCTTGAGCGCGCCCGCGGCGTTGCACAGGGTGCCGGCGGTATCGACGATGTCGTCGGTGATCACGCACGTGCGGCCGCGCACTTCGCCGATAATGTTCATGATTTCAGCGACGTTGGCGCGCGGACGGCGCTTGTCGATGATGGCAAGATCAACGCCCAATTCCTTGGCCATCGCGCGGGCGCGCACCACGCCGCCCACGTCGGGCGAGACCACCATCAGATCGGGGTACTGGTGCGAGAGCAGGTCGTTGAGCAACACCGGGGTCGAGTAGATGTTGTCGACCGGGACGTCGAAAAAGCCCTGAATCTGGTCGGCGTGCAAATCCATCGTGAGCACGCGGTCAACACCCACGCTTTGCAGCATGTTGGCCACGACCTTGGCCGAGATCGCCACGCGCGCCGAGCGCGGACGGCGGTCCTGACGGGCGTAGCCGTAGTAGGGCATCACGGCCGTGATGCGGCGCGCGGAGGCGCGGCGCAGGGCATCGGCCATGATCATCAGCTCCATCAGATTGTCGTTTGTGGGCGCACAGGTGCTCTGCAGCACGAACGCGTCGCAGCCGCGGACGTTCTCGTTGATTTCAACCATGACCTCTCCGTCGGAGAAGCGGTTGACCGTGGCGCGGCCGAGCGGAATGTTGAGATACTGCGCCACCGCATGGGCAAGCTTGGGATTGGCGTTGCCTGAGAAGACCTTCAGACTGTCCGAAACCATGATGTGTGTCTCTAAGTGCTTTGCCGGCGGCAAGCGCTGCGCTCGCCGAATCGGCTGGTTTGATTGACCTGCAGAGCGGCTCTGCCCCGCCGTCGTTTCAGCGCGGCAACGCGCGTGCTGCCCCCGCACGAAAAGTCAATAAACGAAGAAAAACGGCGGAAAACCAACTGCATTGGGCCGCCCGTTTTTCCCATTCTGGCAGGGGTGGAAGGATTCGAACCTTCGCATACCGGAATCAAAATCCGGTGCCTTAACCGCTTGGCGACACCCCTAAAAGTCGTGCAAACATCGCATTTTATCCGATCAGCCCGCGCACCGTGCAAACAAGTCCGCAAGTCGTTGCTTTCCCTTGCCCCGCGCCTGGTTTCAAGGGTTTAAGCCCGTGGGCGGGATTCAAGGAGCCGCGCGGCCGGGTGCTCGTGCAGCGACCTTACCGCATAGCCCCTGATGTCGGGCGGCAGCAGCGCGATTTTTCGCCGCGCCTGGTCTTCATCCCTGCACCAGGCAAAGACGGCCGATCCCGACCCCGTCATCCGCGCTCCTTCGCCCAGAATTGAGCGGGCGCGTGCGATGTCGGGATTGATGCGGCAGGCTGCCTCTTCAAGATCATTGCGTCCGGCAAGCTGCGGCCACTGATGAAGAAGCTTCTCGGAAAGGGCTGATATTTTTAAGGATTTTGTGTTTCTTGTCAAGGCGGGATCGGCAAAGACGGCCGCCGTCGACGTGGGGGTCGAGGGCATCGCGACAACCCAGAGGGCGTCCGGCACGGCAAGCGGGGTGAGCTGCTCTCCAATGCCTGCGGCAAAGGCGTCCCTGCCGAAAATAAAAAAGGGAATGTCGGCCCCAAGTTTTGCGCCAAGTTCGATGAGCTCGTCGCGCGTCAAGTCAAGACCCCAGAGGCGGTTGAGCGCCATGAGGGTGAGGGCCGCGTCGCTTGAACCCCCGCCCAAGCCCGCGCCCGCGGGAATGTTCTTCACAACATGAATGCGCGCGCCCGGCGTTTTCCCCGTGCGCGAGAGCGAGACTTCCTGCAAAAGGCGCGCCGCCCGCACGCAGAGATCTTTTTCGGGGTCCCCCACCGTATCGCCCGTGCGCACGATTTCAGCCGTTTTGAGCACCTCAAAGTCAAGCAAATCCGCAAGGTCAATGAGAATGAAGTGGCTCTCAAGCAGATGCATGCCGTCGGCCCTGCGGCCCGTGACGTGCAAAAACAAGTTGAGCTTGGCGGGGGCGGGAAGGGCATAAAAAGCCCGCGCGGCAACCTCAACGCGAGCGGCACTTGATTTCTGCGGGATTTCGGTTTGACCGGACATGGCACCTCTCTTTTTTTTGCGAACTTGCGCAGCCTCGAGGGACTACGGGGCGCCCGGCGCCTCGTCGATGGTAAGCGTCAACACAAGGTTTGCTTCGGGAGCTGCGCGTGTGAGCGCCACGACCGCCGCCCGCCCGTCGGCGCTGCGGCGCCGTACGGCAACGCGCCAGCCTCTTTGCACAAAGCTCTCGGCGTCGATGCGCTCAAAAGACTCGTTCGCGGCGGGCGTCCCATTGAGCCAGGCCTTCATCATCTCAAGCGGAAGCGAAAAGCCAAAGGCCCGTTCCATGAGTTCCTCGGCGCTTGGGGCCTCTTCAACCGAGTCGGAGCCGCGCTCGAGCCGCGCGCCCTGCGGCGTGCGGACAACGCGCCCGAGCACGCCGTATAGCGGCGTGAGGATTTCAAGCTCGTCGCGGTTTGGGCTTTCTACATAGCGGTAGCGCCCGCTTGCGGTCTGCGTTTTCGCGCCCCGGGTGATGCGCCCGGAAAAGCGCCCTGACGTCACGCGGGAGCCCGCGGGCGCAACCGAGCTGCAGCCCGCAAGAAGCCCGGCGAGTGCAACCGGGACAAGGGCAAAAAGGGAAAAAAGCGTGCGGCGCCGGATAAGAGCGCATGTCATGGCTTGGTGGTCACCAACTTACTTTTGCTTTCTTTGCGCGGGAAAGGCCCCCGCGGCCTCAAACTGCTCAATGAGCGCATGCGCCGCCTCGTTGTCGGGATCGTCCTTGAGGATGGTCTCAATGAGGCCGCGGGCCTCGGTCCTTTTTCCTTTTATGTAGAGCACTTCTGCGAGGTGCAGCGCAATCTCATGGTCGGCGGGTTCAAGGCTTCGCGCCTTGACAAGGAGCTCTTCGGCTTGGTCGATGTTGCCCTCCTTGTAGCGCAGCCACCCCAGGGAGTCGGTGACGTAGGGATCTTTGCCGTTGGTGAGCGACATGGCCTTTTCGATGAGCCTGCCCGCCTCTTTGAGGTTGACGCCGCGCTCAAGCCACATGTAGCCAAGCGAGTTGTAGCCGTTGGCGTTGTCGGGCATCAGGGAAATAAAGGCGCGAAGAAGCCTCTCGGAGTCTTCGTAGCGCTGCACCTCGTGCGCGGTCATCGCGGTCTGATAGATGAGCTCGGCGTCTTCGGGCGTCGCCTTGATCGCCTCAAGCAGCACGTCGACCGTCTCGGAGTCGCGGCCTGCGTTAAGCAAAAGCCCCGCGCACGAGCGCAGCAGCGCCGATTTTTGGCGCGCGTCGTTGGTGCGGATTGTCTTTAATACCCGGCAGGCCTCGTCGATCTTTTTCATGCCCGCGAGGATTTCCACCTCCTTGATGCGGGCGGCCTGGTACTTGTCGCCGCGCTCGACCTTGTCGAGCCACTCGACGGCCTTCTGCTCGCGGCCGCGGGCAAGATCGACCATCCCGAGCCGCACGTAGGCCGAATCGGGCAGCAGATTCATGTCGGGGTTTTTGGCGAGCAGCACGAGGTACTTCTTGTAGTAGAGCTCGGCCTTGTCGTACATCCTTCCTTCTTCGGCAAACATGCCCAGAAGAAAGATGATGCGCGGATCATCCTTGCGCTCGGTCTCGATGCGGCTCAATTCGCGATCGAGCTTTTTCTTCTCGCCCGTTTTCAAAAGCGACTTGGCGTAGGAAAGCCGCACCTGCACGCTTGCCGGGTGGTCTTTTAAATAAGCCTCAAGGCGCCTGGAGGCGGCCTTGGGGTCAAGGGCGTATTCGTAGTCGGCCCCCTGAAGCAGCACGTGCGGATTGTCCGGCGCGAGTTCAATGGCCTTGATGCCGTGCTCGCGCGCCTGCTCGCGCATTTTTGCCGACGCAGCCAGTGAGGCTAAAACAAGCTCCACGCGCGCGTCTTCATTGTCTTTGGAAAAAATCGGGCTGAGCGTGTCGTAAAGGCGCGTCTTTTCCACCGTCCCGGCCGAGAGCTGCACGATGCTCTCAAGAAGCGCCGCCGGATCGTCGGCGTCCTTGAGAAGCTCCGCAGCGCTTTGCCCGGCTTGGGCAAACTGCCCCTTCGTAAAGAGCTCTCCGGTACGCAAGAGCCGCACGCGGCGGTTGTCCGGATCAAGCTCCGTCCACAGCGCGAACGCCTCGTCGGCCGCCTCCTCGTTTTGCGCGGCTTCGGCCGCCTTGAAGGCAAGCTCCGCAATGCCCGCCTGACGGGACTTGCGCGCTGCGCGCATGAATTCGCGCCAGGCCCGCATGGGGTCGTCCTGCTTCAAGGCAAATTCGCCCGTGAGCACGCGCTCAAGCGTATCGCGCGCGAGAACCGCGTCGTACGGGGTGGCCGCGTCCTGCTCGAACTTTTGATCGGCCTGAAGCAGAACCTTTTCCTTTAACGATTGAGGCCCCGCTGCCGAGGGCGTCTGTCCTGCGCCAGGCTCGGCCGCGGCGCTTGCCGCGAGCACGAAAAGACCTGCCGCACACGCCAGGGCGCGGGCGAGCTTTGTCCCCGAGGCCGCCTTGGCGGGGCGGCCGCTCGAAGAAAAAGACGGCAAAAAGGCCGGGGCAATCCGGTCGTCGGACTTGATCGACCCGGGGCGCCGGGAAAAGGGCAGGAGCATGACGTGCATAGGGATAAGTGCATGGGCGCGTGCGCATGAAAGGACAGACGGCGCCTCGGGGCACGGGTTGACGAGACATTTTTGAGCGTGCGGCAAGTATAAGCGACGAAAAGAGGCTGCAAAGAGCGAAAAAGACAAAAGAAGGCGACAAATCAAAGGCGTCCGGCCGCGCGCGTGCGCCTTCGGTTTTCTTTGGTTTGGAAGTCGCCCCAAAGAGCGGACTGATACAATTGCGCGCGCCCTGCCCGAACCTTTTTCGACGGACGGGCGGGGGTGCCCGTGCCGTTGGCAGAGCGCTGTTGACAACGACTTCTATGAATGAACTGCTCGCACGATTTTGGATCGGCGTCGTGAAGCTTTTTCGCTTCGTGCCGATCTCGGTACGCAACCGCATCGCCTGGGTGCTCGGCTGGGTGCTCTGGCTTGCCATCCCCAAGCGCCGCCACGTCACGCTCACCAACCTGCGGCTGTGCTTTCCGCAGAAAACTGATGCGGAGCGCCGCGCGCTCGCCCATTCGCTTTATACGCACCTTGCAAGAGCCGCGCTCGATCACGGCGTTTTGTGGGCGGGCAGCGCCGAAGACATTCACAAGATGGTGCGCTTTGAGGGCATTGAAACGATCACGGGCGCCAACGGGCGGCCGCTCATCGTCATTTCGCCGCATTTCGTCGGGCTTGACGCCGCGGGCATTGCCTTTAACCTGCACGTGCGGGGCTGCTCGCTTTATCAGAAGCAGCGCAACGCCGTCTGGGACGCGGCGGCCCTGGCTGGCCGCGAGCGGTTCTGCCACCCCGTTCTCATCGCAAAGACCGGCCGCGGGGACCTGATGGCCGTGATCCGCGCCATGCACCAGGGACTGCCCTTTTACTATCTGCCCGATTTGGATCACGGACGCAAGAACTCGATCTTCGTGCCGTTTTTTGGAACGCCGGCCGCCACCGTGCCCATGGCAAGCCGCCTTGCCAAGGTCACGGGCGCGCGCGTGTGCATGTGCATCACCGAGATGACCAAAGAGGGCTACGTGGTGCACATCTCCGACTTGTGGGAGGGCTTTCCCACCGAGGACTTCGCCGCCGACACGCGCCGCATCACGGCCGCGCTCGAAGAGTGGATCGAGCGCCTGCCGGATCAGTACCTCTGGACGCACCGGCGCTTTAAAACGCGCCCCGACGGCGAGCCGTCCGTATACTGACAAAACGGGCGGGCTCCGATCATGCCGCGGCTGAAGTCCTTGCGGCGCAACGTTTTTCTCATTGACACCTTCAAGTTTTTATGCAGCTTCGCTTTACCAAAATGCAGGGCGCGGGCAATGACTTCGTCATGATCAACGCCTACGACCATCCCTTGAGCCTGTCGCGCGAGCAGATTCGCTTTGTCTGCGACCGGCGCTTTGGCGTCGGGTGCGATCAGATGCTTGTTGTTGAAAAGAGCACGCTGCCGGGGGTCGACTTCAAATACCGGATCTTTAATCAGGACGGCGGCGAGGTGGAAATGTGCGGCAACGGCGCGCGCTGCTTTGCGGTCTTTGTGCGTGAAGAGGGCCTCACGCAAAAGCGCACCATCACCTGCGAAACGATGAAGGGGGTCATTGCGCCGACGGTTGAAGACGACGGCCGCGTGACGGTCGACATGGGAAGGCCCGCCTTTGAGCCGGCCTCGCTTGACTTCAACGACGAGGGCGTGAGCCGCCTGACGCGGGCCGCCGATACGCTCTATCAGATCCGCGCCGGGGGCGAAGACAACTGGGTGAGCCTGGTGTCGATGGGAAACCCCCATGCCGTGCGGCTTGTGGGAGACGTCGACAGTGCCCCCGTTCAAGAGGTGGGAGAGGCCTTTCAGAAGCTCAAGGCGTTTGCGCACCAGGTCAACGTCGGCTTTCTTGAAATCGTTGACCGCAGCCGCGTGCGGCTTCGCGTCTACGAGCGCGGCGTGGGCGAGACGCTAGCCTGCGGCAGCGGCGCCTGTGCGGCCGTGGTTGCGGGCATCCGGCGCGGGGCGCTCGAGAGAATCGTCGAAGTCGACATGCGCGGGGGGCGTCTGAAAATTTCCTGGCCCGCCGACGACGCGCCCGTCTTTTTGACCGGGCCCGCCGTGACGGTTTTTCACGGTGAAATCGACGTTTAGTTGCGGCCCCGCCGGCAGAAAAGTCATGGCTGCGTTTTATTTCGGTCCGTCGACAACAAAGGAGACAGCAAAGTGTTTGACGTCATTTTGAAAAAGGGAAAGGAAAAAAGCCTTCTGCGGCGCCATCCCTGGGTCTATGACACGGCCGTGCAGCGCGTCTCGGGCAAAGTGCAGACGGGCGAAACCGTTCGCGTGCTCTCCTTTGACGGCAAGCCCCTGGGGCTTGGCGCGTACTCTCCAAAATCGACCATCCGCGTGCGCATGTGGAGCTTTGACGCGGCGGTCGACGTCGACGATCCGCTCTTTTTAAAGCGCCGCATCGAGGCCGCGGTCAACGCCCGCGAGCCGCTTTTGGGCCGCACCAACGCAAGGCGCCTGGTGTTTGGCGAGGCCGACGGCATTCCGGGACTCGTGGTCGACGACTACGACGGCTGGCTTGTGACGCAGTTTCAAAGCGCGGGAGTCGAGCGCCGGCGCGAGGAGCTTCTTTCCTCCCTGATGGATGTGACGCACGCCAAGGGGATTTTTGATCGGTCGGACGCCGCCACGCGCGCCCGCGAGGGACTTGAGCCGCACACGGGCACGGTGCAGGGCGCCGAGCCTCCCGAGGTGATCGACATTGTTGAAGACGGCGTGCGCTATGGCGTGGACGTGCGCGCAGGCCACAAGACGGGCTTTTACATTGATCAGCGCGAAAGCCGCCTGGCTGCTCAGAGAATTGCCGCCGACTTTTTGGAGCGCACCGGGCGGGGCCTGCGCGCCCTCAACTGCTTTTGCTACACCGGAGGCTTTTCGCTTGCGCTCATGAAAGGGGGCGCGCAGCAGGTGGTGAGCGTTGACAGCTCGCGCGAGGCGCTTGAGCGGGCCCGCGACAACGCACGCTTGAACGGCTTTGACGACGCGCGCATGCAGTGGGTGCAAAACGACGTCTTCGGCTACCTGAGGGAGCTTCGCGAGGCGGGCGAGAGCTTTGATCTTGTGATTCTCGATCCCCCGAAGTTTGCCTCGAGCCACTATCACGTCGAGCGCGCTGCGCGCGCCTACAAGGACATCAACCTCAACGGCATGCGGCTTTTGCGCATGGGCGGGCGCCTTTTGACCTTTTCCTGCTCCGGGGCGATCGACGTCGAGCTCTTTCAGAAGATCGTCGCGGGCGCCGTCTTTGACGCCGGCCGCACGGCCTGGGCCGTGCAGCGCTTCGGCGCCGGGGCCGACCATCCGCTGCTGATGACCTGTCCCGAGGGCGAGTACCTCAAGGGGCTTGATCTGCTCATGCGCGATTAGGCTTTTTTAAGTGCACAGGCAAGAGTTTTCGTTTTTTTACGTTGTTTTTAGATTGCAGGCGCGGCGCCGGCCAAAGGGGAGGACACCCCTTCGGGGCGCCGCACGCGCACGGATAAACAGGACATTGAACAATGACTGAAGATTTTGATCCGACGCCCGCAGAACCCGAAATCGGCGTCACCATCCTCACCGGTTTTCTTGGAGCGGGCAAGACCACGCTTTTAAACCGCATCCTCAAGGAAAATCATCACCACAAGGTGGCCGTCATTGAAAACGAATTCGGCGAGGAGGACATCGACAGCGAACTGCTCGTGCAAAGCGGCGCCGAGCAGATCGTGACGATGAACAACGGCTGCATCTGCTGCACGATTCGAGGGGACCTCTCGCGCATTCTCACCAACCTGCGCATCAAGCGCGACAAGGGCGAAATCGACTTTGACTACGTGGTGATCGAAACCACGGGCGTGGCCAATCCCGGCCCCGTGTGCCAGACCTTTTTCATGGACGATGCCGTAGCCGCCTTCTTTAGGCTTGACGGCGTGGTGACGATTGTCGACGCCAAGCACGGCGACGCGACCCTAAACGAACAGGAAGTCGCCAAGGATCAGGTCGCTTTTGCCGACCGCATCTTCATTTCCAAGCGCGATCTCGTGACGCAGGAGGAGTACGAGGCGCTGCGGCAGCGCCTCGTGGCGATGAATCCGCGCGCGACGATCGAGGCGGCCGACATGGGCAACGTTCCGGTTGAGAAGGTGCTCGATTTGAACGGCTTCAACATGAACGACATCCTTGACGTGGATCCGGGATTTTTGACGGGCGCGCACCACCATCACCACGGAGAGGACGTCTCGGCCTTTATGTTCACCTCGAGCCGCCCCTTTGACGTTCCGCGCTTTGAGCAGTACATCCAGAGCCTTATCTCCGTCTACGGACAGGACATGCTGCGCTACAAGGGCATCCTCTACATGAAGGGAACCGACCGGCGCTGCGTCTTTCAGGGCGTGCACATGATGTTCGGAGCCGACGTGCTCGGCCCCTGGGGGGATCAGACGCCCGAGACAAAGATCGTGATCATCGGCAGAAACCTGCCGCAGAAGGCGATCATCACGGGCTTTGAGACCTGCCTCACGGATTAGCAGGAGGCGGTCGCTTTACTGCAGATTCGGCCGGGACGTCAATCAAATCCCGGCCGTTTTTGATTTTTTGCCGCAGCGCTGCGGCGCTCAAAAAAAAGCAGCTCGAAGAGGAGCCGGTATGCCCAAGATTGGATCCGCAGGCACCGTTCACACCTCCATTGTCAAGCGCAAAAGAAAGGACGGCTCGTACTACGTTCAGGAGGTCAAGAGCCAGTACGATCCCAAAACCAAAAACAGCCGGACGCTTTCTTCGAGAACGCTCGGCATCCTGCCCGCGGGCGTGACGGATCTGAGAAAACTCCAGCCTTCGGACAACCGCCCCTTCATGGCGGCCCGGCGCAGGGCGAAAACGAAAGGAAGCCAAGAGACGCACGCGCAGGAAGTCGCCTTCTCTCTTGCGGGTGCGGCGCTCGTTGTTCTTTTGGCTGATCTCGCGGGCGCGTCGTCTACTCGGCAGGTTGCTCATTTCTGCAGCCGGCATGCGGCGCTTTTTAAAGAGAGGTTTGACTTTCCGCCCGAGGCGGCCGCTGAAGAGGCGCTTTGCAGCATCTACAAGATCCTGGGCCGCATGGGCGAGGGCGCCGTTGAAAACTTGGCGGCGCCGCTTTTGGCGTGCTTTGGGACCGGCGGTTGCCCCACTGCGGGATCTTTGAGAAACGGTGACCGGCGCGGCAGCTGCCGGCTTGCTCTTTTTGATGCGGCGGGCGCATTGAGCGTGCGCCAAATTCGCTTCGATGAGAACGAAGAGAATTCAAGCAAAGAGGCCTCGCGCCTACTTCGCATCGTCCGCGGCATGGACCTCTCGGGGGCCGTGACGGCCTGCGGCGCTCCGTACGCACAAAAAGAATTTGCTGATTTTCTCATCAGCACCAAGCGCTGCGACTACTGCTTTTCCCTCGGCAAAGACCACGGAGAGGAACTCGCGCAGATTGAAAAGCGCTTTGAAGATAAGTCGGCCGAAGAGGCCGACACGTGCGTCTTGGGCGACAGCGGGGAGGGCGCGCTTCAAATCCGCGTTCTGCCGGCGCTTCCCGAGGCAGCTCCCCCGGACGCGGCGCTTTGCGCATGGGCGGGGCTTGACGAAGGTAGCATTGCCGTCGTGCGGGCGGCAGACCCGGCTCTTGCGGAAACAAGCGGCAAGTTCTTTTTCGTCACCAGCCTTCGTTTTGAGCGCGGGCGCGTTGCCCAAGCGCTTGCCCGCGTCCTTGACGGCCGTCTGTATCGTCCTGATGAAGCTGCAGGCCTTGTCGTGACCTTCGTCGAAGACCGCACGCAGTGCCGCAGCGCCGATATCCTTGCCGGCCTTCGGGCCGTGCACAAAACTGCCGCCGCCCTTGCAGGAGGGGCGCACGGGGATGATGCGGGCAGGGAGCCGCGTCAGGGCGCGGGCGAGAGCTTGAGGCCGGCGGCAATTTCCGATCCTTTTGAAGGGATAAGAATGCTTGCGGGTGCTCTCGAGAAGCACGGCGTTCTCGATGAGTCCTGAGGCGCTCGCATTCAACATCGGCTCGTGGACGGCACTGGTGCGCGGGGCGTACTTGGCTACAGCAGTGCTTGCGGGTTGAAAGAGCTTTTGCGGTCGGAGGGTCCGAAAAATAAAATGCCTGTCGGCAGTTTGACGGCGGACACTTTGTCCCCTTGACTGCCGCTTGAAAAAAATCAAATACAAGGAAACTTGCAATGAATCTGACCAAGACGGCAATCGCAACGGCGATTGCCTCAATTTTCATGGGGGGGGGCAGTAACTGCCTTAGCTGAGGGATTTCCCGCCCCGGACGGAAACTTTCCTACATCTGATGAAAGCTACACAGAAGATGTCGTACTGCCTGGCTATGGCGACATCTCGCAGGATCTGACTCTGACGGGCAACGGATCAAACACGCTGACAATCAGCGATGACCGCGGCAGGGGAAATGGTGCAACGCTTTCCGTGATCGGCGGAACCACGACGTTCAAGGACTTTGATTCCTTCGTCATGCTGGCCGACCACACGGGATCGGGCGACGGCTATGCCATCCAGGGCCTCTACGTTTTGCACGGCCCGACGATCTCTTTTGAAAACATCCGCTCCATCGAGCTCGGCACGGACGCCAATCCGCTGGTGAACACGTACGCCATCGTGACGCATTCCGGAACCGTGCAGGCTTCGGGCTTTGACAACTTCAGCGTCCGCTCCTCTCACGGCATCTGGGCGACCAACAGCGGCGGAGCATCGACCATCAATCTTGACGGCGGGGAAACCGGCGTCATCGACATCAAGACAACGAGCTTTGCCGTCGACGTGGACGCCTACGGCTACACGACGGGGTACGAGAATGCTCAGAGCATTCAGCTCAAGGCCAAGGACGTTTCGCTTCAAAGCACGCAGAGCCGCGCCGTCATCGTCGGCAGCGGCATTGAGGGCGCCAACTCCACGCTGACCGTCGAAGCCGTTGACAATGTGGTGATTGACGGGGCGACGAACGGCATCGAAATTTACGGGTATGAAAATGGCGGCACGGCTTCCGTTGTCGCTTCGGCCGGTCAGGCGATCGTCATCTCCGGCGGCGAGAATGCCGTGGACGATACGGTATACGGTGCTTCGGACAAGGCTTCGATCAATTTGACGGCGCCTGCCGTTGCCTTCGGCGGAAACGTCAACGCGGCATCCACGGAAATGACGCTGCGCTCGGGCACCTCCGCGCAGCCGGTCAATGTTCAGATCGACGGCGACTTCCGCGTGAAGTCTCTTGCCGGCGATGCGGTCAACATCAATGCCGTCTACAACGACAGCCTGGGTTCTTTTGAGATCGGAGAGAACACGACGGAAGCGACGATCGTGTCCGTTACCGGTGATGCAGTTGCCGCCTTGAGCAGAGACGAAGCCGTTTCCTACCTCGACGAGCAGGTCAACCTTGGCCGCGAGGAGAACTATTCGGCATCCGTCGGCAATGCGGCTTGGAATGTGGTCCGCACGGCCGACGATCAGGGAAATGTGACGACGCAGACTCTGGCCTCCGAGCTCACCGAGTCCACGATGGACATTGCCGCCTTGACGATGGTCGCCTGGCGCAATGAGACGACCAACATCACCGACCGCATGGCGACGCTCAGAACAAATCCCGCCTCCTTCGGCGCGTGGGTGCGCTTTAACGGCGGCGAGTATTCCTATGACGGCCGCGACGTCTCCAACCAGTTCCAGACCATTGAGGTTGGCGGAGACGTCAAGGTGGGCTCTTCTTGGGTGCTGGGCGCCTCGCTTTCGTACACCAAGGGCAACGGAGAATTCACGCACGGCGAGAATGACTCCGACACCTATGCTGGCGCTCTCTACGCTTTGTGGACGCACGAAAGCGGCTCCTTTGTCGATGCCGTGGCCAAGATCGGCCGGCTTTCGAGTGATTTCGACTTCCGCGGAGTCTCCGGCGTAGATGCCGACAGCGGATCCCTGGATCAGACGGGCTTTATTTTTGGCATTGAAACCGGCCATCGCTTTGATTTGCCGATGAACGCCTTTGTCGAGCCGCAGATTCAGGTTTTGTATTCGCGCCTTGGCAGCGACAGTGAAACAACCGCGGCCCGGCACATCGAGGTTGATTCGACTGACTCCTTGATCGGCCGCATCGGCGTGATGGGAGGACTTTCCTTCCCGGACGACAAGGGCTCGGTGTATGCCCGGGTTTCTGCGCTGCATGACTTCCTGGGCGACGTGGACGGGACCTTCCGTGCGCTGGGCAACAACGATGCCATTCACATGAGTGAAGAGCTCGATTCCACCTGGGTTGAGTTCTCCGTGGGCGCCGACTACCGGATGGGAGACAACACGATCTTCTTTGCGGATGTTCAGCGCTCTGCCGGCGGCGACATCGACCTTGATTGGAGACTGAATCTGGGCGCGAAGTTCGTCTGGTAATTCCCTTTTGCATGACCGCATGCAATTGAGGGATTTGTGACAACAAACAGCCGCAGGGCGAGTGCTTTTCTCCCGCGGCTGTTTTTTCACGGGTGCCTCTGGCTTTGAAAATCAAGGTTTCAGACACCTTGCAATACCAAAAAACTATGCTATCGTTTGCGGCCTAAAAGAGCCCTTGGAATCAGGGAGAAGCCTTTTCAAGGCCCGGAAGGGCCCTGAAAAAAGGCCTCTTTCGAGTGAAAAGAAAGCACTATGGCAACGAAGAAACTATTGACCGAGCAGGAACTCCTGGCGATGCCCGAGAAGGACTACATGAATGAGCGCCAGCTCGAGTTCTTCCGCAATCGTCTGATGCAGATGGAGGCGCAGCTGCGCCACAACGCCGGCCAGACGACGGAAAATCTGCGCGAATCGACCGTTGTGCCCGATCCGGCCGACCGTGCCACGATCGAAGAAGAGCATGCATTGGAATTGAGAACGCGCGACAGGGAACGCAAGCTCTTGAAGAAGGTTCAGGCCGCCATCAAGCGCATTGACGACGGCGACTACGGCTGGTGCGAGGAAACGGGCGAGCCCATCGGCGTGGCCCGGCTGCTCGCGCGCCCGACCGCCACGCTCTCGCTTGAAGCGCAGGAGCGCCGCGAGATCAAGCAGAAGATGTTCGGCGACTGACGCGCCGCCGGCATTCGGCGACGTTTTGGAACGAGGTGCTCTTTTAAAAAGAGTGCCGACGGCAAAAGGGGGCGCATCGGCCCCCTTGACCGATGAAATTGCAGGGGCAACCGAAGCGCTTTGCTTTTTGCCGCAAACTTTCAATTTATCGACGGGAAGGCGCCCCATGCCTTCCTTTTTTCTTACAGGCCGGGTGCGCCGGTCTCGGCGTTGATCCGGCCTCGGCGCATCTTTTGCGCCCTTGTCTTCATTTTCCGGCTTGTGCCGATTTCTTTTTTCAAACAACCATCCCGAGAAAGGGGGGCGCCGGACTTTTGGCTTGGGCAGGACCGGGCGATCCCTTTTTTGAATCAGAGCGCAGGAAAACAAAAATGGAACAGCTTCACGGAACGACCATCGTGAGCGTGCGCCGCGGCAAGTGCGTCGCCATGGGCGGCGACGGCCAGGTGACGCTTGGCAACGTGGTTTTCAAGGCCACGGCGCGCAAGGTGCGCCGCGTGTTTCACGACCGCATTCTGGTGGGTTTTGCAGGCGCCACGGCCGATGCCTTTACGCTTCTTGAGCGCTTTGAGGGGATGCTTGAGAAGCACTCGGGCCACCTGATGCGCGCCTCGGTTGAACTCGCCAAACTCTGGCGCACGGACCGCGCGCTGCGCCATCTTGAGGCGATGATGATCGTGGCCGACGAAACGAGCACGCTCATTGTCTCGGGCAACGGCGACGTGATCGAGCCCGAAGGCGGCATTGCCGCCATCGGCTCGGGCGGCAACTACGCCTTGTCGGCGGCGCGCGCGCTCGTGGCGCACACCGAGATGGGCGCCGAGGAAATCGTGCGGGAGTCCCTCAAAATCGCAGGGGACCTGTGCATCTACACCAATCAGAACCATATTGTGGAAGTGCTCGGCGGCTAAGAAAATCGCCGCGCACGCACGCATCCGCAAACGAAACCACGCAAAAACAAGAAAGGAGCCGGTTTCATGGCCAATGTTGAGCGCGGCATGATGACGCCGCGGGAAATCGTCAGCGAACTCGATAAGTACATTGTGGGGCAGTCCGAGGCCAAGAGAGCCGTGGCGGTGGCGCTCAGAAACCGCTGGAGGCGCTCGCGCGTGCCCGAGCCCCTGCACTCGGAAATCACTCCGAAAAACATCCTCATGATCGGTCCCACGGGCGTGGGCAAAACCGAAAT
The DNA here is from genome assembly GCA_019418605.1 of Sutterella sp. Taxonomy (GTDB): domain Bacteria; phylum Pseudomonadota; class Gammaproteobacteria; order Burkholderiales; family Burkholderiaceae_F; genus Duodenibacillus. Next base: position 11,348 of record DYBN01000057.1, on the reverse strand, counting down.
CGCCCGGCGCCTGGCAAGGCTCACCGACGCGCCCTTTGTGAAGACGGAGGCAACGAAGTTCACCGAAGTGGGCTACGTGGGCCGAAATGTCGAGTCCATCGTGCGCGATCTGATGGAAGCCGGCATGAAGCTCGTGCGTGAAAACCAAAAGAAGAAGGTGCGCGCGCGGGCCCAGGAAGCGGCACAGGAGCGCGTCCTTGATCTTCTCGTGCCGCCTGCGACCTCGGTCACAAACCCCGACGGGACGGCCGCCAAGCCGGTTGAAAACGCCGCGCGGCGCCGCTTTCGCGAGGATCTGCGCGCGGGGCGCTTGGACGACAAGGTCGTCGAGGCCGACGTGCCCGCGCGCGTGCCCGCCTTCAACATGATCGCCCCCGAGGGGATGGACGATCTGGAAAATCAGCTGCAGGGCGTCTTTGACCGCATCAACGCAAGGCAGCGCGAAAAGCGCCGCCTGCCCATCAAGGAGGTGCTCGAGCTCTACACCGATGAGGAGGCATCGCGCTTGATCGACGAAAACGACCTCACGCACGAGGCCATTGAAAACGTCGAAAACAACGGCATCGTCTTCATCGACGAAATTGACAAGATCGCCCGCGGAGGCGAAACGGGCGGCGCCGACGTCTCGCGCGAAGGCGTGCAGCGCGACCTTCTGCCCTTGATCGAGGGCACGTCGGTCAAGACCAAGTACGGGTGGGTGCGCACCGATCACGTGCTTTTCATCTGCTCGGGGGCCTTTCACCTCTCAAAGCCCTCGGACCTTGTGCCGGAGCTGCAGGGGCGCCTTCCCATTCGCGTGGAGTTAAAGAGCCTCACGTGCGAAGACTTCGAGCGCATCCTCACCGCGACCGACGCCTCGATCGTCAAGCAGTACCAGGCGCTTTTGGGGGCCGACGGCGCGCAGGTGCGCTTTACCGACGGCGCGGTCAAGGCAATTGCCCGCTACGCCTATGAAGTCAACGAGCGCACCGAAAACATCGGCGCGCGCAGACTGCACACCGTCATGGAAAAGCTTCTTGAAGAGGTGAGCTTTGAGGCGGGCAACCGCAGCAGCATGGAGCTTGAAATCGACGAGGCCTACGTGACGGCGCACTTGGGAGCCATCGCGGGCAACGACGATCTGTCTCGATACGTGCTCTAAAAAGGCGCGGGCCCGCCCGCTGCCATGGGCGAGCGCAAAGCAATGTCAATCTCCCTGTCCGAAGGCAAGTCCTTTGGGCGGGGATATTTTTTATCCAAAGGAAAAATTTAAAATTTTCTAGGGGTTAGCATCTAATTTAAGGCAAACTTTTCAGTAGAATGCGGGTTTTCCCTCTGAAGGGCTCGGAGGCGGCCGTGGTTTTGCGCCGCCCAAAGCCCTCGCAACTGACGCTCCAAGCAAACACTTTTGAAGGAACGCCTTTTTATGCGCAACCGCACGCTTGCTCTTTTTGCCGCCGGCGCGATGTTCTTGACCGCCTGCACGACCTCTCCCGTTATTCCGCACACAACGCCCGAGGTGCGCACGCACTACGACGTCTCCTTGTCCTACGCGGGCAACCTTGGACGCGAGTTCGGCATTTTGCGGCTGCCCGAGGGCCTCTCCGCGGAGAATCAATACCGCGCCGTTGAACGGCGCACGCACTGGATGCGCAATCTGGGCGTGACGCTGCTGGCAAACTCTCCTTTGCAGGGGCTGGGCGTTGGAACTTCCGCCTCAGGCGGCGGCGCGGGCTTTTCAACGGGCGCGGGGCTTGACTTCAACGGCTTGGGCTGGAAGTCGGATACGGTCTACTTTGAGAGCCTCAATCACTGGTTTGCCTATGTCTCCGAGTCCGCGCACCCCTCGCGCGAAGAAGCAGCCCTTTGGGCCTTGCGGCGCCTGAGCGCAGCCGTGCTCGAGGCGGCCGCGCGCCTTGAGGTTGCTTCGGTAAACCTTGAGGAGGAAAGCATCACCGATGAAGAGGGGGTGCTGCGCAGCGCGGCGACCGTGACGCTCACCGAGCCTGCAGAGGCGGGCGGCCCCTGCTCGGTGCGCGCGCCTTGCAAAATCAAGCTCTCGGTGCTCGCGGGGCGGGGCGACTCGCATGTGCCGCCCGCGTGGCTCAACGGCCGCGATCGGATGGAAGCGGGCGCGCACTGGAAGATCTGGGCCACGGCTTTGACATTTGAGGGCGCAATGCCCGGCAACCAGCGCGATGCGCTTTTGCTCGAAGCGCTGCGCACGGCGCCCGCGGGCTTTTACGTTTACCTTGCGCCGGAGAAAATCGATGCAAAGACCGTACGCGAGGCGCGGATTCTTGAAGCTGACGGCAGCAGAGTCTTTCGCTAGCGGCTCGCCTCGGGTCAGCCGGCATAGCCATTGGGATGCCGCCCGTTTCGGGTGCGGGGCTTTTCTTTTCACCCGGGGTTGAAGCCCGTTTGACTTTGAAAGGCTCTCGCGCAGGGCGCCTGCAGCGCCCGCGGCCCCCGGGGCGGCTCCCGGGGCGGCTCCCGGGGCGGCCCTCGGGGCGGCATTGGGGCGCGCATTCTTTTTGCATCGGATTTGTGCAACAATGCACGCCGACAAGGAGGCCGGGGTGTTCGCGCGCGCGAGCGGCGAGGCCTCTTGAGGGCGCCTTTTTCTTTTTTTGTCTCCGGCTGGGAGCTCTAAAGGGAAGGCGCGCATTGTTCGGATGCGTTTGATCTGCAGCTGACCATGACCAAGGCTACTTCCAACACCAATCTGGTGCCGGCTTCACTGAAGGCGGAAATTCTCTCAGAAGCACTTCCCTATATTCAGCGCTTTCACGGCAAGACGATCGTGATCAAGTACGGCGGCAACGCCATGACCGACAAGCGCCTGCAGGAGGCGTTTGCGCGCGACGTGGTGCTGCTCAAGCTCGTGGGCATGAATCCCGTCGTGGTCCACGGCGGCGGCCCGCAGATCAACAGCGCCTTGAACCGCGTGGGCATCAAAAGCCAGTTCGTGCAGGGCATGCGCGTGACGGACCCGGCGACGATGGAGGTCGTCGAATGGGTGCTGTGCGGCGAAGTCCAGGGCGACCTCGTGCAGATGATCAACAGCTACGGCGGCCACGCCGTGGGCCTCAACGGCAAGGACGGCGCGATGATCAAGGCGCGCCGCATGAAGCTGCAGGACACCAACGACCCCAACGTCTGGCACGACGTCGGGCAGGTGGGCTTGATCGAAGAGATCAATCCGTCGGTTGTGCAGGCGCTTGAACAGGATCACTTCATTCCCGTCATCAGCCCCATCGGCATGGGCGAAGACGGCCTTGCCTACAACATCAACGCCGACGTGGTCGCAGGCAAGATGGCCGAGACGCTCAAGGCCGAAAAGCTCGTGATGCTCACCAACACCCCGGGCGTGCTCGATCGCGACGGCAATCTGCTCACGGGCCTGTCAGCCTCCGGCATTGATGCGCTTTTCAAGGACGGGACGATTTCGGGCGGGATGCTGCCCAAGCTCTCCTCGGCCATTTCGGCCGCGCGCAACGGCGTGCGCAGCGTGCACATCATCGACGGGCGCGTCATTCACTGCCTGCTCCTGGAAATTCTGACGCCGCAGGGCGTGGGGACGATGATCAATGCCGATTAAAAAGCGAGCGCACGCAAGCGAGCTCTCCGACGACGGGCAGAGCCGCGCGAGGCTCTCGCGCGTCTCGCTCTGGCTTATTGACCTTGACGACACGATCTTCAACGCCTCGGCCGGCATGCTCGAGGCCATTCACGAGCGCATGGAGAGCTTCATCGCCGAGAAGCTTGATCTTGCGCCCGAGGCGGCGGTGCGCGTACAAAAGGACTACTGGCGCACGTACGGCGCCACCTTCGTGGGCCTTGCCCGCCACCACGCGGTGCCGCCCGAGGAGTTTTTTCGCGCCACGCACGACTTTGACCTGCGGCCCTATCTCAAGACGACGGCGGGCAGAGCGCGGCTTCGGGAGGCCATTGCGGCGCTGCCCGGCAAAAAGGTGGTGCTCACCAACGGGCCCGGGTGCTATGCGCACGCCGTGCTGCGCGCGCTTGGCATCGAAAACCTCTTTGCGGGCGTGGTGAGCGCAAGCGCCATGCACATCTGCGGCAAGTGGCGCAGCAAGCCCGATGCGCTGCTTTTTGCCCGCACGGCGCGCCAGTTCGGCGCCGACGTGCGCAGAACCTGTCTTGTCGACGACGGGCCGGCAAACCTTGCCGCGGCAAAAGCGCTTGGCATGCGCACGGTCTGGTGCCGGGGCAACCGCAACGACAGGCCGGCCGTGATCGCACACCCCTGGGCCGAGAGCGTCATCGAGCATCTCGAGGATCTGCCGCGGCTTGTGGTGCGCGGCCCGAAAGTCCTCGCGCGCGGCTAGTCAGCCCTGCTCCCGCAAAGAAGGCCTCGCGCAGGGAGCAGGGGCTTTTGTGCGGCGCGTGTCTTTAAAACAAGTGTGAGACGAAGATGTTTGGATTTCTCAAGGCCGTATTGAAGTCCGCCTGGACGATACTTGACTTCACGCGCAAAGCCATTGCCAATGTTGTGCTGCTGCTCGTTGCGGGCCTCATCGTCGGGATCTTCTTTTTTGACGGCGCCGCTCCCACCGTCCCCGCGCGCAGCATTCTCACGATTGATCTCGCCGGAGAAATCGTCGAGCACGGCAACTTTTCAAGCAGCGGGGCGCTGGGCTCTGTGCTCTCTGGCGCCGAGCCGCAGACGCGGCTGCGCGACGTGCTGCAGGCTCTGAACATTGCGGCCACCGATCCCGACATTGAGGGCGTGCTCATTCGCGTCGACGATCTTGAGAGCGCGGGGCTTGCGTCGCTGCGCGAAATCGGCGCGCAGATGGACCGCTTCAAGATGAGCGGCAAGCGCATCACCGTCTGGTCGACGGGCTACAGCCAGCAGCAGTACGCCGTGGCCGCCCACGCAAGCGAGGTTTACGTCCACCCCATGGGGCAGGTGCTCATCAAGGGCATGGCCACAAGCCGCCTGTACTGGGGCGAGACATTAAAAAAGCTGGGCGTGACGGTGCACGTCTTCAAGGCGGGCGCCTATAAAAGCTCCCCCGAGAGCTTTGTGCTCAAGGCCCCCTCCAAGGAGTCGCTTGAAGCCGACCGCTTCTGGCTCTCCGACGCCTGGGGGCAGTTTGCCAACGGCATTGAGTCCTCCCGCGGCCTGATGCCCGGGGCCGTCAACGCTCTCATTGCGGGCTACCCCGAAAAGCTCGAGAAGGCCGAAGGCGACATGAGCCGCGTGGCGCTAAATGAAAACTTGATCGACGGGGTCACCACCAACGACGAGACGCTTGACATGCTCGTTGAGCGCCAGGGCGGCAAAAAGGGCGTCGACACCCTGCGCACGATCGGCTTTCGCGACTATCTGGCCGTGCGCGCAAAGCCCGCGTCAAGCTCCAAGCGCATCGCCGTCGTCACGATCGAGGGCGAAATCAAGGACGGGGCCGACGCCCCCGGCATGACGGGCGCCAAGAGCGCGCTGGAAGTCATCCGCGAGGCCAAGAGCGACCCCCGCGTGGCGGCGCTTGTGGTGCGCATCGACAGCCCCGGGGGCAGTGCGGTTGCAAGCGAACTCATCCGCCGCGAGCTTGAGCTCGTTAAAAAGGCCGGCAAACCGGTTGTTGCCAGCATGGGCGACTACGCGGCAAGCGGCGGCTACTGGGTGGCCACGGCCGCCGACAAAATCGTCGCCGACCCCATGAGCATCACGGGATCGATCGGCGTCTTCGGGATCGTGCCGCGCTTTGAAAAGACGCTTGAGCTTGCCCAGGTGGGCGCGGGCGGCGCCTCCACCTCGTGGCTTGCGGCCGCTGAAAATCCGCTCTACGCCATGGCCCCGGGCTTTGAGAAGATGATGCAGCTGTCCGTGGCGCGCACCTACCGCGATTTTGTCTCGCTTGTGGCAAAAAGCCGCAGGCTCGATGAAAAGCGCGTCACCGACCTTGCGCAGGGGCGCGTCTACACCGGCAAGCAGGCGCTCGACTGCGGGCTTGTCGACACCCTCGGGGGCATCTCGGAAGCGCTCGGGCTTGCCCGGGAGCTTGCCAAGGCGCCCGAGGCGCAGCTCATGTGGTTTGAAAAAAAGCAGGGGCGCTTTTCTCTTCTTGTCGACGAGCTGCTGGGAAAGGTCTTGACGCAGACGGGGCTTGAGACGCTTGCAGAGCGCTTCATCGCTCCCGCAGGACTGCAGGGCGCCCGCGCGCTTTTGGCCGATCCCGCGCGCGAGGCGGCGCGCTTTTTCGAGATGGTCGATAGCCCCGAGAGCCTTTATGCGCACTGCCTGTGCACGAGGACTCCCCTCTAAGGGAGACTTTGGCGAGGGACAGGCGCTTCTTTTGAAGCAAAAGCTCTCCGGGACTCAATGAAAACAAAAAGCGCGAGGCTTTTTCCCGCGCGCCGCAGATGCGGCAAAAGCGGCAAAAAGCGCCTCGCGCTTTGTGGCCTGCCCGGGAGCTTCTTTCGGAGCCCCGGGCGAGGAAACTGCTTCAGGATTAGTAGTTCCAGCCTTCCTTGAGCCAGCGCGCTACGTCAAGCGCGCAGTACGTGAGGATGCCGTCGGCGCCTGCGCGCTTGCAGCAGATCATCGTCTCCATCGTGATGCGCTTTTCATCGATGCAGCCCGCGGCGGCCGCACACTTGAGCATGGCGTACTCGCCCGAGACGTGGTAGACGAAGGTGGGCGCCTTGAACTCGTCCTTGACGCGGCGCACGATGTCAAGATAGGGGATGCCGGGCTTGACCATGACCATGTCGGCGCCTTCGGCAAGGTCAAGCCCCACTTCCCAGAGCGCTTCGTCGCCGTTGGCGGGATCCTGCTGATAGACCGCCTTCGTGGACTTGCCCAGGTTCGAGCTTGAACCCACCGCATCGCGGAAGGGGCCGTAGAAGGCGCTTGCGTACTTGGCCGAGTAGGCCATGATGCGGGTGTTGATGTGGCCTTCTGCTTCGAGCATCTTGCGGATGACGCCGATGCGGCCGTCCATCATGTCCGAGGGAGCGACGACGTCGGCTCCGGCTTCGACCTGCGCGCGCACCTGGCGCACGAGCATCTCGATCGTCTCGTCGTTGAGGATGTAGCCCGTCTCGTCGATCAGGCCGTCCTGGCCGTGGGTGGTGTAGGGGTCAAGCGCCACGTCGCACATCACGCCAAGCTGCGGGTACGCCTGCTTGATGGCGCGCACCGTGCGCGGAATGAGCCCGTCGCCGTTGGCGGCCTCCACCCCGTCGGGGGTCTTGAGGCTTGCGTCGATCTGCGGGAAAAGCGCCACCATCGGGATGCCGAGCTCGACCATTTCGCCGCAAACGCCGAGCAGCTCGTCGATCGTGTAGCGGAACACGCCCGGCATCGTCGGGATCTCCACGCGGTTTTTCTCGCCTTCCATCACGAAGACCGGAAGGATCAGGTCGTTGACGGTGACCACGTTTTCACGCATCAGGCGGCGCGAGAAGTCATCGTGGCGCATGCGGCGCATGCGCACCATGGGGTATTGGCCAAGCGTTTGCATTGTCAGTGTCCTCGTTAAAAAAACACAAAATCAAAACATCATGCGGATTGCCGCGTGCTCTCGGCGTCATCGCCCGAGAGCCGTCCGTCGGGGTCAATCCAGGATAAAAGGGTTTGCCTCAGCTCCTCGACGCCCTCTTTTTTCAGGCCCGAGAAAAGCTGCACGAACACGTGCGGGCCAAGGCGCGCCGCACGCTCTTTTGCTGCGGCGAGCACGGCGGCGCGCTCGGCGCGCTTGATCTGGTCGCACTTGTTGATGAGCCAGAGCTGCCGCACGTGGGTGCGCGAGGAGAAAAAGTCGATGAGCCACTCGTCGGCCGGCATGAAGGGGCGCCGGGCGTCCATCACGATCACAATGCCCGTGAGCGAGGGCCGCTCGGCAAGATAGCCCGCGATGAGCGTGCTCCAGAGCGCGCGCGTCTCCTGCGCGGCCCGGGCGTAGCCGTAGCCCGGGAGATCGACCAAAAAGCCCACGTCTTCGCGCGCGGGCGCGCCCGGCGTCGACTGCGGCAGCCTGCGCGAGAGGGCAAAGAAGTTGATGAGCTGCGTGCGGCCCGGCGTTTTGGAGGCAAAGGCAAGCCGCCCCTGCCGGGTGAGCACGTTGATGGTTGTTGATTTGCCGGCGTTGGAGCGGCCGGCAAAGGCGATTTCAGGCAGCCCGGCGCCGGGCAGCTGCGAGATGGCGGCCGCGGAAGTGCGAAAGCGCGCGGAGTCAAATAGCGACACGGTGAAAAAGTCCTTGGCTTTGAGGTGCTGTCAAATCTCTGAGCGTGCATCATAGGCACGGCGCCTGATGCCGAGGTTAAAGCCTCCGGCGCGGACATGAGGACGCGCTCGTTTTCAGCCTTCGCCTCACGTCTCGTTTTGGATGCGATCGATGAAGCCGCCACCGAGGCACACCTCGCCCTGGTAGAGCACGGCGCTTTGCCCGGGCGTGGCCGCCCACTGCGGCTCGGGGAAGGCAAGATCGATCGTGCCGGCGGCCGCATCAACGGCCGTGATCCGGCAGCTGCCGTCGGGCGCCCTGTAGCGGGTCTTGACCGTGACGGGCGTCCCGGGCAAAGGCGGGTGTCCCGCCGTCCAGCTCGTGCGCACGGCCGTGAGCGCATCGGTTTTGAGCCACGGATGATCGTGCCCCTGCACGACCCAAAGCGTGTTGGCTGCGAGATCCTTGCGCGCGGCAAACCAAGGCTCGCCCGTGCTCTCGCGGCTGCCGCCGATGCCCATGCCCTTGCGCTGGCCGAGCGTATAAAAGCTCAGCCCCACGTGCTCTCCAATGATTTTGCCGTCGCCGGCCCGGCGAATCGGCCCGGGCCGATTGGGAAGGTAGCGGTTGAGAAACTCTCTGAAGGGGCGCTCGCCGATAAAGCAGATGCCCGTGGAGTCCTTCTTGTCGGCAACGCTCAGTCCAAGCTCGCGCGCGATGGCGCGCACCCGGCTTTTTTGCAGTTCGCCCACCGGGAAGACGGCCTTGGAGAGCTGCGCCTGATTGAGGCGGTGCAGAAAGTAGCTCTGATCCTTGCCCGCATCAAGGCCGCGCAGCAGCTCAAACCCATCGGAGCCCTCGCGCACGCGCGCGTAGTGGCCCGTGGCGATGTGGTCTGCCCCCATCGCCATGGCGTGGTCCAAAAAGGCGTTGAACTTGATTTCAGCGTTGCACAGCACGTCCGGATTCGGCGTGCGCCCTGCTTCGTACTCCCGCAGGAATTCAGAGAAGACGCGCTCCTTGTATTCCTTGGCGAAGTTCACGGCCTCAAGGTCAATGCCGATGACGTCGGCGGCGCTGGCCGCGTCAAGAAAATCCTGGCGGCTTGAGCAGTACTCCGAGTCATCGTCGTCTTCCCAGTTCTTCATGAAAAGGCCGATTACCTCGTAGCCCGCCTGCTTGAGCAGCCAGGCGCTCACGGCGCTGTCGACGCCGCCGCTCATGCCGATCACAACGGTTCGCATGCTGGGTTCTCTTGGGGAAAAATTTTTAACCGGAAAAGCTTAGCGCAGGATGCCTTGCTCAGGCGGCAATCCCTTGCAAGTTCAAGGTGTACGCATGCTAACCAGCCGCCGCGATCACCATGGCCCTGATGGCCTCCTCGGGCTTGGAGAGGATTTTGAGCAGGCGCGATTTTGACACTTCGGGTTCGTCGTTTTGGTTCCGCCATTGCCGGTATTTGGAGCGTACGTTGTCGGCGAGCTTGTTCAGTGCCGTTTGATTCCTGAGGTACGTGATGTTCTTGCACTGGATCGCGTCCTGCAGCAGGATGACGTCAAGAACATGCTGCAGACTATTTTCAATCGCCCAATGCTGACGAATTGCAAACGCCAGCTTCAGATGACACCGGGGATCTGACCAAACAAGAGAGCTCGCGTAGTAGCGCACGGCGACGCTCTCTCGCTTTGCGGCCTTCTCCTTGCGCCAAGCCGTGACCTTGACGATCGTGCCTTCATTGAGGCCCGGCCAGCCGGCCGTCATGCTTTTGGGGAGCATGCTGCCGGGGAGCACTTCAAAAATTCTGGTCTCTTCTCTTGCCTGCCCATCATCAAACGTCTTGTGCCTGAGAACCGTCTTTCCCGGACGTTCGAAGCATGTCGCCGCGTATTCGCACAACCGGCCCTGATTCCTCTTGAGGGCGATGCAGTAGTTCCCGTTCTGCTCGATGATGAGCGAGACCGTCTTCGTCTGCGCATGCATGGCGTCGGCGGCAACGACGCAGTCCGTCAGGTCGATGTACGGCAACAGTTTTTGAGCCGCCGCAATTTCGTTGCTCTTGTCATCAATGGTGGTTTGGAAGAGGCTGATTGCGCTCGATGAGTCATAAAACGACAGCTGATGCCGCCCGCTCTTGCCAAACTCCGTCTGCTTGGTTGCCTGGACTGCCTGTCCGTCAAAATTGATGATCCTCGTGCCGACTTCGTTGGTGAACCGGCGGGCGAAACAACGAAGGAGTTCTTCGAACTTGTCGGAGTCGCAAAGCGACAGAGCGCGGCGCACCGTGTCGTGGGAGATGTCCTTGTCAGGGAAGTCGTCAAAGAGATTCGAAAGGTACTTCCGATGGGTTTTCCAATAATCGGCAATCTGCATGCAGTTCGAACCTCCGGCCAGGCTCGAGAGAAACGCCACGACGAAGATGATGTCAAGCGGACAGGCGATCAAAGCCGGCGTCCCCTTGTCTGGAGGCGCTTCACTGCATTCGGAGCGTGCCGCGTTGATGATGTCGACAGCTTGTTTGTCGGGCAAGGAAGGCGCTGCTCTGGCCGCCTGCTGGCTCAGCAGATAGCGCTGGGTGAAGACAAACTGGTTTTCCTTGTTGAGATACCCGACCAAGGTTCTGTGTTCGACGGAGCGCTTCTTTGCGGAGTCGTAGCGGTAGCTTGAGGTGTAGTAGTACCACTTGGAGGAGGTTTTGTTCCAGTTGAGTTTCAATCCTTTGGGGGCATTGCCAGGAACAAAAGCGAGCAGCTCCTCGGGCTTCAGGTTTCGTTGGCGGTTTGCTGTCATTGCGTAATTGTCGAACATTTTGAGGTCTCTTTTTCATCGCGTAAGGATTATGAAATAAGCATAATTATATTATGCTTATTTTGGAGCAGGATTTTTCTGCTTGGTCGAACTGCAAACCGTTGTTATCTAATGGAAATTTCCTGTGGGACTATGAATTCAAGGGGCGAAAACTTTTTTTGATGTGTTCGCCCTGTTGCAAATCGGGCCCAATGCCCAAAGGGCACTTGAGAGGGCGAGCGGTCAAAAGCGGATGGATGAGAAGAGTTTCTTTTTGGCCGCTTGAGGTCGTGCAGCGATAAAGAAAAAACGAAATTCGCGGCAAGGCAGGGCGGGTGCGGTGTTAGCGGTCGCGAATCGTCTCCGGTTTCCGGAGCGAACCCT
>DYBN01000056.1 GCA_019418605.1 Sutterella sp. | reverse complement strand
CCTGACTTTTAGACTTTCCGTGATGTGACCACCTACGGAGCCCTTGTGGCTCCTTTCTTTTTGCCGGTTTTCGCTTTATATGCTTGTAGACATTACGTACATATGATAAGATCGCCATACCCAGACGAGCGGGGAATCAAGGCATGTACATCTCAAAATTCGGGTCCGGCAACAACGTCTATGTTCGTCTCATGGAGTCCTATCGCGGCAGCGACGGCAAGCCGCGTAGCAGGGTTATCCGGAACTTCGGGAGGTACGACGATCTTGTCAAGGACAACCCCAACGCCTACGAGGAGTTGCGCGCCCGGTATCGAAACGAAGGCGCGGCCGTCAAGGCCGTCACTCAGCAGCAGCGCATTGAGGAATTCAACCGTTTGTTGACCCGCTCCAAACAAACGGCCGCGGCCGATGCTGTCTCCGCCGCGCTTCTCAACTACGGGCACTACGTCCTCAAGCGCATTTGGGAGGAGGACCTTGCGCTTGACCGCAAGATCTCCTACCTGAAGAAGAGCCGGACGCAGTACAAATTCGACGTCAACGCCGCCGTCTCCTACCTCACCTTTATGAAAGTTCTCGATCCGGCCTCCGTGCTCGATCGATATTGTGAAAAAGACAACTTTCTCGGGGCGCCGGCCGAGAAGCTTTCCCTTCATGACCTCTACAGCAGCCTTGATTTCCTCAAGGAGCACAAAGATGCACTCATGCAGTGGGTCAACCGCCGCGTTGATCAACGCTTCGGGAAAACCCGTGCATCCATGGTGTTTTACGACGTCACCAATGCTTACTTCGAGTCGCCGCTCACCGACGCGGAGCTCGGACTCGAACAAAAAGACTTCCTCGACAATCTCTATGACATGGCACAGGCTGCCCGGGCGGCGGGTGAACTCAAAGACGAGTGCTTTGACGAGAACGGCTGTCTGATAGCCGAGGCGCTGCCCGAGTCGTTCATCAAGGCCGTTGCCGATGAGAAGATTCAATTTCTGAAGATGCGGGGGCCGTCCAAGGAGCATCGCTTTGATCTGCCCATTGTCTCCATCGCCCTCATCGTTGACAGCTTCGGAATTCCCATGGACTTTGCGGTTTATGCAGGAAATGACTCTGAATTCAAATCCATGCGCAAGTCCATTGAAGAGTTCAAGAAGAAATATGACATTACGGATGTAACGGTGAGCGCCGATCGCGGCATCAATTCCGTGAAGAACCTGCAGATGCTGCACGAGAGCGGTCTGGGGTTTCTGGTTGCCCAGAAAGTAACGCAGTTCAGCAAGGCGCTCACGGACAAGATGCTTGATCGATCTCTGTACACACCGTTTGATTCTTCAAACCCTGAGGCCGGCGGCTACCAGATCATCAAGAACTGGACCAAACGGGGCAGGACTAAGGATGGGGACGTGAAATGCACATTGGTGCTGACCTACAACGAGAAGCGCAGACAGCGTGACAAGGCCATTCTGGAGCTCTGGAAGTCCATCGTTGAACAAAAAATGAAAATCGGCTACAAGCTCGGCCCACGCAAAAACGGCTGGACGGCATTGGCAGACATTGGAGAGGAGCAGGACAAGCCCATACTTGGGATCAATCAAGAGGTCTACGAGCGCAAGCTTGCGCTGTGCGGCTTTGCAGCGCTTGTTTACGACGCCCCAAACAAAGAATCAAGCTCCGCGAGTGACGACGGCAAAGCCGACGCGCAGACGCAGGTTAAGGAACCGCCTCGACAACTCGAGGGGCCCGATATTGCCATGGCCTACAAGCGTCAATGCCAGATCGAGGAATGCTTCCGAATCATGAAGAACAATCTCGGCTTGCGGCCCATGTACGTCTGGACATCTGATCACGTGCGCGGGCACGTTACGCTGTGCGTGCTGGCGTTGGTGCTGATTAGGCTGCTGCAGCACAAGCTGCAGGCCATGGGCGCAAGCATGAGTGTGCGGGAGATTTGCAAAACGCTGGGCAATGCCCAAGTGGCCGCGATCAAAACCGAAGTTGAGGCCACCGGTCCGGATGTAGCGTTTCTGTCTTGCGAGAAGCGCCCGAGCCTGCGCAGGGGGCGCGAGCGCGTCCAAACAGAGGAGTTGATCGCAGCACTCAACCGGGGCAGCATCAAGCTCGGTGGCATCGGTGAGCTTCTCAAGGCGGTAGGCCTAGAGGTGCCGCCTCGATTTTGCAAACGCGCCGAGCTGGCACGGTGCCTGAGGACGCGCTTTGACTCGGTCACGGACGCCGTGCCGCCGGTCTGCTGGGCTACGATGTAGTTTTTCATCACTACAAGCCAATAAAACTAGATTGCCGTCAATCCCTTGCAGAATAAGGGGTGACGGCATTTTTTCTAGCTCAAAACTCTAAAAGTCAGG
>DYBN01000055.1 GCA_019418605.1 Sutterella sp. | reverse complement strand
CAAAGAGCTCGCCGCCGTCGGCGAAGTTATTGATGATGGAGGCGCGCTTGTTGGCGGCCTCAATGCCCATCATCGTGCCGTCAATTGCGGCGGTCTGCACGCCGGCGGCCGTAGCAAGGTTCACGGCGGCGTTGAGCTGCTGCGAACGGTTGCTGCTGTTGATGCCTGCGGCGCCTTCATCAAGGAAGCCGCTCACAAAGCGCGCGCCGCGGTTTGTCGAAGCCGAGCCGTTGACCTGCGCAAGGAAGTCCAGATCGTCAAAGTCCGAAAGTCCCACGGCGCCAAGCTGATCGGCAGAGCGCCGGGCAAAGGCAAAGCCCGTGTCCGTGTCATTGCGCTCGGCGACAAAGAGCACGTTGTCGACCGTCGTCTGGGGCGCGTCAGCTTCATCAAGGGCGATCAACACCTCCTTGTTGTCGTCGGCCGCGGCGGCAACGTTCGTGAAGTGAATCGCAGACTCTGAAGCAAAGCTCGTTGTGCCGGTGATTCGCGTATTGCCAGCTGCATCGGCAATGAGCGTGCCGTTGGCGCCGGCAAAGAGGCCGTTGCCGGTCGTCTCAGCAGAGGCGTCGCCAAGAACCAGACGCATGTTGTCCAGATTCAGAGTGCCGGTGACGTAGGCTGCCGATTGCGCCTGCTGCGAGGAGGCAACCGATGCGGCGGTCGCAGCGTCGCTGTTAAATGCCATGAGGCCGTTGGCGACCTCGATGGTCAATCCATTCACACCAGCAGTACCGTCGTCCGGAGCGGTAATCGCGGCGATTGCCGTCGACTCTGCCTCGCCGACTTTAAGCGTCTTGCCGTCTGCGTTGGTAATCGAGGAGAACTCAACCGTGCCATTTTTAATGGTCGTGCTTTCCCTGTCCCCGAAGTTGTAGGCAAGGTTCGTGACGGTGCCGAGAGCATCGATGGTGTTAAAGCCTACCGCCGACTGATTGTCCTTGAAGGCGTACTCAGCAGGATTGATGGTAAGCGTCGCGGTATCTGCACCCGTGCCGTCGAGAACGCCTTTTTCCCCTTTGAAGACATCGGCAGCTTCGATGATGATGTTGGCCGTGCCGACATGGTTCGTGACTTCCTCAGACCCTTCGTACAAATACCCGCCGGCGTAGACATTACCTACCACCGAGCCTGACCTCAGGGTGATCGTCACCTCATTCACCGAGCTATTCGCCCGAGAATACTGGTCTGCATTGCCAAAATCATTGTTGCGCGGGCTGCCGACAAGGCCGCCGCCATAGATGTTGCCGGTTACTGTGGCACCGTCGACCACAACATTTGCCGTCTCCACGATCGAAGTTCCGCCCAGCGTTGCCGCGCCACCGGAGTAGACGTTCCCGTCAACCGTTCCGCCCGTGAGATTGATAGTTACGTTCTTGGACGTTGCCTGTGCTTCCGCACCCGTCGCGATGCCGCCGCCCACGATGGCGGCATTGGTCAGGTTCTTGGCAAGAAGATCCGCCGTGTCGTCAACATACGTTCCGTTGCTCGGTGCTTCTGAAGAATTGCCTTCAGCAACACCTGCCAGAGGAGACGGATCGGCAGCGTAGACCGTTCCGCCGGTCACTGTGATCACTACCTTTTCGGTTGTTGCCGTGGCGTTCGTCTCGCCCGCGTTGGTATCGTCAATAGCCAGACCGCCGCCGAAGATGCCGTCAACAGATCCCCCGTTGACAACGACGGCAGCCGCCTCAACAGTGGATGCAGACGTTGAGGTCGGGTAGTGGTTTTCACCCTCCTCATCTTCCGTTGTCTCCCCGGTTGCATAGGCCGCGCCGCCCGCCATCACGAGAACGTTGTCGCCACCGTTGATGTTGATCGTTGTGGAATCCACCGTCGAAGTAGCGTGCGTTCCTGCGGCCTCCCCTGTTCCTGAAGAGATAGCCATGCCGCCGCCCAGCGTCGCCACGTTGTAGCCGCCGTTGAGGTTGATGGTGACGTCGCCTGAATTGGCTTCGGCTGTTGCGACCGTGCCGGTTGCCGGGCTAGGCATGCGCGCAACGACAATGCTTCCGCCCACTGTCCCGACGTGCGCACCGCGATAGCTTTCTTGAGAATCCTTCACGGCCTGCGTCACTTCGCCCACGAGCGTCGAAAGATCGTCGTCGGAGTCCCTCAAGGCTTCAAAAAGCGTCTTCGCGGTTTCTCGGAGCGCCCCCCTCTGATCCTCATCCAATTCAGGAGTCTGTTCGTCGCCCAAGGTAATTGAGATGTCGCCCGTATTGACATTTACGGTTGACGAGCCACCGGTTCCGCCGGAAGAAGCCACGGCAAGGCCGCCGCCCGCGAGCGCCACCGTGACGGACTCGCCGCCGGCATAAAGATTGATGTCGCCGGAAGTGGCCGTTGCATTGCCGCCATTGATCAAAATCGGGGATTCATTCTCCGGCGTCGCTACAGTTCCATCAGGGTTGATCGGGGCAATACTGTCCAAAAGCGGATCATCCCCTGTCGTCAGTCCCTTGAGCGCGTTCCAGACTCTGCCCTCGAGCTCCGCCGACAGCGCGGCACCGCCGCCGAAGGCGCCCACCACCACACCGTTGGTGATGTCGATCGTCGTAGTGCCATCAACCTTTGTCTCCGCTTTGCCGTCCATGGTCGAGGCGGCAAGACCACCGCCGAACACACCGACGGTCAGACCGGAAAGGTTGTTCCCTTCATTATGGTCGGAGCTGATGTTGAGAGTGACGTCGCCCGTCACGGTTGAAGTTGCAGCGCCGCCAAGCGCCAGGGCGGAACCAGAGACGAGAACCCCGGCGGCATTTGTGGAGCCAGCCAAACTGACATCAACATTCCCGTCGATCTGAACGGAAGTCGACTCCGCATTGGCACTGACAGATAGAGCTAGAGAGCCAAACGACGCCCCAAGAGCGAGCCCATTCAGATTAATCGCCGAACTGCCCCCTGTAAGACCAAACAAGTTTCCGCTTTCAGCAACGATCTGAATATCACCCGTTCTTCTGATTGAATTGACAACAGGCTCCCCTGCGCTTTCTCCTTCCATATACAAAGTTGCATTCACATATCGGTCTCCCCCCACCGTCGCCAGCAACACGGGTTCCGTCGCGTTGCCATCAGCGTCAAGCCCGCCGATGTGCATCCTGATCACACCATCAGCAGCTGGAGAGTTCACAACCAGTTCGCTGCCCCCTTCCGCAACAGGAACCGAGAATTGATCCTGAATTTTCTGGGCAACGCTCACGATGGCCGGGTCTAACTTTAAGTCCTCCCCCACCCCGGCCAGGAAAACCGCCTTGGAATAAGAGTACTTATCCAAGTAATTCGTCCCGCCTGCCAAACCTGTCAAAATGGCGGTTTCACCAGTAGCGTCAAACTGAGACAATGCTTCTCGAATAGCTTGGATTTTATTCTCCGTATTCTCCGCCTCTAGTGCATCAGCCAAGTCAGAGACCATCTGGGAAGCACTGGCATTGGTTTGAATGACGAGCGAATTCCCATTGCCGGAGAGAAACTTCGTCGTCCCTTCTTGCTGGACAGCGCCAAAATCGATGGTGGTTTGAGCCGACGCCGCACCGCCAAAAGCCAAAGCGCCCGCCACGGCAGCCGCCGCCACCGTCTTTGCCGCCTTGCCGGCCTTGCCGCGCGAGGCGCGCGCCTCGGAGGCAACGACGTAGGAGTTTCTCACTCGATTCCACAAAACCTTGAATGCCTTGTTCATAGATTCACCTGTCAAAAGGTCATACGCAAACCCAAGCGCCCGGGGCTCGCCAGCGGGCAATTACCTCCAAGGTAGTACCCCCCCCCAGCGGGTTGACTTGCGTCAAGTTCTCTTCAGGCACTCAAAATCAGTGCAATCAACAAGGCAGCACCGTCAGAAACTTCTCCTTTTAAATCAAACAATTGAGAGCCAAACTAAAACCCTCTCGCCAATACTGGGGTTTTCACTCTCAAGGTTGTAAAACAGCGACATGTTCGCCAAATTGGCCCCTCCACGCTCTCAAAGAAGGGTTTACAGCGGCGCCTGCCGCCCTCATCACTGCATCACAAGGCCCTCTCCGGCCCCTGCCCACCTCAAGCCAAAGAGTTCACGGAGGCTATTGCGGCCTCACTCTCCCCGCAAGAGGTCTTCAAGAGAAAAGCCTCCAGCGCCCACATGGATAAAGGGCATGCCCGCCGCCTGCGCCGCCGCGGCGTCGGTCAGAAGGTTGTCGCCCAAAAAGACGAGTTCCTGCACAGGGGCGCCCATGTGGCGCGCCGCCTCGTGCACGAGCATGGCCGAGGGCTTGCCGACGACGACCGCCTGCTGCGGCAAAAGGCACTGCGCGCGCAGCGCCTGCCAGATCGCTCCTGTCTCAAGATGCACGCGGCCGCCCGCGGCCGGATGCGTGAGGTCGGGATTGGCGACAATCGCGGCCGCCCCCAGATGCAGGGCGTTGGCCGCGCACTGAAGCTTCTCAAAGGTGAGCGTCTCGTCGCGGCACACCAAAACGGCCGAGGGTGTTTGTGTGTGACTGGCCTTGGGGTCAAGCAAGGAAAGCTCTCGCGCGGCAAGCTTTAAGATGTCGCCCGAAGCAAGCGCAAGCACCGGCTCCTGCGGGCAGCGCTTTTTTAGAAAGGAGACGGCCGCTTCGCCCGCAAGAAACAAATCCTGCGGCCGCACCGAGAGTCCCGCGGCGGCAAAGACTTCCGAGAGCGTCTCGGCCGTGTGCGTGGAGTTGTTTGAGACGCACACGCAGCGCTTTTTCTCCAAAAGCTCGCGCGCCCCGGGCGTGGCCCGGCCGCTTACAAGCAGCACGCCGTCGATGTCGCTGACGACGGCGCGCGCAGCCTCAATCGTTCTGCGTGCGGCGCGCAGCCCGTCGCGCAGAAGAATCGTGCCGGCCCCGCGGCGAGATGTCTGATTCATGTCGTATGGGCAAAAAACAAGCCGCGTCGGGCGCCCGCAAAGGCGTTTGCTTCAGCCTTTTCGGGCCTTCCGGGCGGCTTTTTGAAGATCAAAGACGTCCCGTTTGCGTTCTTTACGCGGCAAGGAGCTTTTGCACCTCGGCGGCGGCCGCCTTAATGCCGTCGTCGGCCGAAACGCGCTTGCTCACAATCGACTGCAGGTCGTTTTTGATGACGTCGATGATCTTGAGCGTGTTGGTGCCCGGGAAGGCGTACCACCGAAAGATCGTCGGAATCTGCTCAAGCGAGGTCTTGAAGTTGGGATTTTCTTCGTAGAAGGCGGCAAGCCGCTCGGTCCCCTTGCTGTTCATCGGCATGTAGCCCGAGCCCGCCACCTGAATGGCCGTGCCGATCGGACCCGAGGCGAACATGGCGTACTCGTAGGCCGCCCGCGCCACCTTGGGATCCTTGGTGATGATCATTGCGCCGTTGCCGCCGCAGGGGAGCCTCCTCAGCCCCGTCGATCCCTCCGGGAAGAGGTGCGTCTTGACCTCAAACCCCTTGATCTTGTCCTGCACTCCCTTGAGCCAGGAGGTGGAGGCGATGTAAAAGCCCACGCGCCCGGAGATGAAGGACTGCTGGCCCTGCAGCGCCGTGGCGTCGGCCATGAGGCCGAGGTCGATGAATTCGCGCAGTTGCCGCGCCGCTCGCAGGCCCGGCTCGTCGGCAAAGGTGACGCGCTTTTCGGCCTCGTCCATCATCGTGCCGCCCTCGCAGTACAAAAACGCCTGCCAGATCCAGTTGCCCGTGGCCTGATAGTCGACGTAGATGCCCATGCACTTGGAGTCGTAGGCGCGCACCTTGCGGGCGGCCTCGATGACGTCCTTCCAGTTCTTGAAGGGCTTGCTCAGATCCACGCCCGCTTTTTGCAGCAGCGTGTGGTTGGCGTACATGATGGGCGTGGAGATCGCAAACGGCACGCCGTACTGCACGCCGTTGAAGTTGCACAGCCGCATCATCTCCGGGTAGTAGTCCGAGCCCGCAGCCCAGCGCGGATCGTCCTTTGTAAAGGGCGTGATGTCGTAGGCCGCGCCAAGCTCGATGTACTGACGAAACTGATTGACGCCCTGAAAGGAGAGCACCGGCGCATTGCCCTGCGAAATTCCCGAGAGCGTGCGCTGGGTGAGCTCCTCGTAGTCGGACATGGGCGCTTCGAGCCGGATATGGACGTTGGGGTGGATCTTGTTGAATTCCTTGATGATTTTGGTGTGAATCGGGCGGAAGATCTTGCCGTAGGTGTGCGCGATCGTAAACTCAATGTCTTCGTCCGCGGCCCAGGCCGTCGAGGAAGCAAAGCGGGGAAGTCCCGCAGCAAGAGCCGCGCCGCCAAGCAGCTGAATCGCCTTGCGGCGTGAGATCGTGTTGAACATGTCTGTTGTCTCCATGTTGATGTCGGTGATGAACCAGGTCCGGCGGCGCCGCACGCGTCTTCGCTTCTCTCTGTCACTTCCACCTCTGTGAAAAGACGTCCGGCGCGCGTACCCCAAAAAAAGTCGTGTTGTTAAAAATTTGAGCGGCCCGCCCCTTTAAAGGCAAAACCGCTCGAAGCCTTCGGTAAAGCGCATCGTCTGCGACAAAATTGAGACACCCGCGCCCTCCTCCTTGTTTGTCTTTTCAACCTCAACGAGCGCGTACTCGGGCGCCTCGACCGTGCCCGTCATGACGCTGCCGTGCACATCCGGCGCCACTTCGTGGGCAACGGCGCGCAGGCACGAAACGCTCGTCCCCGCCCAGAGCCCCGAGATCGTGCGGTGCAGATGCCCGCAAAAAATCCCCGACGCCTTGCGCACGCCCATTTGCAGCACCCGCGCAAGGTCGCCTGCGTTTTCAAGCCCCGCCGCGTCCATGGCCGCAATGCCGCTGGCAAAGGGCGGATGGTGCATGAAAATCAAAAGCGGCCGGGGATCGGGGCGCGAGAGCAGCGCTTCAAGCGCTGCCAACTCGTCTTCGCGCACGCGGCCTGCGGCCTTGCCGCGCTGGGCCGTGTTGAAAAACACGGCTTCAAAGTCGGGGGCGCTGACCTTGGCCGGAGCCAAGGGCGCAGGAATGTCCCCGCCCGAGGGCAGGAGAACGTCATCTGCGCGAGCAAAAACCTGTGCGAAATGCTCTTCGTTGTCGTGGTTTCCCGGCAGCACGAAGACCGGCATGGGAAGCTCTGCAAACATGCGCGCGGCCTCCCGGTAGGAGTCGACGTCGCCCGCCTGCGCGATGTCGCCCGTGACGACGGCAAAGAGAGCGCCGTCGGCTCGCTTCTTGATGTGTTCGAGGGCGGCGGCAAGCCTTGCGTGCGTGTCGATGCCGTAGAGCGGCTCGGAGCTTAAGTGCGTATCGGTGAGGTGGATGAACTTCACGGGGGGTGTTTCCTTTATCCGTTCGTTTCCGTTGCGGCTACTTGAGCCCCGAGAGCGTCACGCCCTGGATAAACCAGCGCCTTGCAAAGACAAAGGCGATCATGAGCGGGGCCACGATCACGGTGGCCGATGCCATCATGGGGCCGACGTCGTTGCCGCCCTCGTCGGAGGCGAAGATCGAAATTCCCAGGGGCGGCGTTGCAAGCTGCAGGTCGTTGACCACCAGAAGCGGCCAGAAGAAGTCGTTCCAGTGGCTCACAAGAGAAAACACGGCAAAGGCAGCAAGCGCGGGCTTCACAAGCGGCACGAGGATGAACCACAAAATGAAGGGCTCGCTTGCGCCGTCGATGCGCGCCGCATCGATCAGGTCCTGCGGAATCGCCTTGAAGCTTTGGCGAAGCAAAAAGATGCCCAAAGCGCTAGTCATAAAGGGAAGCACAAGGGCGGGAAACGTATTGAGCAGTCCCGCGCGGGCCATGGCAAGCACAAGCGGAATCACGACGGCCTGCTGCGGCACGATGAGCCCCATGAGCACGAGCCCGAAGGCCGCGCCCTCAAGGCGAAAGCGCTTGCGGGCAAGCACGTAGGCCGCAGGGATCACGGTCATGAGCTGAATGGCCAGAATCGTGAACGTCACCAAAAGGCCGTTTCGCACGAACGTGCCGACCTCCCCGAACTCAAAGGCCTCGACGTAGTTTTCAAAGTCCCACTCCTCGGGCAAAAAGTTGATCGCCGCCTGATAGATCTCGTTTTCGGGCTTGACCGAGAGGCTTACCATCCACACAAAGGGCAGGACGATCAGCACGGCGCCCAGGGCGAGCACGACGTTGATCGCCCCCGTGCGCAGCCGCTCGCGCAAAACCTCCTTATTCAAAGCCATAGTGCACTCTCCTGCCGACATAGCGGTTTTGCAGCCAGGTCAAAAACAGCATCACCGCCAGATAGATCGTTCCGACGGCCGCCGCCGTCCCCATGCGGAAAAATGAAAAGCCCTCCTGGTACATGGTGTAGAGCAGGATTTCGCTTGCGTGCTCGGGCCCGCCCTTGGTGAGCACCTTGACGATGTCAAAGATCTGAAAGGTCTTGATCGTCGTGAGGATCATCACGAAAAAGGACGTGGGCCCAAGCAGGGGCCAGGTGATGTGCACAAAAAGCGTCAGGGGGCGCCTTGCGCCGTCAACGCGCGCCGCGTCGTAGATGTCGGCCGGAATCTGCACGAGGCCCGTTAAAAAGATCACCATGAAGTAGCCCGTCATCTGCCAGACGCTGATAAAGGCAAGCGTGGGCAGCACCAGATCCGGGTCGTTTAGAAGGTTGACGTTTTCCGTGTAGCCAAACGTCTCGAGGATGACGGCGACAAAGCCCACCTCCGGGTGCAGGATCCACTGCCAGACCACGGCCATGGCAACAAGCGAAGCCGTCACGGGCAGGAAATACACCGTCTGCCAGAAGCGCGCGAGCCTGCCGGAAGCCCGCACCGCAAGCGCGAGCGCCAGAGAAAGCACAAACGACGCAGGCACCACCATCGCGGTCATCAGAAGCGTGTTGCGCACGCTTTGGTGAAATTCGTCGCTCTCCCAGAGCGCCACGTAGTTGGCAAAGCCAACGAAGCTCACCTCGCCCTGGCCTCCGAGCTGCCAGTCGGTAAAGCTCACCGCGGCCGTGGCAAACATCGGGATGATGAAAAACAACAGAAGGCACCCCAGAGCGGGCGAGAGCATGAAGGGGTTTGCCAGCCACAGCCCCTTTTCAAAGACCGGGGCCCGCAGGCGGCTTGCCGCTGCCGGCGGCTGCGCGCAGATTGAAGCGGTAGACATGGGCGAGATCTCCAAAATTCGTATCGGGGTCCCCGCTTTGCTAGGCGCTCGCGCGGCTGCCGGTGACTAGGCTCGGCGCGCCGCTGCGCTTAAAGAAAAACCGGCCGCTTTCGTACGGCGCGGCTTCCAACCGCACGCGGCGGCCCTCTTCGTCAAAGACAAGAAGCCGCTGCCAGTCAAATTCAAGCGCCTGCACCGACATGAGGTCCGCGCCGCTCATTCTCGGAAGCCTCGCGCAGAAGGCCTTGTCGGTTTGCGCCGCACGGCACCACAAAAGCGTTTCGCTTCCCATTTCCTC
Organism: Sutterella sp.; assembly: GCA_019418605.1. GTDB lineage: Bacteria > Pseudomonadota > Gammaproteobacteria > Burkholderiales > Burkholderiaceae_F > Duodenibacillus. Next base: position 54 of record DYBN01000055.1, on the reverse strand, counting down.
GCAGTACTCGGGCCTCACGGCAAGCGTGTCGGCGCCGGGCTCGGCCGAGCCCGG